>JBKQNE010000049.1:0-97842 GCA_052146355.1 Binataceae bacterium (SeqCode) | reverse complement strand
CCGCAACCAGTGCTCCAATTCGGCTCGATCTGCTCCGCTTATTTCCACCCAGCATTTCTTTACGCCCATGCTGAATAGACGAACAAACGCTACATTTACTTCAGAGACATAACACTAGTGTCCTGAGTCGGAAGTTCGCAACAGAAAAGGAGCGACCTAACCCCTTCCCGCACGGGAAGGGGGACCAGAACCAAAATCCCTCACGCCAAGCGGCTGCTATCATTTGGGCTAAAGGGGCATGCTACCGCGCGGCGCAGCCGGCGACTAAAGTGCCGATTGGACAGGACACGTTCGTGATGAGCCGGGCCGATCGTTGCGAGGAATTTCCATGGTGACGAAAGACGGTCACTGGGCGGCGCTGGAAGAGCCGTGGAGGACGGCGCTGACGCTGGCCTGGGAGGCGTACGTCGGGGGCAACGTGGGAGTTGGCGCGGTTCTGACTGATGCGCAGGGGCGCATCGTCGCGGTGGGACGAAATCGCCAGTCGGACGCGGAAGCGCCGCCGGGAAGGCTTCGCTCGACGTCCATCGCGCACGCCGAGATCGACGTGCTGGGGCAAATTGACGCCGGCGATTATCAGCATCATACGCTGTGGACGACGCTTGAGCCGTGCGCGCTCTGTTCGATGGCGATCGTGATGAGCAATATCGGGAGCGTCGCCTTTGCGGCGCAGGATCGGCTCTGGGACGACATCTCCCGGCTCACTGAAGTCAACGAATTTATCGCAAACCGCTGGCCCGTTCGGCGCGGCCCGCTCGGCGGGCCGATTGCCGTATTCGCTGAATTGCTTCCGTTGCTTTGGTTCATCGAGCGCAAGCCGACTGGAACCGTGGTGCAGAAGTACGAAAGCCACCACCCGAAACTTCTGGCGCTCGCGCGGAGTCTCGGCGGCGACGGAGGATTCGCCGCGTTGAAGGCGCATCCGCTCGATGCCGCGCTGGATCGGCTCTGGGCGGATCTCGCCGCGATCGACGGCGAGTAATGGCTCAACTGGCTATCCGGATGCTTCTGCGCCAACATGGGACTGCATCTGATGCACTTCCGCGGCGGTGAATTCCGGGCACGAAGGTGAGAAGAGCGGACAAAAGGCCTTCGCGTTGGGAGGGCAGATTTCGTTCCCTCCGATCCACGGAGGCATTGCTGCTCTACGGGAAGTCCGGAGTTCAGGCAGGTTCCGCGGTCTGGCACAGTCATCCTGGAAATGACGTTCCTCACGTCCACATTCGCCCGGCCGAACCCGATGAGCGTCAGCATCATCAGCATCACGACGCGCAAGGTCACGAAGATCATCATGAGGGAACCGATCATCATCATCGCGATGGTCCATACCCCTCCAATGATGAAGGGCACTGGCACTTCGTAGTCCCCGCAGGGCTTGTCCGGATATCGCACGCGTTGCTGGTGTGGGCGGTATCCGTGGTGTGGGTCGCCGTAAACGATCTGCCGCCGAGATTCACAAGACGGCCAGCCGTAAGTTCCGCTCGCGGCCCGCCTTTTCAAATCCTGCCCGTATAGCAACTCTCGAATCGTGCCGGGATCGGAATCGCCTCCGTCTCCACCGGAGGGCGTGTATTTTCGTCCGCTCCCGGAAACTCCCTGTGGTGGACCGGGGCAGGTGTTGGTCTTGCAGCAGGCATTTTGGCGAGCCGCGATCTCCGCTGCCGGAGCGGTGTCGCGCGCCCGCCGGCGCATAAGACGAGATGTGTTCTCCTTGCCGCGGGACGGCGGGCTAAAGGCTCGCCGCCGCTTTTGGAGACTGCTGACCTCGATTGTGTTGGCGGCACTGACGCTGCCGCTCGGTGTGGTAGCGGCCGATCAGAAACAGGCGCTGTCTGTCGCCGGCACGATAAAGGACGTGCTTGGCCGCCCGATCGCGGGCGCATCCGTCACACTCGAATCCCGGAATGGCAGACCCGAAGCAAAGTCGACCTCCAACGATCAGGGTGCATTTCAGATGAATGCCGGCGAGGCGGGTGCGTATTCGCTGAAGGCTCGAAAGAAGGGCTTCAAGCCAGCCGCGAAGGTAGTAGTCTTGCCGAAAAAGGCGGGCAGACCGTTGGAGCTTGTGCTGGAATCCGAACAGGCGGTGAGCCTTCCGGTGACCGCCAGCCTGATTAATGCGCAGAACGGTTTATCCAGAACCGGCACGAACAAGTACACACTGACCGATAAGGACATCAACAATCTTCCGCTCGGCGAAGCGACTCCCCTCAACCAGGTGATGCTTCAGATGCCGGGGGTAGCGTTGGATCAGAACCAGGAAATTCACATCCGCGGCGAGCACATGGGTATTCAGTACCAGATGAACGGGATTCTGCTGCCGCTGGACATGAACTCAGACCCGACCTTCACGCAACTACTGAACGCATATTTCGTGAAGAGCGTCAGCGTGATCGATGGCGTACTGCCCGCAGAGTATGGCTATCGGACCGCCGGCGTTATCGACATCCACACCAAGGACGGATGCGACAGCACACACAACGATTTCACCGTGTCCGGCGGCCAGCGCGATACGACTCAGGCAAGCTTTCAACTAGGCGGATGCAGCGGAAAATTCAGCTACTACCTGACGGGGATGTTCCTGCAATCGAACCTGGGGCTCAGTTCTGCCGTCGCCGCGCCCGATCCCATTCACGATGCTGTGACCCAGGGGCAGGGGTTTGCCTACCTGACCTACGCGTTGAGCTCAGACACGAAGCTGAGCCTGATCTCAGGAATGACGCTGGCGTTCAATCAATTTCCGAACCAGCCCAATTTGCCCCCACAATACCAACTGGACCACATCAACCCGGCATCGTACCCCTCCAGCGCGATTAACTCCGGCCTGAACCAGCAGGACTACTACGGCGTGTTGGCTGTCAACGGTGGATTGGGTTCCAAGGCTGAGTATCAACTTGCCTACAGCGTGCACTACAACACCGAAACCTTTTATCCGGACCCGATCGGCGATCTCATCTACGAGGGCGTCTCCTCGAATGTCTTCACCAGCGATTTGTCCAACACCCTGCAGGGCGATCTCACGTATCGCTTAGGCTCCGCACACACGCTGCGCGGAGGGTTCTACCTTGGCGAGTACGGCGTGGAATCGGACCAGACATCGCAGGTGTTTCCGAACGTAATGGGTCAGCCGGCGACATCTCCGATCTCGCTGACGGCGAATCTGAGCAAGATCAACATGGTATACGGCATCTACCTGGAGGATACCTGGCAGCTATCCGAGAAGCTCAGTGTCAACTTTGGCTCGCGATGGGATCGGGTGACGGGCTTTACCGTCGACAGCCAATTCAGCCCGACTATCAATTTTGTTTACAAGTTGCGGTCAGACACCGTTGTGCACGCCGGATTCGCGCGAAACTTCCAGGTGCCGAATTTCCAGAACGTCGCGCCGGGCATCACCAAGCTCTTTGGCGGAACCACCGGCGCCATCAACACGAGCCCCGGGGGTAACACTTCGCCGTTTACCGAAACGGATTACACCTGGGACGCCGGTTTCACGCACCAGTTCACGCCCCATCTGGCTTTCGCGCAGGACAACTATTTCAGGATCGATCGCCACTACCTCGATGAGGGGCAATTCGGCTTCGTTCCGATCGAGGCGCCCTTCAACTACGTCCGCGGCTACGGCGGCGGAACCGAGAATTCGATCACGTATAACGTGAAAAATCTCGCCGCCCGCGCGAACGTGTTCGTGGCCAGAGAAGAGGATATCGGCATCGCATCGGGCCAGTACAATTTTCCGGCTGACGAGGTTTCGTATATCGACCGCCATTACTTCGTACTCGACCACACGCCGCTAGTGGGCGCATCGGGGGGAGCAGCCTATCGCTGGCGAGAGTACCAGTTTACGGTTGATGGCCTTTTCAGCAGCGGACTGCGAGGAGGCTTCGCCAACGAGACGCAGCTTCCCAAGGTGTGGCAGTTCGACCTCAGCGGGGCCAGGGACTTCGTGATTCCGGGACTTGGCAAAGTCACGGATCGCGTTACGCTGCTCAACATATTTGACCGGACCAACCTGATCCGGCCTGCGAACGGAATCGGTGTGTTCCAGGCGGCCTACGGGCCGAGAATCACTGTCTATGATGGGTTAACGATTCCGCTGCCTTCTCTTTAGAGAAGGGGATTCTTGATCAATCCCGCGCTATTTCGCCGGTGCAGGCCGGGAATCATGGCCATAGCCAGTGATGCACCAGATCGCGCGTGCCGTTCAGGAATGTGTCGCGATCTGCGCCCTGAGCGATCGCATCGGCGGTCGAATGCAGCATCGAGAAAAGCAGCCTGGCAGCCGCCTCCTCGTTCACCGGGCGGAGCGCGCCAGCTTCGATTCCGAGTCGCAGGAACCCGGCTATCAGATGGACGGCAGACCGATCGCCCTCGATCGGGCGGTCGGCGATAGGGCCGTGAAAGATCGCCTGATGCAGTCCGCCGAGATCGACGACGAAGTCGACGAAGCGGACGCATTCGTCGTCGAGCAGCGCCTTCCAATCTCCGGCGGTGTGGCGCTCCAGGCGCCCACGCACCTCGGCCGCATAGTCATCTAGAATCCGGTTGCGCACCGCGACCAGCAGCTCTTCCCACGACGGGAAGTACAGATAGAGCGTTCCTTTGGCGGCGCGCGCCGCCGCGGTGATGTCTTCCACCCGGCAATCGGCGTCACCGCGCTGGCGAAGGATTCGCAGCGCCGCGTCGATTAGCTCCGCCCGCCGCGCGTCAGGATGCAAACGCCGCCGCACGCGCCGCCTTGCCGCCGCAACCATCTATCGGTTACCCATTTGCGCGCTCGCGTAGGCCGCCATCTCGGCGGCGCCGGCCGGCATTCGCCAAACCTGAAATACGTAGCCATCGGGATCGCGCAGGAACGCACTCGGAAGGCCCGGTGCGATGTCATGATGGCGCAGGTAGGTCGCGCCCGCCGCGACGAGCCGCGCGATAGCTTCCTCCAGATCGCTGTCGTCGGAGACCGCGAAGCCGAAATGATCGATTCCGCCGTGCGCCCCGATATCCGCCGTCGTGTGGTCGACCTCCGCGCCGATAGCCCCCTCGCTGAGGGTCAGCACGTCGACTGACGAGGGCAGGAACAGCGCGATCAGCTTGCCGTCATGCTTCACGCTCATCCGGCGCATGCCGAGCCCCTGTTCGTAAAAGCGCGCGGAGCGTTCGACGTCGGCGACCTTGAGATGCAAATGACCGATACCTGTAAACGTCACCATGACTGTGTCTCCTTAACCGGGCGGTGGCCCGGAGTTTACTGACCAGTGTTCAGTAGTCTAATGACCACAGGTCAGGAATCGAAGAGCTCCGCGATTCGCCAGGAGAGAGGCGCCAGCGATTGTTGACTTTGAGAATGATTTTCAATATCAGACATTCGTGCGCATTTCCGAAGTCCTGCGAACGACGTGGCCGGCACGGCGCTCAATCGCGCTGATAGCTTCGCTCGTTTTCGTCTTCGCGTTCCCTGCGCTGGTTTGCGCGCAACAACTGGCTGGAAAGATCACCGATTCGCTGGGGCGACCGTTGGCGGAAGCAAAACTCCAGCTCCGGTCCAGAAGCGGCGAGGTAGTCGCACGGGCAACCACGGACCAGGGCGGTGGGTTTGCAATCGATGTGGTCAAACCGGGGGTATATTCACTGGTTGCGACCAAGCCGGGCTTTGAGTCCTCGACCAAGATTGTCACCTCGCCGACGCACCGCGGCCAGATAATCACGCTGGCGCTTGCCTCGAAGACGGCGCTGACGGTCCCGGTGCAGGCGACCCGCATTCACGCGCCTAACACCGTCTCCTCGACGGGAGCCAACGAGTACACCGTAACGTCCCGCGACATCGCCAACATGCCCAAGGGCGAGAACGCCACGATCACCGACGTTCTTATCCAGATGCCGGGCGTTGCGCTCGATCAGAACCAGCAGATTCACATCCGGAACACGGAAGGTCCGCAGTTCCAGTATCAAATCAACGGGGTGATGGTCCCGCTCGATATCAACACGAACCCTCCGTTCATCTCGATGATCAATCCGATGTTCGTCAAGCAGCTGAGCCTGCTCGATGGCATCCTGCCCTCGCGCTACAGCTATGCGACGGGAGGCGTGGTCAATATCGAGACCAAAGACGGATGCGAACAGCCGGGCGGCAGCTTCTCGATGTACGCCGGGCAGCGCAACACGCTTCAGCCCAGCTTTCAGTACGGCGGATGCGCCGGCAAATTCAGTTACTACGTGACCGGACTTTTCAGCCAGAGCAACACCGCATTCAGCTCGGCGACATCGGGTCCCAACGCGATTCACGACCATACCAATCAGGGCCAGGGGTTCGGATTCTTTACCTATGATCTGAACTCGACCAACCGGCTGAGTCTCATCACGTCGGTGGCGGCCAGCAATAATCAGTTGCCGAATCGGCCGAATCTGGCGCCGCAGTTCCAACTCGACGGCGCACCGATCATCCCCTCGGCCGACATCAATTCCTACCTGAATTTCCGGGACTATCTCGGAATTTTCGCGCTGAACGGATCATTTTCGCCGGACTTCACCTATCAGGTGGCATACTCCGCGCATTACATTTCGCAGGCGTTCGATCCGGACAATGTGGGGGAATTGCTCTATCAGGGCGTGGCGTCAACCGCCTTCCACAGCGACCTCGACAATACGCTCGAAGGCGACACCACCTACAAGACGGGCGCACACACGATCGGAGTAGGGTTCTATCTCGGCGAATATGGCGTCGAAGCGGACGACAACTCGCTGGTCTTCAAGACAAATTCGGCCGGCGCGCAGATTCCGCCGTTCGTTCCGGTGAACGTCATCAACAACGCGAACAAGATCAATCTGCTGTCGGGAATCTATATTCAAGACACCTGGCAGATCACCGAGAAGTTCAAGATGAATATCGGCCTGCGATGGGATCGCTTGAGCGGGTTTACTTACAAGAATCAATTCGATCCGAGTATCAACCTGGTCTACATGCCGTGGTCTGACACGACGCTGCACGGCGGGTTCGCGCGGTATATGCAGGTTCCGAGCTTCCAGGGAATCTCGCCCGGCGCGCCGGCAGCCTTTAAGGGAACCACAGGTGAGGCAGGGAACGGAGTCGCAACGCCGGAGACCGAAGACGACTACGAATGGGACGCCGGCGTGGTGTATCAACTGAGTAATCAGATAACGCTCTCGGAAGACGCCTTCTACGAATATACCGATCATTACCTGGATACAGGGCAGTTCGGCGACGTGCCCATCTTCGCGCCATTCAACTACAAGCACGGGTATATCTGGGGAACCGAGACGGCGGTCACCTACCGCGGCAAGAACCTGTCGGTGTACGCGAGCACGACTATTGGCAGAAACATGCAGAAGGGTGTGGCGACCGGGCAGTTCAACTTCGACTCCACCGAGCTGGGCTATATCAACCGGCATTACATCGTGCTCGACCATCAGCCGCTCTACGGCGCGACCGGAGGCGCCAGCTACCAATGGAAGCCGTATTCGTTCAGCGCCGATATCCTCTACAGCAGCGGGTTGCGCGGCGGGTTTGCGGATCTGGAGTCGCTTCCCAACGTCGTGCAGGTGAATCTGAGCGGGCAGCGGAGCTTCCAGATCCCGAGCATCGGCGAAGTAACCGACCGCGTTACCCTGCTCAACATTCTTGATCGCAGCAATCTGCTCAGACCAGCCGAAGGGATTGGAATCTTTCAGGCCGCCTACGGTCCGAGAATCACCGTCTACGACACCTTCACGATTCCGCTTCCGGCGTTGAACAAATAGCCGGAGCGATCCGATGGTGGGCGGCCGCCGCCGCTCTCGACTCAAAGCGGACGTTCAACCGCCCGTCCCCCGCGCGTCTACTGCGCAATTCATTGGCCGCAGTTGCGCCCAGCGCGCTCGACCGGTTGCGTCAATCTCAATTTGAGATTATGCTGAAAAGCTCGATGCACGTCATCTCGCAGAAGGCGCTGCGCGAGTTCGGAAAGAAGCACGCTGACGCCGCGACGTCCCTGCGAGCGTGGCTGAAGCTGGCAGAGCACGGGCGCTTTCGGAATCTCGTGGAGTTGAAGAGGACTTTCGGCAGCGTGGACATGGTTGCAGTGGAAGGCCGCGATTTCCATGTCTTCAATATCGGTGGCAACAAAGCGATATAGCTGCGATTCATTTCAACACCCAGAGACTGTTCGTGCGCCACCTCTTGACGCATTCGGAATACGACACGGAACGGTGGAAACAATGAAAACTGTTGAGGCCATCAGGAATCCTGAACCGTTGGAGTCCTTCCTCGCCATCCGTACTGAGCGGGAGTACGAAGCGGCCGTCGCGCGCCTCAATGTGCTCGTGGACGAGATTGGCGACAACCCCAAAAACCCGCGTTATCGGCTCATTGAAACCCTGAGCGTGCTGGTAGAGGCGTACGACCGTGAGCATCACCGCCTGCCGGAAGCTTCCGGCATCGAAGTGCTCCGCTTTCTGATGGAAGAGCACGGTCTCACTCAAAAAGATTTGCCCGAGATCGGTAGCCAGGGCGTCGTTTCGGAGGTGCTGGCCGGCCGCCGTAGTCTCAACGTGCGGCAAATCCAGGCGCTGGCCGCACGTTTCGGCGTTGAGCCGGGGGCGTTCCTAAGCGGCGGCGGATCCTCGCGGCGCCCAAAGCGAGCCTTGGCAGGCTAGGCACCAATCGTCCTTTACGTGTTTCAGGACAAACCTTTCAATCTACATAAAGCGGTTTCAACCGCCTGCCACGTTTACTGGGAGGGAAGGACCAGGATTCCGGCGGGGAAACGTAACCCGGTGTTGGAACCGGCGAGGGTGCTTACCAAGTGCTCGTTCTGGTTATAAACCGACGCTTCCGGGACGAGTCAGCCACAAAGGTCACTTTCAAATCGTCGAGAAAGTTCCGCCTCGGCGACCGCGGGAGTGTCGGGGATCGTGAAACATGAGTGACCGCGCCTCTTGTTGAGCCAGCAGCGCTGGCGGCAGCGGCAGCCACAGGTCCCGTGATCGATACCAAAGTCGCAGGCGTCCCGGACGTAATATTGCTGTAGCCGGACGCCTGCTTTTGGCTACAATCGGACGAGATGCAGGGCGACGAAAAGAGAGAGGACCCGCAAATCCTTGTCGTCGAGGATGACGAAGACGCGCGCGAGGCGCTCGTCGCGATCCTGGAGATGAAGGGCTATCGCGCGGTGCCGGCAGGCAACGGCAGGGAGGCGCTGGACTACCTGCATCACGCGCCGACGCCCGATCTGATCATTCTCGATTTGTGGATGCCGGTCATGGACGGCTGGCAATTCCGAAAGGAGCAAGTGAAAGACCCGAGGCTGGCGGAAGTGCCGGTGGTAGTCGTCACCGCGCTGAGCGATCGGACCGACGTTGATGCGAACGAAGTCATCATCAAACCAATCGATGTGGATCGGCTGCTTACGACCGTAAGCCACTATTGCAGGGGGGAGCGGACGCCATGAACGCGACTGACCGCGCCGCTCAGGAGCAAAGAGAGATCGAAGCTCTGGAACAGCGGGAAGCGCAGGCGGAGCGCAGCGCCGACGTATCAACCCTGCAAGCGCTGTGGGCCGACGATCTGATCGTCAACAGTTCCGCCAATCTGATCGCAGGCAAACAAATTCTGCTTGAAACGATCAGGAATGGACGGCTCAAACTGCGCATGTTCGAGCGCCGTCCGGTTCGAATCAACACCTCCGGCGAAATCGCCGTTGCCACCGGTAACGAAGTTTCCCAGCTGGTCGACGACAACGCGGAATTCAAGTTTTTTGTCAGCTATATGAACGTGTGGGCGAAGCGCGACGGGAATTGGCGCCTGATCGCGCGCCACGTCGGAATAATCGAGAGAGTAATAAACGCTCTGCAACCATAGTTTCCCGACCGATTCCGATACTTATGCGGAACCCTGCGATCCGTTGCCGTTGGCCGAGCGGCGCGTTTTCACCAACTGTTTGATGACGGCGGCCAGTTCCGCCGGATCGACGGGCTTTACGACATGGCTGTCGAAGCCGGACGAGAAAATTGCGACTTTGTTTTCGACGCGGCCATAGGCCGTGAGCGCGATCACCGGCATCCGCCTGGAAAATCCGGTTTCTTTTTCCCGCGCTCGAATCTCCTTGACCAGTGAGTGGCCGTCGCGTCCCGGCATCCCGAGGTCCGAAATCAGCACGTCGGGCTTCATCTTAGCCAGAACCGCGATTGCGCTTTCCACCGTTCCCACCGCCATGACGCTGGCGCCGAGCGAGGTGAGCAACGACCGCAGCGCTTCGCGCCTCTCCGAATCGTCGTCGACCACGAGCGCGGAAATACTTTCAAGACGCGGAACCCGCACGCTCTGCGCGATCGGCGTGACGGTCGGATGGCGGCGGACGGGACTGACCAAACCAGCCGTCGTGACCGGAAGCGGCAGACGGATCACAAATACACTTCCTTTTCCTGGCCCGTCACTGTCCGCGGTCACCGAGCCACCGTGAAGATTTACGATATGCTTGACGATCGAGAGACCCAGGCCCATCCCGCTGTCTACGGTGCCGCGGCTGGCACCCTGCCAGAAGCGGTCGAAGACATTTTCCAGCGCACGTCGCTCGATTCCATGGCCATTGTCGGCGACGGTAATTTCCAGGTGCGAATTGATCCGCTCGACGCGTACCTGCACCTTGCCTTCCCTGGGCGTGAACTTGATCGCGTTGGACAGCAGATTCCATACGGCCTGCTGAAGCCGTTGTGAATCACCCACGATCACGCTGGCGCGCGGATCGATCACCACCTGCACGGCGATCGATTTCGCCTCAGCCGCCGGACTCATGCTGTCAACCGCCGCGCGCACGACCTCGGCAAGATCGACCGGCTGCACGTCGAGACGCATCTGGCCGCTCTCGATCCTGGAGACGTCCAGCAAATCCTCGATCAACTGTGCCTGGGTTTTGGCGGCGCGCCAGATTGCGTTCACACCCTGCCCGGTTTTGCCTTCGAGTGCGCCGCCCGCCAGCAGCGCATTGCACCAGAGCAGGATCGAGTTGAGCGGGTTGCGCAACTCATGGGAAATCACCGCCAGGAAGTTCGTCTTCGCCTGATTTGCTTCCTCCGCGCTTTTCAGTGCGCCGGCAAACGCCTGGCTCGCACTTTGAATTTCTCGCCAGGCCGCCAGGGCCAGCCCGATTACCAAAATCAATGCGGCGAGCGGGATGTACCGAACTGCATTTCGATAAAGCGATTCCTGCCGGGCGCCCCTGATCTTCAGCAACTCCTGTTCAGCCGCCGAAACCCGATCGAACTCGGTCATCACTGCGGCTCCGATGACGTCCGCGCGGCGGGCGAGGTCGTGTTTCGCAGCATCGTTCAAGGTCAAATCCGCGATCCTGGCGGCTTCCAGCCATTGACCCTCCAGGCCGTTGAGAAACATCAGCCGCTGTTCCTGGCTCGGATTGTCGACGACGAGACGAACCAGCTGCTGGATGGTTTGCTGGCTTTTAGTCCAGGCGTCCTGCAGCGCAGCGCGGTCGGCCGGATCTGAAGAAATCAGGAACCCCCTCAACGCATTCTGCGCCGTCAGGAATTGCGCCCTTGCGGTCTCGGCCGAAAGCATCACGGTCTCGGTGTGTTCGACCCATGCGGTATCGGACCGCTCAAGATCCAATTGCCGGAGCAAAATAATTGTTGCCACCGCCATCACGATGGACGGAACCGCGATGGTGGTCGCGAGGCTTCTTCTCAATCTGTTCGGAGGCATGCCGATATCCGCGCGGATGGAACAGCGATAGCAAAGATTTCACGCTAATCGAATCGACCCTATATCAATCTAACGTACAGGATCGAGACAAATTTCCGGCAATCGTCAGACCCTCCTGCGCAACCAAGCCGCGCAAACTCGACTTATTGTCTGGTCATACAAATCAGGATTTGCCGCGGCTATTTTTCTCAGGCAATCGCGCGCGCAAAATATTTGCGCGTCTGCGCAACTCCGCCGCCAAACCGATTCATTTTTCTTCGATCCAATGCCGCGACGTGATAGACATTCCTCGCGCGCAGGCGGGCGTTACTGGAGTACGGGTCGCGCTCGATTCGTCTGAAACCTGTCTTGCGCCAGGACATATGGAGCAACGCGAAGAAACGCGTTTGGGACCTCGAAAACACGACTCCAGCGGTATTGTCTCGCTAATGGAAGCACACGGCGGAGAAATCCGCGCCGACAGCGAACCGGGCGATGGCGCCAGTTTTGTTATCCGGCTCCCTCTGCAAGGTTTCGAGGCGACGTCCAGGAAGGAATTAACCTGACCATGGCCGCCGACAATGACGAAATTCTCGTCGTTGAGGACGATGAGGACGCGCGGACCGTACTGGTTCGAATTCTTGAATTGAAAGGCTTTCGGGCGCGCGGATTTTCCAACGGTGCGGAGGCGCGCGCCTACCTGGAGAAGTCGGAAGCGCCACGTCTCATAGTTCTTGATATTCGATCGTCGGTCATGAGCGGCCCCGAATTTCGCTCCGCATTGCTACAGGACCCGCGTCTGGCTGAGATTCCGGTGGTAATAGTCACGGCACTGGATCCCTCGGAGGTGACCGGGCTTTCGGCGCGGCGGATATTAAGGAAGCCGATGAAGGTCGAACTTCTACTGGATGTGATCCGGCAAAATTGCTGAGCTGGCCGGCCGCCGCCGTTCCAACGTGCGGCAAATCATGGCGCTGGCGTGGCTTGGGCCGACGCTGCTCGGTCCCCGGCACGCAGTTGCCGGAAGACCATCGCCGGGATCGCAAGGATCGCCGCGATTGCGATCGGAAATTCGCTCGCGGGCTATTTGGGGCAGGGCCCGAAATGCTGCTCGATGAGATCCTCGTCCGTTTGGTTAGTCAGGCCGTCCTGGTTGATATCGGCCCAGCTTGAATTTCCCATCGACAGGCTTACGAGCATGCTCCATTCCGCGATGTCTTCATCGTTCACGACCCCATCGAGATTGATGTCCCACGGACACGCGGGCTCCGATGCGAGCAGGGCATTGAGGGCGGCGCTAAGCGCGTCGAAGTTCTTCTGCTGCACGGGAGTGAGCGGCACGCCGCTGGCCAGCAGGTCGGAACCGGCCCTATCGAGCTTCGGGATCGGGACGTCTTCGTTGATCTGATAGAACTCGGTGCTGGTGGTCGGCGCGCATGAATTGGTTGCCGCGTCGTAGCCCTGGTAGTTGTTCACGACGACTTTGTATTGATCATTGCGTATTCCGTAGGCCTGCAACGGATAGATATCGGTCGAGATGGTCTGTCCGTGATCATGCTGCCAGATCGCCACGTTGCAGCAGTATTGGAGGCCCTGCGGAGGAATTCCCGCGGTGCTTGGATCCGTCGCCCCAGCGCCCCACCAGATGGCGTTGTTGTCCTCGCATACGCCCTTGGTCGGAGCGATTTGAGTGCAGGTGGTGGTGTTGAACTGGCAGGGACTATTGATGACGCCGTTGGCTTGCAGGTTGGTGCCAATCTCCGTGTAATTGGTCTGCCGGATACTCGTCTGCCGCGGATTCTTGAGATACGGAAGCATCGGCGCAGAATCGATCGTCTGCGGCACCGCCTTGTGCACGTTGATGCCGGCGAGTTCGCCCACCAGCTCAAAAATATCCACGATGTTCACCATCGCGTTGACTTCGCGCCCCGGCTGCACCACGCCCGGGCCGCTGACGATTCCGGGGACCCATACTCCGGTTTGATAGGCGGTCGATTTTGCGCGAATGGGATCGAATGGCAACTTGACCTCCGACCCGTTGGTGCCGTTATCGGTGACGAAGATGAGGTAGGTGTTGCTCGCGCGGGGGTTGTAAGTCAGCGAACCATCGGCAGCCTGCGTCGCCAGGCCGATCTCAACCAGGAACTGTCCAACCTCGAAGTCGAGCGCTTCTTCCATGTCATTCGAGATAACTCTCTGGTCGTTCGGGTCGGCGCAATCAAGATTGCTGGAGTCGGGGTCCGATGCCGGCAGCAACTGACTTGGCGGCTGGATGACGGGTGTGTGGACCGTCGCAAAGCTCAACGTCACCATCCACGGTTGTTTGGCGGGCTGGCTTTTAATCCACGCTACCGCCGCATCGACGGGTTCGATGCCGCGAAAGGTCCGCGCGCGGAGGTCCGTGGACGGAATTTCCTGAACGGTCCCATCTTGCTCATTGATGTCCAGCGGCGAGACATAGTGCCCGCTAAGCATGCCGAAGTTGATATAGGACGGGACCGGGCTCTGGCACGGCTGATTGGGATCGAAGATGCCGCCGGCATCGCGGCAGACCCGGCCCGGCGCCTCCGCTCCGGACTTGCTCACGACCTGGCAGGTATTGTTGCCCGCATAGCAGGCGCCGGAATCGGCACCGCCGTGGGCGGCATCACGAACGAAACCGCATGACCAGGTGCCGAGCGGCGCTACGCCTCCGGCGGTGCTGTCGATCGAGGAAGGATCGCCGGTTTCATCGAGCCATCCATCGAAGTAGTCGAACCCCAGGGCATGGACCATGCCGAGGCCGTATGGATCGTGGCTCTGGACGCCGATATGGAACTTGCCGAACAGCGCACTCTTGTAGCCGCGTTGATGGAGCAGTAGCGGCATCGTGAACTCATTGGGGTTCACCATGTAGTTCGCGAGATCGTTTTCACCCAGCGCGGTGAGAACGTGGGTGCGAAACGGATAGCGTCCCGTGAATACGGCCGCGCGTCCATTCGAGCACGCCGGCATCGACCAGAGATTGTGGAATCGGACCCCGCCCTGCGCGATCGTCCCGATAGTCGGCAGCGCCGGCGGCGTCTGCCCGCCGTAACCAAACAGCGTCCATTGGTCGATCCCGATGTCGTCCATCAGGATCATCACGATATTGGGGGTGTTTGCCGGGGCCGTCGAACCCGACCCTCCCCCTCCGCCGCCGCCACAGGCCGACACCAGCAGCAGCACTATAAGACAGGCAGCGGCAAGCAGCTCCCGCCCCCCGTTCCCGAACACCATCAACAATCGCTTACTCAAATTCACCGCCTTCATAAAATCCGTCTCGTAGGGTTTGGCCAATTCACCGCCGGCCATCCGGCGTTCAGTGAAAACCCGCTGTCGAGGTATTCTGCATTATCGATTGCTGCTACGGGTATGATGCAGGATACGGTCGCTATAACCACTACGCATGGAAGCTTTTGACGTTCGGGCGGTTGAGATTTTCCGCGCGGTTGCAGAGGCGGGTTCCGCTACCGCCGCCGCGCAAAACCTCGATATCACGCAGCCTGCGGTAACGCGGGCGATAGCCGACTTTGAGCAGAAGTGCGGCTTGAATCTTTTCCGCCGCGGCTCCCACGGAATGACCCTGACGCCCGACGGCAAGCTGCTGTACGAAGAAGTGCTGCGCAGCTACGTGGGGATGGAACGGATCGCGGCGACGGTCCAATCGATTCAAAGCGGCAAGCGCGGCGACCTGCGCATCGCATCAATCCCGGCGCTCGCGGAGGGATCGATCGGCCGCCTGCTGGGTGAATTCGTCAGGACTAACCCCGAGGTTCGCCTGCAGGTTTCGCTGGACCTTCAGGAGGGCGTGGTGCGCGCGCTGGAACTGGAACTCGCCGATCTCGGATTCCTGTTTGGTCCCGTAAGCGGGCATCCGAATATCGATACGGTGGCGATCGGAACCCGCAGGATGCTGGTCGCGCTCCCCGTCGATCATTCGCTGGCGTTGAAACCGAGCCTGCGCATCGAGGATTTGGTCGATGAGAGAATAATTCTTAACAACGTGCCACACCCGTTGAGATCGATCGTGGACCTGCGCTTCTTCGAAGCCGCGCGCAAGCCGATGGTTTCGTGCGAAGCCGCAACCCAGAAGGCGGTCGCCGCGATGGTCGGTACCGGAGCAGGCATCGGCTTCATCGACAGTGAAGTCGCCAATCAGATCGACGGCCGGATGGTCGCAACCGTTCCACTCGAGCCGCCCGTCACCTGGACAATTCAAACCGCGCGCAACAAGCAGCGCGCCATCTCAGGACCGCTGCGGTCGCTCCTCAGATCGATCCGAATCGGTGCGACCGGCGACGACGCGGGCGAGAGTGAATCACACGGCAACGTGCGTAGATTGCGCCCGCGCGGGCTCTAAGTCAGCCGTCGCAGGCTAGAAGCTCCTAACTTCCGGAGGATTGCTGCGGGGCCGCCTGAAAACAAACCATAACCTTCGGTTATGGAAGCGCGAACCGCGTCTATTCGATTTGCAGGTCCGGTTGGAAATATCGGATTTTCGATTGGTCGGGGTGGCCGGATTTGAACCGGCGACCACACGCACCCCAAGCGTGTGCGCTACCAGGCTGCGCTACACCCCGACCGTGCGGCTTTCCCCGCCGAGGGCGGGAAAATTCGCGGCGGAAACGCAGATTATAATTATCGTCGGGCCGAAACTATAGCGGGGGCTCCGGCTTTCGCGGACTTTGATCACGCTGCTCGCTGAGCACCGTTTGGTGGCTTTTGCGTGACTGAGTGGTCAAGCGAACGAACGCTGATCCGGGATTCCTCAATAAAGTTTCGGAATGACACCCTTGCGTATTGAGCAGGGGCGGGCGGGACGCCCGCTACTACTCGGAGTCGCAGAACACAGGCTGGAAGCCCGTGCCACATCAGAAGCAGACGGGACAGCTATTCTTACTTATTAAGTGGCTGTGCCGCACAAGTCAGGGCGAGGCGGTGGTGGCGCGTACCGAGGACAGGAAGCGCTTTTCGAAGTCTTGCGGCGACAGATTGGTTTGCGCGGCCAGCCGCGAAAGGGCGGGTTCCTGGAAGTCGGATGCCTCCAGCCTAATCATGTACGATCGGCCGACCTCGAAAGACTCCGTGGCTACATCGACCATCCGCACGCGGATGCGCCCGGTCTGCGGATCTTCCAGATCGCTCAGGCTGACAGGAGTCACGCGCCCGCCGGTGATCGCGATCAGCGCGCCGGAGCCGCCATTGAGCAGATACCGCACCGCGCCGTAACCGAGCGTGCGCGTATACTCGACATCAAAGGGGACCGGCTTGGCGCATCGCAGTTCGTAGCCGATATCCTTTGCCACCACCGTTGCTTTGATTTTCAGCTTTTCGAGCGCCTCGCGGATGCGATCGCGCAGGATCCATCCGAGCGGAATATCGGCGAGGTGGATGTGCCCGTACGCATCGAGCGACGAGTTCGACGTGCCCTTCAGGGTTTCGGGATCGAGGCGCTCCGCAATTCCTTCGGCGACTAGCGCGACGCCGTCATCGCGCCCCGAAGCCTGGCGCTTGATAATCGAGCCCACGATCGTGTCGACGACCACATCGAGATCGACATGCTCGCCGATGAACTCTTCCGGAATGACAGCCAGCGTTGCGCCCGCGGACTTGCACATCCCGAGCGCGAGCGATCCCGATTTTCGGCCCATCGTAATCGCGATGTACCAGCGGCCCGTCGTGCGCGCATCTTCCATCAGCGATTCGATAATCGCCGTTCCGACCGCGCGCGCGGTTTCGAAGCCGAAGGTCGGCGCGTTTTCCGGCAGCGGCAGATCGTTGTCGATCGTCTTCGGCACGCTGGCCACGCTGATCTTTCCCTTGGACCGTTCCGCGATTTTCTTGGCGCCGTACGTTGTGTCATCGCCCCCGATGCAGACCAGGTAGCGAACTCCGAGCCTGGTCAGCGTATCCACCGCGCGTTCGAGCCCTTCTTCGGTGCGCGCGGGATTGGTGCGGGAGGTGCGCAGAATCGAACCGCCGGTGAAGTGGATACGGCTGACGTCGCGGATGTGCAGCTCAGTGACGTGAGAAGTGTCGCCTTCGACCAGCCATTTGAAACCATCGTTGAGCCCCAGGACCTGGAGGCCGCAGTTGATGGCTTCGATAGCCGCCGACGCGATTACACCATTGATGCCCGGGGCGGGTCCGCCGCCGACCAGAATCGCGAGCTTCTCCTGACTCGATGCGCTGCCTGATCCCATCTAGCTGTGCGCCTCCAATATGAGATGGCGAAACCTGCCGGGAGATGGATGCCCTGAGCGCGCGGAAGACGTGCCTATGCAACTTCAGGGATCGCACCCCGCCCGCAATGCAAGGATTCCAGAATTTCGCGCGTCAGACTACGGCCGGAGAGAAGACAGGAGCAGAAGAATCCGCAGATTACGCAGATTTCATGGATTCGCAGCAGATTCAGAAAAGCCCCTCGCCCGCTTCTTTGCGGGAGAGGGCAAGCGGCGCGGCTCTTGAGTCTTTTTTCAAGAGCCGTGACGCGCGGGTGAGGGTGCTGCAATCTGCGCAAATCTGCGAAATCTGTGGATTTCCGCTCAGGCCTTTTTCTTTGCTGCGACGCGTGGGCGCCATTGCACGTATGAGCGCAGATCGACGGCGAAGGTCCATGAACTCTTGGGCTGATTGATGAGATGGACGATCTCGCTCCAAATCGCCTCGGGCGAGACGAAGTGCGACGGGTCTTCATCCGGCATCGCTTCGCGCACGCGCGGGCTGTCCACGGCGCCATCCACGTCGAGCGTCGCCGCGTGAACGCCGCGATGCATGAATTCGTACGCGACCGATTCGGCGATCGCGCGTTGCGCCACCTTGGATGCGGTGTACGCGGAATATTGCGCAGGTCCGCCGCGGGTTTCGGAGCCCAGCACGAAAATCACGGTGCCGCCGCCACGCTCGGCCATTTTGCCGACGACGGCCTGCGTGCAGAAGAACGGGCCGTAGGTGTTCACCTTGAGCTGAAAATCGAAATCCTCTTCGGTAATTTCGAGGACCGGCTTGCGCAGATATGCGCCGGCGTTGTTGATCAGCACGGAGATCGGCCCGAGATCGCGCTCGACCGCTTCCACCGCCGCCAGCACCTGATCGCGCTTGGACACGTCGGTCGGAGTGACGAGAGCCTTGCCGCCCGCCTTCTGGATGATGTCGGCGGTCTCCTCGAGTTGCGACTTCGTCCGCGCGATAAGCCCTACCGCATAGCCTTCGTGCGCGAGCCGTTGTGCGATATCACGGCCGATTCCGCGGCCGGCCCCTGTAACCAATGCGACTTTCGACATAGCGCCCGAATCTTAGCCGGACCATCGCCGCGTGGAAACCTCGCCGATCACGAACTTTGTCATTCCCGCGCGTGGCCGCCGCGCGAGGAATCCCGTTTCTTTCCGTCATCCCTGCGCTTCGGTCGGGATGACGGAAAGTCTTGATCCGTCCTGGTGTCATCCGACCGCCGGCTGCCCTGCCGCGTGCCCGAAAAAAAAGTTGTCCGTTGCAGCCGCGTTCAAACGTCTTGAAGACGATGACGCGAAACCGGGCCGCAGGGCTCAAACAAGACTGGGACGCAGCACAACAGGAGGGACAGCGATGACCAGGATCCAGATTATTGGGGCGCCTTTTTCAAGCTACGTTTGGGTCGTGCGCATGGTCTGCGAGGAGAAGCGCGTTCCTTACGACCTCGTTCCCGCCGGGCTGCACAGCCCCGAGGTCTGCGCCATCCACCCCTTCGGCAAGATTCCCGTGATGCGCCATGGAGACATCGCGCTGTGCGAATCGAAGGCTATCGCCACCTACATCGACAAGACTTTCCCCGGCCCAAAGCTGATCCCGGAAGATACGCGCGAGGCCGCCGAGGTCGAGCAGTGGGTTTCGCTCGTCAACACCACGATCGACCCTTGTCTCATCCGGACCTATGTCTTAACCCACCTGATTCCGAAGGGCGCTGACGGTCAGCCAGACCGCGGGGCGATCGACGCCGTGCTACCGGCGATGCGGACGCAGATCGAGGTACTGGACAGGGCGGTGGCCAGGACAGGCTATCTGGCGGGCAACAACTTCACCCTGGCCGACATCAACCTGCTGCCCGTCCTCTACTTCGTCCAGCGCTTCCCCGAGGGTGCCGCAATGGTTCAGTCAGCCAGGAACCTCTCTGACTATTTTGCGCTTCACTCCGCGCGGCCGAGCTACCGGGCGTCGTTTCCGCCGCCGCACACTACCGAAGTGATAGCGGCAATTCGGAAAAGCGCAGCGGAAAAGCGCGCCATCACATGAGCGTCGCCGATGAGCTGTCCGGCAGGCAGGCGTTGAAATCGATGTCCGCCGCAGCGCCTTGGGAACGTCTAAGATCATAGAATCCAATCCAAGGAGTGAACACGACGAGTGAATTTGCATTTCTGTTTCGCGGCAGAGACACCTCTGCGTCCCCCGAACAAATGCAGCAATACGCGCAGAACTGGCTCGCTTGGTTCAAGCAGCTCGGTGAAAAGGGCCACATCAAGGAGACCGGACATCCGCTTGAGCACACCGGCAAGGTTGTCAAAGGTAAGCAAAAGAGCGTTATCGACGGCCCCTATGCCGAGGCCAAGGACATCGTCAACGGCTACACTCTGATTGAGGCCGAGGATCTTGCGCATGCGGTGGAAATCGCCAAGGGCTGTCCGATCTTCGATATCGGCGGGTTCGTGGAGGTGCGGCCGGTCCGGGTAATGAAGATGTAAATGGACTCCAACGATCACCTCTTTCGGCGCGAGGCGGGACGTATGGTCTCCGTGCTGACGCGAATTTTCGGGGTCCACAACCTCGCCTTGGCGGAGGACGCGGTGCAGGACGCGTTCTGCACCGCGGTCGAGGTGTGGAAATTCCGCGGCGTGCCGGACAATCCGTCAGCCTGGCTGATGGCCGCGGCGAAGAACCGGGCGCTCGACGTCCTGCGGCGTGAGCGCACCGCGCGGACTTTCGCCCCTGATCTGGGACGGCTGCTCGAGAGCGAGTGGACACTTGCTCCCGCGATTGAAGAACAGTTTGCACCTGGTGCGATCAAGGACGACATGCTGCGGATGATGTTCTCCTGCTGCCATCCTCGCGTGTCCGAGGCAGCGCAGGTCGCGCTCATTCTCAATATCCTATGCGGATTCAGCGTGGGCGAAGTGGCAGGCGCGTTCGTCAGCACTCAGACCGCGATCGGCAAGCGGATAACGCGCGCGAAGAAGGTGCTCGCGGCATCGAAAAGACTGTTCGACGTCGCCGCCGGCCCCGAGTTCTCCGCCCGTCTTCCGGTCGTCCGCCGCGCCCTCTATCTGCTGTTCAATGAGGGCTACCACGGCGCCTGCGCCGAGAAGGCGGTCCGCGCTGAACTTTGTCAGGAGGCGATGCGCCTCACGGCGATGCTGCTGGAGCATCGGCTCGGGTCGACGCCGGCGACATACGCTCTCGGCGCCTTGATGTGTCTGAGCGCGGCGCGGTTGCCGGCGCGGGTCGATGCGTCCGGAGATTTGAGTTCGCTGTTCGACCAGGATCGATCGCTTTGGGATCAACAGCTCGTGGCCGAGGGACTGATGCTGTTGGAGCGTTCGGCCGCAGGCTCGGAACTCACGGAGTATCACGTCGAGGCGGCGATCGCTTCGATACATGCGCAAGCTCGCCGCGCCGACGACACCGATTGGGCCGCCATCGTGTCGCTGTACGACACCCTGATGACGGTGCGTCCGTCCCCGGTTGTCGCGCTCAACCGCGCCATCGCGATCGCACAGGACCAGGGGCCCGAGCGTGGGCTCGAAGAGATCGGCTCGATCGCCGACAGTGATCGTCTCGCCGCATATCCTTTCTACTCGGCCGCGCTTGGCGAGCTCGAGCTTCGCTGCGGGAGGCGCGAGATCGCGCGCCGGCACTTCTGCGCAGCGCTGGCGCGGGCGCGCAACCCGATGGAGCGCCGATTTTTCGATCGACGGATAGGAGCCTGCGTGGGCGGCGACCCGTGAGCCTTCGGTGACACAGGCTTCCAGCCTGTGCGCTTTTGAATGCTCGAAATCATATCCCCGTCGCTCGCCACCAGGCGGGCGAGGGGCAGACGTCGTGCAGCATCATTTGTCATTCCCGCGCGCGGCTACGCCGTGCGCTTCGCGCCTGGCGCGTGCGAGGAATCCCGAATCCGGCAGGCCAACGGAGCGGGATTTCCGTTCGTCGCCCTACGCTCCTCAGGACAGGCTTTCTTGCGGCAGCCACGCGCGAGAATGACCGGCAGGGAGCCAGCATGCTGGCTCCCGCGCTTCACGTTGAAGTCTGAAAAAGTGTAGTAAAGGTTGTTGAAAGAGCAGACTGAACGGAATCTCCGTCAGGAAAAAGCTAAGAGAGGCACAGCGATGGCAGTCGACGAAGCGAAGCTTCAACAACTCCTCGGCAAGATGCTCGGCGAGGTCGGCGCCGCGATGGCTATCGGGCTGGTCCTCCTGGGCGACAAGTTTGGATTGTACAAGGCGCTCGCGGCGGCAGGGCCGTTGACTTCCGCGGAACTCGCATCGCGCACCCTCACGGCGGAGCGTTACGTGCGCGAGTGGGCGGCCGCCCAGGCCGCGGCCGGCTATATCAATTTTGATCCTGCGACGGAGCGATTTTCGATTTCACCCGAGCAGGCACTGGTACTCGCCGACGAGAACGGACCCGCATTTTTCCCCGCGATGTTCGAAGTTGCCGCCGCTGCCGCGCGCGATCTACCAAAACTCGAAGTGGCGTTCCGTACCGGCGGAGGGGTTGGATGGCATGAGCACGATCCCTGCCTGTTCCGCGGCACGGAGAGATTTTTCCGCCCGGGTTACGCGGCGCATTTGGTGTCGGAATGGATCCCGGCATTGGAGGGCGTCAAGGAAAAGCTCGAACGCGGCGCGCACGTCGCAGACGTCGGATGCGGTCATGGCGCATCGACCATTCTGTTGGCCCAGGCATTTCCGAAATCGCAATTTTCCGGCTTCGATTACCACGAACCGTCCCTCGTCCGCGCCCGCGAGCTGGCGCGCGAAGGCGGCGTCGCCGACCGGGTCACCTTTCAGCGAGCGTCGGCGAAAGAATTTACCGGCTCCTACGATCTGGTTGCATTCTTCGACTGCCTGCATGACATGGGCGACCCCGTCGGCGTGGCCGCGCACGTCAAGTCGACTTTGAAATCGGGCGGCACGTGGATGATTGTCGAGCCCTTTGCCGGCGATCGAATGGCCGACAATCTCAATCCGATCGGCCGCATATTCTATTCGGCATCGACGCAGATTTGCGTGCCCGCATCATTGTCGCAGGAAGTCGGTCTGGCTCTCGGTACTCAGGCGGGTGAAACGAGACTACGAGAAGTGATTTTGAGCGGAGGGTTCTCGCGCCTGCGGCGCGCGACCGCCACCCCGTTCAATCTGGTGCTCGAAGCGCGACCCTGAGACCGATTGGCGGTCGCCGTGACGGCCGGGCGCACATGAGCGCCGCCAGCCTGGCTGCTGTCGAATCCTCCAAATCCGCGGATTTCTGATTAAACCCTTGCAGAGGGAGGGGCGTTTGAGCTATGTACGAGTTGGAATTAAGTGTTAAAACTGTTAATAGAGTAAGAGAAAGCGCCGTAACATAAAGGTGAAAAAGTCGGCTCACATGTTGGATCGCAAAACCGCCAGCCTAAGTCTCGAGCTGAGCCGACGCGCTTTTCTGAAAGCGGCGCTGGCCGCGGCACCATATCTTTACCTGGCTGGCTGTGGTGCCAGCGACGGCGGGGCTCCGGCTTCAGGGTACGATACGGTAGTGGTGGGCTCCGGGATGTCAGGCTTGGCGGCCGCGAGCACATTGGCGGCCAGCGGACTCAGCGTCCTGGTGTTGGAGGGACGCAATCGTATCGGAGGACGCACCTACACCGATACGACCACTTTTAGTGTGCCGGCAGATATCGGCGCGCAATGGTTCCACCAGTCGCCCAGCAGCGCCCTGCTGGCCTACGCGACAGCGCATGGTTACACCCTGATGCCAGACAACCAGGCTCTGGTTTACGACGGCACTCAACCGGCGACGCCAGCGCAGGTCGCCCCATTCGAACAAATGTTCCAGACCGTGCACACGGAGATCGACAACGCTGGCGCGGCGGCAGCCGGCGGCGCGCCGGATGAATCGGCCGCGCAGGCGACGGTGAATCAAGTCGGACAGCCGTGGTATCAACTGAGCGAGGCGCTAATGGGGCCGGATGATTTCGCCGCCAACTTCCCGGACCTCTCGTGCGAGGACCTTTACAACTACAGCATCCCGCAGCCCGGCAACACGATGATTCAGGGCGGAATGGGGACTTTCGTCGGCTCTTTTGCCAAGGGGCTGCGCATCCGACTTTCCACGCCGGTGACCGCTATCAAGTGGGACCGCCGCGGAGGCGTCGAGGTGGTAACAGCGGCGGAAGTCATCAGAGCGCGCACTGCGATCGTCACCACGCCGATGGGCGGGCTGGCGGCGGGGGTGATCGGCTTCGACCCGGTCTTGCCAGCCGCTTACCTGAACGCGATCGCGAACCTGCCGATGGGTGATTTTGAAAAGATTTTTCTGGGCTTCTCGCGCCAGGTTTTCGACGTCCCGGTTAACTCGGTGTTAATCTCGCTGGTTGACCAAATCCAGGAGCCCCTCACCCAAGCACCGGTATGGGGTGGCAATGTGGCAGTTTGCCTGGTGGGTGGCGATTTCGGCCGCCAACTGACCATGGCAGGCTCGGCGGCGATGATTGACTTCGCTCAGCAACAAGTGGCGACGTTTTTTGGCAGCGGGATTCTCAGCTACTACCAGAGCGGCTTAACTACGGACTGGCTGAACGATCCCTGGACGGTTGGCTCTTATAGCCACGCGACCCCCGGTAATTCCGCGGCCCGCCAGCAATTGACCGCGCCGCTGGGCGATCAACTCTTTTTCGCCGGCGAGGCTCTCTCAGTCGAGCATTTCGCAACCGTCAACGGCGCCTATCTGAGCGGCCTTGCCGCGGCGAATCAGGTGCTTAGCTCCCTCGGCCGCCAGCCGCTGCCCCAGGCCGCGTAGTCCGACGCCGCCAGTTCGAGGGATAGCGGCTGATCTTCGTCTGTCCCGCGCGGGCTTGCCGCATCGGCGGTAGCGCGCCGCAGACGGCGCGCGATCCCTCCACTTCGGTCGAGATGACAAAAGAAAACATGTGTCGCTGAGTTTTTTGCGCTTTTACCCTTGGCCGATCCTTCCCTCGGTGATAGCGTCTCAAATCAGGTCACACGGGAATGAAGTTTTTCCCGATCGCTTTCGCAACTTTGCTGGTCTTCGGTTCGCCGCAGATCGCCGTCTCGTTCGCGCATGCGGGCGAGCCGATCGAGGTCGACTCACCCGCCGGCGACGATCCGCCCAGCCAGGTACTCGAGCTGCCGCAGAGCTGCTCGCTCGATGGCACTCCGATCCAGTGCGACAATCCCGAGCCCGACATCGATGCGGCCGATTCCGGTGCGAGCGCCGAAGCGGCCAGCGTGCAAAGCGCTGAGCAGGCGGCAGGTGCGAACGGCGCGGTGGCCACCGCTGCGAAATCGCCCGATTCTGACGACGCCGACCAGACCGCCAATGCCGATTGGGGAACGGTGCAGGACTATCAGAATCAGGGCGAGGTGACGGGCCCGCTCGTTTCATCCGCGGTGCCATACGGGGCAGGCAGTTTGCCCACCGAGGCGTATATCCGTCCGCCGATTTTCGTGGCAGCTCCGATTCCGATCGGGCCATTCGTCGGCGCCGCTCCGTTTGTGCCACGAATAATTGGCGCACCCGGACCGATCATGATGCCGCATCGCCCATGGCTTTATCCGCCCCGTTCGATGGGGGGCTTTGTGATGTCGCGTCCGATGCCGATGTCGGGAATGCCACGGGGCTTTCGCATCCGCTGACTTTCGACGCTATTATTCGTTCTCCCAATTGGCGCCGCACCCGCGCGGATGCCGGGAGTTAATCGATGCTCATCACGCTCGACGTCGGAAACAGCCACACCGTCATCGGAATCTATGAGGGTGAGACGCTGACGCATCATTGGCGTATCCAAACCGTTCCCGAGCGGACCACCGATGAGCACGGCGCGATGCTCAACACGCTATTTGTCGCGGCGGGAATCGAGCCCGGGTTCAAGCCCGAGGGCGTGATAATCGCCTGCGTGGTTCCTCCGCTGAATCAATCGATGGAGCAGCTTGCGGAGCGCTACTTCCACTGCGCGCCGTTGATGGTCGGACCGGGCATCAAGACCGGGATGCCGATTTTGTACGAGAATCCCAAAGAGGTCGGCGCCGACCGGATCGTCGACGCGGTGGCAGCCTACGAGCGCTATTCGAGCGCGTGCATCGTGGTCGATTTCGGTACCGCGACCACCTTTGATTATGTGACGGGGCGCGGCGAATACGCCGGCGGCGCGATCGCGCCGGGGCTGGGCGTCTCGATGGATGCGCTCATCGCCCGCGCGGCCAAGCTCTACCGGGTCGAGCTGGTCCGTCCGCGCGAGGCGGTGGGCAGGACGACGATCGCCTCTATCCAGTCCGGGCTGATTTTCGGATACAGCGCGCTGGTCGATGGTCTCGTGCATCGCATCCGCAAGGAGCGCGGCGAGCGCGCGCGGGTTATCGCAACCGGGGGGCTTGCGGACTTGATCGCGCCGGAGTCAGAGACCATAGAAGAAGTGGACGAATTTCTGACCCTGAAGGGTCTGCGATTGATCTTCGAGCGCAATCGCCGCTAAACGGAGAGTGTGATGGAAAAGCCCGCGCGGATCGTTACCGATTCGATGATCGGAATGAAGCTGCCGGACTATGCGCGGCATTCGCCGCTGGTCGCCACCGTGCTCGGCCATAATCCGGGGCCATTCACGGGACCGGGCACCAACACCTATATCGTAGGTTCCGGCCCGCGTCCGCTTCTGCTCGACACGGGGCAGGGCGTTCCGATCTGGATGGAGCTGCTCGTCGATGCGCTCAAGGAGCTATCCAGCTCCAGCGGACTCGAACGAATTGTGCTGACGCACGCGCACGTCGATCATATCGGCGGCGTGCCACAGGTGCGCGAACGCTTCGGCGATATCGAGGTGCTCAAGATGCCGTGGGCGGGGCAGGATGCCAAGGCCGGCAATCTTCAAGTCGCCATCGGCCACGATGCAATCGTGAAGACCGAAGGTGTGACCCTGCGCGCGATTCATACGCCCGGTCACGCTCCCGATCATTTGTGCTACTATCTCGAAGAAGAGCGCGCCCTTTTCACGGGGGACGTGGTACTTGGGGCGGGAACTACGGTGATCCCGGACGACACCGGCGATTTGAGCCAATACATGGATTCGCTCCATCGTCTGCTGGAGCTTGATCTCGAGACGATCTATCCGGCACACGGTCCGGTTATCCGCAAGCCCAAAGAGAAAATCCGTGAATACATCGCGCATCGCGAACTTCGCGAACGCCAGGTGCTCGATGCGCTGGCGGGCGGGCCGCTGGAAGTGATGGCGGTAGTCAAGAAAATATATGTCGACGTGCCGGAGTATCTGCATCCGGCCGCCGCGAATTCGGTTCGCTCTCATCTGAAAAAGCTCGGCAAGGAAGGCCGGGTCACGGAGCATGAGAAGCGCTGGAGCGTCAATTAGGGCGGTCGGCATCGCTTATGGTCTGGGGTGCGCCCTCGCGCTCATCGCAGTCCTCTATGCATCGCCTGCGCGAGCAGCAGACGCGGACGAGTCCGCCACAGCTGAGGTATGGTCCAAGGCGGTAGCCTCGCCGGCTGCGCCAGCTGAAGGCGCACCTATAGCGGAAGCCTCTGCTGCACCGGTCACGTCACCGGCTGCTTCACCCGCCGCGGCCGCGTCTCCGGTGACGGAATCGCCAATCGCGGCGTGGGTGCCTTCCGCTGCATCAGCAGACCCTTCGCCGGCCGCGCCAGTCGAGGCGGCCGCGCCGGTCGAGGCGCCGTCGCCTGTCGCCGCGGCATTTCCCGCGCCGGCTCCATTGCCGATGGCCGTCGCCAGTCCAGCTGCCGCCGTACCGAGCGATGCGCTGCTCGCGCCTCCTCCGCCGAGCAATCTGAGCGACGCGCAGAGCACTACGCCGCCTACGACGCAGGAAATTCCCACGGTCGCAACGCAGAGCGCGCCGGCCCCGGTCGCATCGAATCCGCCGCCCAAGACCGACGATGACGATGCGCAGGTTGATCCGGATGATCCCGATGTGACCCGCTATCAGCGCGAGCAGCAGGGCATCGTCGATCCGCAGCAGCTCAGTGGCCTGCGCGATTTCATGGCCGAGGGCGCCATTACTTCGCCGATCGGCCTGGAACTCCAGGAGGCGCGACGCAAGCTGTCGAACGGAGAAGAAGCCGACGGGCTGTTGATCGTCAACGTTGCGAAGGGAAGTCCCGCCGCCACCGCCGGACTGCACGGCTATCAGCGCACGGCGCACAACGTCATGACCGGCGCGGCGCTCGCCGCGGCTATGATTTTTCCGCCCGCCATTTTGGCGGTGCCGCTAATCGACTACTCGCAGGTCGGTGAGAGCTACGACATGATAATCGGAATCGACGGCAGTCGCGTCAGCAATTTCCTGGACTTCCAGGATCGGATGCACGATCTGCGGCCCGGCGAAATCGTTTATCTGAGCGTGGTGCACAACGGCAAGCGCGAGCAGATAAAAGTCTACGTCCCGCCCAGCAGCACGCTCACCTGGTAGTCGACGCCCGTCTTTCCTATAGCGGCCTCTACAGCGAAGGTCCGATCGTGTTCGCGCAGATGCCGGGGCAGGTGCCGGTGCCGTTGAAGCACGTACTCGGACATGGCGTGCTGATCGTCATCGGCGTCGCCATCGAGCCCACATTGGCGGGCGTTCCCACCGGCGAGCCCTGCTCGAGACGCTGCACGGTGTAGGTATCCGGCGGAGCGCAGAAGTTGTAGGTGTTGCCGATCGATGGCGCCGGAGTGGGAGGTCCCACCGGCGCTTGCGTCAGTTGCACGCCGTCTTTGATCAGTTCGGCCGCGGTGCCGCTGTTGGGGCTCGCTGCCGTGCCGACGATACTGCCGTGGCCGCTGCATTCCATCGCCTGCGAGAACAGCCCGGCGGGAGCGATCGTCGCGCAGGCCGTTGGCGGATTGGGCCCCGCAACGTTGGACTGGACGATTACGGTGTGGCCCGTAAATGGGTCGGTTCCGCCCTGGTAGAGATCTTGCGCTTCCGCGAACAGGTCGTAGCTTTGGGCCACGGTTGGCTGATTGAAGGCGTGCGTAGGGATGTTGAGCGAAAATCCGAAGCTGGTCTGGCCGCCGGCGATCACAACCGGACTGCTCAGCGCACTGATCAGATCGTTGGTGCCGGTGTTTTCCGCGACCACCTGCACGGTGGTCTTCGTGCCGGGTGGCGCGGCGGCCGCCAGGCTCACATTGCCGGCGACATAAGCAGTCGTGAGTACGAAATTGCAGCTGCCATTCGCACCGGGGCTCGGCGCCGATGCGGGCGGGCACTTGCCCGCAGTGAGGGTGCCCGAAGCTCCGGCTGCCGTCGCAGATCCTTCGACGAATTGAGTGTCATACCCCGGCGCACCGACTTCCAGCACGTAGGTGGTCGTAGGGGAACCGATCGGGATTTTGGTGAACGGCGCCGGAGCGGTCAGGGTTCCCGCCACAGGATAGTTGCCACTGTCGTCCGACACCGCCGTACCGACGCTGACACACTGCTCGGGCGTCGTCATGCAGACCGTCGAATCCCCGGTCGGCGGCACCTGCAGTATTTGCACGGTGGCGCCGACGATCGGCCGAGTAGTGCATCCGTCGGTAATCAGTCCGTCGAAGCCGCCGAGCGTTTGCCCCCCCTTCACAGTGAAGGTCGCTGTGGTCGTCGCGTTGGGAACCAGCCTTACCTGGCGTTCGGCTGCGAAGGTCGAGGTGCCACCGGACACATAGAGGTCATAGAGAGTGCCGATGTCGGCAGCCGCCGGTAGAAACAGCGAGTAGGCTCCTTTGCGGACGGGGACGCTCGCGACCAGGGTGTTGGTGCCGGAAAGCTCCGCGCTCACCGCCAGATGAGGAATTTTCTTCGAGTTCGTGTTGCCGTTCGCGCCTGTGATCGTTCCCGTGACGGTAGCGAAGAAATCGCTCGCATTGGTCGGCTCCGCGGCGCTCACCTGGACCGTGTATGGCTGTCCGGCCGCGCTGGGAGTGGCGACGATATTCATGTTGAGCTGGATCGGCAGCAACGATGTCGTGTTCTGCTTGGTTTGCAGCGGCTCTGTCAGTTGGTACTGGAGCGGAGTGCTCGCATTCTCGAGCTGGATCGGAATCTTGATGCATCCCTCGATATTGCCGCTCCCGCCCGCCGGACAGGTCGGAATTATGAAGCCCGGAACCCCGGTGTCGAGCACTACTTCGACCGTCTTGTATTTTGCGCTCTTCACGCCCTGGGTGTTGAAGGTCTGAAGCTGGCTTTCACCCGCGACCATATCGAGCGGCACGTCTCCCGGACTGCTGCTGGTGGGCGTTCCCGAAGGCACGGGAATGATGACCCATTTGCCGTTGGTTGCCGGGGGCGGGGTGCCCGTTCCGGACGGCAGAGGATTTATCCGAACGTTTGCGACGTTGAGCACCACGCTCTGCATGTTCGAGACGGGCTGTCCGGTCAGCGTTGTAATAAAGCCGACCTGGACGTTGGCGGCCGTTGGGCTGGGGACTGGAGCAGCTCCGCTGCTGCTGTTGCTGCATGCGGAAGGTCCCAGGCAAAGCGCGCAAATGATCAGAATCGGCGCAAGGAGAGACAACGCGGCCCATGGAAATCGGAGCTTATTCACATCACGTCCAGGTGTAAGAAATTTTCCTGCACAGATTTGGGTAGCCGAATCCGGGCGTGAGGGCAACCGATGACTCGATCGATGTTGCGTTGACTCCGCGCGCGCGGCCCTTTACCCGGCTTCGCTTTCTGTACTAGTGGAGATGTTGAGCCCGTCGAGACGCGATGCGTCCGGCGAGGCGGTTTGAAGAAATAGGCGTCGCCTGCGGACGCCGCTTGAATACGCAGCTTGGGCTCGCGCCTGGATCCGCAAGTCGGACCGGGACTCCAAAACGGGACTTGAGCGCTCCCTCAAAGAGTACTCTGCCTGCGGGGTTGCCGGTGTTACGGCGGCCTCGCTGTTTTTTTGGAGTATTCGATGAGTCAGGAAAAAGTTCGCGTCCCCGACCTCGCGAAAATGAAGGCGGAGCGGCGGCCAATCACGATGCTGACCGCGTACGACTTTCCATTCGCGCGCATCTTCGATCAGGCCGGCATCGATCTCATGCTCGTCGGCGACAGTCTTGCGACCGCAGTGCGTGGCGAGGAGAACACGCTCGCCGTGACGGTCGATGACGTCGTTTACCACACCCGCGCCGTGGTCCGCGCGCGCCGGCGCGCTCTGGTCATCGCCGATATGCCGTTTCTCTCCTACCAGGTGAGCGCCGAAGATGCGCTGCGGAACGCCGGCCGCTTCATCAAGGAAGCGGGTGCCGAAGCGGTCAAACTCGAGGGCGGTATCGCGGTCGCCGAGACCGTGCGCCGGATCGCCGAAGTCGACATCCCCGTGATGGGGCATATCGGACTGACGCCGCAATCGATCCATCGGATGGGCGGAAATCGCGTGCAGGGGCGCAAGCCGGGACGGCGGCCCGGATGCCGCGAGCGGCTGATTGAAGACGCGATTGCGATCGAGGCGGCCGGCGCCTTCGCGATCGTGATCGAAGGCGTGCCTCCCTCGCTCGGACGCGAGATCACCGGGCGGGTGAGTATTCCGACGATCGGAATCGGCGCGGGCGCCGACTGTGACGGCCAGGTGCTCGTGATGCACGACATGCTCGGCCTCAGCGAGTCGTTCAAGCCGCGTTTCGCCAAGCCATTCGCAAATCTCTGGCACGAGGCATCCGCGGCCGCCGAATGCTACGTGCGCGAAGTCCGCGAACGGGCCTTTCCCGCACCTGAGCACTGCTACGCGGAAGCAAAGGGGAATTGACGATGGATACAATCCGCACTCCCGACGAGATGCAGCGCTGGTCAGAGAGCGCGCGCCGGTCCGGCGAGCAGATCGCATTTGTGCCGACGATGGACTTCCTGCACGAAGGCCATCTGACGCTGATGCGCGAAGGGCGCCGGCGCGCGGGCGTGTTGGTCACATCGATCTTCGTCAATCCGACCCAGTTCGCGCCCAACGAAGATTTCGCGAGATATCCGCGCAACTTCGAGCGCGATTGCGCGCTGATGGAATCGGTGCCGGTGGATATCGTCTTCGCGCCGGATCCGTCGGCCATGTATGCGCCGGATTCGCAGACCTGGGTCGAGGCGACGCAGGTGAGCGCGGGGCTGTGCGGGCCGCATCGGCCCGGGCATTTTCGCGGCGTCACGACGGTGGTCGCCAAGTTGTTCAATATCGTAAAGCCGCATTTCGCGATTTTCGGCGAGAAGGATTTCCAGCAACTGCGCGCGATCCAGCGGATGGTCACCGACCTGAACTTCGACCTGGAGGTCGTGCCGGTGCCGATCGTGCGCGAAAGCGACGGACTCGCGATGAGTTCGCGCAACGCCTATCTGTCGCCCGACGAACGCCAGCGCGCGCTGGCGCTGAGTCTCGCGCTGCGTGCCGCGCGCGACCACTACCGCAAGAGCGCGTGCTGCGCCGAAGAGCTGGCATACGTGGCAAAGCGGGTGCTCAAACGGACGCCAGGCGTGGAAATCGAATACGTGGAAGCGGTGGATGCGACCACGCTGGAGCGAGTCTCATCGATCGAGCACCCGGTGCTGCTCGCAATCGCAGCCCGCGTAGGCAAGACGCGCCTGATCGATAACACCGTGCTCACGCCGTGAAAAAAGGTTTGCTGCGTAAGCGAATCAACCTAACCCCTAACCCCTTCCCTGAGAAGGAAGGGGGACCAAATAGAAGAAGTTCATTCTGAGAGTGGTGCCGGTGGACTGATGCATGACGCGCCGCATTTCTAGATCGCAAGCCGACGCTACGCGTCCACCGGCGGGACGCCGGCGCCACTTTTAAGAAGCGATTTCTCTTTTTCTGGTTCCCCTTCCTTCTCAGGGAAGGGGTTAGGGGTTAGGTTGAGTCGCAGATACAAAACGGCCGCGGAAGCTCTGGCTTCCGCGGCCGTTTTAGATTCAATCGCAGAGAGGCGGCTTAATAGTAATCTACCGGATCGATCTGCCGCTTTGCTCCGTACCAGAACAGCATGTTTTCAGTCAGGCCCTGCCAGGTGAATTTGTTCGGTGGCAACAGCAGCCGCTTGAACATTGACTTGAACGAGTAGAATTCCTTGGTGCACTTCCACACGCCTTCTTCAACCTGCTGCGGCGACATGTTCTTGGGTACGAACATACAGCGGAAGTTATTGGTGTAGAGATCCGCATCCGGGATGATCACGCGGCCTTCGTTTTCGAGCTGCGTGCGCATCGGCGTGCCCCGCCGCGGCGTGACGGTGTTGAAGAACGCCTCGGGAGCGCGGACTTCATGCAGGAACTTCATCGTCTCGTCGAAAATGCCGGGCCGGTCTTCCTCGAGACCGAACAGGAAGTTCAGCGAATAGTAGATGCCGTAGTGCTCCATCTTCTTGAGCAGCTTCTTGTACTGATTGGCGTGGTTCTGAATCTTGTTCATCGACAGCAGGCTTTCCTGGCTGATCGATTCCACGCCGATATTGACGTGGAAGATTCCCGCCTTGGCCGCCAGTTCGAGCAGCTCATCGTCATGGTTCGAGTTGATCGTCCACAAGCATGAGAAGCGGATATTGAGCGGTTCGAGCGCCTTAAACAGCTCGCGCGCGAACTTGTGCTTGCCGGTGATCTGATCGTCGATGAACTGGAAGCGGCGAAAGCCGGTGACCTTGATGACTTCCTTCATCTCCTCGACGATGTCTTCGATCGGGCGCGTGCGATACGAACCCTCGTAGAAGACCGGAATTTCGCAGAACGAACAGCGATAGGGGCATCCGCGGCTGGCCTGCACCGGCACCGCCTTGAACAGATAGCGGTTGAGCTTCAGCAGCTCGTGGCGCGGACGCGGCAGCTTCTTGAGATCGTGCACCTTGGTCGACTTGTAGATTTGCTTCAGCTTGCCGTCACGCCAATCCTGCAGCAGCTCGGGCCATACCAGGTCGGCCTCGCCCTGCACGACCGCGTCGGAGTGCTCAAGGGCTTCGTCGGTTTGCAGCGTCGCATGAAAACCGCCGAATACGACCGGAATGCCGCGGCGGCGAAATTCATCGCCGAGCTGATAGGCGCGCAGCGATGCGCCGATGGTCGTGGTCATTCCAACGAGATCCCATCCCCCGTCGAAATTGATGTCTTCAAGACGCTCGTCGCAAAGCGTGACGTCGTAGTCATCGGGCGTGAGGCCGGCCAACAGCGGGATCATCAATCCCATGATGAGACGCCACCGGGTCTTATGCGGAGTGCCGTCGAGATGCACGGTCGTCGGCTGGACCAACAGGATCCTGGGCTTCTTGTTCATGCTTCCTCCGCCGCAACGCTCCGATTCTCGCGAAGCGGCTCATCCGGTGTCTCCACAGCCCGATGCCGAGCCGTGAGCCACGTCAACACCAATGCGAATACATAGGTACCAAACGCCGTCGCCCAACAAAACCACTGCAAGCGGTTAATCAGCGCGAAACCCACCAGCAGGTATGCGAAATCACGTCCGCTCCAGCGGTCCACCTGATCAATCCATTTCTGGGCCTGTGCGCCTCGAAAACGAAACGCCATGAAGATCGACAACGCGCTTAGCGCGAAACCAACCAATTGAACGGGCAATAACCACAGGAATGTGGAATCGGCGCTGGCCCGATAAGCCCCTACGAAGATTCCGACGAAGATCGCGACGTGGACGATATTGTCCGTCGCCACGTCGAGCTTGCCGCCCCAATCCGTCTCGCTCATCTGGAGCCGCGCCAACTCACCGTCGATTCCGTCGATCGTGATCGAAGCCAGAAACAGCAGCGATGCGATCAGGCGGACGCCGTAGCTCGGAATCGCAAACATCCATGCCGCGACAAAGCCGAGTACCGTATTGGCGATCGTTACCTGATTGGGGGTTATCTTCGTGCGTGCCAGCCTGAGGCTGAGCCGCCATGAGATCTTGCGATCGAGCAGCCGCGCCATCAGCGCGTCCTTCGATGCCGTTTCCAAACGCAGCGAACGCGCCAGCCTTATCTCGGCTTCCTTCCGATCTTCCGGGCGTCCATTGAGCGCGAACGGCAATTCTCCGGTCGGCCGGCGGACTGGCTCGGTGCGAGGCGTATCCTGTTCGAGCAGATCGCGCATCGGACCGGTCGTAATTTCGCCGCCGTGGTCCGGGTCGCTGCTGGAAAAACGCAGCACGCTGGTCGGATGATTAGCCGCGTCGTCGAGCACGCGCCGCAGTTGCATCCTGGAAAAAACCAGATTGCCCGCGAAGGAAATGCACGGCGCGCTCGGGTCCAGATCGGTTTGCCGCGCCATCGAGGAATCGAGCTTGTCGACCAGATTGATCTCAGGATGGCTCTGGAAGCCACCGAGCGAGGACGCTACCTGGGAGTGCCGTTCGGCCGGCGCTGCGATGAAGAAGCGCTTAACTCCCGCCCGTTCGCAGGAAAGGATCAACCGTTCGAGCAAAGGCCGCCCGAAAATGCGGTTGTCGGCGCGCGAAGGCGCCGAGATTAGAGCGGTTTCTATCGCCAAGGTCGTATTAAAACCAAGTTTCCTAAACAGGCCATCGTGCCGCGTCAAGGTAACATGCCCGCAACCTCGGGGCTAGAAGGCTACCTTCTTTTTAATCGAGCGCTCGTGCAGCGATTCTTCTGTGACGATTCCGCCCCCCGGCGGTCTCTTACATCTGTATGGCGGTGTATAGCGGATTTTGTCGGCACAGGCTTCTAATGCGGGGGTGTCGCCTGCGTTAGCCGCGATTCAAGCTGCTTGACCAGGTCCTGGTAAGAGCTGCTCTTGAGGGTCGCCTGAATCTGGGTGGTCATGCTGGCGGCGAGGCTCTGCCGATCGAGGATGACATCCACGATGGTCCATCGATGGTTCATGCGCTCCAGGATGTAGTTGATCGATACCGCGCCTCCCTCCGGGCGGGTGACGGTCGTCTGCACGGTGCGCTGATCGCCGGAAGCATCCTCGCCAACGATCTTGATGCTGAAATCCGCAAAGAACTGGGCAGCATTCGGATACGCGATTTTTTCCAGAAGTTCCTTTACTAGCGCGACAAAATGAGCGCGCTCGGGAGCGTCGAGTTTGCTCCATTGCGCACCAAGTGCCTGCTTACTGAGCTTCTCGATCGCAAGAGAATTATCTATGGAGCCGATCGGCATCTTTTTCTGCGCTGCGTCGGTGGTGGTACGCAGCTTGCCTATTGAGGCGAGGAGCTGGCGGACGGTCGCGGTGGCACTTTCATCGGCGGTACCCGCATCAACACGAATAACGGTCAGCATCAAAATCAATGACGCAAAAAAGTACGCAACTATGCGAATTGATTTAGGAAATCCGGGCTGCAAGCTTGAGACGCCTCCGAAAATGGAACGCGGTTCGCGCGATGGATTTAGAGTACGAGTGCTGCCGTGTCAATTGATCGGCCGAAAACAGCCCTGTTGGTGCGGGGTTTTTGCTGCACCCTGGAGGCTGCACGTCGGTGCTGATAGACTGCATGGTTCGCGAAGATGATATCGGCTCTGCTTTTCGACTTCGGCGGCACGCTCGATGGGCCGCTGCATTGGCTGGATCGATTTCTTATCCAGTATCACGCGGCCGGAGTCGAGCTTGATCGTGCTGAACTTGATGCGGCCTTCGACCATGCGACGAAAGCGGGTTATCGCGCGGGAAAAGTGGTTCAGCGCTTTGGGTTGGTGGATCTGGTGCGATTTCTGACGGGAAATCAGGTGGAATTCTTGGCGCATCAAGGGCCGGATCGCATCCGCACCAGATTAGCCACGCTCGATCCGAAGGCGCGGCATCGGATCGTCGAACAAGTGACGGCGGGCTTTGTCACGGCAACCAGAAAAGGAATTGAAGCGAATCGCCCGGTGCTGAAGGACTTGAAAGCGAATTTCCGAATCGGAGTGGTTTCCAACTTTTATGGAAACCTCGAAGGCATTCTTGCGGAAACGGGCGTGAAGAAAATGGTCGACTCGATCGTTGACTCCAGCCGAGTGGGGGTGTTCAAGCCCGCGCCCGGTATCTTCGAGACTGCTTTGCGCGCGCTGCGTGTGAAGCCGTCCGAGGCGGCGATGATCGGCGATTCGTTGGGCAAGGATTGCGCGCCGGCGCATCGCCTGGGCCTGAAAACCGTCTGGTACCGCTCGAGTGCGTCGGTGCATCCGGATGAACCCGGCGCCGAATCGAGCGCGGATTTTACTATCGCTTCGCTGAACGAAGTTGCGGGGCTGCAATGGTGACCGGATTTCAAGGCGCGATAATTGCCGCGGGCCGCGGCGATCGCCTGCGCGCTTCGGGCGGCGCGACGATTCCCAAGCCGCTCGTCGAGGTCGGCGGGCAGCCGATGCTGGCGCGGCAGGCGACGGCGATGCTCTCAGCGGGTGCTGAGAGCGTGCTGGCGGTCATCAATTCGGAGACCGCGGCCCTCGCGCGCGGCATTACCATGCCGGCGGCTTTGCAAATAGTCGTACGCGACACCGAGAGTTCGATGGAGTCGCTGTTCACGCTTGGTGAGTCGCTTCGCCCCGGCCATTTTCTGCTCGCGACGGTCGACGCGATCGTTCCGGAAACCGAGTTGCGCCGGTTCGTGGCGGAGGCGGCAGAACTTGCCGCCTCAAAAGCGAACTTCGACGGCGTGCTGGCGGTTACCAAATGGCGCGGCGATCGCAAGCCGCTTTTCACAGAAGTAACGGAAGCGGGGTTGATTACGTCATTGGGAGAGCGCGAGAGTTCCCTCGTCACGGCAGGATTGTATTGGCTGCCGACGGAGATTTTTCGTTTCAGCGCCGCCGCGCGGGGGCGGAAGCTCGCGGCGATGCGTGCGTTCCTGCAGATGCTCGTTAAGGAAAACATTCGGCTGGGTGCGGTCGAAGTTGCGGGCGCGATCGATGTGGACGAGGCCTCCGATCTCGAGGCCGCGCGCCGGATGGTGGTGGGTTAACAATGAGTTATCGAGCAATCGGAATTTACCGCGAACCGGAATATTCGCCGGGCAAGGTCGAAGCCGACGCAGCGATTCTTGACGCGTCGCTGGCCGAACTCGCGCGCGAAGGCGTTGAGACGGAAGCTTTGTCCCCGACCGAGTTTCTCGATCGGCATGAAATCCAGGCCGACCTGGTGCTCGCGATGTGCCAGAGCGAGGGCGCGCTCAGAAGGCTCGCCGAAGTGGAGCGCAACGGGGCGGTGGCGATCAATTCGGCCCTGGCGATTCGCAACTGCTACCGCGATTTGCTGGCTCCCGGACTCGGCCGCGCCGGCGTTCCCACTCCGGTGGGCGCCCTGGTCAGGACCGATCAGCGACTCGACCAGCGTGCGCTCGGCGCGGTCGATCTCGACCAGCCTGTGTTCGTCAAGCGCGGCGACCTGCATGCGCTTGGGGCGGACGACGTCCAGCGCGCGATCGGACGCAAGGAAATCGAGGCGAGACTGAACGGCCTCGCGCGCAGAGGCGTTCGGCACGCATACGTCCAGCAGGAATATCCGGGCGGTGTGATCAAATTCTATGGCGTCAGCGGCGGATCGTACTTCACCGCGCTGCCCGAGAGCGGCGAACTTCCCGAAATCGCGATGCGCGAGCTGTCCGATGCCGCGCAGAAAGCATCGGCTGCGCTGGGGCTGGAGGCGTGGGGCGGAGACGCGGTCATCAACGAGGACCGGTTCGCGATCATCGATTTCAACGATTGGCCCAGCTTCAGCAGGGTGCGCGGCCAGGCGGCTCGCGCGATCGCGCGCAGGGGCCTTTCGTTGCTTGCCCGCGCGCGCTAGCCTCTTGCGACGATTCTTGGAAGGAATGTTGCTAGCTGCTGATGGCATCGAACGGAAAACTGCCCTCTGTTAAAACCGCTGTCCCCGGACCCGAGTCCCGCAAGATTTTCGACGAAGAGCAGAAGTATATCGCGTCCGGGCGCCAGCGCGTCTCGTTGCTGGCCGGCGTGGCTTTTGATCACGGCGAAGGCGCCACCCTGACCGACGCGGACGGCAACACCTATATCGACCTGTATGCGGGCATCGCGGTGGCGAGCCTCGGCCATGCCCATCCGCGTGTCACCAAGGCGATCGCCAAACAGGCGGGGCGCCTGACCGTAGGAACGTTTGCCACCAAAGAACGCGCGGAAGCATTCAAGCTGATCGCGGAAGTCGCGCCGCGCGGCCTCAACCGGTCGCATCTTTTCAGCGGCGGGGCCGAAGCGGTCGAAGCCGCGCTGCGCCTGGCGCGATCGGCCACCAAGAAGCATGAAGTGGTGGGCTTCTGGGGCGGATTCCACGGCAAGACCGGCGGCGTGCTCGGACTGATCGGCGACGAGTCGAAGAAGGGCTATGGTCCCCTGCCGGGCGGCCGTTACCAGGTGCCGTACGCAGACTGTTATCGATGCCCCTTCAAGCTGCAGCATCCGTCGTGCGGGCTGCTGTGCGTCGATTTCGCGCGCGATCAAATCAAGAATTCTTCCGCCGGCGAGGTCGCGGCGATCCTGGTGGAGCCGATGCAGGGAACCGCGGGCAACGTCATTCCGCCCGACGATTGGCTGCCGGCGATCAAGTCCGTGGCCAAGGACCTGAACGCGCTGCTGATTTCCGATGAGATGATCACCGGCTTCGGCCGCACCGGAAAAATGTGGGGCGTCGATCACACCGGCGTCAGCCCCGACATCGTGACCGTCGGCAAAGGCATGGGATCGGGGTTCCCGGTTTCGGGCGTGCTGATGAGCGAAGAGCTCGGCAAGGCCGAGCCGTTCGGCAAGCCGAGCGCGTCGTCATCGAGCTACGGCGGTAATCCGCTCGCGGCGACCGCCGTCGCGGAAACGATCAAGACGATTCGCGACGAGAAGCTGGTGGAAAACTCGCGCAAGGTCGGCGGACAAATGCTCCATCGGCTGAACGCGCTCAAGGAAAAATACGAATTTATCGGCGACGTCCGCGGCAAGGGCCTGCTTATCGGCATCGACCTGGTGCGCGATCTCAAGACCCGCGAGCCATTGAGCCGCAAAGTCACCGAGCAGATCTTCCTCGAAGCGCTCAAGCGCGGAATCGTGACGATGACTTACTTCCCGCGCGTCCGGATAAATCCGCCGCTGGTGATTACGGAAGAACAGGCCGACACGGGCGTCGCGATCCTGGACGAAGTATTCAGCTACGTGCGCGACAATATCGACTGGCGCGCGGCCTGATCATCCGGGTTTGAATCGCGATGTCCAATCCGAACGGAAACCGGGCGCTATTCTTTGATCTTGGCGGCACGCTCGTGCGGCTCGATGAGTCGCAGGAACTCCCGCTCGATGCTAACGGCAAGATCGTGGTCGATTTGCTGCCGGGCGTAGCGGAGAAGCTGGGCCCGCTGCACGATTACTTGTTTCTAATCGTGACCAATCAGTCGAAGATCAAGCGCGGCCGCTTTACGATGGAGGCGGTCGAAGCCGCGATTGTCGAGCTCGACCATAAGCTCGGTGAAACTCTGACCGGATGGCAAATCTGCCCGCATGACGATGCCGACGGATGCAACTGCCGCAAGCCGCGCGGCGGGATGATCACCGACCTGGCCGAGATCTACGGCGTCGATCTCGAAAACTCCACGATGATCGGCGACCAGGAAGTAGACAAGAAAGCAGCGCAAGCAGCCGGCGTCGCCAACTTCGTGTACGCAAAAGACTTCTTCGGCTGGAAATAACTCCGCGCCCGCCACTTTGTCATTCCCGCGCGGCTATGCCGTGCGCGCGGGACAATCAATGCTGGCCGCGCGGCAGTTGCGGAGCCGCAGTCGGATCGCGGCAGTTGGCTGATGATGCGCAATTAATCGCAGGCTTTCCCGCGTCTTTTCGGTGGCAGTTCTCTTGCTATCTCCTTCAGGTGGGTAAACGCGCTCGCGCGATTTGCCCTGGAGAAGGAGGAAGCATCGCGATGATTGCTTCAATCTTGGTTGGTTTGGTTGCTGGATGGCTCGCCGGGAAATTGATTCGTGGCCGAGGATACGGCGTCCTCGCCGACATCTTTCTGGGACTGATCGGCGGAGTGGTTGGCGGCTGGATGTTCGCGGCGTTCGGAGTGCACGCGCATCATCTGTTCGGCGCGATAATGATATCGACGCTGGGTGCAACCGCATTGGTGATGGGCACCCGCGCGCTGACCGGCGAACTGTAATCCTGATTCCCTCGCCCGCGCTCGCTACCTTTTCGAGCGGACGCTTCGCGTACGAGCGCAAGCCGGGAGAGGGCAGACGAGCGATTGGTCTACCAATCGCTCGTCGGGTGAGGGTGCTGAAAACAGCAAGGGGAACCGCAAATGAAAATTCTCAGAGGCATCGTCCTGGTCGTCGGCTTCCTGACGCTCTTCATGGCCGGATTGGCGGGCATGATAATCGCCGGCGTGGGGCCGGGAAGCGTGGAGCGCGCGATTGCCGCGCTGGCATCGGCAGTGGCGGGCAGCGGAATGATGATCGCCGGCGCGATGCTCAAGCGCTCCGAATAGCCGGCGCGCCCGGGGGCGATAGCTCCCGCGCTCAAATTCGCGATACAAATACTTCCGCCTGCGGACTCCGCGGGCGGAAGTCGTTATGAAGATCGGAGTGCTGGCTTTCATCGCCTCATACACTGCTCATCCCGTTTCAGTCGCGCGCAAGTGCGAAGCGCTGGGATACGAATCGTTCTGGCTCCCCGAGCACGTGATAATGCCGGTAAGTCCCAAGACCTCGTTTCCGCGGGCCGACGGCAAGATTCCGCCTGTTTACTCGCAGATGATCGATCCCTTCGTCGGCCTCGCGCTCGCCGCAGGCGCTACCAATCGAATCAAGCTGGGCACCGGAATATGCCTCGTGCCGGAGCGCGATCCGTTCAATCTCGCCAAGGAGGTTGCGACGCTCGATCACTATTCGGGCGGCCGGTTCTTGTTTGGAATCGGTGCCGGATGGCTGCGCGACGAGAGCGAAATCCTGGGTGTCGATTTTCGCCGGCGATGGCCGATGACGCGCGAGTACATCCGCGCGATGAAAGAACTGTGGACGCGCGACGAAGCCAGCTTCGAGGGCGAATTCGTCAAGTTTCCTGCCGTCCGCAGCAATCCCAAGCCCGCGCAGAAGCCTCATCCTCCCATCCACATCGGCGCGGGCGGCGACCGCGCGCTGCGCAACACTGCACTCATCGGCGACGGATGGGCGCCGATCGCGCTCAAGCCGGAAGAATTGAAGTTGGAACTCGCAAAGTTGCGGCAGCTCTGCGACGAAGCAAATCGCGACTTCTCGAAACTCGAGATTACGATTTTCTCTCCGGTGGGCGGCAAAGATCCTCGCGCCGCGGTCGAGGCCTATCGCGCCGCGGGCGCCCATCGCCTGATCCTCTTCCCGCCGACGCTCGCGCCCGACAAGTACGAACCAGAGCTGGAGGAACTCGCAGCGGCGTGGGTCGATTGAGAGGCGCAATATCGGGCTTTGGCGAGGTTGCCGCGAAAGCCCATCTGACCGGATGGCGCACCCGCGACGGGATCAATATCTCCGTCATTCACGATCCCGTTTCGGAGCGTCGGCACGAAGCGATTCGGCTAATCAAGAACGTCCGCGTCTACGACGACCTCGAGCTGATGCTCGATGGTGAGGCGCTCGACTTCGTCGATATCGCGAGTCCGCCCGCGTATCATGCGACGGCGGCGCGTCTCGCATTGAAGGCGCGCGCCCACGTGCTGGTCGAGAAGCCGCTTTGTCTTTCGCTCGCGGAATTCGACGAGCTTGCCGGCCTGGCGCGAACCAACGGGCGCATCCTGATGTGCGTGCACAATTGGAAGTATGCCCCCGCGTATGCGATGGCGCGTCAGCTCATCGATGATGGACGGGTCGGTGCCGTCAATTCTCTTTCGCTCGACCGCCTGCGTACCGAGCCTGCCGGCACGGGTCGGGCGGGGGGCGCATGGCGCTCGGCCAGTGATTCCGGTGGAGGAATTCTTATCGACCATGGCTGGCACGTCTTCTACCTGATGCAATGGCTGATGGGCGATGAAGCTCCCGGCGCCATTTCGGCGAGTCTCTCGGGTGAAGCAGGCGGCACCGAAGAGGTCGCCGATCTCCGCGTCAGGTTTTCCTCCGGCCGCGCCGCGCAGGCGCATCTCTCCTGGCGCGCCGCCGCCAGGAAGACGTCGGCAACGATATCGGGCGAAAACGGGACGCTCGAAATTGAGGGCGATCGCGCCATCTTTACTGACGGGGCAGGCGTGACTCACGACCTGTCCGTGCAGGACATCGTCGACGATTCGTACCATTCGACCTGGTTTGCTGGCATGGCAGCGGCGTTCGAGCGCGCCATCTCCGAGGGTATCGATTCCCCAACCGCCCGAACCAATCTCAACGAAGCGCGAAATGCGTTGTCGCTCATCGTCGCCGCGCGCGAATCTGCCAAAAGCCTAGGCGCTGAAATAAGTATTGCATCCTGACCATCGGTCAGGACGCCTGACGTTGAATCTATAAACAGGTGGGCCTGACCGGTCGGACGGGCGGTATTGACTTTGCCGGAGATGACGATAAAGTTACGATTGACCGATAGGTTAGCGACGGCCGTCACATTTGATGTCAATGAGTACCCCAGAAGAGACGCGCACCGTTTCCGCCGATAGTCACAGTTCCCAGGACTCCCGCGATGAGATTCTGAAAGCCGCGATGCATCTGTTCGCGAATCGGGGCTTTCACGAGACTTCCATGTCTGAGGTTGCGCGAGAGGCGCACGTCAGCAAGGCGCTCATCTTCTGGCACTTCAAGACCAAGGAAGAGCTTTTCGTGGCGGTTCTGAACCGGCTGCTCGAACCGTATTTCATCGACTTTGCCGAGGAAGCCGGCGTCCTCGACGAGCGCGCCCAGATTCAAAAGCTGGTGGAGTTCTATTTGTTGTTCGTGCGCGATAACGCTAGTTCAGTGCGCTTTTTTCTCGCGCAAATGTTGCACGACCAGCATTTCTCGGAGGGGCTCAACGAACAGGTTTTGAAGCTCTATTCAGGCTACCGCGCGATGCTGGTGGAGCTGATCGCGCGCGCCCAGCAGAAGGGGCTGTGCACAGGCCGGTTCTCGCCCGAGGCGGCGGCGGGGTTTCTGCTGTCGGCGCTCAACGGCATCCTGATCGAGCATCTATTCGTGGCCAACAATCCGTTGGATCCGATCGCCGCGGTGGCGATGGCCAGCGAGTGGCTGTTCGGCAATCAAACACCATCCGACGGCGGCAAAGCCGTCGCCTGATTTTTCTGAAACTTCGTAACGCGGGGAGGACCAATGCGGGTACCGCTTAAGCAGATGATCGACCTGGGCCGCTACATGAGCAGGAAGAAGCGGGCCGGTGAGAAATATTTTCCGCTCGTGCTGATGCTCGAGCCTTTGCACGCATGCAACCTGGCGTGCGTCGGATGCGGACGAATCGTCGAGTACAAGGAAACGATTCGCGACATGATGCCGCTCGATGAAGCGGTCGCATCGGCGCAGGAGTGCGGCGCGCCGATCGTCTCTATCTGCGGCGGCGAGCCGCTGATGTACAAGCATATCGCGCCGCTCACCACGCGGCTTATCGAAGAGCAGGGCCGCCACGTCATGATCTGCACCAACGCGATCCTGCTCGAGCGCTTCGTCAAGCAGGTCCCGCCGAGCCCCTACCTGAGCTTCAATCTCCATATCGACGGCATGCGCGAAACTAACGACCGCGTCGTCGATCGCCAGGGTCATTTCGACATCATCATGAAGATGATCCGGATGCTCAAGGACAAGGGCTATCGCGTGCAGACCAACACTACGGTCTTTCGCGAGACGACCGGCGAAGAGCTGGAAGAACTCGTCAAGCTGCTGGGCAGTCTCGGCGTGGACGGCATGCTGCTGTCGCCCGGCTACCATTACCAGGTGCTGAACAACGACGATCTCTATCTCAAGAAAGAAGAGATGCCGTACAAGTTCAAGAAGGTCCGCAAGCTCGCCGACGACTACAAGATCATCAATACCCCGATTTACCTCGACTACCTGGTCGGTGAACGCGACCTTACGTGCAGCCCGTGGACGACCGTCACGCGCAATCCGCGCGGATGGAAGGGGCCGTGTTACCTCATCACCAACGGTCACTACCAGACGTTCAAGCAGTTGCACGAGGCGACGGATTGGGAGTTCTACCGCACCAAGCAGGACATCCGCTGCCGTGACTGCAAGTTGCACTCGGGATTCGAAGGCACGGTCGCGATGGAGTTCGGCAAGAATTTAAAGGATTCGTGGCGAATGGTTCGTCATTATATGTCCTGAGCCGATGGTTGATGTGGGCGGGCCGCCTCCGGGCGGCAGTGCGGCCGCGCTTTCCGGGCGATTCATGCCCGGCGCCGGCGGCCGGATTTGTGGGTCCGTTAGAGACATGTTTCAACTCGATCGCTATTTGAAAGAACGAGCCGCGCTCGTCGAGCGCGCGCTGTCGAAGGTCGTCGCGGAACCTTCCGGCGCCGACGCTCGTCTGTACGAGGCGATGCGTTACAGCCTGCTCGGCGGCGGCAAGCGCCTGCGGCCTATCCTGGCGCTCGCGTCGTGCGAGGCGGTGGGCGGAGCGCACGAGCGCGCGATGGGCTTCGCGTGCGCGGTTGAGATGGTGCACAACTATTCGCTCATTCACGACGACTTGCCGTGCATGGATGACGACGATCTCCGGCACGGCCGTCCGTCCAATCACAAGGTCTACGGCGAAGCGATGGCCACGCTTTCAGGCGACGGCCTGCTGACCGACGCATTCAACGTGCTGGCGCGTTCCGCCTCCGACGGCGTGCCTGCGGCGATCGTGCTCGAGACGGTCGCGGAGCTGGCGCGCGCCGCCGGCTCATGCGGAATGGTCGGCGGACAGGTGATCGATCTTCAGAGCGAGGGTCTGACGCTGTCGCTCGACGAATTGAAGCATCTGCACAGCAAGAAAACCGGCGCATTGTTTCGCGCGTCGATCGTCGGCGGCGCCAGACTCGGCGGCGGTTCGGCCGCTCAGCTTTCGTCTTTGGACGAGTACGCGCGCGCGCTGGGGTTGGCTTTCCAGGTTATCGATGACCTCCTCGATGTCGAAGCGACCACCGAGCAGATGGGCAAACGGACCGGCAAGGACGAAGCCGCGGGCAAGGCGACTTTTCCAACTTTGATGGGCGCGGCACGCTCGCGCGAATTTGCGCGAGAACTCGAGCGCACTGCCCATCGCGCGCTCGCGGATTTCGACGAGCGCGCCGATCCGTTGCGCGCGGTCGCGACTTTCGTAGTGGAGCGCAAGCTATGAGCGGCGCGGCTGCTTCGCTTCAATCCACGAATCCGCGCCGCGCGATGCTGGTCGCGCCGGGGCGTCTCGAGATGCGCGACTTCGTGCCGTCTCATCCGGGCGCGGGCGAGATTCTGCTGCAGGTGCGATGCGCGCTGAGTTGCGGAACCGACCTCAAGGCCTGGCGCCGCGGGCATCCGCTGTGGAAGATGCCGACGCCCTTTGGGCACGAGTTCGCGGGCGTCGTGGCCGAAGTCGGCCTGGGCGTGATCGAATTTGCGCCGGGCGACGAGGTGATGGCCGCGCCGACCGCTCCGTGCGGCATCTGCTTCTACTGCGGCCGCGGCCAGGAAAATCTGTGCGCAACCGCGATCGACAAGATGGTCCTTGGCGCATACGGGGACATGCTCCTGCTGCCCGCGCTCGTGGTGGCGAAAAATACTTTTCCCAAACCGCCCGATCTGCCGTTCGAAGAGGCGGCCTTGCTGGAGCCGCTTTCCTGCGTCGTCCACGCGCAGGCGATCGCGAAACCCGAATCGTACGAGACCGCGATGATTATCGGCGGCGGTCCGTTCGGATTGATCCACATGATGGTGCTGCGGGCGGCCGGCGTTCGCCAGGTGGTCATCGCAGGCCGCGGCAAGGATCGCCTCCGATGGGCGGCCGAGATGGGCGCGGACCGCGTAATCGACGTCGACCACGAAGATGCCGCCGCGGCCGCGGCGCGGCTGAACGGCGGCTATGGTCCCGACCTGGTAATCGAATGCACCGGCCAGCTCGACGGATGGAGCGATGCGCTCGCGCGCACCCGTCGCGGCGGGCGGGTGGTGTTTTTCGGCGGATGCCCGCCCGGCACGGTGCTCAGCGTCGACACGCGCCGGATGCACTACGACGGCCTGTCGTTGCTCGCTCCGTTTCACTATCGCAGGCGCGACGTGCGCCGCGCCCACGAGTTGCTCGCGGAGCGCCGCCTCGGAGCGCATCGAATCATCAACGCGCATCGCAACCTGAGCGACCTCGCCGATGTGTTCGCGATGATGGACCGGGGCGCGGTCCTCAAGTGCGCGGTAATTCCCTAATTCAGGTGACTCGCGCGTCGAAGTGGCGCGCCAGTGCGGCCGAATGAACGAGTCAGACCAAATGAGCCAGCTCTCACCAACCGAATCACAACCGCTGTCATCCGCGGTCGGGCCCCACGATGAGTTCGTCGGGAAGCTCGACTACACCATCGAGCGCGCCCGCGATTCGCTGATCAATCAACAGCACGCCGAGGGTTACTGGCAGGCCGTGCTCGAAGCGAACGCCCAGATGAACGCGGAGTACATCATCTTCAGCCACTTCATGGGCACGGTCGACATAGAGCTGGAAGCGAAGCTCAAGAAGCTGCTGCTCGATGCGCAAAATGCCGACGGTAGCTGGAGCATCTTCGCGGGCAGTCCGGGATATCTTTCCATCTCAATCGAGACTTACTTCGCGCTCAAGCTGGCCGGAATGCGCGCCGGCGACGAGACGATGATCCAGGCGCGGCGCTGGATCCTGTCCCAGGGCGGAATCGAAAAGTGCGGCACGCTTGCCCGCTTTTATCTGGCCGCGATGGGGCAGGTGCCGTGGGATTCGACCGCGGCGCTGCCGGTCGAGATCTCGCTGTTCCCGAACTGGTTCCCATTCAACATGTACGAGCTTTCCTCGTGGGCGCGCGGCACGACGTTCGCGCTGATGATTCTGCAGGCGATGCGCCCGGCCGTGGAGGTGAGCCATCAGGACGGCATTCTCGAGCTTTACATCCAGCCGCCGCATTTCACGAAGTTCAAGCAGCCAAGCGCGAAGAGAGCGCTCTCTCTGCGCAGCCTGTTTAACGTCGTCGACAAGGGCCTGCGCGTCTACGACCATCACAACCTCAAGGGCTTGCGTACCCGCGCGCTGCGCCACGCCGAGAACTGGATTCTCGAGCATCAGGATGCCAACGGAACGTGGGGCGGAATCGAGCCGTGCTATCTGCTGAGCGCGATGGCGCTCAAGGCGTTGGGCTATCGCAACGACCATCCTGTTCTCCAGAAGGCGCTCGAAGGGTCGCGCGAACTGCTCTGGGACCTCGGCGACACCGCGCTCTACATGCCGTGCGTCTCGCCGAACTGGGACACCGCGCTGGCGGCGAAGGCGCTGATCGATTCAGGCACGCCGGGAGATCATCCGGCGCTGCGCAAGAGCGCCGCGTGGTTCATTAGCAATCAGATTTTCAAGCGCGGCGATTGGTCGATTAAGCGGCCGCACCTGGAGCCGGGCGGATGGGCATTTCAGTTTTATAATGACTGGTTTCCCGACGTGGACGACTCCGCGGTTATTTTGATGGTCATGGCGGAAGCGGCATGCGACGACGCCGCCAAGCGCGAGCGATGTATCAGCGCGGGCGCGAACTGGGTCATGGGGATGCAATCGAAGGATGGCGGGTTCGCCGCTTTCGACGTCGACAACGACGCGCATTGGCTCAACAATCTGCCGCTCGCGGATGTCGAAGCGGTGACCGATCCTTCCTGCGCAGATCTCACCGGTCGAGTGCTGGAGATGATGGCGGTGGTCGGCTACAAGCCCGATCATCCTGTCGCGCGCCGCGCCATCGATTGGCTCAAGCGCAATCAGTCCTCCGACGGCGCCTGGTGGGGGCGATGGGGCATCGCGTACATCTACGGCACGTCAGCCGCCCTCTCCGGCCTGCGCGCCATCGGATGCGACATGAAGGAGCCCTGGATCAAGCGCGCGGTCGAGTGGTTCAAGTCAAAGCAGAACGCTGACGGCGGATGGGGCGAGAGCCCGCTGGCCGACAAAGATCCTGCGTGGCGCGGGCGCGGCACCAGCACGGCGTCACAGACCGCGTGGGCTCTAATCGCGCTGATTGCCGGCGAAGAGGGCATCGGCGAATCGGTGATGCGCGGCGTGCAATGGCTTGTGGAGCGGCAGAACGATGTTGGCGCGTGGGATGAAAACGAATTCACGGGGACCGGGTTCCCCAACCATTTTTACCTGCGCTACTGGATGTACGCGCACTATTTCCCGCTGATGGCGCTCGGGCGTTTCCGCACCCGCCTCAAGGAAACCGCATCGAACTAGACGGCCTATCGAGTAATGAAGACCATCTCGATACTCGGCTCGACCGGCTCGGTCGGCGTCACCACGCTCGACGTGGTCAGCCGGTTTCCCGATCGCTTTCGCGTGGCCGCCATGGCGGCGGGCCGCAATCTCGATCTCCTCACCGCGCAGGTAAAAAAATTCCGCCCCGAGCTGGTCTCGGTGGCGAACGCGGAACTGGCCGGCGACCTTCGCGCCCGTTTGGGAACGATCAAGGTCGAGATAGTCCACGGCCTCGAAGGAGCGACCGCCGTCGCGACGCATCCCGATGCGCAAATGCTGATGTCGGCGCTGGTCGGCGCGATGGGCCTGCGCCCGACGCTCGCCGCGATCAAAGCGGGCAAGGACATCGCCTTCGCCAACAAGGAAGTGCTGGTGATCGCGGGCGAGTTGGTGACGCGGACCGTGCGCGAGCACGGCGTCCGGCTGCTCCCGGTCGACAGCGAGCACAACGCAATCTTTCAATGCCTGGAAGGGCGTGGTCGCGAAGGCCTGCGGCGCATCATCCTGACCGCTTCCGGCGGCCCGTTCCGCAACCTGCCTGCGGAGCATTTCGAATCGATCACGATCGAGCAGGCATTGAACCATCCGACCTGGCGGATGGGCAGCAAGATTACGATCGATTCCGCGACGCTGATGAACAAGGGTCTCGAAGTCATCGAGGCGCGATGGCTGTTCGGCGTCGATACGGACCAGATTTCCGTGGTGATTCATCCGCAGAGCGTGATCCACTCGATGGTTGAAATGGTGGATGGCTCCGTGATTGCCGAGATGGCAATTCCCGATATGGCGATCCCGGTCGCTTATGCGCTCGCATATCCCGACCGGCTGCCGATGCCGCATCTCAAGACGCTTTCGCTCGCCGAGTGCTCGCAACTTACGTTCGAAGAACCCGACATCGCCCGCTTTCCCTGTCTGGGCATGGCGTTCGAGGCGCTTAAGGCGGGCAACACGATGCCGGCGTGCCTCAACGCCGCTAACGAAGAACTGGTCGCGGGGTTCCTGGCCGGCAGGGCGCGCTTCATCGACATCCCGCGCCACCTCGAATCGATCCTCGGGCGGCATCCGAATGCCGCCGCGCGCACGCTCGAAGACCTGCTCGAAACCGACGAATGGGCGCGCACGGAAGCGCGCCGGCTGATGGGCGGACATTCCGCGGCTGCTTGAAACCGGGCAAGTGAGGCGCACGGAAGCGATGGGGACGGTGCTTGGCACTGAATCGGCGGCACTACTTGGCGATGGTGCCGTACATCGCGCGACGGTCTCCGTCGAGGCCGCCTACGAATTCTGCGCAGGCCTTGCGAAATCTCACTACGAAAACTTCACCGTCGCCTCGTGGATGATGCCGCCCGCGATGCGCAAATACATGTACGCGATCTACGCCTACGCGCGGATCGCCGACGACTTCGCCGACGAAGATCACGACCTCGCCAAGCTCGATGCCTGGGAGCGCGAACTCGACCTGGCGTACGCGGGCGTGCCGAGTCATCCGGTGTTCGTCGCGATCGCCGATACCGTGAATCGATTTGAGATTCCGCGCGAACCATTCGCCGACCTGCTGGTGGCATTCCGATCCGACGTGAATTTCCAGGGCTTCGACACGATCGGCGATCTGCTCGGCTACTCGCGCTATTCGGCAAATCCTGTCGGCCGCCTGGTGCTCTATTTGTTCGGCTATCGCGATGCCGAACGCCAGCGGCTTTCCGATCTGGTTTGCAGCGGCTTGCAGCTCGCCAATTTCTGGCAGGATGTCGCTATCGACCTCGGCAAGGGACGCGTTTATCTTCCCCGCCACGACATGGCGCAATTTGGCGTGACCGTCGAGGACCTGAACCGCGGCGCCACGGGCGGGAACTTCAGCGCGTTGCTCAAGCATGAAGTCGGCTTCGCGCGCGCGATGCTCATCGAAGGCGGGCAGATCCATCGGCTCGTCGATCGGCGTCTCAGCCGCGACATGCTGATGTTTGCGGGCGGAGGGCTGGCGATACTCCGTGCTATCGAGCGGGTGGGGTACGACGTATTTCACAACCGGCCCAAGCTTTCGAAATTCGACTATCTGAAACTGGGATGGAACGCGCTGCGTGGGAAACTTGAATCCTGACTTCGGCGATCGGCTCGAAGAAAGCGCCGCGGCGTCGCTCGAGGCGGACTACCGCCGCTGCGCCGAGATCACGCGGCAGTCGTCGTCGAATTTCTACTACGCCTTCATGCTGCTGCCCGCGGAACGCCGCCGCGCGCTGTATGCGGTCTATGCGTTTTGCCGCTTTGTCGACGACATCGCCGACGACGAATCGATCGGCGAGCCGGCGGGCCTGCTGGCGCGATGGCGTGAAGAACTTGGCCGCGTCTACGGAGACGGCGAACCGACGCGGCCGATCTCCCGCGCGCTCGCGGATGCCGTGGTGCGGTTTCGCGTTCCGCGCGAATATTTCGAGGAACTCATCGCGGGCATGGAGATGGATCTCTCCCGCAAGCGCTACGCGACGTTCGACGAGCTTCGCGTGTACTGCTATCGGGCCGCCTCGGTGGTCGGCCTCATCTGTATCGAGATCTTCGGCTACAGCAATCCCGCCGCCAAGGTTTATGCTGAAAATCTCGCCATCGCCTGCCAGCTCACCAACATCCTGCGCGACGTGAAGGAAGATGCGACCCGCGGGCGAATCTATATTCCGCTGGAGGATTTGCAGCGCTTTCACGTGCCGGAGAGCGAGATCCTGAGCGGGGTCTACAACGATGCGTTCGTGAGCCTGATGGAGTTCGAGGCGCGCCGCGCGCGCGACTTCTATGAACGCGCTGAGCATTCGCTGCCGCGCGAGGATCGCTCCACGTTGCTGACGGCGGAGGCGATGCGCCTCATCTATGGTTCGCTGCTTGACCTGATCGTCAGTTCAAATTATCGCGTGCTGGATCGCAGGCTGAGCCTCTCGGCGCCGCACAAGCTTTACCTCGTTGGACGCGCGTGGGCGACCTCCCGCCTTGGCGCGCTGCGCGGGTAAGGTTACTACTACATACAGATGGTCGATTCGAAAGATGTCGTCGTAGTCGGCGGCGGCTTCGCCGGACTAAGCGCGGGAGTGGCGCTTGCCGAGCGCGGCTTCCGTGTCGCTCTGCTCGAACGCAAGCCCGCGCTTGGCGGGCGCGCCTACTCGTTCGAGGATCCGGAAACCGGCGACTTCGTCGACAATGGACAGCACGTGCTGATGGGCTGCTACAAGGAGAGCCTGGATTTCCTGAACAAGATCGGGTCCGGCGACAAGCTCGTCTTTCATCCCGATCTGGAAATCGAGATGCTCGCGGGTCCCGGCCGCAGCGCGACCGTTCGCACCGCTCATCTGCCCGGCCCCCTTCACATGGGCGCCGCGCTGCTGCGCTACCGCCATTTGAGTCTTGGAGAGCGGCTCTCGGCGATTCGAGCCGGCCTCAAGTTGCGCGCGATACGCAGGCGCGACCCGGCGGCGCTGGAAAAACTTACCGTAACCGAATTGATGAACCAGTTGGGGCAGAGCGAGAATGCGCGCCGCGCTTTTTGGTACCCGATCTCGATTGCGACTCTCAACGACGAGCCCGAAGTCTCCTCCGCGGCGCTGTTCGCCGAGGTGTTGAAGCGTGCATTTTTCGCGCGCCGCCAGGATTCCGCTTTCGTTTATTCCCGGGTGGGTCTCAGCGATCTGTATTGCACGGGCGCGCGCGCGGTTATCGAGCAATCCGGCGGCGTCATCGCCTCGCACGCGATCGTCGAGGGGCTGGAAATCGCCGGCGACGGCACGGTGGAGCGCGTGCGCCTGCGCGACGGGCGCAAACTGGCGGCCGCCAATTTCATCGCCGCCGTCCCTCCCCATCACCTGGTTCGCATGCTCCCCGAGAACGCGGTCGCAGACCCTTTCTTCAGGCGCATCGACGAGCTTGGCACGACCCCGACAATCTGCGTCCACGTCTGGTTCGACCGCGAAGTCACGCGTTCGGCATTTGTGGGCTTTATCGGCACTCCGACCCAGTGGCTGTTCAACAAACGCAGGATTTTCGAACGCCACGGCGAACGGCATCCGGGGTACTTGAGCTTCGTAATCAGCGGCGCGCGCTCTCTCGTCGATAAATCCAACGATGAGATCCTGGAGCTGGTGATCAACGATCTGTACACGATGATTCCCACGGCGCGCAGCGCCAAGGTCACCAAGGCGATCGTGCTCAAGGAAAAGCAGGCCACCATGGCGCCCGATACGCGGTCACATCAACTGCGACCGCCCGCGGCGACCCCGTTCCCGAATCTGTTTCTCGCCGGCGATTGGATTCAGACCGGCCTTCCCGCGACGATCGAGAGCGCCGTCATGGCAGGGCGTGCCGCTGCCGGCGCGGTCGCTCATCGCGCCGCCGCGGACGCGGGTGGAGAGTGACCGTGCCGAGACTCGCACTCGTGACGGGAGGGAACGGCTTCGTGGGGTGCCACGTCGCGCGCGCGCTGCTGGCACGAGGCGATCGGGTCCGCATCTTCATCCGCGAGGGCGCCGATCGCGGCGCGCTGGCGGGCCTCGACGTGGAATTCGCGGTGGGCGACCTTCGCGATCGCAACTCGGTCGAGCGCGCAGTCGCCGGCTGCAATCAGGTCTATCACGTCGCCGCCGACTATCGGCTCTGGGTTCCCGATCCCGCCCCGATGTATGCGGCCAACGTGGAGGGCACCCGCAATATCATCGACGCGTCGCATCGCGCCGGCGTCGAGCGCATCGTTCATACGAGCACGGTGGGCGCGCTGGGAATTCCGCACGGCGGAGTTGGTACGGAAGATACTCCTGTGTCGCTCGATGACATGACCGGCCCTTACAAACGATCCAAGTTTCTCGCGGAGAAGGTGGCGGTCGAGGCGGCGCGTTCAGGAGCGCCGGTCGTAGTCGTCAATCCTTCCACTCCGGTTGGGCCTCTCGACCTGAAACCTACGCCGACCGGGCGCGTGATCGTCGATTTCCTGAATCGCAGGATGCCGGCCTATGTCGATACGGGCCTGAACCTCGTCGACGTCAAGGATGCGGCGCGGGGCCATCTGCTTGCGGCCGAACGCGGCCGTATCGGCGAGAGATATATTCTGGGCGGCGAGAACCTGACGCTGAAAGAAATGCTCGAACGTCTCGCGCGCCTGTCGGGCCTGCCTGCCCCGCGCGTCAAGCTGCCGTATGCGGTGGCGTATGGATTCGCGCTGGGCGCGGAGGCGGTCTCGCGCATGGTGACGCATCGCGCGCCACGCGCCAGCGTCACCGAAGTGCGGATGTCGCGCAAGCGGATGTTCTTCGACTCGTCGAAGGCGACGCGCGACCTTGGCTATGCTCCCAGTCCCGTAGACGACGCCCTCGCGGGCGCTATCGAGTTTTTCCGGCGCAGCGGGGTGGCTCCGCGCGCGGCGGCGTGAGCACGATGCGATGCACCTGCTGATTTCCACCGTCGCGCTTCGCCCCTACGTCTTCATCTTCCTGGCGAGCTTTCTTTTCATCGCCATCGTCAACTTCGGCCTGCGCGCCACTTTGCTCTTCGCAATACTGACCTACGTCGTGTCGCTCGGCTGTGAGTGGTCTTCGGTGCACAACGGATTTCCGTTCGGCCTTTATCACTACATCGAGGGCACCCGGAACCGTGAAATCTGGGTCTTCGGCGTGCCGTTCATGGACTCGTTGTCCTTCACGTTCCTCGGTTTTGCGAGCTACACGGTCGCTTTGCTGCTCTGCGCGCCGCTCTACCGCAACGGATGGGACCTGCGCCTGCTCGACACCTGGAAAATCCGCCGCGCGCCGCGCGTATGGCTTTTGGCGTCGCTGTTCATGGTGATGATCGATTGGGTGGTCGATCCGCTGAGCGTGCTCGGCGACCGATGGTTCCTGGGCAAAATCTTCTGGTACGACCCGGCCGGCCCGCATTTCGGCGTGCCGATCAGCAACTACCTCGGATGGTACTTCGTGGCCGCGGTTACGATTGCGATTTTCGTGCTGCTCGATTCAGCCATGAACATCGGGTCGCGAAAGCCGTATGGTGCGGTCGTGTCCTTTCCCTCGCGCGCGCTCCTGGGCCCGGCGCTCTACCTGGGAATCGTATGCTTCGGCGTGACGATGCTGTTTCGTATTCGCGCGTCCGAGATCGGATGGGCCAGCGTGTTTGTCTATCTGCCGTTCCTCGCGCTGGCGCTGGACATCCTGACCCGCAGCGACTGCTACGGCGACGAAGACGCGATCGAGCGCCATCTGCATGATTTTCCGTACGAACGCGGCCTGATCGTTCCGTCAGTGTTGAGAGCGCATTCCCCCGAAATCCGCCGCCGTTTCGGCTGACGAGTCGCACCCGCGCGGTGGGAATGAAATAGAGGCGAGTTATGGACGAGCAAACAAAGGCTATCGCGAAAGAAAAACTGCAAGAGTTGACCAGCATCATCAGCGAAATCAGCGAGGCGGTGGATGCCAACACGGTGGCGAAATTCAGCGATGCTGAACGCGCAGATCTTGTCGGTAGCATGACCGAGGCGCTCGCGGTGCTCATGGGTGCCAGGGATTTCTTGCGCCGTATTGAAGCTGACCACTCTCCCTGATTCCCCTGACCGACGCGATTCACCCTCTCTTTTCCGGCAATCTGGTGTATGTTCCCGCACAGCGGGGAGGTGCCCGAGATGGAGAACGCCAGCCTTCAGCTTCTGATCGATCGCGCTGAGATCAGCGACGCGCAATCGCGCTACGCAACCGGCCTCGATTTTCGCGATTGGGTCTGTTTCCGTTCGTGCTTCGACGACGAGATCGAAGTGGACTTCAGCTCGGTGTTCGGTTCGGGTGGTCCGCGCAAAGTCAGCGCCGACCGCTGGACGGAATCCGCGCCCCGGACCGTGAGCGGTCTTCAGGCGACGCAGCACATGATCACGAATCATGTAATTACCGTCGATGGCGACAAGGCGCTGTGCATCGCGTACGTGCAGGCCCAGCACTATCTGCCCAACGACAAAGGCGGCAGCACGCAGACCATGGGCGGCTACTACACCAACCACTTCGTGCGGACGGCGAAAGGCTGGAGAATCAGCAAGTGCAAGCTGACGCTGACCTGGAACGAGGGCAACTGGCACGTCTTCGAACTCGCCCGCCAGCGTCTAAAGGCGGCGGAAGGCAAAGTCAACGCGTGACCCTCGTTATTATCTGCGGATCAGAATTATCTCTCTGGTTCACCTTCCGTCTCAGGGCCTGCCCTCCGCAAGGCCTCTGGAGGCGGGAAGGGGTAAGGGGTTAGGTTGCTGGCTCAGCTCCAGCATATGGAGGAATCAACCATGGCAAACGAAGAACTCGCCAGGCGCATCGCGATTCTCGAAGACATCGAGGCAATCAAGAAGCTCAAGGCGCGCTACTGCCTGATCTGCGACGACAATCACAATCCGGCCGAGATCACCAAGCTGTTCGCGGAGGACGGCATCTGGGAAGGCGATGGAATCAGCGCGCAGCAGGGACACGCCGCCATTCGCGCGTTGTTCCAGAAGTTCCAGGAGCGCATCGCCTTTTCGCAGCACAACGTCTTCAACCCGATCATCAACGTGGACGGCGATCGCGCGAAAGGCAGTTGGTACTTTCTGGGGCCATTCACGTTCCGCAAGGGCAACCGCCAGATGTGGCTGGCCGCTCGCTATGAAGAGGACTACGTGAAGGTGAACGGCGAGTGGAAGTTCCAGCATCTGCGCGCGATCGGCCGCATGGCCGCGCCCTACGAAACCGGATGGGCAAAGAAAGACGTCGCCTGAAACGGCCACGATTTCTTGCGCACGAATATCTGCTGAAGGAGCACCACTATGCTGTTGGAAAACAAAGTCTCGCTGATAACTGGCGCCGGCTCGGGAATCGGGCGCGCGAGCGCGCTGCGATTTGCGATTGAAGGCGCGAAGGTGATGGTTGCCGACGTGCGCGCCGAATCGGCCGCACAGACCGCCGCGGAGATCGAAAAAGCGGGCGGCAGCGCCAAATCGATGGTCGTCGATGTGCGCATCGGAGCGCAGGTCGAGAATCTGGTCGCCGAGACCGTGCGCGCCTTCGGGCGCCTCGATGTCATCTTTAATAACGCCGGCGTCTACGTCGGCAAGAACGTCGTCGATACCACCGAAGAGGAATGGGATTGGGTCGTCGACGTATGCATGAAAGGCGTGTTCTTCGGCTGCAAATACGCGATTCCGCAAATGATCAAGCAGGGCGGCGGCGTGATCATCAACACCGCCAGCGGCGCGGGCATCGAAGGCGTGCCGAATCTGGGGGCGTACCAGGCAGCCAAGGGCGGCGTCGTGATCATGTCGAAGGGAATCGCGCTCGACTTCGCGCGCCACAAGATCCGCTGCGTCTCGATCTGCCCCGGCGTCATCGAGACGCCCATCTTCGAGAACTGCACGGGCGCTCCCGCGGGAAGCTCGCAGCAGGTCTGGCGCCGCACCGGCAACATGCATCCGATCGGGCGCAACGGAAAACCCGAAGAGGTCGCGGCGCTCGCCGCGTTTCTCGCCTCCGATCAGGCCGCGTTCATTACGGGTGTCGCGGTACCGATCGATGGCGGCTTCAGCGCCGGTTCTTTTTTGCCGCCCGACCTCGTGCGATAGGCGCGCCGCGCCACGCGATCACTTCGAGCGCATCGGCGAGCGATCGCGTCGCGCGGTTCAGGTTCAGCATCATCCGCGGCAGCCTGAATATCTCGCCCGGGTTGCGAATCAGACGACCCGTCGCGGCGAGCGCGCTGACGCGTCCCTCTTCGTCGGCCAGTCCCGCCCCGACGACATCATCGTCGGCGGCGTCGATGATGGTGCGCACGCTGGCGAACGGAATGCCGCGCGCGCCTGCTTCGCTAGCGATCGATGCGGTCTCCATGTCGACGGCGATGGCGCCGGTGCGCTCGTTGGCGCGCCGCTTCTCCACGCTGCCGGGCAACACGCGATGCGAAGTCAGAATGGTCCCGCTGCTGTAGCGCAGCCCCGCGCCATTCAGCATCCGCCCAAGCTCGCTCAAATTGTTCTCATCGATGGCGGTAACGTGTTCCGGTTCAACGTCGGCGGCGTGATGGACCATCACGCGATCCGCCAGCACCAGATCGCCGGGCCCGAGCGCGCTGGTCAGCGAACCGGCGACTCCGGCACCGATCGCAATCTCCGCATCGGGATAAACTTCGAACGCCCGCCGCGCAGTATCGAGCGCGCGCCTGATTCCAATTCCGGTTGCGATCGCGGCGATCTCGGTTCCGGCGACTTCGGCCCGAAAACCATGCAGTTCGCGATGCTCCAGCGGGCGGCGATTTTTCAGCCTGCGCTTGAACGGCGCGATTTCGCGAGCGAATGCGTAGAAGATAAGTATCAAGCGGTCTGCACTTCCTGCGGCAAGTACTTGAGCGGCCCCGGCGATGCTAGCAAAATTGCGCGCACGTGCCGGTCGGTCAAGTTACCCGCGCGCCGGCACCGCGCCGCATCCGCGCCATGAAGACACTAATCATCAACGCCGACGACTTCGGCTTTTCGCGCGAGGTCAACGCCGCCGTCGCGCGCACCCATCGCAAGGGCGTCCTCACGAGCGCCAGCCTGATGGTCGCGGAGGCGCATCGCGATGAAGCCGCGCGGCTTGCGCGCGAAAACCCCGGGCTCGACGTCGGCCTTCACGCGGTCGTTTGCAAGGGCAGGAGCGTGCTTCCTGCGGCGGACCTCGCGCCCGCCGTGGACGCATCGGGCAGGTTTCCGGAAAACCCCGTGCTTGCGGGCCTGCGCTGGTTTTTCGACAAACCCGCGCGCGCCAAACTTGCGGCTGAACTGCGCGCCCAGGTTGAAAAACATCTGGAGCTGGTCGGCTACCTGAACCATATCGACGGTCATCTCAATTTCCACGTTCATCCGGTGATCGCCGACATTCTCGTCGGCCTCGCGATCGAATATAAGGTGCCGTGCCTTCGCCTCCCGCGCGAACAAGTCTTCACGACCCTGCGGCTCCGGCGCGACCACGCCGCCCGTAAAGTTGTTGAGGCGGTAATTTTCCGCACGCTCTCGCGCAGAACGCGCCGCATGATGCGTGAGCAAGGGCTCAAGTCGACCGACTGGCTCTTCGGACTCCATCAAAGCGGACACTTGGACGAAGATTACATACTCGCGATCATCGATCGCCTGCGCGACGGCGTAACCGAGCTTTATTTTCATCCCGCGATGGATATCGGCGGCACGCCGCCGCCCGCCGAGGCGCAGGTCGAAGTGGAAATTCTCACCAGCCCGCGCGTGCGCGACGCGCTCGCCGCGCGTGGCATCCAGCTGACGACCTTCAAGGAACTGGCGCAGGGCGGGGCTGTGTCCTGATTTGAGGGTGTCGCCATTGGGCCTTCAGGAATGGACAATTAAGTGGAGTCTCAGATAGGCAACGCGTCAGGAGATGCGATACTTGAGATGATCGGCGATGATTTTCTCCGCCCGCCACCTGCTTACGGTACAGAGCAGCTCCGGGTTCTGTGAAAGATCTGATCGAGGAGGGCCGGAAATGCGCCAGCGGCGGTCCCGGGCGTTGAGCACGCACCTGGTCGTGTTCGACGTTGACGGAACATTGACGGACACGAACGCGGTGGGCGCCGAAGGTTTCTGGCAAGCCGCGCGAGAAGTTCTCCGTCTGCCGCCGAATCATTCGCAGTGGCTTGACGAAGTCGAGCACTACACCGATCTCGGAATTGCCTCGCAACATTGTAGGGCCGCGTTCGGGCGCGACATGATGGCTTCGGAAATTGATTTGCTCAAACGTCGGCTCGTCGCATCTCTCGACGCCGCGTTCCTGGCGGACGCGGAGTGCATCCGCGCGATGCCCGGTGCCGCTGATGTGCTTGCGGCAATCGGATCGACGTCAGGCTTTTGCGCCGCCATAGCAACCGGGTGCTTTCTCGCATCTGCGGAATTCACACTCTGCAAGGCGGGGCTCTTCGATAGTTCCATCTCGATGGCGGGTTGCGATGATGCGCCCTCTCGTGAGGCGATCATGCTGAGCGCCGCTCGCCAGGCAGGCGCGAAGCACGGGTGCCAATTCTCCGCTATCACGTATGTGGGGGACGGCGTCTGGGACATCAGAGCAGCGCGCAATTTAGGTTGGGGCTTCATCGGAATAGCCAGCGGCGACGGCGCCGAGCAATTGCGAAGGGCCGGCGCTTCAACCGTACTGAGAAATTTCGAGCCGGTCGCGAAATTTCTCGATGAGGTCTCGAAAACCACGACCAATCGGCGCTGATTTTTGCTCTTTCGATGATGTGCTGTCGTCCGCCAATGGCGGGCTCCCATGGCTCGCTGGAACTGGACGATCAAAAATCAGCAGCGTTTTTCGATCTACCAGAAAGATTTGTTCAAAGAGAAGTAATTTCGCGAGCGGCGGCGATCATCAGGATCGCATTGCCATCGTCGCCAGGGAATCGAAATCGGCTTTCGTAACGCTTTGACCTAGTCAGACGCGTGCTGTCCCACTTCGATCACGAGTTTTTTGGTGTCGCCGCCACGCTCAATCTCGACCGGGACTCGATCGCCTACGTGAGTGTTATCTAACAAGATCGACAGATCGTCAGAGCCGAATACCACCCCGTCGTTGAAGCGGGTGATTGTGTCGCCGGGCTTGAACCCCGCCCTCTGTCCCGGTGAATTCGGATCCACGACGCTGATCTTCGCCGCGCTGGGATCGTCGGTGAACTCGATGCCTAACCATCGATGGGCTCCGATTTGCGGATCGGCCAACTCGAGGTTGAATGGTCCGGGAGTCGTGCTGGCGATTCTGACGCTGTGGACTTCTTTGCCGCTACTGTCGAAGTCCGAAAATGGAAAGGTGATCAGAGTCCAATCTTTGGCGGCCACGAAATTCTTCGCGATCGGAGCGTCGTCATAGCTTGAAACTGTGATGGTATAAGTCTTTCCGTCTCCGCGCGCGCGAAACGACAATTGACGGACGCCTGATACGTCCATGGTCGCGCCCGGGTACGCGAGGCTGGGCAGGTAGACCACTCCCGCCTCTGCAGGTGGGTGAGCGTTCTCTACTGCGCCGTTGATAATCAAGCTCCGCGGAGCATGATTAGTTCCGCCGCCCGCATTACTGATTCGTACTTTTGCGTTATCGGCTGCGAGCGGGAGCCAGCCGGCGCCAAATCGCCAGGCGGTATCCTCTTTCGCGACCTCGTCGCGCAACGTGTCGCGATTCACGCGCACACCCTGTTTCCAGATCGCGACGATCTCGCGAGTCTTGCGAATATCGCTGGTCGGATTGCCGCGCACTAGCAACAAGTCGGCGCGCAGCCCCGGCACAATCCGGCCACGATCCGTCAGTCCGAAAATTCCGGCGGGGACAGAGGTTGCGTCGGTCAGCGCTTGTGAAGGCGTAAGCCCCGCTTCGACCATCAGCTGGAGTTCGGTATGCAGAAGCGCGCCCGCAGGCTCGGTATTCGAGGCATCGGTACCCGCCAGGAGCGGCACTCCCGCATCACGAAGTATGCGCAGATCAGCTTGATTGTCGCGGTAGTCGATGTGTTCGGGACTAGTGAATGCAGGCTGCTCGAGCGAGCTGCGCAAAAAAGGATCGATGTAAGGAGCAAGGAAAGGATCCTGTGGCAAGGTGGTCGGCAACCGCCGGGTTCCAAACCAAAGGTCGGTGATGCTCAGCGTAGTAATCGCGAAAATATGATGGCTTTTCAGGGCGTCGGTGAATTGCGGCTCGGGCAGTTTCACTATCGGCACATGAGCGAGTCCATCGGCTCCCGAATTGATCACGTCGAGAATTGCCTGCGGCGAGAACGCGTGAACCACCACTATCTTGCCGCGCTGGTGTGCCGCCTTGACGATAGCGTCCAGGATGTCCTTTGACATCGCCGCAAACCGAGGACCGTTGTCGTACATGACCTTGATGTAGTCAGAGCCATGCTGGATCCGTTCGTTGACAAAGGCCTGCGCCTGGCCGGGGATCGAGATAGGAACTATGGGCGGCATGGTAGATTCAGTGCCGTGTCCGCGAGCCACGGCAAAGCAGGTGCCGGCGGTCCGGAAATCGGAGATATCGACGGCGCCCTTCGATTCCTGTTCTTTCCAAAGCTGCGCCTCGTTCCACCGCATATACATGTCGAGTTGAGTGGTGGCGCCCATCGCCAGACCCAGGCGCAGAACGTCGCGAGTCCACAAATGGACGTGCGAATCGATCAGTCCGGGAAGAAGCGTGTCACCGGTACCATCGATGACCTCGGCGCCGGGGGGCGCCTTCAGCTTGGTGCCGACCTGGGCAATTTTGCCATCCACCACGACCACGCTATTTGCGGGAATTATCTTCTCACCGTCGAACACCCGGACGTTCCGCACGATGAAGCTACTGGCCGCGGCGCCGGCCGGTGAAGCGCAAACCGCGCAGAGCAGCATCGCCAAGAAACCAAGGAAGAGCCTGTATGGTCTGCGCCGAAGAGTCATCGCGATAGCCCTTTGCACTTACCGGAGCGGGCGAGCTTGGACGGCATCAGTTTAACGGCGAGACTTGCCTGTTGCCAATAACCTCCACCGCGAGTCAACTCTGAAGCCGCGGCTGGGCGCAAAGCACGGCCACGCCCATCCCTGAAGCTGCCGCTGGTAGACGCGAGCAGGGTTGATGCAGAATCGGACCGCGGAGGATTAGCGATGCCTGGCGACGACCTCAGCTTCACCGCTGCCCGACGCCGTCACGGTGAGGCCAAGTACATTGCGCCGCCGCTCGGGACATTGCGGCTCAAGCTCTACAAGCCGACCGTACCCGCTCGATCTCTTCGGCTGAGTCCTGACCCTGGATGTATGCGGCGACCCTTGATTCGCGACTCCTGGCGGGAGGTGATAGTCGCAGCGATTTGAGGGGGGGCGCCACGAATGCCGAATCTCAACGTCAGGCCGGCGATCCGCGATGATCTCGCGCAAATCACGGCCATCTACAATCACTACATCCTGACGACGCCGATCTCGTTCGATATCGAGCCCGTCACTCCCGAGCAGCGCGTGCCCTGGTTCCACGAACACACCGACGGACCTCGCTATCAACTTTTCGTGGCGGAAGAAGACGGCCACGTGCGCGGCTACGCGGGCACCGGCAGATTTCGCGCGAAAGCCGCTTATGACACCACGGCGGAAATGACCATCTATTGCGCGCCCGATGTCACCGGACGCGGCATCGGGCGCTTGATGTATCAAGTGCTGTTCGATGCGCTCCGCGGCGCGGATTTGAATCGGCTGGTGGCGGGAATCACGGTACCCAACGATGCGTCAGTGGCGTTGCATCGGCGGTTCGGCTTCAAAGATGTGGGCGTATTTACAGAAAACGGCCGCAAGTTCGATCGCTACTGGGACGTACTGTGGATGGAGCGTCCGTTGGTGCTGGACTAGCCGAGGCGGAAGGATTCATCACGAAGGCCCCGGTTTGCGTCCACAAGGCACGGGCGGCGTTTCCTCAAAATGATCGCGTGCAGGAAAGGGAAATTCACTGCTGGCTGTGGATAGATTTTTTTGGAAGTTGATATGTAATGCGGCGCCGCGTAGGGTTCCGCACATGGTCGCTACCGGCTCAGCAGATTCATCCGTTTTTCTTGCCACCATCGCGCCGCTCCACGAAGTTGCGCGGGCCGCTTCTTCAAACGACCGACCGTCAAAAGTTGACCGAACCGGAGGAAAGCCAAAAAATTTTTTTGCAGAACAAACCCAATTTATCCTTGATTTAATTAGACTTATTTGGGTTCGCCTAAAATTTAGGCACGAGGTCCCGCCTCTGCTTGGAGCCGAAACCCCGCTCCCAATCTGGAACCGAATCCCACCAGCGAGCGAGGAGTCCTGAGCTTCTAATTCTGAACTTCGTTGCGTGGTGAAAAGATTTTGTCTTCAGGCGTCGTCGGAAGGTGGTGTCATTCCGAGGTTCTTCTCCGAGGAATCCCGTGAGTGTGAGAACCTTTGAACTCGATCGCCGAGACAGCCTCTTTGGGTTGCGGGCGTTAGCCAGCGTTGAGGACCAACGCGACGAAGGATCCTTTGCATAGTGAAGTTATTGCCGACGATACCAATCCTCGCGCGCATCGCGCGATTGACGTACTGTAAGGCGCGGCGCGGAATACACCGTCCGCGCGACTGAATTTTCAATTCAAGACGAAGGGAAACACGATGCGCGATCAGGAAGGTGCGTCCTCCAGCCAGCAGGTCCAGGACTATCGGCTGCCGAAAAGCGTCAAGCCACGCCGCTACGAGCTTCGGCTTGAACCCGACCTCAAGGCTTTCGTTTTCAAAGGTGAGGAGAGCGTTGCAATCACAGTCGTCGAGCCGACCGATGAGATAGTGCTCAACGCGCTGGAGCTGGAGATCGATACCGCCAGCGTCGAGCGTTCGGGCCGATCGTTCAAGGCGACCGCGCGGCTGGAGCCGGCCAAGGAACGCGCGCATCTGAATTTCTCCGAGGCGCTCGCTCCCGGAGAATATACGCTCAAAATTACGTTTCGCGGAATTCTCAACGACAAGCTGCACGGCTTCTATAGGAGCCAGTACACCGATGCGGCCGGCAAGGACCACGTCGCTGCCACCACGCAATTCGAGTCCACCGATGCGCGCCGCGCATTTCCGTGCTGGGACGAGCCGGAGCTGAAGGCGAGTTACAAAATCACGCTCGTCGTCGATGAGAACCTCGCCGCGATCTCCAACGGCGGCCAGGAGAGCGAACGCAAGCTCGGCAACGGCAAGAAAGAGGTCATCTTCAAGGAAACGATCGTGATGTCCACCTACCTGGTGGCATTCATCGTCGGGGAATTCGATGCGACCGCCCCGGTCGATGCGGGCACGCCGCTGCGCATCGTCCACGTTCCGGGCAAGGCCGGACTGACGGAGTGGGCGAAGCAGATCGGAGCGTTTTCCCTCAAATACTTCGCGAGCTACTACGGCCTCGCTTATCCCGGCGACAAGCTGGATTTGATCGCGATTCCCGATTTCGCTTCCGGCGCGATGGAAAATCTCGGCGCGATCACGTTTCGCGAAACTGCGCTGCTGGCCGATGACAAGGCTGCGTCGCGCGCGGAGCTGGAGCGGGTCGCGGACGTCGTGTCGCACGAGAACGCGCACATGTGGTTCGGCGACCTGGTGACGATGCGATGGTGGAACGGCATCTGGCTCAACGAAGCATTTGCGACGTTCATGGAAATGCTCGCGGTCGATGCGTGGAAGCCGGAGTGGAAGCGATGGGAGAGTTTTTCGGTATCGCGCGCTGCCGCGATGGCGATTGACGGGTTGCGCAGCACGCGCCCCATCGAGTTCACCGTGCACAGTCCCGAAGAATGCCGCGCGATGTTCGACATCCTTACCTACGAGAAGGGCGCGGCCGTGCTCCGGATGCTCGAGCAGTTCCTGCGGCCCGAAGTGTTTCGCGACGGAATCCGCGGCTACCTGAAGAAGCATCAATTCGACAACACCGAAACCAGCGATCTGTGGGATGCGCTCGAAGCGGCATCGCGCGAGCCCGTCCGCAAGATAATGGATTCCTGGATCTTCCAGCCGGGGTTCCCGATCGTCGATGCTGCGGCCAGCGCCAACGGCCTCAAGCTTTCGCAGCGCCGCTTCTTCTATCTCAAGGACGATTCGAACCAGCTCTGGCACATCCCGGTCATGATTCGCGCCCGCACCGATAAGGGCATCGTCACCCGGAAGGTGCTGATGACCGAGCGCGAGACCACGGTCGACCTTGGGGGCAAGGTCGATTGGTCGTTCCTGAACGAAGGTGGGCACGGCTTCTACCGCGTGCACTACGCGCCCGAGCTGCTCGCCGCGCTGACCCGCAACCTCGCCGAACTACGGCCGATCGAGCGCTTCGGCCTGGTCAGCGACACCTGGGCGGCGACCGTTGCAGGCCTGGGACCGCTGTCGGAATTCCTGAAGATGGCGCGCCTGTTCACCGGCGAAACCGATCTCAACGTGTGGCGCGCGATTATCGGCGCATTCAACTATCTCGACATGATCGCGCCGGATTCGGATCGGCCGGCACTGGCCGCGGCCGTGCGCGCGACTATCGGTCCGGCTGCCGCGCGCCTTGGATGGCAAGCGAAGCCCGGCGAGAGCGAACTCGATCGCCAGTTGCGCGGCATCCTGATCGCGACACTTGGAACCATCGGCGACGACAAGGAAGTTCAGAAGCAGGCAGCGACCCTGTACGCCCGCTTCGAAGACAATCCTGACAAGGCGGACCGCGACCTCGGTCCCGCGCTGGTTTCGATTCTCGCTTATGCCGGCGATGCGAAGCGCTACGATGAGTTCAAGCGCAAGTTCAAGGGCGCGCGCACGCCGCAGGAAGAGCAGCGCTACCTGTTCTCGCTGACCAGTTTTCGCGATCCAGGCCTGTTGCGTGCGACGATGGATATGACGCTCGATGGGCAGGTGCGCACCCAGAATTCGCCATACCTGATGCACTCATTGCTGCTCAACACCGCCAGCCGCTACCAGGCGTGGGATTTCATTCGCAAGAACTGGGACGAGATGACGCGCAAATACCCGGACAACGCGCTGCCGCGGATGTGCGAGGCGGTGGTCGCGCTGCTGGATCGAGAAGACGAAGTGAAAAACTTCTTTCAGACGCATCGCGTGCGGCTGGGCGCGAAGATTATCGATCAGCACCTGGAGCGCCTCGCAGTCGCGATCGCATTCCGCAAACGCGAAGGTGCGAAGCTCGGCGCGACCCTGGCGGCGTGACTAGACAATCGGGGAGGGCAACTACCGATGGCGCAGAATTCAGCGATCGTCATTATTGATGAAAAAGAGCATCGCTTCGACGGCGCGGTCGAAGAGGGCCGCGCGCTGTGGCTCGAAGCAGGTGAGTTGGCGCGGCGAACCGGATGGGAACTGAAACCGCAGGGCCTGTGCCGGGGCGAACTCTGCTTTCCGATCCCATCGGGCCGCGATGCGGATTTCGTTTCGACCCGCAACGGCTCGACGTATCTGAATTTCACGGCATTCGCCGATCACATCGGCATCCCATGGGCGGGCGATGTGAAACATCGCGTGTGGTACTTCGGCGAGGATTCCGTGGCGCGCGGTGCCGCTCTCAGGACCTTGAAAGCGCCGGACTTCGAACTGCCTGACCTGGAGGGCCGGACGCATCGGCTTTCCGACCATCTGGGCAAGAAAGTCCTGCTGGTCTCGTGGGCTTCCTGGTGAGGTTGCCGCTTTGACCTGCCAGGCTGGCAGGCTCTTTACGAAGAACTCAAGGATCATGATTTCACAGTCATCACGGTTGCATTCGACAGTGGCGGCGCAGCGGCTGCGGGTGAATTCATTCGCGCCGCAAACCCGACTCATCCTTCGCTTATCGATAAACGGCACGTCGTCGCTGAACTCTACAATATGGTGAACGTCCCGACCGGGACGTGGATCGACGAGCGCGGGATGGTCGTGCGCCCCAACGAGGTCGCATTTTCAACCGACATGTTCCGCGGAATCACCGGCGTCGCTTCGACGCCGTACCTCGATGCACTCCGCGATTGGGTGCGAAGCGGGGCGGAGAGCCGATTCGCCCTCGCGCCCGATCAGGTGACGGGGAAGCTCAAAGTTCCCAGCCGCGATCACATGCTGGCGAATGCGAACTTCAGGCTCGCCGAGTATCTGTGCGAGCAAGGCCACACCGCCGATGCGGTGCCTTACTTCAAGGAAGCGCGCCGGCTCCGTCCGGAGAGCTGGAACTACACGCGGCAAGCTTTCGCGATGAGCGCGGAGAGCGACTACGGCACCACCTTCGTCGACGAAGTCGCCAAGCTGAACGGCAAGCTCTACTACGACTTGCTGGACCTGGAGGGCACCGGCAGCAATCCCGAGCAGGAGCAAGTCGCGCGCGACGCGGGCGAGCGCATGCGCGCAGTAATCGAAGCGCAGCAGAATCAGGAGAAGTAGGGCGGCTTAGCAGGCTCTCCGGAAAAAAGGACACAGGTTAAGACCGCTACGCGAGCAGGCCTTTTCCCGGAACGTAATTTATTTCGAGCCGGATTCCGTCCGGGTCTTCGAATAGCACGGAGTAATAGCCGGGAGCCCAGGGCCCGGTCTCGGGTGCGTGAACGATCTTCGCGCCGATTGATTGCAGAAAACGGTGGGCTTCATCGACGCTCGCCTGGTCGCGGGCACGCAGGCACACATGATGGAGCCCGATCCGCTGCTGTTCGAAAAGCGCGCCGCGATGTTCCTCGGCGCACGGCATGATTCCTACGGCAGTCCTTGCTCCGACGCAGTAGAACATCTGGTCGTTGTTGATGACCGGCTTCATACCGAGAAAAGGGAGCAACTTTTCGTAGAAGGGGTAACACTTTTCGAAATTACTGACCGTGAGGATCACGTGCGCGATGCCGTTGATCTCCATCTGCGACGACTCCTTTTGTCTACGTGAGGCAGATAATCGCCAGCACCCCGCATCGAGTCAAAGGCGCGCGATCCATGGATGGCCCGCATGCGCGGTCCTCAGCGCTTCGCGTAGCCAGCGCCGCGCTTCGATGCTGAGCAGGGGCAGGGCGTTTCGGAAATCCGCTTCGTCTTTCGGGAGCATCGACTTGGCCTTGAACAACAGCACGATCTCGGGCGCGACATATGGGATTCCCCACAGCGGTTCGAATCCGATCGCTGCCAGCCGCCGGCGCACTCGCGGATCGCGCCGATAGATCCAATCGCGCCCCTCCGAGTCGGCGAGCATCAGCTGAAACGCCGGCTCGGTTTCATTTGGTCGGTAGGCATTTATCATATTGATCGGCAGTTCCAGCCGCTCATCGGACGCCCAGTCCGAAAAGGTTCCCCGGTTCGGTGAGCCGTCGGGGTGCGGCGTGATCTTCTTCAGGTTGAACTTCTCGAGCGCCGGTCGCAGAGCGGCTTGATCGCGCCGCAATATAAGGACGTCGATGTCGTGATGCTCGCGTGTGATGCGATCGAGATGGAGATCGATGGCCCATCCGCCGTCAATCGACCATTGGGCGCGGACCCGCCCGAGGGCCGTGGCCACTTCAAGTATTGCTTTAAGATTGGTCATGCGATTGTCCCGGGTAGCAGCGCCCTCACCCACGCGTCACGGCTCTTGCGAAAAAAAGCGCAAGAGCCGCGCCGCTTGCCCTCTCCCGCAACATAGCGGGCGAGGGGCAATCTTGACCGGGCGATCACGCGGCCTGAGCTGCCATCCGCTTTGGGTTGGGTTGCGCGTGGCCGAGGATCGGATGGGGAGTATATGCTTTTTCCAGTTCCTTCACTTCCTCCGCGCTGAGCTTGATCTCGACTGCCGCGATTGTCTCCTTCAGGTGCTTGAGTTTGGTTGCGCCGATTATCGGCGCGCTGACTCCGGGCGCTTGCAGGATCCACGCGCAGGCGATTTGCGAAGGCGTCACGCCGCGCTCCTTGGCAATCTTCTCGACGGCGCTCAGCACCTCGAAGTCGCTTTCGCGGAAGTACATCCCCTTGGCGAAGTCGTCGGATTTGGCGCGTGTCGTTTCTCCGCCCTTGTCGGCTGCGCTGCGATTGCCCGCCAGGAAGCCGCGCGCGAGCGGACTCCATGGGATCAGTCCGACGCCCTGGTCGATGCAGAGCGGATTCATCTCGCGTTCTTCTTCGCGATACACGAGGTTGTAGTGATTCTGCATCGAGACGAATCGATGCCATCCGTTTTCCTTTTGCAGAAAGAGCGCCTTGGCGAACTGCCACGCCGCCATCGAGCTTGCGCCCAGGTAGCGCACTTTGCCTGCGCGCACGAGCGAGTCGAGCGCCTCGAGCGTCTCTTCGATCGGCACCGTGAAGTCCCATCGATGGATTTGATACAGGTCGATGTAATCCATGCGCAGCCGCTTCAGCGATGCGTCGCAGGATTGCAGGATGTGCTTGCGCGACAGGCCGCCGCGGTTTTGTCCCGAGGCCATTGGTCCGTGGACCTTGGTCGCGACCACGATCTCATCGCGATTCGCCATCTCGTTGAGCCATCGCCCGGTGATCTCTTCGCTGACGCCCACCGAGTAGACGTTGGCCGTGTCGAAGAAATTGATCCCTGCTTCGAGCGATTCCGCGAAATGCTCGCGAGCCTCTTCGACCGTCAGCACCCAATCGCGCCATTTCTTGTCGCCATAGCTCATGCACCCGAGGCAGATGCGTGAGACAGAGAGTCCGGTCCGTCCGAGCTTTGCGTACTGCATGGTTTCCTCGTCACGCGGAGCTGAGATGTCTCCGCGCGCTTGATGATGGGTTGTAAAACGAACGACCTGCGCTCAAATTCCGGCGCGGCGCCGAGCTTGTCAAGAGCAAGGCCCTAAGGCTGCGTGGACCGCTGCACCGCCTGATGCGGTGGACGTACGTTGAGGTCGAGGCCCATGTCTTGTATGGACCGCACCCTCACGATGGCTATCAGGATCCCGTCGATCAGGGCGACGATCAGTATCAGGATCAGCGTCAAATCCCGGTGCGGTTTGCGCACGGTCGCCATGTGCAGAGCATGACTCCAGTCGCGGTCTCAAAAAAGACCCGCCGGCGCGTTACGAGACTATTTCCAAAGCCACGTTTGCGGGCTACAATGCGCCCGACTGGCCGATTGGTCAGGCACGCGGCGTCCGGGCAAATCCTGCTCGTGACAAAGAGCAGCCGCGACGCCTGATGGGTCCGCAGGAGGGAAATTGATGCGGGTTCTGTTCGTTCATCCTAGCCCCTTGATGTACAGCGAGATCTATCTACGGCTGGAACCGCTGGGGATGGAACGCGTCGCGGCAGCCGTGCGCGCGGCGGGGCACGACGTCCGCATCATCGACCTCCAGATTTTTCAGCATCGTGAACTCTACCGGGAGTTCGCCGACTTCAAGCCGCAGGCGGTTGGGTTCTCAGTGAACTATCTCGCCAACGTGCCGGAAGTGATCGACCTGGCCAAGGCACTCAAGGCGCGCGATCGCGATTGCTTCATCTTTGTCGGCGGACACAGCGGTTCGTTCGTCGCCGACGAAATACTCGAGCACGCCGAGGGCGCGGTCGATTGCGTCGTGCGCGGCGAGGGCGAGAGCAGCGCGCAGATGTTGCTGGAGGCGATCGGGACCGATTCAATCACCAAGGTTCCGGGCGTCATCACCACGCAGGGCTCCGGTCCGACGCCGGTAATGCTCGACGATCTCGACAAGTATTTTCCCGCGCGCGATTTGGGGCGGCGGCGCAACAAATATTTCATCGGCGTGCTGGATCCCTGCGCGTCGATCGAGTTTACGCGCGGATGTCCGTGGGATTGCTCGTTCTGCAGCGCGTGGACCTTTTACGGACGCAGCTATCGCAAATCGACGGCGGAAGCGGCGGCCGAAGACATGGCTTCGATCAAGGAGCCCAACGTCTTCATCGTCGACGACGTCGCGTTCATCCATCCGGAGCACGGCTTCGCGATCGGTCACGAACTCGAAAAGCGCAAGATCAAGAAACAGTACTACCTCGAGACTCGTGCCGACGTTCTGATTCGCAACAAGGAAGTGTTTCAGTACTGGCGCAGGCTTGGGCTGGAGTACATGTTCCTTGGGTTGGAAGCGATCGATGAAGAAGGACTGAAGCTCCATCGCAAGCGCTCGTCCACCGGCACCAATATCAAGGCGCTCGAAGTCGCACGCGAAATCGGTCTGACCGTAGCGATAAACCTGATTGCGGATCCTTCATGGGATGAGCGCCGGTTCGAGGTTATTCGCGAATGGGCGATGAGCGTTCCCGAAATCGTTCATCTCACCGTGGCGACGCCTTATCCGGGCACGGAACTGTGGTTTACCGAGGCGCGCAAGCTGACCACGCTGGACTATCGTCTGTACGATATCCAGCATGCGGTGCTGCCCACCAAGCTGCCGCTCCTGAAGTTTTACCAGGAGCTGGTAAAGACCCAGGACGTGCTCAATCGGAAGCATCTCGGCTTCCAGGCGCTGAAGGAAGTCGCATCGATCGCTGGCAAGCTGATGCTCAAGGGGCAGACCAATTTCATCAAGATGCTCTGGAAGTTCAACAAGGTCTACAACCCCGAGCGCCAGTTCGCCGAGCATTCGCAGGCAGTGAAATACGAGATGCGCCCGCCCAAGATGCACACGACAGGGCGGCCGGACGCGTCGCTGCTGTACATCCATCCGCCGAACCGCACGGCGCGTCCGCCGGAATCCGCGCCGACCTCAGCCGGCGGCGGCCGCTGATCGGCGATCTGATATAATCCGCGCGATGAAGCTCAAGATGGAATTGGAGCGAGAGACCGACGGTCGGTGGATCGGTGAGGTTCCCCATCTGCCCGGAGTACTCGCCTATGGCCAAACGCGCGATGAGGCTCTCGCCGCAGTCGAAGCATTGGCGCTGCGCGTAGTCGCGGAGAAGAGGGTTTCTATTCTCCCCTGAACTTCGGGGCGCGCTTCTCGACAAACGCTTTGATGCCCTCTCGGCCGTCTTTGGCGCGCGCCATCTCCGCGATCCAGTCCGTCTCATGCGCCATCTGCGCTTCCAGATTGTTGGTGGCGTTATCCAGCAACAATCGTTTCACGCCGCCGAACGCCTGCGTGGGGCCCGCGGCAAGCTCTTCGGCGAACGCGCGGGCGCTGGTAAGCAGGTCGGCATCGGGAACGACGCGAGTCACGATAGCGAGGACCTGGGCCTGGTCAGCGGTCAGGACAGGATTGGCAATCGCCAGTTGGAGCGCTCTTCGATATCCCACGATACGCGGCAGAAAATAAGTCGCGGAACCATCGGGCGTGAGACCGAGCCGCGTATAAGCCATCGTAAATTTCGCTGTTTCCGCCGCGAACACAAAGTCGCACGCGCACGCCAGGCTGAATCCCGCGCCCGCGGCGCTGCCGTGCACGGCGGCGACGATCGGCGAACTCATGTGTGAGAAAGTCGAGATCGCGCCGTGCAGAAAATGAGTTACTTCGCGCAAATAGTCGGGCAGCTCTCCGGGTGGCTGTGCGGCGAAAGCTTTGACGTCGCCGCCGGCGCAGAACAGCTTTCCGTTGCCGGTCAGCAGGACCGCCCGCACCTCGTGGCTTTCGGCGCATCTTCGGATCGCGTCGCTGAACTCGCGCGCCAACTCGAGATTGATTCCGTTGGCGGACTCAGGGCGGTTGAACGCGACGTGACCGACGTTGTTTTTGACTTCAAAAGTGAGCGTCGAATATTCCGCCATTGCCAATATTCCTCCCGGTCTTACGAATGGTGAGCGCCGTTTCTCACAGAGTCCGGTACCATTCGGCGATCGCGCGGCCGATCTCGTGCGGCGAGTCTTCCTGGATAAAGTGCACACCCTTGACCGTTACCTCGCGCTGGTTCGGCCATTTGCGGCAGAACTCGCGCTGCGCTCCGATCAAAATCGCTCCGGGGTCGGCATTGACGAAAAGCTTGGGAACCGGACTTTGCGCGAGCCACTCGGAATAGCCTTTGGCGACCGCGACCACATCAGCGGGCTCGCCTTCCAGCGGTATCTCGCGCGGCCATTGCAAGGTCGGCCGGCGCGATTCGCCGGGTTCGCGAAACGGCCTGCGATAGTTTTCCATCTCCGCATCGGTGAGCTTGCGGAGCACGCTGCCGGGCAGGATGCGCTCCACGAAAGTGTTCTTGTTGAGGATCATGTCCTCGCCGGCCGGACTGCGCATCGCTTTGAAGACGTCGACCGCGCGTGGTGACCATTCCGCCCAGACGAGTGGCCGCACGATCGCTTCCATATATGCGATTCCCTTGACGCGATCGCGATGACGGTTAGCCCAGTCGAAGCCCAGCGACGATCCCCAGTCATGTACGACGAGGGTGACTTTGCCGCTGGGCAGGACGCCCTCGAGGAACGCGTCGAGATGCCGTGAATGATCGGCGAATCGATAGGAGCCGGTGGCGGAGGGTCCCGATGCGCCCATGCCGATCAGGTCGGGCGCGATGCATCGCGCCATCGGCGCAACGTGCGGGATGACGTTGCGCCACAAGTACGACGATGTCGGGTTGCCGTGGAGGAACACGACCGGATCGCCGCTCCCCGTGTCGGCATACGACATCGACGTGCCGAGGAGATCAAGGTTCTTGCGCGGATGCGGATCGGCGGCGGAAATGGTTTCTTCGCTCATCTGTGTTCCTTGGTCGAGGATTCAAACCGAGACATACGACCTGGAAGCGAATCACACAAGCGGCGTGCGCCTGACAGCACTGCCGGAAGATGGCGGCAGGTTTGCGCTGGCGCGCAAGGCGGGCGCAGAATCCTGATTCGTCACGACGCGATATTCGGAGGATCGAGCGATGGCTGAGCGCAAGCGCAAATTCTGGGGGTGGGGCTACGAAGATCAGGGCCCCAACCCCGATCAGCAGCGGCACATTGCGGACCGGATGGCGAAACGGTTTGGCCTCGATGGCTTCGAACTTACGCCGCCGCCCAAAGAGAGCGAGCTCAACCTGCGCGCGCCCCGAGTCTCGCCGCCCGACTCGCTCGCCGCGATCTGTTCCAGCGCGACCTACGATCGCGCACTACACAGCTACGGCAGCAGCTTTCGCGATGTCGTGCGGGCGTTCCGCAGATATTTTCCGAACCCCTTCGATGTAGTCGCGTATCCGCGGGACGAACAGGACGTGATCCGCGTGCTCGAATGGTGTGACAGCTCCAATCTTGCTGCCGTGCCGTTTGGCGGAGGATCGAGCGTCGTCGGCGGTATAGAGCCGCCGGCCGGCGACAGATATCATGGTGCGGTCTCGATCGACCTGAAGCATCTCGATCGCGTGCTTGAAGTCGACAAACTCTCGCGCGCGGCGCGAATCCAGGGCGGCGTGCTGGGACCCGCGCTGGACGATCAACTCCGCCCGCACGGCTATACGATCCGCCATTTTCCGCAGTCGTTCGAATTTTCATCGCTCGGCGGTTGGATCGTCACTCGATCCGGCGGCCATTTCGCGACGCTCTACACGCACATCGACGATTTCGTGGAGTCGGTGCGCGTGGTCACGCCGACCGGAATCGTCGAGTCACGGCGGCTTCCCGGTTCAGGCGCGGGGCCGAGCCCCGACCGGATGTTCATCGGGTCCGAGGGAATTTTGGGGATTCTGACCGAGGCGTGGATGCGCCTGCAGGACCGGCCGACGTTCCGCGCGGGAGCATCGGTGCCGTTCGATGACTTCATCTCGGCCGCCAATGCGGTGCGGCAGATCTCGCAGGCTGGCCTCTATCCGGCGAATTGCCGGTTGCTCGATCCCGGTGAGGCATTCAACTCGGGTGCGACCGAGAAGAATGAAGCCGTGCTGGTGCTCGCATTTGAGTCCGCGGACCATCCGCTGGAGCCCTGGATCAAACGGGCGCTCGAATGTTGCGCCGATCACGGTGGCCGAGTGCCCATTGACGCGGGCAAGACGCGCAGCGACGAAAAAGCGACTCACGAAGGCGCGGCAGGCGCGTGGCGCAACGCATTTCTGAACGCGCCGTATCTGCGCGACACGGTCGTCGCGATGGGCATGGTCAGCGACACTTTTGAAACGGCGATCACCTGGGAGAGGTTTCCCGACTTCCATCGCCAGATAATGGAGTGCGCCACCGACGCGGTGAAACGAGTGTGCGGCAAGGGCACGGTCACGTGCCGCTTCACGCACGTTTATCCCGATGGTCCCGCGCCTTACTACACGATCCTCGCGCCGGGCCGCCGCGGTTCCGAGATGGAGCAGTGGGACGAGATCAAGGAGGCGGTGTCCGACCGGCTAATCAAACTCGGCGGCACGATCACGCATCATCACTCCGTCGGCCGCGACCATCGCCCGTGGTACGACCGCCAGCGCCCGGAAGGCTTTGCACGCGCCCTGAAAGCGGCGAAGCGCGCGCTCGATCCGCGCGGCATACTCAATCCGGGAGTGTTGATCGATCCAGAGTAGCAGGCGAATGAATGTGGCGCGGGCGCAGCGCTCGCACATCCATTGGCGGGCGGGACGCCCGCCCCACTGAATTTTTCTTTTCTGGAGTATCACCGGCGTCTCGCCGGTGACGCGTAGCGTCTAAGTGCTGATGAGGGAGTTTGTTCAGTCGTTGAGGCGGAGTTTCTCGCGGGCGGCGTCGCTCATCATCTGCGGGTTCCAGGGGGGATCCCACACCAGTTCGATGTTCGCGTCCTCGCAGCCGGGGAGGCCGAGCAGCTTGTCCTGAATCTCCTGCGTGATCATCGCACCCATGTGGCATCCCGGCGCGGTCAGCGTCATCGTGATGTTGATGATGCCCTCCTGCAGCACCACGCCGTAGATCAGACCGAGGTCAACGATGTTGACGGGAATCTCCGGGTCGTAGCACTCGCGCAGGACTTCGTAGACTTCGGCTTCAGTGATTGCGGGTGAATTATCCATCGGACAGTCGCTATTATATAAGACTCGGTGACGCGGAAATACGGCGCGCGGCGGGCCGGTGGGGATTTGATTCCAGCTACTTGCCGGTGGACGCTGCGCGTCGGGGAGAGAAAAAGCGATGCCTGATGCGGAAGATCTTTATGATGAGGCGGTCGACCTGTACGCCGACCAGAAATACGACGAGGCGATTGAAACTTACAAGAAGGCTCTCGAGATAGATCCGAAGTACATCGATGCAGTCCACGGGCTCGCGATGTGCTATCAGGCCAAGGGCGATCTCGATATGGCAATCGAATTGACCAAGAAGCATATAGAGCAGGCACCTGAGGACATCCTGGCCTTCACGAATCTCAGCATGTTCTACCAGAAGAAAAATATGGTTCCGGAAGCTGAAGCCGCCGGCGCGGAGGCTCGCCGGCTCGACTGGAAACGACAACTGCGCGAAGGGAAGCCGAAAGCGTGAGGATGCGATGAAGCTCAAGGACAAAGTCGTGTTGATCACCGGCGGGGGCTCGGGCCTCGGCCGCGAGATGGGTCTGACCTTCGCGCGCGAGGGGGCGAAGATCGGGGTTAACGATATTCGCACCGAATCCGCGCAGAATGTCGCGACCGAGATTGAGCGCGCGGGCGGAAAGGCGCGCGCATTCGTCGCCGATGTCTCATCGAGCGAGGCCGTGAAGAAAATGTTCGCCGACTTCATCGCGGCGTTCGGCACTATCGATGTGCTCATCAACAACGCCGGGATCGGCCGCACGCGCGAGGCGAATGAATTCACCGGGTTGCAGGACGTCACCGATCACGACTGGCACAAGATGCTGGCGACTCATCTCGATTCCACCTTTTACTGCACGCGCGAGGCGCTCAAGGTAATGATTCCCCGCAAGTCGGGACGTATCATCAACCTGGGCTCGATCGCCGGAACCACCGGCCTCCCCAATGCGGTGGCATATTCCGCGGCGAAGGGCGGAATCATTTCGTTCAGCAAGGCGTTGGCGAAGGAGGTTGTCGGTCACGGAATTCTGGTCAATTGTATCGCGCCGGGATTCATCGAAACGCCGATGACTGCACCGATAACGGAAGATATGCGTCGGCAGATCGTCGCCGTAACGCCGGCGGGCCGCTTCGGCGAGCCGCGCGATATCGCGGCGGCGGCATTGTTCCTTGCCTCGGAGGACTCCAACTTCATGGTTGGGCAGGTGGTTAGCCCGAACGGTGGGTATGTGATCTGATTTAGGGCGTGACTTGCGATGTATTTGAATTTCGTCACGTTCAACTTCAAGGGCGACGATATCGAGGCTGAGGAACGCAACTACCTCGACAATCAGGTTGACCTGGTGAAGCGGCTGCCGGGGCTGCGCTTCTACTACACCGGCCGCCTGATGGAGGTCGGCCATCGCCAGCCGGAGCATTTTCGCGCCACGATTTTGGGCTATGAAAACGTAAACGCCGCCGCAGCGGCGATTAACGCGCCCGATGTCATTCCAGCCCTTCTCGCATACCAGCAGGAACATCAGTTGAATTACACGCTGCGATCGATGATCGGAGAAATCATTGTTCCGCTGGTTGCGCGGAAGATCGGTCGGAAACTGCTCGCAAAAGTGGTGGAGTTCGATTTTCCAGAGGTTGAAGGTGGCCCCGAAGTCGCGGCGGAGCGGTATCGCAAAGTCCACGTTGAGCTGGCCCGGCGCTTGCCGGGTCTGCGGAAATATCTCATCGGCGAGATCGACTCGGCGGGAGGATGGGGGTCCGAGCGCAAGCGGATGGCAATTTTGTTCTTCGATTCGCTCGATGCGCTGGAGGCAGCAGGCAAATCACCCGTTGGGCAGCAACTCATTCGCGACCAGGACGCTTTCATCCGCAACGCCCGCGTGTGGAGGATGGACGCGCGCTTCGAGAAGTGAAGGCCGCGATCGCATCCTTCGCCCTATCATGCAGACGCCGCACTCGCTTGGTTCCTTCGCCTTGCCATCCCTACGCCTCACGATGAATCCGATGTCCGCATCATGCTGCCGCGCGTCGCTGGCGTCCTGATTCCGCTTTTCTCGCTTCGCACGCTCGAAGATCTCGGGCGCGGCGAGATATTCGGCCTATCGCAGATGGTCAATTTCGCGTGCGATATGGGACTCGGCCTCGTTCAGCTTCTGCCCCTCGATGAAGGCGCGCCGGAAGAAAACAGTCCCTACAGCGCGATGAGTATCTTCGCTATCGACCCGGTCTACATTTCGGCGCGAGGTCTGAAAGGGGTGGGACGCGTGTCGCTCGCCAACTCGCTGCGGAAGATCGCCGCCACACAGGCGCCGATACGATCGGCGGTGCGTCCTGCGAAGCTCGCACTGCTGGAACGCGCATGGCGCGCATCCCCGGACCGCGTCAAACACAGCGAGGAGTTCGATCGCTTCATCGCGGACAATCACGATTGGCTGGACGACTACGCTCTGTTTCGAGTGCTCAAGGATCGCTTCGCATGGTCTTTCTGGGAGAAATGGCCCACGGAGCTTCGCGCCCGTGACCCGCACGCGTTGGCGGCGGCGCGCAGCGAGCTTGCCGAGCCGATCGCACGTTATTCGTGGTTCCAGTTCATCGCGCATCGCCAGTGGTCGGCGGTGCGCGCGTACGCGTCGGAACATCGTGTGATGCTGGGGGGAGACATGGCATTTTCACCCTCCCATGACAGCGCCGAGGTGTGGGCGAACCAGGGGTTGTTCGACCTCGAACGGACAGTCGGCGCGCCGCCCGATGCGTTCAACGAACGCGGCCAGCGCTGGGGACTGCCGCTGCCCAAATGGGACGCGATGCGTGCCGACGGATTCAAGCTGTGGCGGACGCGCGCCCGCAGAGCGGCCACGATGTTCGACGTGCTGCGAGTCGACCACGTGGTGGGACTGTTTCGCACGTTTTCTTTCGGCAAGGACCCCGATGCTCCCGGTTCATTCGTCCCCGCCGAGGAGCACGCGCAACACGTGCAAGGCGAGGAAATGCTGCGCGCGTTGCAGCAAGCTGCGGCCGGCTGCGAACTCATCGCGGAGGATCTCGGCTCCGTGCCGCCGTGGGTGCGCGCTTCCCTCACGGCGCTGGGCATTCCCGGCTACAAAGTCATGCAGTGGGAGCGCGAATGGGGCGCCGCGGAAGAGCGCTTTCTGCGGCCCGCCGCATATCCGGAGCTGTCACTCGCGACCACCGGCACCCACGATACCGAAACGCTTGCGACCTGGTGGGAGCGGCAGCCCGAGGCGGAACGCGAGAAGCTTATTGACGCACTCGAAATCCGCGACCGCGCCGATCCGCATCGGCCCCTCGATGAAGCCGGACTGGATGCGATACTCCACGCGCTTTATTCCTCGCCGGCGCGACTGGTCGTGCCGCCGATTCAGGATTTGTTCGGATGGACCGATCAGATCAATCGTCCCGGAACGATCGGCGATACCAACTGGTCTTATCGCCTGCCGTTCGCGCTTGAGCAGCGCGGGCAGAACTCACAGGTTCAATCTCGCGTGGGCAAGCTCCGCGCCATCGCGATGGACAGTGGGCGCGTTGCCGGAGCGACCAAGGCGTGATTCCTGCCGGCTCCCTTATGCGGTTGCGAGCGTCGCGGCCGTTTCTCAAACCCTCGTTGTTAGAATGAGTGTGCTTCGATTATAAGAGCTTGGTGGAGGACGTTCCGATGGGTCCGCTCAGTGGCATCAGGATTCTCGATCTCAGCATGGTGGTGGCGGGACCGTTCTGCACCATGATCCTCGGCGATCTCGGCGCGGACGTCATCAAGATCGAACCGCCCGAAGGCGACGTGTCCCGTATCGTGGTTGGACTGGAACGTAACGGCGTTCCGGTTGGAATTTTGAACTGGAACCGCAGCAAGCGCGGGATGGTCCTCGACCTGAAGCGCGAGGGCGCCGCCGAAGTCTTTCTAAAAATGGCGGAGCACGCAGACGTGGTGATCCAGAACGTTCGCCCCGGTGTGGTCGACCGGCTCGGCGTGGGCTACGAGGCGGTTTCGGCGCGCAATCCGAAAATCGTCTACTGCTCAATCGCGGGCTATGGCTTCGAAGGCCCCTATCGCGACAAGCCCGCCTACGATCCAATTATCCAGGGTATTTCCGGGGTCATGACGACGCAGAAGACGCAGGGACGTCCGCGCGCGGTCAAGAATATTCTGGCGGACAAGGTCACCGCGATGACCGCCGCGATCTCGATTCTGGCGGCGCTGCAGGAAGCGCGCAAAGGCAAGGGACAGCATATCGAGATCGCGATGATGGATGCGGTCGCATACTACCTGATGGGCGACACGATGACGCGGCATACGTTTCTGCCGCATCAGCCCGGCGTGCCGCCGACGATGAGCAGCGCGGAGCCGTTCAAGACCGCCGACGGTTACATTACGATTGCACCGCTCACGGACAAACACTGGAAATCATTGCTGGAGGCCGTCGGTCATCCGGAATGGTTTGAAGGCGATGAGCCGCGGCACGAGCGTGTGAAGCGATCGGCGCGCAGTCTAATCGAACTGTTCCCGACGCAGCCGTCGGAGTACTGGCTCGAGAGAATCGAGAAGGCGGATGTTCCGTGCGGCCGGGTGAACGACTTCGATACGATCTGGAACGACCCGCAATACAAGGTGAATGAGACCTTTTTCGAGTACGAACATCCTGTCGCGGGACTCGCGCGCGGCGTGCGGCCGCCCGCGCGGCTGTCCGGCAAGAAGCCCACGCTATGGCGCCACGCGCCCGGGCTCGGACAACACACCGATGAAATTCTCGCGGACTTCGGGTTCAATACGCAGCAGATAGCCGACCTTCACGCGCGCGCGATCGTCAAGTAGACAGTTTGCCGGCGGCGACGCGAAGCGGGGCGGTTGGGGAGTGATGGCGGACGAGGTTGGCGGTTAAAAGCGAGAGAATAGAGGGGCGACGATGCGGCTGGCGATCGGTTCGATCGGCGATCGCGGGCGCGGCGGCGCTTACGCTTGCCGGCTGTGCCACCGCGAATCAAGGCGGCGCGCCCGGGCCGCCCCAGCAACTCCCTCAAAAGGCGATCAGCACCCATTCTCCGTATGCGATCACGGCGGGTCAGGATGGAGCGGTCTGGTACACAGAGTTTCAAGGCGACGGCATAGGGCGCGTCGAGCCGGACGGATCGGTGATGCGCTTCAAGATCGATCCGACCGGTTTCGCGGAGCGAATCACCTGGGGTCCCGACGGCGCCATATGGTTCACCGACACGGCCGGCAATCGTCTGGGGCGCCTTGAGCCGGCGACTGACAAGGTCGCGTACGTCAAACTGCCGGAAGACAAGAGCGGCCCGACGGGCATCACCTCGGGGCCGGACGGCGATCTCTGGTTCACCGAGCATTCTGGAAATCGTATCGGGCGACTGAGCCCTACCGGCACCCTGGCGGAATTCAGCCTGCCCAAAGGCGAAGGGCCGGCCGAGATTGTGACGGGTCGCGACGGCAATCTATGGTTCGCGGAGGATCGCGCGGACCGGCTGGGCAAGATCACAACCTCGGGCCATATAACCGAGTACGCAATTCAGACGCTGAACTCGAAGCCGGGCGGCCTGACCGTGGGTCCTGACGGCAACGTGTGGTTCACGGAACTCGCGGCGGACAAAGTCGGCAAAATAACGCCAGAGGGTGCGATTACCGAATACCAGCTGCCCGACGAGGGCGTGCCGCTGGGCATCGCGACGGGATCCGACGGAAATATATGGATTACGATGGTACGCGCGCGCACGATCCTGCGCGTGTCGCCCAATGGTGACTTCACGGCATTTCACACCGGCCCTGACACCATTCCCGGCTTCATGACCGCAGGCCCTGACGGGAATCTCTGGTTCACTGAGCCCAACGGCAAAGTGGCCAAGTTGACCACCGAGGGCCAGATAACCGAGTACACGGTCGCGAAAGTCGGCACCTGATCATTCGCTTACAGGCCACGTTCTGCTGTTCTGTTCGTTGAGCGGAGTTTTGCGCTATAAGGCCGTGTTGGTGGGGACGAGATGGGCGCGCTGTTGAGGCGGCCCTATAACTCGTCGCAAGGAACCGAAACCGTTCGACAGTTTGGATTCCATCATCAAGGGAGACTCTGACCAATGGGCAAGCTCGATGGCAAAGTGGCAGTAATCACCGGCGGCGGGCGCGGTATCGGCCGTGGCATCGCCAAAACCTACGCCGCGCAGGGTGCGGCCGTTGTCGTCAACGACCTGGGCGTCTCGGTCGCGGGCCAGCGGGAGACCAGTTCGCCCGCCGACGATGTCGTCAAGGAGATCAAGGCCGCCGGCGGCAGGGCGGTTTCCAACCACATGGACATCGCGACCGTGGAAGGCGGCGAAGGCCTGATCAACCAGGCGATCAAGGAATTCGGGAAGCTCGACATTCTGGTCAACGTCGCCGGAATCCTGCGCGACCGCATGATCTTCAATATCTCAGAGCAGGAATGGGACGACGTAATCCGCGTGCATCTGAAGGGCCACTACTGCACGATGCGCCCGGCCACCGCTTACATGCGCGAGCACAAAGCCGGGCGGGTCATCAATTTCTCCTCCAACTCCGCGCTGGGAAGTCCCGGGCAGCCCAACTACGCGGCCGCCAAGGCGGGTATTCTCGGCCTCACGTTCAGCTCGGCCAACGCGCTGCATAAATACGGAATCACGGTGAATGCGATCATGCCGGGTGCGTCGACGCGCATGACCGATACGATTCCCGCGGGCCGCATGCCCGGCGCGACCGGAATTCCGCAGAGCCAGAGCGTCGAGGGAACGCCGCGCGACCCCATTAATATCGCGCCGATATGTGTGTTCCTGGCCAGCGATGACGCGGCGAACGTGACCGGCCAATGTTTCGGCGCATCGGGCTACCGGATTATGCGCTACACGCACATCGTTCCCGACAAGATCATCTACAACGACGGCCCGTGGGATATCGACAAGCTGTTCGACAAACTCAAGTCGACGCTGCTGGTGGATCTAATTCCGCCGCGAATGTAGAGAGGACCTTCATTCAATAGCAGCACCGCGAGCGCCCGCGGCTCGCGGGATTCCGGAAGCTCAGCGCTGTTTCTGGGGCCGTCGGAGCTTGGCGCCAGCAGGTTCTGCTCCAGGAACTTGAGCACTCGCGATGCGTATTCGGCGGGCACTTCGTAAATCGCGTCGCCGTGTCCGTCGCCTGGCACGATCCACAGTTCCGATCGATTACCGGCCGCGGAGCTGATTGCTTGCGCATCCGAGACGGGCACGATTTTGTCGTCCTGGTTGTGAATCACGAGAATTTCGGTAGAGCCGAGATCACGCGCGGCCTTCAGGGGATCGATCTTCCAGATCGAATGCCCGAGAAAAAACCCCGCCTCCCATAGCGCCGTCCGTTGCAGCGCGGGGTTGAGTACTGCCAGCGACGGAACCCGCTCCAACATCGCGGACAGGCTGCCATAGGCGCTGTCCGAAACGATTGCGGCAAACGATGCGCCAGAGGCTTGCACCATGATGATCTCGGCGGCGCCCTCGGAGACTCCCACTGCTCCAATTTTCTTGAAACCGCGCCGTTTGAGTTCGCTCGCCGCCGACAGAACTATCAAGCGTTCGCGCCATCCCCAGGTGGTGCCGCTTTTCGTGTCGTCGCCGCTGTCGATGGCGAGCACAGGATAGCCCGCGTCATGGAGGAACTTCGCGTAGGGCAGCATCGTACGCCGCGTGCCTCCGGCGGGCGGCACGAGCAGGACGGCGGCGGGGAGCTTGCCGGGGATCATCCACGCCGCAACGGTATTGTCGCGTGCGATCGGAATCCGCACGTTCTCGAAGTCCGCACCGAACGCCGCGTGCGGATCGATCGCTATCGGTGCATCGGCCGCGGGCGCATGCGGTCCATAAACATCGGTGCCCCCGTCCTCGAGGAACGTGGGATATTTGATTCGGTATGCGACTAGAGTCGCAGCTCCGGCCCACAGGACCACTGCCACGCCGATCATCACCGCGCCGATAAGCGCAAAGCGTCGTGGATGGTTTGTTGATTTCGGCTTTGCGCGGTCGGGCGCAGTCGGCGAGGACTCCATGGGCTATGGTTTGTCCGATAGATCGCGTGCGGGCAAGCGCCTTGTTAGGCGCGCGGCCCGCACTTATGCTGCGTTGCGAGAGTGCTTCGATGAGCGATTGGGAGCCGGAACTATACAACCGCTTTCGCCGCTATCGTGCTGAGCCGGTCGATGCCATCCTGGCGCGCCTGCCGATTGCGGACGACGCGCGGATCGCCGATCTCGGCTGCGGTACCGGAGAAAACACGATAGAGCTGGCGCGGCGCGGTGCGCATGCGCAGGTCCGCGGAATCGATCTTTCGCCCGCGATGATCGATGCGGCGGAAAAGGTTCGCTTGCAGTCGCCCGCCGAAATTAGAGACCGCGTGACGTTTCAGGTCGGAAACATCGCGGAACTCGATTCAAGCGGCGCCTACTCGATCATCTTTTCGAATGCCGCCCTGCAATGGATTCCGCACCATCGCCAGGTGCTCGCACGATGGTTCGGCGCGCTGGCTCCCGGCGGCCGGATGGTCGTGCAGATGCCGGCGAACGATCGCGAGACCGCTAAGGTCGAACTGAGCAAACTCGCGATGGAGGAGCCGTGGCGCGCGGTACTCGGCGGTATCGATCAATCGTTTCGCGAGGTGCCGCCCCCGGAAAAATACCAGGAGATCCTCGCGGAGATCGGCTTCGGCGAGATCGATTGCCACTATCTCACGTTCCACCATCCGATGCAGAGTCCATCCGAAGTGGTCGAATGGTATCGCGCGACCGGCCTGCGTCCCTTTATCGATGCGCTCCCACAGGATCGTCGCCCCGCGTTCCTCGATGCTCTACGCCAACGCCTGGAGCGTGCTTATGGCACGACCGGAGCGGTGATATTCGACTTCAAGCGCCTGTTCCTCTGGGCGCGCCGGCCCGCGGCTTGAAATGGGACAGCGGCGGATATCGCCCGCCCTTATCGCGCACGGTGGAGCGGGCGGGCGTGGACCCGCAGAAGAGCGGCCCGAACGGCGCCGCGCACTCCTCGATGCGGTAGGGCGCGGGGCAGCGATTCTGCGCCAGGGCGGCAGCGCGGTAGATGCGATCCAGATCACGGTCGTCGAACTGGAGGATCACCCGCTGTTCAACGCGGGCACCGGATCGCTTCTGACCACCGAAGGCACGGTGGAAATGGACGCTTCAATCATGGTCGGTCGCGCCGCGCAGGACGTGGCCGCCGATCATCGGTTTTCCGCGGGCGCGGTGGCCGTGGTTAGCCGGGTCAGAAATCCGATAGTCCTGGCGCGCGCGGTCATGGATGAAACGCCTCACCTGATGCTGGCCGGGAGCGGAGCGCATCAGTTCGCGCGTCGCGCGGGAATCGCTCTTTGCCGGAACGAGGATTTGATCACCGAGCGGGCGCGTGAACGATGGCGCGCGCGGCAGGGCAATGTCCGCCGCAGATCGGCGCGAAGCGCGGCCGGCCATGGAACCGTTGGCGCTGTCGCGATCGATTCAAACGGAACGATCGCTGCCGGAACCTCGACGGGGGGAGTCCCCGGCAAGATTCCAGGCCGTGTCGGAGATTCCGCGATAGTCGGCGCAGGGACCTTTGCCACGCAACTGGGCGGTGCATCGGCGACCGGCCATGGGGAAGCGATCATCATCGCGGGGCTGTGCCGCGAGGCGATCTCCGCGCTGTCCGATGGATCATCGCCATCGGTTATCGCACGCCGCGCGATAGCGGCGTTGCTGGCGCCGCTCAATGCCGAGGGCGGAATTATAATCGTCGATAGCCGCGGCGGGATCGGATTTGCGCACAACGCGGCCGCGATGCAGGTCGCGGCGTTTCACGCTGCCGGCGGCATTCGTCATTTCTGGGTCGAGCCGCTCAGCTCCAAGAAATCATCGTGAGTGAAGTCTTCGCCTCTGAGGCCATCGGCCGCGGACGCGCGCTGTCCACATTGCAACTCGTCCTGGCGGCGATCGTCGCGTTCGTGATCCTGGTGCAGGGAATCGGCGCGCCGTTTCAGAAAGATGCCGAACCGCAGTCGGCCGAATGGATTGTGAGCGTCGTCCGCGATGGCAACTGGCTGATCCCACGCGACTACTACGGCTTCGACGATCGCAAGCCGCCCCTCTATTACTGGCTGTCGGCGATCGTCACCAAAGCCAGCGGCGGCATCGTCGATGAGAAACGCGCACGAATCGTCTCGGTCGTTTGCGCCACGGCGATCGCGATCGAGGTCCTTGCCTGGACGGCGGCTGAAATAGGTGTTTCAGAAGGATGGCTCGCGTTTTTCTTTATCCTTGGCATGTACGGGTTTTCCTCCCGAGCGACGCTTGCGCTCACCGACATGCTGATGACGCTGCTCCTGATGAGTGCGTACCTGTTGATGTACCCGATGGTCGCGACCAGACCATCCTCGCGGCGCACGCTCGCACTTGGCATCGTGCTGGGGCTCGGTCTTTTGACCAAGGGTCCGGTCGTGCTGATCCTTGCCGCACTGGCGGTGCTGATTTTTCTCCTTATCGAGCGAAGCAGCGTGATGGGCGTGCTCGGAAGCGGATGGCCCTGGCGGGCGGCGGTCGTCGCCATCGCGATTGGAGCCTGCTGGTACGTGCCGTGGATGATCGTTGGCGGCCGCCGCGAGCTGGGCATCTTCCTGCAGGAAAATTTCGGCCACTTCGCTCCGGCCAAATTCGGCGGCACCGGCGAAGCGTCGCGGCCGGTTTGGTACATCGTCGCGCGTCTCATCGGCGGCGCGATACCTCTGATCTTCCTTATGCCCGCAACGCTGGCGGGATTGGCAACCGGAGAAGTAGCCGCCCCGCAGCGCAGGCCGCTGGTCTTCCACGCCAGTCTTGTGATCGCGATCGTGGCTTTTTTTTCGATCGCCAGCGCGAAGCGCGACGACTACATCCTGCCCGCGCTGCCGGGAATCGCAATTCTGTGCGCGACTGCGTTCACGATGGGGCTTCCCTCGCGCGGACGTAAGGCGTGGGGCGCGGCAATTCGGACGGTGGCGTCGGCAGGTATCGCGATCGTGATGCTCACGGCCGTCTTGATCGCGATCGTCGCCTCGCACGGGGGGCGGGGGCTATCGCTGCAATCGAGCGATGCCAACTTGCTGATGCTATTCGAACGAGGCGTTGCGACTCACAACAAACCTTTCGTCATCTTCCTCGTGGTGGTGTCCATCGCCGCGGTCGCAGTCATTCCTTTGCTCGTGCGGCAGAGGACGATGGCGGCTGGTGCGATGGTCGGCGTAATCAGCATCGCGGGCGTTCTCGTGATGGACGCGACGCTACGCCCGCAACTGGCGTGGGCGCGCAGCTACAAGAGGTTCGTTGCGCAGGTTCGTCCGCAAATCGATCAGGGTTCCCTCTTCGTGGTGCGCGACGCCGACTTCGAGCTGTCCTTCTACTACGGCAAGGGCATTCCGCCGCTTACCGGCAAGCGCGCAGTTTCGCCGCCGCCCAATTCGATGTCCTACCTCGTCGCGCGCGACCATGAACTCCCGATGTTGCCGCCTGCATACCGGGACCATCTGGGGCTGATTGTGAAATCCGATTTGCTTGGCCGTGACGGACCGCCGGCGCTCTATGAAATCGGCCGGTGCGCCCCATTTGAACACCACTGTGAGAATCGCTAGATAGAAGGGCGATGGCGGATCAGGTTGAAAAAGCAGAGCGCGCAATCAGCGCTTTGATACGCTTGGGCATCTCCGCGGTGTTACCGCTTTGGGCGCTGCTGATGATCATCCTGGGCCTGGAATATCGTTCGCTATGGTGGCTCGGCGCGGGCGTCGTAGTCGGCGGAATCGGCCTGTTGTTTCTGGCCGGCAGCCCTATCGCGGATTTGATTCTGCGCGACCGCTGAGCACGGTCTTCGATTGCCCACCTTGAATGGGCGGGATATTCTCGCCTTCAGATGCCGATTTTCGAATACGAATGCGCGCGCTGCGGACGTATCAGCTCCCATGTGGTGCTTGGATCGCGAAAACGCGAGCGCCGCGCCTGTCCGGATTGCAAGTCAGCGCGACTAAGGCGCGTGATGTCGGCCTTCGCAGTAGTCGAAAGCGAATCTTCGCGGCTCCAGAATTTCGACGCATCGAAGCCGCGCGACGAATCCTTTTATCGTGATTCGCTCAACGTCGGCCTATGGGCCAAGAAGCGCGCTAAGGAGATGGGCGTCGATCTCGGGTCCAAATTCGAAGCCACGGTTGAAAAGGCGCGCAGCGGCAAGTTGATCAAGGAAATGACTTAGCGCTGCGGCATCGCGTTGTTAATAAACTAATCCTAGGGCTCTCCCGACATGAGCGACGAGAAGAATCGACTGGGTGACAAACTGCGCGACGTCGAGGCCGCGCGTGAAGAGCAATGGGCCGCGCAGCAGGACGCCGAACTCATGAAACGGATGCGCGAACGGCTCAACAAGACCATGCAATGCCCCGATTGCAAGCGGAACCTGGTGTCGCATCGCATTGGGGACATCGGGCTGTGGGCCTGTCCCGACGGCGACGGCGCCTGGATCGACGGGACCGGGCTGGGAAAGCTCGCCAAATCAAGCAAGTAGACGCCCAGTTTCTCGATCGTTTCGCCGGGGGTATCTCAATTGTCCGGGCGGAGCTATGATGATTTCTAGAAGAAGTTGTGCTTAAGCATCAAAACGTCTGCGAAAAGTCACTCTTCTTGACAGTTCGATCTGGTCCAACTAATTGAGGTTGCGGTAACGAGCTTATGTATCTGCACTTCGGCGTGCCGTTGGCCCTGACCATCTTCGGGATTATCCTTATGGGGGCAATGTTCGGGCTGCAGAAGCTGCTCGCACCCAGCAATCCCTACGCCCGCAAGCTGATGCCGTACGAGTGTGGCGAGCCGCCGACTGGACGCGCCTGGATTAACTTCAATGTCCGTTTCTACTTGATCGCACTAATCTTCGTGGTCTTTGAGGTCGAGGTTGCCTTCGTCTATCCGATCGCGGCCGTCTATCTCGATTGGGTGCGGAGCGGGCAGCGTCTCTATGCGCTCAGCGAAATCCTCATTTTCCTGCTGATTCTCTTCGTTGGACTGATCTACGTGTGGGTCAAGCATGATCTCGAATGGGTCAAGAAGGTGCCGGGGTAAGTGGTGAGAGAGTTATGTCGCTGCTAAATACGCTTCCGGATTACGTGCTCACGACCAAGACCGATGAGCTGCTGAACTGGATGCGCAAATCGAGCGTTTGGTACATGCTGTTCGGCTTGGCGTGCTGCGCGATCGAACTGATGCATACCGGCGGACCGCGTGCCGATATCGATCGCTTTGGAGCCAGTCCGCGGGCTTCCGCGCGCCAGTCAGACCTGATGATTGTGGCCGGAACGCTCACACTGAAAATGGCGTTGCGGACCCGGCTGCTCTACGACCAGATGCCCGAGCCCAGGTACGTCATCGCGATGGGCTCGTGCGCGAGTTGCGGCGGGCTGTTCCAGCTTGCCTACTCGGTCTGCGACGGCGTCGACAAGATTCTGCCCGTCGATGTCTACGTGCCGGGGTGCCCGCCGCGTCCCGAAGCGCTCACCGAGGGCCTCCTGAAGCTTCAGGAAAAGATGATGACCGAGCGCTGGCTGTCGCGCGGCAACAATGGCGAGCAGGTGACCGCGGCCTGAGAATGGAACCGCTGGCGATATATCAGCGGATCAAAGAGCGGTTCGGCGATCGCGTTCTGGAAATTTCCGAAACCAAACCCGATCCGTTCTGTGTGATCGATCCCGCGGCGATCGTCGAAGTCGCACGCGCAATGCGCGACGACGGCGAGCTTGCGATGGACTGTCTCTCCAACGAGAGCGGCGTCGACTACAAAGATCGCATCGAAGTCGTCTATCACTTCTTTTCGTACCGGTTGCGTCACGGCGCCGTGCTCAAAGTCAAGCTGCCGCGCGACAATCCGATCTTGCACACGCTGGAAGAGGTGTGGAAGTCGGCCAACTGGATGGAACGCGAAATCTTCGACCTGCTGGGCGTCACTTTCGAAGGCCATAGCGATATGCGGCGAATCCTGATGCCTGAGGATTGGGAGGGCCATCCGCTGCGCAAGGACTTCGTGGAGCCGCTCGAATATCACGGCATCTCAACCGTCCGCGAGAGCCCGATTATCCGGCTCGATGCGAAAAAGAAATGAGCACGTTGCGCACAGAAGAAATGACCCTGAACATGGGGCCGCAGCATCCCTCGACCCACGGAGTGCTGCGCTTCGTGATTCGCGCCGATGGCGAGGTGATGCGTGAGGCGGTGCCCGACGTCGGCTACCTGCATCGCTCGATCGAAAAGATCGCCGAGAAGGTCGGCTACCACGGCTTCATGCCTTATACGGATCGCGTGGATTACGTCTGCGCGATGTTCGCCAACCAGGGCTGGGGAATGGCCTCCGAGCGTCTTGGAGGAATCGAAGTGCCACGCCGCGGCGAGTATTGCCGTGTAATTGCCGCCGAATTTAATCGGCTAGCATCGCATCTGCTCTCGGTCGGCACGATGGCGATGGATATCGGCGCAATTACACCCTTCACCCACGCGATCCGCGAGCGCGAGATGATCAATGACTTGATCGAAGAGCTGTGCGGCGCCCGGCTCACGTTCAATTATATGCGGATTGGCGGCGTGGCCTGGGACCTGCCGCCCGGATGGCGCGAAAAGGCGCTTGCCTACCTCGATCATTTCGATCTGATCCTTGACGAATACAATTCTCTCATCTCGTACAACAAGATTTACATAGAGCGGCTCGCCAACGTGGGAGTGATCACGCCCGAGGAAGCGATCAACTACAACCTGGTTGGGCCGAACCTGCGCGCATGCGGCATCAAGTGGGATATTCGCAAGGACATTCCCTACTCGGTCTACCCTGATTTTGAGTTCGACGTCCCGGTTGGCAAAGGTCAGTGGGGCACGCTCGGCGACTCGATGGATCGCTACATTGTGCGCGTCCTGGAAATGGCGGAGTCGTCGAAAATCCTGCGTCAGGCGCTACACCAGCTTCCTGCCGGACCCGTGCTGGCCAAGGTGGCGCGCAATTTCAAGCCGCCTAAGGGAGAGTGCCAGATTCGCGTCGAGTCGGCCCGCGGCGACATGGGATGGTACGTCGTCAGCGACGGTACCGGCTATCCGTGGCGCGTACACGTGCGCACCGGATCGTTTGCCGCGATGGGGATCACGCAGAAGCTGAGTGCGGGCCTGATGATCGCGGATCTGGTGACGTTGATCGCGAGCCTGGACGTAATCGCACCGGAGATCGATCGCTAGGACGATGCAGACGCTCATTCAAAATCTCATCGCCTCCGGCACCTTCGGCAAGAATCCGCGGTATGGCCTCGCGGCTGCGATCGTCGAGTTCGTTATGGGCGCCGTCGTGTTCCTGGTCGTCGCATTGCCCTTTGCCGGAATTGTTACCTGGCTGGAGCGGCGGGTGTGGGCGCGCATTCAGTCGCGAGTCGGCCCGAATCGTGTCGGTCCGCAGGGTTTTCTGCAGTGGCTCGCTGACGGCATCAAGGGCATCTGCAAAGAGGATCTGATTCCCGCCGAGGCCGACGCGCCGCTGTTTAAGCTCGCGCCGTATCTTGTGATGCTCGCGTTTATCCTGCCGTGGTCGGTGATGCCGTTTTCGAGCAGCCTCATCCTGGCCGACTTGAACGTGGGGATACTTTTCTTCACCGCCGTTACCGCGCTGACCGTCGTTGGCGTGCTGATGGCCGGGTGGGCGTCGAACGATAAGTGGTCGCTGATTGGCGGAATCCGCTCCGCGGCGCAAATCGTCAGCTACGAAATTCCCGCCGGGTTGTCGATCTTCCCGGTCGTGCTGATGACCGGCACGCTCTCGATGCAGGGAATAATCCGCGCGCAGGGCTGGTCGCCGCAGCACTGGTTCCTGTTCGCCAATCCGTTTACCTTCGTTGCCGCGAATATCCTCTTCATCTCCGCGCTTGCGGAGGGCAATCGCACACCGTTCGATTTGCCCGAGGCCGAAAGCGAGTTGGTCGCTGGATTCGCGACCGAGTACAGCGGGATGCGCTACACGTTTTTTTTCATGGCGGAGTGGGGCAATCTCTTCCTGGTCGGCGCGCTGGTAGTCACGCTCTTTCTGGGCGGATGGCGTTTTCCGCACGTTAGCAACAGCCTGGTCGTGATGAATATCCTCGAGCTGATCACCTTCAACGTGAAGGTGCTGGCGGTCGTGTTCCTTTCGATGTGGATTCGCGCGACCCTCCCGCGGGTGCGGATCGATCAGCTCATGACCCTGTGCTGGAAATATTTCGTGCCGATTTCGTTCGCTGACATGATCGGCACCGCGGTTTGGGTCGCGATTTGGCCCGACGGCAACGCGTTTATGGGTTACCTGATGTTCGCGGCCGGCGTTGTGATAATTGCAATGTTCATTCGGCGAGTTGTGTACTACGCCCGCCGTTCGAAGATGGAGCTCTATTTCCATCCGACGATATAGGTTGCGCGAGAAACAAAGATGGGTGCTTTCGGCTCCTACGTACAAAACATAAAGGACACCGTTACCACGATTTTCGAGGGAATGGCGGTTACGGCCTCGCACTTTGTGCGCAAGCCTTACACGGTCCAGTATCCGGACCGGATGCCGGTTCGCGTGCAGGATACGCTGCCGTTCCGCTACCGCGGCATTCTCGAAGTCGATCTCGAAATCTGTACCGGATGCCTGGCCTGCGAGCGCGCCTGCCCGATCGATTGCATCGTCATTTCCTGTGAAAAGGATCCCAAAACCCGCGCGATGACCATCTCGCAGTTCGATATCGATATCGCCAAGTGCATGTACTGCGGACTTTGCAGCGAGCCGTGTCCCACCGGATCGATTCATCATACGACCGAGTTCGAGGGCGCCGACTACTCTCTCGAAAGCCTGATTCGGCGTTTCGTCCCGGAGCCCGTGCAGGCCTACAAGCCCAAGAAGGGTCCCGAGACCGACCCGCGAATCGCGCCGATTCTGAACCGCGGAATGCGCTATATCAACGAATTCGCGCAGCCGGGCGGCGATAAGCCAGCGGAGGAAGAGCCGGAAGCCTAGTGCCTTGCCGCACTGGTGGAGGAGCTTGTCGGGGATGCTGGCGACGATAATATTCTACGGCATTGCGCTGCTGACGGTCGGCTCCGCCGCTATCGTCGCCTTCTCGCGCAACATCGTATATTCCACGTTTGCGCTGCTCGGCGCCTTCATGGGTGTGGTGGGCATCTACGTGCTGCTGGCGGCGGACTTCGTGGCGATGGTGCAGTTGCTCGTCTATGTCGGCGGAATTCTGGTGCTGACCATTTTCGCCGTGATGCTGACTCAGGGGATCGCCGACGTGACCGTGTCGAATCGCGAGGTGGGTCTGGCTCCTGCCCTGGTGGTGGTTTTGATTGCGGGCGGAGTCATGGCATACGCGGTCTTGCGAACGCATTGGCACGTTGCGGCCACTGTCGTTACGGCGCCGACCACGTATGGAATTGGCAACGCGTTTCTTGGCGACTACGTGTTGCCGTTTGAAGTGGCCTCGCTGGTACTGCTGGCCGCCTTGATAGGCGCGATCGTCATCTCGCGGCACGAAGTGCGGGAATAGACGGGCGCGGGGGAGTCGAAATGGGAGGGGGAATCGGGCTCAACCATTTTCTTGTCCTGAGCCTTATAATTTTTTCGCTCGGGATGCTGTGCGTGCTGACGCGCCGCAACGCCATCGGCATCCTGATGGGCATCGAGTTGATCCTCAACTCGGCCAATATCAATTACCTGGCGTTCGCCTTCTACGGCGGCGGCAAGTACGACGGACAAATCTTCGCGATTTTCGTGATCATGCTGGCGGCTGCCGAGGCGGTAATCGGCCTCGCGGTTGTCCTCGCCATCTATCAGAACTTCAGGACCATCGATGTCGATGCGGCCGAAACGCTCAGTGGATAACGCCGCTCCGCGACAACCGTTTGAGGCGTGTAACCGCCATCGATTTTCCTTTCCGGTGGATCGGTTTTCTGCTTATATCAGCCGGACCATTCGAGGCGGCGACGAGGATTGCGGTGCGGCGGATCGAGCTTCCGGCTTCCTGTCCGGCCCTTTGACGTGAGCATCAGCTGATATGGACCATCCGGTAAGCATAACGATTGCGCGCTATATCGTGCTGCTGCCGCTACTTGGCGCGACGATCAACTTTCTGGCCGGTCCCTGGCTCCAGAAGACTTTCGGCAAGCGCGCCATCAGCTTCATCGGCTGCGGCGTGGTCGCGCTTGCGTTCCTGCTTGGCCTCAAAGCCTTCTTCTCGATGCTCGCGCTTCCGCCCGAAAACCGCTTCATGCTCGACGATCTCTGGACCTGGATCGACGTCGGCGGGCTGAAGCTGGAGATCGCCTTCTGGCTGGACCCGCTCTCGATGGTGATGACGCTGATCGTCACCGGCATCGGCGGCCTGATTCACATCTACTCGACCGGTTACATGCACGAAGAAGAATCGTATTGGCGCTTCTTCGGATGGCTCAACCTGTTTACTTTCGCGATGCTGGTGTTGGTCCTCGGCGACAACCTGTGGCTGATGTTCGTCGGATGGGAGGGCGTCGGCCTCTGCTCATTCGCGCTGATCGGCTTCTGGTACAAGGTTCTCGCCAACACCACCGCCGGCAACAAGGCGTTTATCGTCAATCGCGTCGGCGACTGGGCCTTCGTCATCGCGCTCTACAGCCTGTTCATGGCGCTGGGCAAAGTAGGGCACCCGACTTTAGTGACGCGCGAAGTAGCGCAGTACGCGCCGCTGCTGGCCGGGATGCCCGGCTACATCGGCATGACGATGGTCACCTTCGTGACGCTCCTGATGTTTGGAGGCGCCACCGCCAAGTCAGCGCAGATTCCGCTGTATGTCTGGCTGCCTGATGCGATGGCGGGTCCAACTCCGGTCAGTGCACTTATCCACGCGGCCACGATGGTCACCGCCGGCATCTACATGGTAGCGCGCCTGAACTTTCTGTTCTCCATGTCGCCGGCGACAATGACCGTCATCGCGGTGGTCGGCGGATTGACGGCGCTTTTCGCCGCGACCATCGGCATCGCGCAGAACGACATCAAGAAGGTCCTCGCCTACTCGACGGTGAGCCAGCTCGGCTACATGTTCGCCGCGGTCGGCGTCGGCGCATACTCTGCCGGCGTGTTCCATCTGATGACGCATGCGTTCTTCAAGGCGTGCCTGTTCCTCGGTTCGGGCTCGGTCATCCACGCGATGGGCGGAGAGCAGGACATGCGCAAGATGGGCGGCTTGCGCCATCACATGCCCATCACGTTCATCACGTTCCTTGCGGCCACGCTCGCGCTCGCCGGCGTGCCGCCGTTCGCAGGCTTCATGTCCAAGGACGAGATCATCTGGCAGGCATTCGCGCACGGTCACACCGTCGTGTGGGCATTCCTGCTGCTTGGCGCCGCGATAACCGTCTTCTACATGTTCCGCCAGGTGTACATGACGTTCTTCGGCGAGTTTCGCGGCACCCACGAGCAGGAGCATCATCTGCACGAATCGCCGCCCTCGATGACGTACGTGCTGATCGTGCTGGGCGTGCTGTCGGTGGTCGGCGGTATCGTGAAAATTCCGGAATTTATCGCCACCTACAAGCCCTTCGAAGAGTTCCTCGACCCGGTTTTCAGCAGCGAGGTCACCCGGCGCATCATCGAGAGCGGTCTTCACAGTCACGCGACCGAGGCGGCCTTCGGCTTCATTACCTTTACGATGGTCGTGCTCGGATGGCTCGCCGCCGATCTGATGTATCGGCAGAAGAGCATCGATCCGGAGCGCTTCAGCACGGCCTTCAGCGGCGTGATCTACAATTGGGTGCTGAACAAATATTACGTCGACGAGTTGTATGACCTCACGATCATCCAGCCGTATCTCGCGCTGACGCGCGCGTTCGCCTGGTTCGACTCGAACATCATCGACGGGGTCGTGAATCTTGCGGCCAGCTTGACCGTGGTCGGCGCGTGGCTGTCGGGATTGTTCGACAGCTATGTCGTGGACGGGCTGGTTAATTTCGCTTCGCTGGTGACGCTGGATGTCGGCGGGCGGCTGCGCCGGCTGCAGACCGGTTCGATCAACGGTTATCTATACGGCATTTTGGCCGCTGTGATGGTGATTCTACTGGTGCGCGCGATGGTGCACGTCTGAGCGCGCGCGGATTCGGAACGAAAAAGAGCGTCTATCGAAAATGAGTCACGCGCTTACCCTGATCACATTCATTCCGGTCGCCGGCATGGTCGTCATCTTGTCCCTGCCGCAGGCGATGAAGGACACCTCCAAATGGCTCGCGGTCGGAGCGACCGCCTTGCAGCTCGCGATCGCGGTCTGGCTATACGAGAACTTTGATGGCACCACCACCGCGGTCCAGTTTGCCGAGAAGCACGATTGGATTCCGTCGTATCACATCACCTACTTCATGGGCGTGGACGGAATCTCGATCTCGATGGTCCTGCTGACCGCGCTCATCTGCTTCATCGCGGTGTTTGCCAGCTTCGGCATCAACCGCGCCGAGAAGGCCTATTACGCGCTCCTGCTGATGCTCGATGCGGGAATGATGGGCGTGTTCGTCTCGCTCGATTTTTTCCTGTTCTACATTTTCTGGGAAGTAATGCTCCTGCCGATGTACTTCCTGATAGGGGTCTGGGGCGGCCCGCGGCGCGAATACGCGGCCATCAAGTTCTTCCTCTACACTCTGCTCGGCTCGGTGCTAATTCTGCTGGCGATGCTCGGCCTGTACTACTACGGCGCGCAGAGCACCTTCGACATGACGCAGTTGGCGTCCAACGCGTCGCGCTATTCGTCGGCCTTCCAGCGCATCGTGTGGATCGCCCTCTTCATCGGGTTTGCGATCAAGATTCCGGCGTTCCCCTTCCATACCTGGCTGCCCGACGCGCACGTCGAAGCGCCCACCGCCATCTCGGTCATCCTGGCTGGCGTTCTTCTGAAGATGGGCACCTACGGAATTTTGCGCGTCAACTTTGCGATTCTGCCGGAGGCGACCCATCAGCTCGCATGGCTGTTCCTGGGCGTGATCGGGACGGTCAATATCGTCTACGGCGCGATGTGCGCGATGGCGCAGACCGACTTCAAGAAGCTGATCGCGTACTCGTCAATCAGCCATATGGGGTACGTGATGCTGGGTATCGCATCATTTACCACCGCGGGCATCAACGGCGCGGTGCTGCAGATGTTCAATCACGGCACCGTCACGGCGATGCTCTTCATCCTGGTCGGCGTCATCTACGATCGCGCGCATCATCGCGAGATCAACGGCTTCGGTGGATTGGCGCAGCAAATGCCCTTTTATACCGCGATGACCGGGTTCGCATTCTTTGCCGGCATGGGGCTGCCGGGAATGTCGGCGTTCA
>JBKQNE010000048.1:0-2788 GCA_052146355.1 Binataceae bacterium (SeqCode) | reverse complement strand
GATTACGAGCGAGCCGCGGTCGTCAATGCAAAGGCCCTACGAAAGCAAAACAGGACACTCTTCGAAGTGAACGGAGAAGTGCGCTCAGAAAAGCTTTGACAGAGCCGACATTGTTAGAGATGTCCGGTTGGGGCTGCCGGTTCAGACGGTCGACGCAACACTTGCTTGAAGTTTACTCGCAGGAGTTTGAAATCCCAGGGTCTTTCTTGGACGTTGATTCAAGCGCCGCGCGACCTGGTCGAGCTGCGCTTGAGAATAGCAAGACAGGTCGGTTCCTCGCGGGAAGTATTGCCGTAAAAGCAGGTTGGTGTTTTCGTTCGTGCCACGCTGCCAGGGACTTTGCGGATCGCAGAAGTAGACCTGCACATCCGTAGCTATCGTAAAGTCCTTGTGTTTGGCCATTTCCAGTCCGCGATCCCACGTCAGCGAGCGCCGCAGGGTAGCGGGGAGTTTTCGAATATGCCGACTCAACGCCGTCACCACCACCGCTGTGTCCTTGCTGGGCACTTTGATCAGCATGGCAAAACGTGAATGCCGTTCCACCAAGGTCACCATGTGACTGTTCTTCGAGCCGCTCAGCAGATCGCCCTCCCAATGACCAGGGACAGCGCGGTCCTCAACTTCAGCGGGTCTTTCCCTAATCGAGATGGCATCTGCGATTTGACCGCGCGAGTCTTTGAAGATACGAGAGTGCCGCGAGCGGCGCATGCGCCGCTTGGTCCGCAGGTGGTCCATCAGCTCTTTTTTCAGCACTCCACGCGCTTGGATGAATAGGCTGCGGTAAATGGTCTCGTGGGACACGCGCATCCTCTCGTCCTCGGGATACTCGGTCTTCAGCCACCCGGAAATCTGCTCGGGCGACCATTCCAGGATCAGTTTACTCGCAACGACCTCTCGCAACCTCCGGTGCAGGGCAAGAAGGCACTTCTTGGGCCGCAAGGCCGACTCCCAGGCTTGGTCATCCGCCTCATGCGCTCGATAGGCGGGACGCCCACCATGGCGTGTGACCTCCCGGCCCACCGTCGAGGATGCTCGCTCCAGATGTCTAGCTATCTCACGAATCGATGAACCGGATGCGATCCCTCGCGAGATGTCCTCTCGCTCAGACCGCGTGAGGGCTAGACGGGAGCGACGGCGCACCGCGGGAGGAATCCCTCCGCGAGGCAACAACAAACAGCGAATGGAAGTATGTGGCTTGTCAAAGGCGCGCCCAATCTCATGCAGCGTCTCTCCCGCCTTCCATCGCCTCCAGATCTCGCTCTTCTCAATCGCACACAGCCCAAACCGTTTCCCTGGCTTCATGAACACCACCTTTAGAGAGCAGACTTATATCAGATGGTGTTGCATCGACCTATTGAGACCACCGCGTTAATCAGGACTTAGAGCGATGTTTGCGAACGAGGCGCTGCGCGGGAACCCGAATATTTCACTCGTCGCGACGCGCCGCGGCGGCCACTGCGCGTTCATTTCGCAGGAAGGCGGAGAGGGGCGTTTCTGGGCGGAGGCGCGGATCGTGGAATTTTGCAAGGAACAGTCGATGGTCGGGCGCTAGGCTCTCCCTCCGGCTTACGCAGGGCGTCCTCGCGCCCGCCATGCGGCTTCAATTTCCTCGAGGGTTTTTCCCTTTGTTTCGGGAACCAGCTGAACAACGAATATCCACGCCAGGACGCCGACGAGCGCGTACAGCCAGAACGTCCACGGCCGCCCGAGCACGTGGAGCAGGCTGAGGAACGTAAGGGCGACGAGCAGGTTCGATCCCCAGTTTACGGCCGCGGCGACGCTCATTGCCAGGCTCCGAATCTTTAGCGGATAGATTTCCGCGATCATCAGCCAGAAAATCGGCCCGAGGCTGATGGCGAAGCAGGCCACGTATGCCGCGACGCAAACTTCGGAAGTCAGCGCCAGGCCGCTTGTTGGACTCGCCGAAAGGAAGCCGGCTCCGAGAATTCCGAGGCTAACGATCATGCCTGCCAAGCCGTAGAGCAACAGCGGGCGGCGCCCGACGCGGTCGAGCAATTCGAGCGCGACAACCGTCATCAGCACGTTGACGATGCCCACGCCGACCGTGGCCAGGATCGCCGCGGAGTTCGAGTGGAGTCCGGCGAGCTGGAAGATCCTGGGCGCGTAATAGATCACGGTGTTGATGCCGGTGAACTGCTGAAACACCGCGAGGCCTATCCCGATCACGAGAGCCGGACGCAGGGAAGGGCTCAGGAGTTCGCGCCAGCTGCCCTGCTGCTGGTTCAAACTTGCCTCGATTTCCGCCAGTTCCTCAGCCACATCCGAGGACTTGCGTATTTTTGCGAGCACTTCGCGCGCTCGATCGCGCGAAAGCTGCCTCATATACCAGCGCGGGCTTTCTGGCACGAAGAGCAGCCCGAGCAGAAGGATCGCCGCCGGAATGGCCGCCAGGCCAAACATCCAGCGCCATCCACGCATATCCGCGAGCCCGTAATCCGCCAGATACGAGCAGACGATCCCGATCGTAATCATCAGCTGATTCAGCGAGACAAGCTTGCCGCGCACGCCGGCCGGCGAGATTTCCGAGATGTAAAGCGGCGCCGTGTAGGACGCGATGCCGATCGCAATTCCGACAACGACGCGGCCTATCGAAAGCGAAATGGTTCCTGGAGCCAAGGCCGTTCCCACCGCGCCAAGGAAGAATAAACACGCAACCTGAATCAGAACGCTCCGGCGGCCAAAGCGGTCGGCCAGGCGGCCGCTAAAGGCCGCGCCTACCGTGCAGCCAAGCAGCACTGCGCTGACGACAATTTCTTGCTGAAACGTG
>JBKQNE010000047.1:0-4000 GCA_052146355.1 Binataceae bacterium (SeqCode) | reverse complement strand
ATCTTCTCGATCGGTATTTTCTCGATCGGCATATTCTCAGTTGGATTGTTCTCTATTGCCCTATATGGCGCTGGCCTCTTCGTCCTTGCCAAGTATAGAAAACCTCTCCCGACAACGACCGACGTCGCGGGTGCTGCTGAATCCGGTAGCAACCGCCAAGTCGACAGGAACTGCTGACTCCGACTCAATTTCGGTCGCAGACTAGCGGAATATGCAGCAGCACCACTTCCTGCGTGTTGGTCCGCGCCCTGATCGATATTGGCCCGAACCGACGGTTGCCGCGTTGCAGCGAAACGGTAGCTATCGGAGCAAGAGCGGAAGTGGTTGGAGCATGCCCAAACCGACGTTGATGACCCGATTCGGAAGTCGAGCGACAGCTTTTGCTGCGGTGCGCAACGCGGCCCTCTGGCTTATGAGATCGCCCTTGCCGGGACAAAGCTCTTCGGTCTTCGCATAGACCGAGTGCACGTCGTAGAGTGTCCCGTAGGCATCAAAAACCAACGCCTTGATCGCCATGTTCGCACATCTCTTTATCGATTCTTTATCGATCTGGCTGGGTCAGTGAATCCGCTGGTGCTGTGGCATCACGATCACCAACGAACCTCTGCTCCGCTCATACTGGATAGCCAAGCGCGTTGCGCGCGAACCCGTCAAACGTGGAAAGCAACCGGTCACGCCAAGCCCAGACGGGATCATCATTGAGCAGCAACGGAAAAGAGCTGATGCACCGCGCCCATTGGAAACAGCCGAACACGGCATAATCGGCGTAGGCCGGCATCTCACCGCCGAAATAGGGCTGCGCCGCCAGAACGGTGCGAACTGGCTCCAACGTCTTGCGGAACGTCAGTACATCCGTATTGCGATTGGCGCTGACCGCCTCCAACGTCGCGCCCAAGCGCTTCTCTCGCGTCTCGCGGAAGTAAGCGCGGTCTTTATCGTGCAGGTGCGCGAAAATGTCGGTGACTACCAACCGCAGAATTCCGCCGATTAGAATCGTGTCCGCCCAGGCGTTGACAAATCGCGTGACGGCGCGTCCGCCATCGCTGCGAAACAGTGAAGGGCGATCAGGATAAGAGTCCTCAAGATAAGTCGCAATCGTCCATGAATCGAAAACAACTCGATCGCCGTCGAGCAGCACCGGCACGCGACCTTGCCCGGAGAACGCAATTGCGTCCTTTTCTGTAAATCGCCAGGGGATGGTTTCAAACGCCAGCCCCTTGTGCATGAGCGCCAGCTTCGTTCGCCAACAACACGGGCTGAAGCGGCGTTTCGGCTCCGCTCCGGCGAGATCGTAGAGTTGCAGTGCCATGGGTGGACCTCTCAGCGTCCGACTACGGTTGCCGCCGTCTGTCCGAAAAGAATCTGTTTGGATTCTTCAGTGACCGTCGGTTGCGTGTTGACCTCTTTTGCCTTGGCATAGGCGCGCACAACTGCCGGCCGTGCCTTGATAGCCTCAAACCACCGCCTCAAGTGTGGAAAGTCCTCCAACTTCTGCCCTTGGCGTTCGTAGGGAACAATCCAAGGGTACGTTGCCATATCAGCGATGGAGTAGTCGCCCGTGATGAACTGACGATCGGCCAGGCGCTTATTGAGCACGCCATATAAGCGGTTCGTTTCCTTCACGTATCGGTCGATCGCATATGGGATCTTTTTTGGCGCATACTGGCTGAAATGGTGGTTTTGACCGGCCATCGGGCCGAGCCCGGCCATTTGCCAGAACAGCCACTGCGTCACTTCGACCTTGCGGCGGAGGTCCGCGCGAATGAATCTTCCGGTCTTTTCGGCCAGGTAAAGAAGGATGGCGCCCGATTCGAATACGGGGATCGGCGCGCCGCCATCCTTTGGCTTGTGATCAACAATCGCCGGAATGCGATTATTGGGCGATATCGCAAGGAACTCGGGCTTGAACTGATCGCCTTTGCTGATGTTCACCGGAATGATCGTGTACGGCAGGCCGGTCTCTTCGAGAAAAATCGTGATCTTGTGGCCGTTCGGCGTGGTCCAGTAATAGAGGTCGATCATCGGTCGGGTTTCCAGATGGAGTTGCTATCGAAACGGCCAAGTGCGGTCCGCCAATCCTTCCAGCAGCCCGTTCAGGCTTCGAGCGGCGAGAAGCCGATCCCAAGAGTCAGGCGCTTTGATGCCGGCTTCGACGTCAGCTGCTGCGATCGAGGAGCCTTCTCACCACCCGCTCCATTTCGTCGTACTGGCCTTCGCCGGCATGCTGAAAGACGATCTTGCCGCTTTGATCGACAATGTATTGCGCCGGCCAATACTGATTTCGATAGGCGTTCCACGTCGCAAATTCATTGTCCTGCGCGACCGGATAGCGGATGCCGTGGCGCTTGAGGGCGGCTTCGACGTTGCCGGTGGATTTCTCGAATGGAAACTCAGGCGTATGAACGCCGATGACCACGAAGCCCTTGTCCTTGTAGATATCGTACAGCCGAGTGACATGCGGCAGCGTGTTGACACAGTTGTAACAGCCGTAGGTCAAAAAATCGACCAGCACAACCTTGCCGCGCAGGTCTGCGATGTTCAGCGGCGCTGAGTTGAACCAGTGGTCGATGCCCACGAAGTTTGGTGCTGTGCCCTGAGCGTCCACCAGCTCAAGCGGAGGGCTCGCCGTCTGCTCCTCGGCAACGCCGAGGGTGACGCCGAATGCAACAGCGCACAAAGCCGCGGTCAGCGCCGTGGCTATTTTGGATCGTTGGTTCATCTTGCTCTCCTCAAAGTCCGATCGTTGCGCCAGGATAAACTCGTGAAAGCCATGAGGCGATGAGCGCGTCATAGTCGAAATAAGTCGCGACGGCGAAAGCGATCATCACCGCGCCGAAACCCTTCTGAAGGCGACGCGAGTGGCGCGCCAAGACCCTGACGCGGGTGGTCATGGCCTGCCCACCCCAGCCTATGGCTAACAGCGGAACGGCGGCGCCTACGGCATAGACCGCCAGCAGCACGGCGCCCGAAACGAGAGTTCCGGCAGTAGCGATCAACGTCAGTATCGACGCCAAGACAGGGCCGGCACAGGGCGTCCACACCAGCCCAAGCGCGGTGCCAAGCACAAGAGCGCCGAAGTTGCCCTGCGCAAACCGCATGATGATACGGTCGCCAGGAATGAGGCGTGTGCCGATCTGCAGCCAAAACCATTCGAAAGGGTGCGGCCACAGCAATAGCGCGCCGAATGAAGCCAACAGGAAGGCGGCCGCGGAGCGGAGCGTTGCCTGGTCGATGCCTGCGATTTGCGTGGTAACGCTGAAGAAAACCGCCGCGACCGTGAATGACAGGACAAATCCCATGGTGATGAAGATCGGCCGCGCTTTGTTGCTTCGCCCGACTGATGCGCCGAGCAGAGCCGGCAGCACCGGCAGCGAGCACGGCGCCGCGACGGTCAAAATGCCGGCGAAGAATGCTAAGGCCGCAGCCGCCATGAGAATTTCTGCTGGATGGACTCAGTCTGTTGGTTATCTATGCCGTGCCGTCGGCTCTGCCCTTTCATTCGTGCGACCCTTGCGGAAGGTTACCAAGGGGTTAGTCAAGTTTTCGTGACCGGCGACCGACGCAGCACCGCGGCGAAATCATCACTGACGCGGCTATTGCGACAGACTTGGGCAAGCGGCCGAGCCCGGCATCGGAGCCTTCTGCTTCTGCCGGTTATCATATGTAACTTTTCGCCGCCTCGGCGCGAAAGACACTCGTAGAGTCCCCCGGGGCAAAATGGCACAAGGAAATTTGATTCCCGCGCCGAGGCGTTATCCGTTGCGCCCCATCCCGCTGCCGTGCTCGATAGCGTCTTCACCGACGAGCATCTCGGTAGTGGAGCGGCCGATTAGAAGCGTAACGACGCGTGCCGGCAAGGCGCGAACAGAGTCTGACGCCCGTCGATCGGCGTTGATGGCCGCCGCCCAAACGGGGGATCGCGTAGCCTATGAGACACTGCTGCGCGATTGCGTGTCATTCATCGTGAGCGTCGCTCGCCGTCAGGGCGTGCCGTCGGACC
>JBKQNE010000046.1:0-38788 GCA_052146355.1 Binataceae bacterium (SeqCode) | reverse complement strand
CCCATCCGGCGCGCCCGTCCGTCTTTTGGTTTGACAGATGAATCGGTCTGACTTTCCTTTTCTCGGCTTTGGCGTCGGTCTTCGCCGGCCCCACTACGCGCATATTCTCGAGAACCATCCTGCGATGGATTGGTTCGAGGTTGTTTCCGAGAACTTCATGGTCGAGGGCGGACGCGCGCTGGAAGTTCTGGCCGCAGTGCGCGACCGGCATCCGATCGTGACGCATGGCGTGTCGCTATCGATCGGATCGACCGATGCGCTGAACCGGAACTACCTTCGCGAGCTACGCGCGCTGGCGCGGCGCTTCGAGCCCGCATGGATCTCCGACCACTTGTGCTGGACGGGTGTCGGCGGACGCAATCTTCATGACCTGCTTCCGCTGCCATACACGGAAGAAGTCGTGCGCCACGTTTCCGCGCGGATCCGCTGGGTGCAGGACATTCTGGAACGGCACATCCTGATCGAGAATGTTTCCAGCTACATGGCGTTTCGCGACTCGACGCTCAGCGAATGGGAGTTTCTGCGCGCGGTTGCCGAGGAAGCCGATTGCGGAATCCTGCTCGACATCAACAACATCTTCGTAAGCGCGTTCAATCATCGGTTCAGCGCCGAGGAATACATCGATGCGATCCCGGTCGAGCGCGTCGTTCAATATCATCTCGCCGGCCACAGCGATCACGGCACGCATCTGCTGGACACGCACGACCATCCGATCCGCGACGAGGTCTGGTCGCTCTACGAGCGCGCGGTACGGCGGTTTGGAGCGGTTTCAACGCTGATCGAATGGGACGACAATATTCCGGAATTCAGCGTGCTTGCGGAGGCCGCCGAACGCGCGCGCCAAATCTATCGGGGCCTCGCGCGCGACGGCGCTGGCCACCATGAATCTTCCGCTCAAGCACATCCAGAGTCTGCTCCATCGGCTCATCACCGCGCCTAGCGGCGTGGCCGAAGGGCTCGCGGCCGAGCCCAGCCTGCCGTTGGGCGGGCTCGAAAGCGTGATACGAGGTGACGATCGTCTGTCTGCGGAGGACCGTGTCGGCATCTACGCCAACATGTATTTCTACCGCTTGCTGGAGATCCTTCAGGAAGATTTTGCTGCGACCGCGGCGCTGCTGGGCGAGACGAAGTTTCACAATCTCATCACCGGGTACCTGATCGAATATCCGCCGATCGAGCCTTCGGTCATCTGGGCGGGCAGGTACCTCTCCGATTTTCTGCGCGACCATCCGTTGCGCAACGAATATCCGTTTGTCGCCGACCTCGCGGCGCTCGAGAGGGCGACCATCGATGTCTTCCGCGCGGCCGACACGACGCCACTCGATGCGTCCGCAATGAGCGCGATTCCGCCGGAGCGATGGGCGGCGCTGAAAATGCGCACCGTGCCAGCAACCGTGATTTTGCACGCGGAATGGAAGGTGGCAGAGGTTCTGCGCGCGGTCGAGGAAAAGCGCGATTGGGGTGTGCCCGGGCGGTCCGGCAATCGAATACTCGTATCGCGCCACAATTCGCGGATATCGTATCGGGAGTTGGACGAGATCGAAGCCGATGCGCTCGAGATGCTTGGCCGCGGCGCCGCGTTCGGAAAGGTTTGCGAAGTGCTCGCGCGCGATGTCTCCGCGGAGAGCGCGCCGCAGGAGATCAATTCCAGGCTCGCGCGATGGATCGGCGACGGCAATCTGATGCTCGTGCCGGCGAAGCGGCGCAAATAGATCCTTGCGCCGCCGCGAGGCCTCGCGCACCTATGAACTAAGCACTGCGAGCCGGGAGCGCGTTCCACAGCAGGAACGACAAGGTCAGCAGCAACGTCCCCATCCCGACGGAAATCGGATAGGCCCAGGTCGGCCGGCTCATCACCATCGGAAGCAACGCCACTGCAAGCACCGGCGGTGCGTGCAGACTAAACGAGCGCAACACGACTATTCCCCACGCCATGCTGATAGCTGCTGTGGCCGGGTTCGCCCCGACCACGCTTAGACAGAGCAGGCCGCCGGCGGCGCTTAGGAAGCACGCGATCGGCAGAACCAGCGAACGCTCCGCCCACGGACACGTAGCAGGATGCGCGAACATCTCGAATCCGATTACCACCAACGGCGGAAACAGAACGAAACGCAGCCCGGTCAGTTCGGCGATTCCCGTGGCGATTGCAACGAACAGGATCAACGGCACCAGGCCCGAATAGTCGCGGGGCGCCGCGTGCATTGCCTCTTCAGCGACCTGCGCGGGCGTGCGAGCGCCATCTGCGCGTTCCATTGAGAAACGTTTCCATGGAATTGAAAGCGCCGCGAGAAGGATGGTGCCGAACAGAATCGCCGGTGGATACCACCAACTCTGCACGCCGAGGACTAGGGGCAGCAATCCGGCGGAGATCGACGGAGCGACGGGAGATCGCATCACAACGATCAACGCGATCGAAGCGCATACGTCGGCCAGCACTGAGGTCAGCCCGTAAGGGAGGAGTCGCGTCACGAAAATTCCAATCACGCCCGCCAGTGGCGGGGTGATCGCCAACAGCAAAGGCGCTCTTGCCCAGGTCCCGCGCGGACGTGTGAAGACGTCATTAGAGAGAGCGCCGAGTTCGGGAAACAGGACATAGAAAGCGCCCGTGGTGAACGCGGTCGATGCGATGACCGCGATGTAAATCAGCGAGGCCGCTTCCGCCGCCAGGCGATAGCCGCCCGCTAGTGCGCTTTCATGTTGAACCGGGGCGGCGTGTTCGCTGATGGGTGCTTCCGACACGTTCCGCACCATAGCAGTCTGGGCCGGGTTCCTTCATAGCCAGGTGAGGCGACCGGGCCACGCGGCCGCGCGCTCCGAGGGCGCGGTCAGGCAGGCTCTTTGGGACTGGTGCGCCAGTTCCAGGCCCAATCAGGCAGACCGAGCATTTCGCCCAGAACATAGTCGAGGCTTACCATGCCGGGTCCCGCGATTCATCAGCCAGAAATATGCGAGCGCATAGAGCGGCTCATCGAGCTCGACGAAGTCATCGAGGCTTCCCACCGATTTGAGCTTAACGCTCCGGACCGCGACGATCATGTTGATGATCATCGGGATCGATATGAGGCGAGTGCCCAGTCCCGCGATGGTCAATGCGCCACCGATCAGCTCGGTGTACGCGGAAAGGACGGCATTGAAGTACGGGTAGGGGATGCCCCAGTCGGCGAACCGCTGCGCGAACGAATCGAGATTATGAACCTTGCCCCATCCGGTCTCGTAGAAGAAGTAGCCGACGAAGAGGCGCAGCAGGAGCGGGGGCAGCCAGTCGAGGCTTCGCGCGATTGCGAGGCAGCGGTTTGCCAGATTGGAAACCAGACCGTTCATGGGTCGCTCCTTTCCGCGAGACGCGGGTCACTATGATCAAAATCGCGTGTCGATGGGTTAGGTTCCTCGAGGCAGGCCGACCTACGTTCCGTTCTTGAAAAAGCCACGATTGGCGGTTGCGCCGTTTCCTTCGCGACCAGGCGAGATAGCCAGCTTCTATCTTTTCTCGCGCTTTAGCGCGATGGTCGTTTCGTGTTGCGCGGTGATAAGCTCAGGCGCGTATTTCGAGGACACAAGCGGAGTGGCTTTCGGCAGGTCGATCATTGCCCATCAGGGTCCACCCCTCGTGGAGCAGATTTCCACGCGCGATGCGCTAGAGGAATTCGCGCGGCTGCCATACCAGATTTATGCGGGACGCGACGCGTGGTGGCCGCCCGACGTGCAGAACGAAGTCGATTTCCTGATGCGCCGGACGGCTTCGGCCGCCTACCTCGATATCGGCGGATTCTGCGCACGGCGAGGGGATCACATGATCGCGCGCGTGACCGCGGTAGTGAACAATCGCTACAACGCGCACTGGAATGAGCGGCTCGGCCATCTTATCCATTTCGAGGCGCTCGACGATGAAGACGATGCGGTCCTCGCGATGCTCGATGCGGCAAGCGATTGGCTGCAGGCGCGCGGAATGACGGCGGTGCGCAGCGGCTTTGCCGCGTTTCTCGATTATCCGTACGTAATCGGCAATTACGGGCGACTGCCGTCCTTTCTGCTGCGCGGCAACCCCCCTTACTACCATTGCTATTTCAAAGACGCGGGATTCGAAACCGAAAAAGGGCAGCTCGACTACACCGCGCCGCTGAGCAGCGAAAATCTTGCTCGCTACCGCGACATTCTCGAAGCGATCCGCCGCCAGCCCGTGACCATCCAAAGCTGGCGCCAATACGGATTTCTCGCCGCCATCGATGGATGGACCGATGTGACCAACGCGGCGTTCGCGCGCCATTGGGGATGGAACCCCGTGACGCGGGCGGAAGTGCGGCCGATGCTTATGTCGCTCGGCGACACCGCGGTGGCGGATCTTTCGATGATCGCGACGACGGGCGGCGACGTGGTCGGCGCGGTCTTTGCGGTGCCCGATTGGAGCACGATGCTGGCGCGCGTCAGGCGCGGCGTGAAGCTCGATCCCGAACGCGGGGGAGGCACGCGAGGCGCACTGATCAACATCGGGGTGATCGAGAGCGCGCGCGGACGCGGGATTGCGCTCGCGATGACGGCGCGGTCATTTCTTACGATGGCGCAGCAGGGGATGCAGTACGCCGGCTACACGCTCGTGCTTGACGACAACTGGGCATCGCGCCGCACGGCGGAAAGCGTCGGCGCGCACATTACGGACAACTTCGTGACCTATCGCCGCAATCTTCTGCACGGCCCGCGATCTCCCCGACCGCGCTGAGGACACGGATCGGAGCCTGCTAGCCATACGTCGTGCAATTGCCTTTTGGTGCTGCTTTGTGTATGCATCGCGCAGACAAGCTGACTGTCTAACGTTAGGTAGGTGGAGAAATCATATTGAAGATGCCGATCCGCTTTGCGGTGCCGATATCGCTTCTGTGCCTTGCGCTGGGGTTCTCCGCGAGTTCAGCTCTATGCCAGGTCAAGCCCGGAGACACGATTACGCGCTCAAATGCCGCCAGCGTTCAATCGCTGATAAGTCCCGGCGCGTATTATGCCGTGACCCGCGGCATGGAGATGAACATCGTCGATCACAGCCGGATCGACTGGCCTCCCCCATATAAAGTCGCGACCGAGCAGTACTCGGCCCAGGTGCGGCTCGGCGCCGACCGTCGCACGATCGAGGGCTATGTAGCAGGGCAGCCATTCCCGCTGCTGGACCCGAACGACAAGGACATCGCAACCAAGATCATGTGGAACTCGTATTTCAAACCGATCGCGAGCGATGACTTTGATCTGCGATACTTCGAATGCCAGGTTGCGCCGTTCAATCCGGGCGGCGCCCAGAACCAGCTCTTGTTCGTGACTATCGGCCATGCCGCCGGTTACTCGGAGATTGGCCGAACTGAAGTTGAACCGCTGCCCGCCGATCCCGATTTCAAGTCGACCAACATATGGTTGCGCTCCGCGGCGTACCCACTCATGTCGCCCGCCAACGAGCGCGGTGCGGGCGGACTGCGCTTCCGCTATTGGGACCCGGATCATGCCGATGACGCTTGGGCATATCTTCCCGATTCCCGACGGGTCCGCCGCGTCAATGAAGTGCTGCTGTCGTCGTCGCCGGGGCTTTCCACCTGGGACCCCGATCATTCCGGCGGCTTTGCGGCGAAGCCCCAGGAATACAACTTCAAGTTCGTGGGCGAGCGCGATCTGCTCGGATGCGTCAACGCGGTACATTCTCCAGCGCAACCGTGTCCGACCGATGGCGGCGCGACTTCATGTCCCGATAATTGGGAGATGCGGCATATGTACATGGTCGAAGTTACGCCGCGTCCCGAGCGTATTACCGGAGTTCTGCAATCCAAGACCATCGTCTATATCGACAGCGAAGGATGGTTCAATTCGTACCTCGACAGCTACGACCGCAGGGGCGAACTCTGGAAGACGCAGATCTATCTGCTGACCTACCGCGACCGTCCGGTGCCGGACGCGAAGGTGGCGATCTATCCCTACAAGCGCGAGTTCGTAGTCGCCGCGTCGAGCGTCGACATACAGGCGGGCATGTCGACCACCTGCTACCTTCCGGGCCCCGACACTTCCGAGCGCGAATGCTGGTACATCAACATGGGCGCGGTCGATCGGGAATTCTTCACCACCGAGGCGGTGGCCCGAGCTGGCCACTAGTGAATCGACGCGGCACCAGAGCACCGAAGCGGTGCCCTGGTGCCGCGATCTTTCTCAGGCCGATGCGAATGACGGCGTTATTTTATCGCCACGGCGTTTGGCGGTGAGCCGACTCCGCCGGGCACGTTGAGCGGCGCCGAAGTCAGAAAGAAATCGTAGCGACTGTCGGCGGCGCAATCGTCGGCCAGCCCTTCCAGGTTCCACATCTCGCCTATCGGCATGCCGAAAAACGAGAGCATGTGGAAGTGCAGGAAGTCCTCACCTTCGCTCTTGGGCAGTGCTTCGAGCGCCGGCGAATCCGATGCCACCGCGGCCAGATGATTGTCCCAAATCCAGCGCGCCACCCGCGCGGTACCTTCGATTCCCGGCACGACGGTCTCGTGCGCCAGCTCGGCTTTAACCTCGGCGCTCGCCGACAGGTAGAACTTGGTCCATCCGATCCGGATCAGCAGAATGTCTCCGGTTCGCAGCGTGACCTTTTCGGCCGCCAGCGTCGCTTCCAGGTCTTCGAGCGGGATCGATTCCGGCTTCGTGAAATTGATCTTCTTGCCGGTTCGATCGTAGTAGCGCGCGACGTCCGCGAGGACGCCGCGGCCCGCGATGCCGCGCCTGGCCAGATTGTCGATTCCCAGCCGCGTGCCGCCGCGCCCGGTTATCTGATTATCTGGAATGCCGTTGTATGCCCCCAGCACAGGGTGCTTCACGTGGCATAGTGCGTCCCACTGTGACGATGCCTGCGGGTAGAAGTTGTCGAGATAGTCGTCGAGCACGTAGTTCGCGTTCGGAAAGATTTTTATCGTATGCGAATGCTTGCCGCGGGTGAAAAGCGGCGGGTCGGGGATATTGATCGGCAGATTCAGGGCGAAGACCTTGCCGCTGCGAATCGATTGCGCCGCGGCCAGCACGCGCGCCGGCGACAGCAGGTTTATCGTTCCGACTTCGTCCTCATCACCGAACACTCCCCATGCGGCACCCGCGGGGGCGCCGGCCCGAACGGGCAATTGATCGTATGTGGGAAGCCTGGGCTCGCGAGGCGCGGACGGCCGCTGGGCGGCGGCTTTGGGTACCGCCTTTTTGACCGCGATTTTACGCGCGGCCACTTTGGCGCGCGGTTTGGCTTTCAGAGCTTTCTTGCCGTCGCGCTTCTTTGCTTTCGATTTTGCCACGAAATTGTCCTCCTGCCAGGCTGGCGACAGTTCTCATAACAGGTCGGACGGCAATCTCAAGGGCAATCTCGTAACGGAATCCGCAGGTCCGGCAGATTTCACCGATTAAGAAAATTGCGCGGACGTTTAGGAATTAATCCGCGAAATCTGCGCAATCTGCGGATTTCTGTCCAAGATCCGTGGAGAATGCCTTGTTGCGCTTGTTGGGCGATGTTATGCTGTTTTTTTGCTCCTTGCTCCAGGTTGGGGCTTAAATCCATAAGGAGGATTTGCGCATTGCGGCGCTACGAAACGATCTTTATTCTTCGGCCCGATCAGGGCGAACCACAAATCAAGGAAGCCGTCAGGCGCTTTTCGGGTCTCGTCACCCAGGGCGGCGGCGAGATGATCGAAGCCGACGAGTGGGGCTCTCGCGAACTCGCCTATCGAATCAAGGGCGAGCGGCGCGGCTACTACGTGCGGCTCGACTATGTGTCTGAAGGACCGGTGATGAACGAGGTGGAGAGAAACCTGAAACTCTCCGACACCGTGCTCCGCTATCTTTCGGTACTGCTCGACACGGACGCGGATCCTGCCCACGCGCGTGAGGAGATCGAGGCGCGCAATCGCAGGATCGCCGAGGCCAGAGCCGCGGCCGAGGCACGCGCTGCCGCGTTCGCCGCGGAAAGGGAAAAAGCGGTAGAAGCGCCCGATGCACCCGAGGAAATGCTCGCGGAGGCCGAGGGCGAACCCGACCTGGATGGCGGTGGGCAATCGAATTGAATCTGCGCGGCCGGATGGCCAAACCCCGTTCTCAGAATCGTATCGAGCGCGGTGATCATCGAGAGGTTCTCCCGCCGAACACGACAGCGTCGTAGATGGACGAACGGGCCGGTCGAGTAGACGCACGGAACTAAAGAACGCGACTTGAGCGAAGCGGACCTGGCCTCGCAGGCAAGTTGTCAGTTAAGGAAACGAAATGGCAGACGAAGAAAGAACAGAACAATTCGCCGAGAGGCCGCGCGGCGACGATGCGCCCCGCTCCAGGGGGCCGCGCGGCGAAGGCGATCGCGGTGAAGGACGTCCGGGGATGCGCCGGCGTTCGGGCGGACGGCGCAAGGTGTGCCGCTTCTGCGCCGACAAGACGCTGAAGGTCGACTACAAGGACGTGCGAACCTTGTCGGGGTTCATTACCGAGGGCGGCAAGATCGTGCCGAGCCGAACTTCAGGCAACTGCGCGAAACATCAACGCCAGCTGGCGGTCGCGATCAAGCGGGCGCGCGTGATCGCACTGCTTCCGTTCTCGACTTTGGGGTGAGCAGAGGCGAGTGACCCGCAAAGCGATCATAGGGAGCATCCGCGCCGGTCTCCTGTCGGGAGCATTCTTCCTGGCGGCCGCGGCTATTCCGCTGGTCGGCACCGTCGTGACTTTCTTTACTCCGGCGCCAATCCTGATCTTCGCGGCCGGGCGTACGAGAGCGGCGCTGCGCTCCGCCGTGACCATTGCATTCGCGACCGCGATGGTCGCTATGGGAGCGGCAGCGGCCGTAGTGGTCCACCATCTCGCGGTGCATGGTGCCGCGACTGCATCGACTCTGGCAGCGCTGCAGCACGCGGCGGGCTTCGCGATTATGCCGGCCGTCATTTATTTGTTGACGTTCGGTGTCCTGACCGGGGTGATGGCGTGGATGATCGAACGGCAGCGGCCGTTCGAGTTGATAGTCGTCACTGCGGGTGGCGTCACGCTGACGGTTCTTGCCGTGGTTGGGCTCGTCGCAGCTGGTGGTCCTGCCGCATTGGTCAGGTCGATGCAGAGCTTTCTGGCTGCACAACTGGCTGAGGGGCAGGAGTTCTACCGCATGCTCGGCATGCAGAGCGTGGTGCAGCCGGAGACCCAGTCGGAAGTGGCCGACATAGTCAGGCTCAGCCCCGCGCTGATCGCGATGCTGATAGGGCTTTCGGCCCTGCTGAATTTGCGGGTTTTCTGGCGATGGGTCGGGAAGAAGCGGTTACCTTACCCGTTGTTTGGCGATCTGGCCCGATGGTCCACGCCGGAATGGCTAATCTGGGGATTGATCGCGACCGGGTTCGGGATGCTGGCGCCGATCGCGCCGGTCAGCGACATCGCGAAGAATGCGTTTCTGTGTTTCGCGGTGATCTATTTCTGCCAGGGTCTTGCGATTATCGGTTTCTACTTTCAGGCCCTGTCGGTGCCGGCGATTTTTCGGGCCGTAATATATTTCGTTACCATTGTGCACCCGGTGGTATCCGCGGTTGTGTGCCTCGCTGGCGTGTTCGACATGTGGGTCGATTTTCGGCGGCTCAAGCCGCCGAGCCAGGAAGCCGGCAACTACGGCGATTTTCTCTAGCGGGTGGGTAGGCGGTTAAACATATGAACGTCCAGGTAATTTTAAGCGAAGACGTGCCCAATCTGGGCCGGACCGGCGACGTGGTGAAGGTTCGCGCCGGTTACGCGCGCAATTATCTTTTGCCCCGGCAGCTCGCGGTCGAAGCGAACCAGAAGAACCTCCGCGAATTCGAACATCAGAAGCGCACTTCGGCGGTCAAGCGTGAGCGGCAGAAGAATCAGGCCGTTTCGCTCAAGGAAAAGGTCGAGGCGCTCGCCCTCGTAATCAAGGCGCGAGCCGGCGAGGAGGGCAAGTTGTTCGGTTCGGTCACCAATATCGACATCGAGCGGGCGCTACGCGAAAACGGCTTCGACATCGAGCGCCGGAAAATCCACCTGCCCGAGCCCATCAAACAACTTGGCGATTTCGCGGTCGCGATCAGGCTCGAGGCAGAAGTCGAGGCCAGCTTGAAGCTTCAGGTTGCGGCGGAATAAGGACTTCCCGGATATGATCAAACTCTACGACTTCCTGCCCTGTCCCTACGGCCAGAAGGTGCGAATCGTGCTGGCCGAAAAAAGTCTCAGCTACGACCTGGTGACGGTCGATCTCACCCAGGGCGAGCATCGCCGGCCCGAGTTCTTGCGGCTCAATCCGTTCGGTCGCGTGCCCGTGCTGGTCGATGACGACACGCCGGTGTACGACTCGACGATCATCAACGAGTACCTGGAGGACGAATATCCCGAGCCTCCGGTGCTGCCCGCCGTCGGATCCAGCGGACTCCGATCGCGCGCGCGGATGTTCGAAGACTTTGCCGACACGTCGTTCACGCCGCAGGTCGGACAGCTCATCGTCGAAATGTCCAAGGCCGAAGCCGAGCGCGATCAAAATCGCATCCAGCGGCTTCATCAGGGAGTGGAGCGCGTGCTCGACTACCTGAACAACGAACTCAAGGGGCAGCAGTTTCTGGCCGGCGAATTTTCGGTCGCGGACATCGGCTTTGTGCCGCGGCTGCTGATCCTTGGCGACCTCGGCATCGATGCTATGGCGAACCGCGCGAATATCGACGCATGGATAAAGCGGATGCTCGAGCGTCCGAGTATCCGTGGCTTGCAGGGAGTGGCGGCCGATGCGAGTGCCGCAGGATAATTGAGATCACAAACGCGCGAGCAAGATCGCGCGTTTCTCAGTGTGAAGACGAGCGAGCCGCTCGACGACAATCGAGCGGCTCGCTGCGTAATGATGGAACAAACGGATCTGGTGACGTGCGTTTAGTCTAGCCGATCCGGCGACGATCCTTAATAGCGAGTGTCCCCGAAAAGCTCCTCATCCTCCCGGGTGCTCGGGCCAACCCCGGTCAGCCGGAACATCAGCTTGGCCGCAAAGAGCTTGTCGCCGATACGGCCCTGCGATTTGATGAAGCCTCCATGGCGGCGGCACCGCGGACACGGCATCGATCCGCTCAAAAGGCTAGCATTTTCGGCTGTTATTCGAAGATCGAACGTCACGCCGCATCCTGGGTTCTGGCAGGTCGTCCGATAGACGATTCCACGCCCGGTTCCATTTTCATTTTTGGAAGTAACTGTCTGCATAATTCCTTCCTCCGTTCCTGAGGAGGCCTGATGGCTGATTGTTTTTCAGCAGCCTCGGCAACTTAGACGTAGACACCCCATAAAAGTTTCATTCGGCTCACGGCTATGTAGAGCAAATCTCGCGCCAAGTTCAAAAATCTAGTAAATTCAAGGGTCGAAGCGCCGGAAAGGCCAGTAATGTCCACAGTTGTCGGGTAAATGTCCCGACGGGATGCGTCTTTTGAGGCATCGAAGCCCCAACCAATTCGGTATTTTGTGTTTTTTTCCGGGCCGGGCTTTCACCCGTAAAAAGCCGCACCTATACTTGGACGCCTTGCATCAATCTGAAAGTAGCCGTTAGCAGCGATGGAACTATCCGGATGAGAACGCTCGCACTCGTGATGGCAGGAGGGCACGGTACGCGATTGCATCCGCTGACCCGCGATCGTGCGAAGCCCGCGGTGCCATTCGGCGGCAAGTATCGAATAATCGATTTCGTACTCTCCAATCTCGTCAACTCGGGAATCTACGCGATCTACATCCTGGTGCAGTGGCGGTCGCAGTCACTGATCCAACACCTGAAGGACGGATGGCAGTTCGGCGGGATGCTGCCGGACCATTTCGTGACCCCGGTTCCGGCGCAGATGCGGCTTGGCGAGACCTGGTATCAGGGAACGGCAGACGCCATCTTTCAGAACCTGAATCTGATGGACGATTTTCAGCCTGACCTCGTTGCGGTCTTCGGCGCCGACCATATCTACCGGATGGATGTGCAGCAGATGATCAGCTTCCATCTCGATCGGAAGGCCGCGGTCACCGTGGCAACCTTGCCGGTCTCGGTAGATGAAGCCAATCAGTTTGGCGTGCTCGAAGTCGATTCGGGGATGCGGATCGTTGGGTTTGAAGAAAAGCCACAACAGAATCCGGCGCAGTTGCCGGGCGCTCCGGGCAAGTGTCTCGCCTCGATGGGCAACTACCTGTTCAATCCCGAAGTCCTGCGTGAGGCGCTGATCGAAGATTCCACTCACGGACAAAGCCGTCATGATTTCGGGCACGATTTGATCCCGTCGCTGATCAACCGGGCGCCGGTGTACGCCTACAACTTCATGACCAATCAGATTCGTGGCGACTCCGAAGTGAACCTTAGCTACTGGCGCGATGTTGGAACCCTGGAAGCGTATTACGAAGCCAACATGGATCTGCGCGATGCGCTGCCGCATTTGAATTTGTACAATCCATACTGGCCCTTGCGCACTGCCTACTACGATCAGCCGCCCGCCAAGTTCGTGTTCGATGAAAACGGCCGTCGCGGCCAGGCACTCCACTCCGTGATCTCCGAAGGATGCATCCTGTCCGGCGGCTCGGTGCGCAATTCGGTGCTCGGACGATCGGTCATCGTCCATTCCTACAGCCACATCGAGGATTCGGTGGTGATGGACTACGCGGAGATCGGGCGCCATGCTCGAATCCGCCGCGCGATAATCGACAAGAACGTGTACGTGGCCGATGGCGAGGAAATCGGTTACGACTTGGAGCGAGATCGGCAGCGCTTTTTCGTCACCGACTCCGGCCTGGTCGTAATTCCCAAAGGCCCCAAGCGCGAACGCCGCTTCCTCTAGCAGGCAGGCTTTGTCGAACGCATTCGATCATCGCGATGCCCCCGGCGGCACTCACCTGAACGGGAACAACGACCCTGCCAGCGAGACGGCCAGCCACATAGGGATTCCGGAATTTCCCAAGGCGCGTGATGAGCGCCGCTCGCAGCCTGTCGAACTCGACACCAGGAGCAAGATCATCTTCTGGCTGTTCCGCGCGGCGCTGAACGCGCTCAGCCTGATTCCCGATTTCCTTCTCTATCCACTCGGAGTCGTGGGAGGCTTTGTCGGTTATCTACTTGACCGACGCCACCTTCGAATCGGGATGAAGAATCTCGAAATCGCCTTTTCGGAGAAGAGCGAAGGCGAGCGGCGCCGGATACTGCGCGCTTCGTACCTGAATCTGGGACGGGGGGCCGCGGAATATATTCGCCTAAGCGGATTTTTCTATCGCAGGCTTAGGCGCAGGGTCTCGTACAAGGGGCTGTCCAACTTCGCGCAGGCCGTCAGAGGCAAGCCCGGCAAGGGCATCATCGCGCTGTCCGCACATTTCGGCAACTTCGAGTTGCTGCTTTCGGCTCAGGCCCTGCACGGCTACCAGATTGGCATCGTTCATCACACGCAACGCTTCCTCGCCGGCGACGCCCTGATGAGCTATGTGCGAGAGCGTGCCGGTGTCGACATCATGCGCAAGCATTCCGCTGCACGCGCGGTGCTGCGCGCGCTCAAAGATGGCGACCTCGTGGGGATTCCGTTCGATCAGAATGCGAAGCGCAGCGAGGCGATATTCGTCCCGTTCTTTGGCGAGCCTGCGGCGACTATAAGCGGATTGGCGCGGCTCGCGATGATTTCCGGCGCTCCCGTTGTACCGGTCTTTATCGTGCGCCAGCCTAATCGCAGGAGTCACTGCATCCAGATTTACGAGGAACTGGCAGTCCAGCGAACGGGAGACCTCGAGGTCGATCTGCTTGAGAATACGCGCCGGTTCGTAAAAGCGATCGAAGATATTGTGCGGCGGTATCCGGATCAGTTTCTGTGGACCCATCGACGCTACCGCACCCGCCCCCGCGGCATGGCTCCCGTCTACGACTGGGAGGTTCGCCATCGGCCTTCAGGCCGTGCTCCGATTGCCGCGCGCGCCGGCCAGCGGCCGCAGCAAAATCAACACGCCGATCGCGGCTAGCCATGCCGCCGCGCCGCTAATCAACGGCTGATGGCCCCATCCTGCCAGCCATCCGGGTAGCGCGACGTGTGCGACCACGAGTTTGGGCCATAGCTTGGCGCCGATAACGAATCCGGCGTGAAGTCCTGCTGAAAACCACACCGTGCCGGTGACGGCGAATGCCTCGCCGAGCGCCAGGCCGAGCAAAAACAAACCGAACAGTGTCGGCAGCGCTGAGAGCGGACTGGCGAGTTGCGTGAAGCTGAGGCCGAGCGTGCGAACTCCCGCGGTTGGGTCGAGATTGGTCAGGTAAAAGTGGGCCGGAGCGCGTACCAGGTGCGCGACCGAGTAGATGGCGGAACTGACGATCAATGCGCCAGTGCGGCCGAAATCCGCCTCCATTCCGCCCATCAGGAAGGCGCGGAAAAACGCTTCCTCCATGATCGCAATCACGACCGCCGAGAGGAAATATTTCGGCAGCATCCGCAGAGCGTGTCCTGCATGGCCGAATCCGCCCATCGCGAAGCCCGCCGCGAACAGAAGCATCATCACCGCGAGCGCCACGAGCAGCCCGCGTCCGGCGCGCGGCAGATTTGCGATGGGATCGGCAAACCCGGCGCGCAGGAGCGGAAACAAGCGCATCGTACGGGCGCTGATGATGATCACAATCGCGAGCGTGACCATCAGGACGCGATCGAAGATGCGCGGAAATGGAAACGAATAGCCTGCACCCGCGACTGCCAACGCCACGAAAGGCGCGACGACGACAGCCGCGACGACGCCCACGACGAGCGCAACCAGGAATTTTGCAATGAACGATTTCGGCATCGTCAATTCTTATTCGCAATCAGAATCCGCAGATTACGCAGATTTCGCTGATTCTCGATCGAAATCTCGTCCATCTGTGAAATCTGTGGATTCTTTTGGCCTGGAACCCGGATGATCCGTTACCGTCGCATCGGATCACTTTGCGGCTCCAGCGATATTTCGACAGGGCAGGCATGCGCGGGAGCATTCACGATCTGTAGGATCGCGGCGGCGACATCCTCGGGACGGAGCATCGCAGTGCGGTCCAGCCGCTTGTTGTCGGGAATAAGAGTCGTATCCACGAGACCGGGTGCGATGACCGCCAGCTTGGTTCCCTGCTGGCGCAGGTCTTCGAAGGCGGCCCGGGTAAATGCCACCAGCCCGGCCTTGGCCGCGGCGTAAACCGCTTCGCCCTGCGGCGTAAGGCGGGCGGCGTTCGATGCGATATTGACGATCGTGCCGCTGCCCTGGCGCGCCATCTGGATAGCGGCCACCCGCGCCAGCATGATGGGCGCGCGCAGGTTTACCGTGATGATTTGGTCGATGTCGCCTTCGCGCATTTTGGTAAGCGGCGTGCGTGCCGGGGCCCATCCGGCGTTGTTCACGAGCACATCGAGCCGACCATGATGGTCGATCACCGTTCCAACGAGAGCATCGGCCGCCTCTTCCTGGATGAGATCAAGCAACACGATCAGCGATCGCTCGGCCGGCAAACCGGTTGCTCTGCGGGTTTCTTCCAGTTCCTCGCGCGTGCGCGCCGTCAGGCAAACCGAGAATCCTTCACGCGCCAGAGCGATTGCGGTGGCCCTGCCTATTCCGCGGCCGGCCCCCGTCACTATCGCGACGCGATGGGTGTTCTCGATAGCCATTGTTGGTCCATGGAGCCTCGCTTGCGATTAGCGCATGACTCGCACAGACTGCATAGCACAAGTGCGCGCGGCTGTCGGGAAGGGGGCGCAACCGGCGCCGCGCGCACGAAAAACTGCGACGGAACCAGATGAACCCGCAAGTCTTTCGCGAATACGATATCCGCGGTGTCGTCGAACGCGACTTCGATGACGCCTTCATTACCGACCTTGGCCGCGCTTACGCGACGATTCTCCTGCGCGAGGGAAAAAGCAGCATCACGCTCGGGCGCGATTGCCGCCTTTCGTCGCCGTCGCTGCATGATCGCCTGCTCGAAGGATTGCTCGAGTCCGGCATCAACGTGGTCGATATCGGCATCGTTCCGACTCCGCTTTTGTATTTCTCGGTTCATCACTGGAAGATGGATGGCGGCGCAATGATTACCGGCAGCCACAACGCCGCCGAGTACAACGGCTTCAAGCTCGGCGTCGGAGCCTCGACGATTTTCGGCCAAGACATTCAGCGCGTCCGACAGATCATCGAGACCCGCGATTTTCAAAAGGGCACCGCGCTGGCGCGGCTGACGGAAAAATCGATAGTGCCGGAATACGGCGAGTTCATTCTTTCTCAATTCAAGCTGCGCAAGGGAATGAAGGTCGCTGTCGACGCCGGCAACGGATGCGGCGGCGTGATTGCAGCGCCGTTGATGAAGCAGCTCGGCCTGGACCTGACGGAGCTGTTCATCGAGATGGATGGCCGCTTCCCGAACCATCACCCCGATCCCACTGTCGAAGAGAACGTGCACGCCTTGAAAAACGCGGTGAAGCGGCACCACGCCGAGATCGGAATCGCCTACGATGGCGACGCGGACCGGATCGGCGCGGTCGACGAAAACGGGAAGATCGTGTGGGGCGACGAATTGATGGTGGTCTTTTCGCGCGCGATTCTCAAAAAGCGTCCGGGCGCCACCATTATCGGCGACGTCAAATGCTCGCAGCGAATGTATGACGATATCGCGCGGCATGGCGGCAGGCCCTTCATGTGGAAGACCGGCCATTCGCTCATCAAGAGCAAGCTCAAAGAAGAGCATGCGGCGCTTGCGGGCGAGATGAGCGGACATATGTTTTTCGCGGACCGCTACTTCGGTTTCGACGATGCCATCTACGCATCGTTCCGGCTCTTGGAGATCGTCAGCAACGAGCGGCGCGGCCTCGGCGCGATGTTGGCCGACCTGCCAACCAGCACCGTGACGCCGGAAATCCGTCTTGACTGTCCTGACGACCGCAAGTTCGAGGTCGTGCGGCTCGCGTCCGAATATTTCCGCAAGAACTACGACGTAATCGATATCGACGGCGTGCGCGTGAAGTTCGATGACGGATGGGGCCTCGTGCGCGCGTCGAATACCCAACCCGCGCTCGTGATGCGGTTTGAAGCTCGCAGCCCGGGGCGGCTGCGCGAGATCCGCTCGCTGTTCGAGAACAAGCTCAAAGAGCTGGGCGCGATCTGACCGGCGATGGCGTCGCGTCGGGCGGTGGCCGCGGCACTGATCATCGCGGGCGGAAGCGGTACTCGCTTCTGGCCGGCAAGCCGCGCGGCTCGCCCGAAGCCGCTTTTCTCGGTCGATGGCAAACGGAGCCTGCTGGTCAACACCGTCCTGCGGCTTCAACCGCTGATCCCCCGCGAACGCATCTTTGTGCTGGTGGCGGCGTCGCACGCGCGCGCGTTTCGCCGTGAACTCAAAGGACTCATCCCGGCGCGCAACCTGATCATCGAGCCGGCGGCACGCGGCACCGCGGTCGCGATCGCATACGGCGCAGCGGTCATAGAGCGGCGGCTGGGGCAGGGCGTCATCGCGGTGATGCCTGCGGATCATCTCATCGAGCCCGCAGCCGGATTTCGCTCCACGGTGGCCGATGCGATCACGATCGCATCGCAGGAGGAGTCTATCGTCGTGATCGGGGTTCCCCCGGCGCATCCCGAGCCCGGTCTGGGTTATCAAAAGATAGGACAGCCGTTCGGCAAGGGGTTCGTCGTCGACAAATTCATCGAGAAGCCCGACCTGAAGCTGGCGCGGAGCATGGTGCGGTCTGGAAAGTACCTGTGGAACGCCGGGATGTTCGTGATGTCCACGCGGACGCTCGCCGGCGAGCTGCGCGAACATTGTCCTTCGCTCGAGCGTGCCGCGAAAGAACTCGCAGCCAAGCCAATGGTGCAAATCGCGCGGCGTTATCGGAAGCTCTCGTTCGATTCGTTCGATCGCGAGGTCGTCGAGAAAAGCAGGCAAATCTTCGGTGTACGCGCGCGCTTCCGATGGCACGACGTGGGCTCGTGGGAGGGCTTACGCCAGGCTGTTGCGGGGGACGCGGGAAAGGTGTCGCGCGGCGAAGTCATCGCGATCGATTCCGATCGCTTTGTTGCGCATTCGGATTCCCGATTGCTGGTGCTGCTCGGAGTGAATGACCTCGTCGTCGTCGACACCGGCGATGCGATCCTGGTGGCGGATCGCTCCCGCTCGCAGGAACTACGCCGCGTTACCGAAGAACTCGCCCGCCGCCGCCTGCAGCATTATTTGTGAGAAGGCAGCCCACGCGAATCAGTCGAGCGCCTGTGGGTCGCACTTGAGCGCGAGCTTGCGCAGATCGCTTTCGGCTTCCAGATCCGCAATCGCAATCGCTTCGAGCTTGGCCGCCACCGCAGAGTCGATTCCACCCCACATCGACGACGCCTTCTGAAGCCCCGCGGCCAGTGCGGCCAGGATCGCTAGATCGTTGCTGAGGCGCTCCCAGTTGTTTGAACCGTCATGCGGGGCCGACTCCGGCGGGCGCGGCCAGGTATTGCGGTCGGCGAGGATAGCTCGAAGGGTTTCGAAGCTTTCGTTCTGCTGAATCGCGATGGTCTCGAGGCCGGACCTGATTGTCGGGTATTCGCAGACCCTGGCGTGCCGTGTCAGCCGCGCGATCAACGCCTCCTTGCGGCCGGCCAGTTCGGCCAAATCCGCCACCGCATTGCTGTCTGGAGATGATAGAAGCTTGTCGAAGAATCCCATTGACGATGCCATTTCCCCCACCTGCTAGTCGCCACGACCCAAGGCATCCGCCAATCAGCGCCCGCGACGCGGCCGGTAACGGCCATTACCTATCGGGATCGCGTGCCCGTCTGTCAAGCCATGCACGGAGCAGCGACGGCCCCTCGCTTTCCTTGACCTCGGGCTGCATCAAGGTCCGAACCAGGAACGATTCGCGAGCGAAGAATCCGCGCGTGTGAAACGAGTCGCCGAGCTTGAGCACGGCGTAGTCGAAATAATGCGCCAGTTCGTGCATCAAGGTTCTTACGAAAGTTCGCGGCTTAACCACGTCACGCCGCGCCGCCGTACGCATCCAGAGAACGATATGAGGCGGCGTTCGCGTCCGCGGCTCGAAAGGATAGAAGAGTCCGTGCAATTCGCCGCGCGTGTTCTTTGGCCGGACGTCGCGAACCTCGACTTTCAGGGTCGGGACTTTCACCAGGCGGCATACTTCCGCGGCCACCATCCGGGTCGCCTCCGCAGTCTCGGCCGTGTTGCCGTCACCCAGCGTGAGCACAAGGGTCGCGATCGCATCGGTCGCGTCCTTGTCAGGGGTCAGATCGAAACGGGTGATCGAATCGCTCGCCAGGTAGGAGCGCTGAGCGTGCTGCGAAAGTCGGTAAAAGTACGCCGGCAGCTTTTGTTCGGGCGGTCCGCCTTTGTGCGATATCGGCATCGAATGTGCGGTCGCGGAAGCGCAGCCCTTTCTGCGCGATGTCTGCTTTCATATCATCGTTGGCGCCGTTAAGAGAGGGCGAGTCGATGGAAATCAAAGCGGTTCCGATCGTGAAACCAGCCGAAGACGTCAATGTGATCATCGGCCAGGCGCATTTCATCAAGACCGTCGAGGACATCTACGAAGCTCTGGTGCAGGCGGTTCCAGGCATCGCGTTTGGACTGGCGTTCTCGGAAGCTTCCGGACCGTGCCTCATTCGTCACACGGGCACCGATGAGAAACTCGAGCGCGCCGCTGTCGATGCCGCATCGGCCATCGCGGCCGGGCACATCTTCGTGGTGATGCTCGGAAACGCCTTTCCCGTGAACGTGCTGAACCAGATAAAGGCAGTTAGCGAGGTGTGTACCGTCTTCTGCGCGACCGCGAATCCGGCGCAGATCGTCGTGGCGGAAGAGGGCGGCGGGCGCGGCGTGATCGGCGTAATCGACGGAAGCCCGCCCAAGGGCGTCGAGGGCGAAGCCGAGCAGAAAGAGCGGCACGCGATGCTCCGGCGTTTCGGCTACAAGAAGTAAATCCAATCGATGATTGATCTCGGCGCAGGCAGTAAACTGCGACTGCGACGGATCTAACGCATTGGCAGATAATCAGCGCGATGGCGAGTGTGATCTCGACCGTCGCGATCGTTGCGGGCACCGGCTTTATCGTGCTCGAGCTGCGCCAGGCCTCGCAGGATCGTTACATCCATCTCGTTTCAGATCTTTTCCAGGTCTGGCACAATTGATAGACGCGGAAACGGTCACCGTGCTCGACGTGAGCAAGCACAAGGCTGCCGACCGGATTCCCGGCGCCCTCAGACGGCGATCCCGGCGACCTCGACGGATTGCTTAAGGTACTTCCTCGCGGCAAAGACGTCGTGACCTACTGCAACTGACCCAACGAAAACACCAGCGCCCGTGCGGCGCTTCTACTAGAATCGGCGGGGTTCGCGAACGCAAGAGCGCTCAAGGGCGGCTATGCGGCTTGGGCCGCCAAGTACACAACTGAGCCCTGGTAGCGCCCAAATTCATTCTGAGCATTGGCCCGCGCTTTTGGCTATGATCGCTGGCAGGGTTGGCGATGGCTGGTGGTGTCAAGCGGCGGGGCAGGATCGGCAAGCCGAAACGCGATTGGCGCGTCGGCGGATGGCGCATCACCACGATTGCTGGCGCGGCATTCCTGCTGACCGCGTTCGCCACCGGCTTCTACCTCGCACAGCTTTACGGCGAGATTTCCGCGCTCATCGAGGAGCGGCGCACCGCGTTGACTTCGGCGATCTATTCGGCGCCGGCCGTCATCCGGCGCGGCGACGACATCGAGAACATCGGCCTGCTCGATCGTCTGAGCCACCTGAGCTACGCTCAAACCGCCGCGCCCAACGTACCGGGCGAATATTCCCAGGTGCCCGGCGCGATTACGATCTACGTGCGCGGCTTCAAGCTGGGCGCAACTGACTATGCTGCGTCGATAATTCGGGTCGGGCTCGATGGCGACCGGGTCACCGCGGTTGCGGACTCGTTCGGTGTCGCCAAAAACGACGCGATGCTCGAGCCCGAGGTGATCGGGCGCTTGCTGCCCGGCGCGCCTGCGGAGCGGGTCGACGTCGCACTCGGCGATCTCAAGCCGTATTTCGTGCGCGGCCTGGTGGCGACCGAAGATCGATGGTTCTACTACCATCCCGGCATCGATCCGATTCGAATCGTCGAAGCCGCATTCGTCGATTTCCGATCGCATCATCTGGCACAAGGCGCCAGCACGCTGACGCAGCAGCTCGGGCGCACTTTCCTGGACCGCCATGAGCGCAGCTTCAGCCGCAAATTCCGCGAACTTGCGGTGGCAATCGTCCTGGAAATTCGACTGAGCAAGAACGAAATTCTCGAACGCTACATAAATGACGTTCCGATGGGCGCATACAGCGGCACGCCGATCGAAGGAATGCCGCAAGCGGCGCGCTATCTCTTCAACAAGGATCTACGCGAGGTATCACCTGCCGAAGCCGCGGCGCTGATCGGAATGATTCAGGCACCCACGCTCTACGATCCGCGCCGCCATCCCGATGCGTGCCGGGTTCGGCGCGATACCGTTTTGGCTGTGATGAAGCAGGCGGGCGTGATAGACGACGCTACGTATCGCACCGCGGTTGCGTCCCCGATCGATGTTACCAAGCCGCCCGGACTCCGACGCGCGCCGTACTTCACCGACTACGTCACCAGCATCGTTCAGAAAATTCCAGGACTGAATGGTCGCCTGGAGGGACTCAAGGTCTACACAACGCTCGACGCCGAAATGCAGGCCGATGCGGCCGAGGTGGTCACTGAAAATCTCGAGCAGATGGAAAGGCAGCATCCGCGACTCCGGCGCGCGCAGCCAAAAGATCAGCTCCAAAGCGCGATGGTTGCGCTCGATGCGGAGACCGGCGCCATCCGCGCGATGGTCGGAGGACGTGACTACTCATCCAGCCAGTTCAATCGCGCGGCGATGGGGGAGCGGCAGCCGGGGTCCGCGTTCAAGCCGATCGTCTACCTGGCCGCGCTGGACCCGGAACGTGCGCCGTTCTCGCCGCCATTGACGCTCGCGTCGGTACTTCCGGACCATCCGATGTCGTTCGGCGGCTGGACGCCCGTGAATTACGAACGCAGCTACCAGGGGCAGGTGACTGTCGTCGAAGCGCTGTTCGAATCGCTGAACGTGCCGACGGCGTGGGTGGGAAGCCAGCTCGGTCCTGCAAAGATTGTCGAAACGGCGCATCAGATGGGAATCCGCGAGGATCTCCCCGCCGTGCTGCCGATTTCGATCGGTGCCGATGAAACCACGCTGCTGGAGCTGACCGGTGCATACCAGGTGTTCGCGAGCGAGGGCCTTGAAGACCCGCCGTATGCGATCGAGTCCGTCGTCGATGGCGTCGGCCACGTCATTTATCATCACGAGGACGAAGAGCAGCGCGTGATAAATCCCGCCGTGGCATACCTGATTACCGGAGCGCTGAAGCAGGTGTTGCGCTATGGGACCGGTGCGGCCGCATCGCGGATGGGACTGCATTTTCCGGCGGCCGGCAAAACCGGAACGACGCAGGACTATCGCGACGGATACTTCATCGGATACACGCCCGAACTGGTCTGCGGCGTGTGGGTCGGGTTCGATGAACCCCAAAGCCTCGGCATGCCCGGTGCGCAGGCTGCGCTGCCGGCGTGGGTCTCGTTCATGACCGATATGGTCTCACTCGATTCGCCGGACTTCGCGGAACCGTCGGGAATCGTCTACACGACGATCGATCCGCAAAGCGGCGGGCTCGCTACATCTTCGTGTCCGCGCGCCATCGAATTGCCGTTTCTCATAGGGACCGCGCCGACGACTATGTGCCCGCTGCACGGCGGCGGATTGTTCGCAGCGGCGCCTACGCCGATAAGCGCACCATCCGAGCCGGCCGCAGAAGTTCCGCAACCATTGCCCAGCTCGGCGCCGAGTCCTTCGTCAGGCAGCGTGATGGGCGGCATTGCCGGATTCTTCGGCCGACTGTTTCACTGAGCGCTCTTCGGATATTCTGCGCGCTGTGAGCGAAGGCGCTGAGTCCGACTCGACCCGCACGGGCGTCTCACACCCCACGTTGGCCGGTTCTCGCGGGCTGAGCACCCTCCAGCTCGCCACGATGGCCGTAGCTGCTGCCGTCACTGCCGCCAATCTTTACTACTGTCAGCCGCTTCTGAGTCAGCTTCGCGAGCAGCCTTCATATGACTGCGCGCGAGACCGCCGATATTCCCATGCTCACGCAGGTTGGCTACGCATTGGGGCTTCTGTTTTTTGCGCCGCTAGGCGATATGGTCGAGCGGCGCGGGCTGGCGACTGCTCTGTTGCTGATCGTGACGGTGTCGTTGGTGGGTACCGCGTCGGCTCCAGCCGCGTGGGTTCTGCTGGCAACCTCGCTCATAACCGGGATATTCAGCGTGGTGCCGCAGGTGATGGCGCCGATGGCTGCCGCGCTTTCGAAACCTGACGAGCAGTGGCGGGCAGTAGGAATCGTGATGGGCGGGATGCTCATCGGAATTCTGCTGGCACGCACAGTTGCCGGCTTCGTCGGCACCTGGTTTGGCTGGCGCGCGATGTATGCGGTTGCGGCGGTGATGATGGTCGCGATGGCGGCGGTGCTTCGCGTGATGCTGCCCATTAGCCGACCCGGTGCGCGAATCAGATATCGCGACTTGCTGTCGTCGCTCATACCTCTCGCGCGCAAGCTGCCTGCGCTGCGCCAGTCGGCGATTATGTCGGGGTTCGCCTTCGGCGCCTTTAGCGCCTACTGGACGACGCTGGTGTTTTTTCTGGAAAGGCCTCCCTATTACTATGGTGCGCAGATGGCCGGATTGCTTGGTCTGGCCGGCGTCGCGGGCGCACTGGCGGCTCCCATGGTCGGATGGCTCTCCGATCGCGGTTACCCGCGGCTCGCGTCGGGATGCGCGCTACTGATCGGGATGATCGCATTTGGCCTGCTGTGGACGATCGGAGGAACGATAATCGGGCTCGCCATCGGCGGCATCGTTTTGGACCTCGGCACGCAGGCCAATCTGGTCACCAATCAGACACGCATCTACCGGTTGATTCCCGAGGCACGCAACCGCATCAACACCGTCTTTATGGTCACGTACTTTGTCGGCGGCGCGCTCGGCACTTTCCTGGCCGGCTTCGTATGGAGTTGGTGGCATTGGAGCGGCGTCTGCGCGTTGGGAGCTTCGCTTTTCGGCGCTGCTTTGATCGTATGGGCTGTCGGAAGCTGGGAGTCAGAGGACGCCGCGCGGCACGCAAGCGCGGCCTGACATTACGCGACCGATGTGACTTCGAGCGCGAGCCGCGGCTGCCCGCCCATCCCGCTGCCGATCTGAGGATCTTTCTCTGGCTGCGTGATGCCCTTGCCGTCCGTGGCACGGACGCTGATCACGTATTTCCCCGGCGCATCGGGCGTGAACCGATACTTCCATACCGTCCATACATATGGCGATTGATTATTCGTGAGCTGCGCGTCGTGCCAGGTCGTGCCGCCGTCGCTGGAGACCTGGACGCGTTTGATTCCCGAGGGCCCCGCAAGCGCCCATCCCCAAATCTCTACGGGAGCGCTGACCTTCGCGCTCCGATCGAAAACCGACATCAAGCCGCCTTCGACGCGCGGTGAGAAAAAACCGGAGTTGGTCTTGCGCCATGCGGTGTTGGTCCATCCGCGCGCTTCCCAATATCCGGTGGTTTCGTGATCGAGGAACTCGAGTTCGGTGATCCACTTCGGCTGCTTCATCCCGTACTTCCCGGGAATGAAGATGCGCACCGGGAATCCATGCTCGGGCGGCAGTGCAACGCCGTTCATCTTCCAAGGCAGAAAATTTTCCGCGCGCAGCAATTCGTCGACCGGAAGGCCGGTGTAATATCCATCCGCACCGCGCATCGCGACCCATACCGCCGCGCGTTTGACGCCGGCGCGATCCAGCAGCGGCTTCAATTTCACGCCCTGCCATGCTGCGTTCCCGATGATAGTGCCGTCGGGCGGATTGCCGATACATTCCAGCGTCAGCGTTTCATTGATCTGGGGAAGACTTTGGATCTGCCGATACGAAAGCTCGATCGGATTCGCAACCAGCCCCTTGATCTGCAAACGCCACGTGGCCGCATCGATGCTCGGCGTACGTCCGTAGGAGGTCACATAGAATTGAGAATTAGGCGTCGGCCCGTCGAAGGCCGATCGCGGAGTCGCTGCGGCGGCGAATTTTGCAGCGCCGGGTATTGCGGCGAAGATGATCGCGGAGCCGCCATAACGAACAAAATCCCGCCGCGTGAATCTCCTGGCCTTCATACCGCTGTGTATTCAACCGCTGAGCATAATCTCCGGTTCCGCAAGTCCTTCTCCCACCGGGAGAAGGTGGCGCGCCGCGAGCCGGATGAGGGTCGCCGGATTCATCGCGAATATTTGCGAATGCACTAAAGTCGTTCCCTATTCGTTAGCCGAACTTCCATCCTCCGGCTCGTCCGATCGCTCCGACCATTCACCCGGAGCTTCAACCGCCGCGGCTTGCTGTGGTGGATCGGCCAACCGCCGGGCAATGATGATAAACGCCGAATGCGCGACCATCCGGCTGAGCGGACGCACGCTCAGTCCCTTGACCTGCCAATGGCGTAGCAGAGTCTCGAAGCTCTCGACCTGTCCGAAATCGGCCCGCGCCTGGATCGCATCGACAGTATCCTTCAGTTGCAGCGCGCTCGGAACGTAACCGACCAGTACGCCGCCGGGGCGTAGCGCACGCGCGGCGACCTCGAGCGCGCGGCCGGGTTCCGGCAAATCGAGAAACATCCGATCGACCCCGGTCTCATCGAAGCCGTCATACAAATCGCGCAGCTTCAATGTCCAGTTGGCCGCCTCGCCAAAGAACGACGCAACATTGCGGCGCGCGAGATTCGCGAAGTCCTCGCGAATTTCATACGAAATGAGCCTGCCCTGCGGTCCCACCGCGCGCAGCAGCGCGATCGTCAATGCGCCCGCGCCCACCCCGCCCTCGATTACGGTCGCGCCCGGGAAGACGTCGCCCCACACGATCAGCGCTCCGGTGTCCTTGGGATAGATCACCTGCGCGGTACGGGGAAGATGTGGCACCAGGTCCGCGTAGGTCGGGCGGAGCACCAGGAACGTCTCCCCGCCGGAGAATTTCACGCGCGATCCCTCTTCTGTTCCGACCAGCGAATCGGCCTGCAATTCCCCGCGGATGAGCAACTTCTGGCCGGGCTTGAGAATCTTCATGTAGCGCCGGCCTTTGCGATCGATGAAGATGACGGCGTCGTTCGATTTCAGGCGGGAATCCACAGGTGATTACCGATAGACTCAACCGCCAGCGCGCGCAACGGGGCATCGCCCTATTGACTGCACATCATCGCGACGCTTAGGCTCTAAGACGCACCCGGCCGCAGGAGATCAAGCGATGGCCGGGTGGTTTTGCGTATAGCCGAAAATGAACTGAAGGTGCATGTTCGCCTGGCGCGAAAACGCGGGCGAGGCGGAGCGTTTCGGCAATAAATCCACTACAGGTCGAGTTTCACGATGGCTGAGAAAAAAGCAAAGACCGCGGAAAAAGGCGGCGAAGTCCAGCACAAACACGTCTGCCCAAGTTGCGGCGCCGAGAGCAAGGTGACCAAGTTCACCGGCTTCGGGCGCAAAGGCTTCTACCTGGTGTGCGAGAAAGCGTGCGGCTACGTCGGCAAGACGCGCTGAGCATTCGGGAGTAATCGCGATGGGCAGAACGCGCAAGAGCAAGACCTCAAAGAAAGATCGTTACGCCAGCTTCGGCAACATGGCGGACGAGGCCGATGAAGATGCGGATCTTCCCAAGGATGAAGCCGGCCGGCGCAAGATAAAACGGCAGTATGCCGAACTGCTCGGCATCCGCATCGAAAAGCTCCGCGGCCGCATTCTGAACCGCGAGCGCATCAACAAGACCATCGAGGGCATCTACTTCATCTGCTCGGCGTGTATGAAGGTTTGCCATTCACTCGATGACGGCCTGACCGAAGATCCTGAAAATCTGAAGAATATCTGCGGCACCTGCAGTAAAGTGAAACCTGCCGCGCCCGCCGCCGCACCCAAAACTGCCGCATCGGCCCGTGGCACGCGGCGTAAGCGTGCGGCCGCCAGCTAAGGCGGGGTTGTGCCTGCTGGGGGGAAAAGCTAAACAGGGCCGATGTCTCTGCAACTGATCCGTCCCGACATCAATCTCGATTTCGTCGGGAAACGTCGTTTCTTCGTCATTCTTTCGACCGCGATCAATATCGCGGCGATTCTTCTCATTATCTTCAAGGGCCTCAACTACGGCGTCGACTTCGTCGGCGGCAGTGTCGTGCAGGTGCAGTTCACCAACGCGACCACGGCGGATGCGATCCGCCATTCGCTGGCGCCGCTCGATCTTGGCGACATTACCATCCAGGACTTCGGGTCTGCCGGGCATTCGTACCTGCTGCGATTCGAGACGGTGAAGAACATCGCCGCGCTCGGCCCGACGCTCGAAAACGAACTGGCCAAGAACTTCGGCAAGGATGGCGCCAAGGTCGTGCGCGTCGAGAGCGTCGGCGCCAAAGTCGGCAGCGACCTGCGGCGCAAGGGGTTCTTCGCGGTCATCGCCGCCACGACTTTCATGGGCATCTTCATCGCCATCCAGTTCCGCCACGTCAGTTGGAGTTTCGGCACCGGCGCGGTAATCGCGCTGATCCACGACGTGCTGGTCGTTACCGGCGCCCTCGTTATCGCGCAGCTTCAATTCGACCTGACCACGCTGGCGGCGTTGCTAACGGTTATCGGCTATTCGGTGCACGACACGATTATCGTGTCGGATCGAATCCGCGAAGATGCGGCCAAGCGGCGGCGCGAGCCGATCGCGGCGATCATGAACCGCGCGATCAACGAAACGCTTTCGCGGACCATCCTGACCTCCGGCACCGCGATCATGGTGTTGGTTGCTCTGCTCGCTTTCGGTGGTCCGATCCTCCGTCCTTCCGCTTTCACGCTGCTGGTCGGATTTATTACCGGCACGTACTCCTCGGTGTATATCGCAGGCCCGGTGGTGCTCTTCTGGGAAGGCCGTACCAAGGTGGGTTCACTCTCCTCTCGCGCCGCGTAGCCGCGCCGCTGCAAAGGCCGTGGCAATATCGATCAGGACCGGCCGCGGAAATTACTGGCTCAAAACGGGAGCACCCAGCGAGCGCGATGGCGCCGCGGTGGTGCTGACGCTCGTCCTGGAGCGCGCCGACGGAATCGAGCGCGTAGCGCTTCGATGCCGAATCGCGGACGAACTGCTGGGCAGCAAGACCGGCGATGACACCGATGCGATCCTGGAACGGATAGCGCCGTGGATTGAGCGCGAATTTGAAATGACGCGCGAGTACGCGCTGAAAATGATCCGCAGCGAGCGCAAGATGATGGAAATCGTCTTCGACGCAACTAATCGAGGCCCCTTTTGAGAAAGGAAGGGCCCAGGCGTTAGCCTGCGTTCCTGAAACATGATCGAAGTAATCCTCTGGGACAACGACGGAGTGCTGGTCGATACCGAGGAACTGTTCCTCTCGGCCACCCGCGATGCGCTCGCGCGCGCAAACGTCCAATTGAGCCGCGAGCGATATCAGGAGTTTGCGCTGGGTCACGGACGCAACATGTTTGACGTGCTAAAGGCGCAGGGCTGGACACAAGAACGAATCGCCACGCTGCGCCGTGAACGTGACGTGGCCTATATGGCGATGCTGGCGGCACAGTGCCGGCCGATGGATGGTGCCGTTGAAACGCTGCGCAGCATGCAGGGAACGGCGCGCATGGCGGTGGTGACGACCTCGCTGCGCGAGCACTTCGACGTGGCGCACAAGAACAACGGCCTGCGTGAGTTCTTCGAGCTGGTCGTGGCACGCGAAGACTATGTCGAGTCCAAGCCGCATCCGGAGCCCTACCTCACGGCGCTTAAGCGGCTCGGGATGCGACCAGCCGGGTGCATCACGATCGAAGACTCGCAACGCGGGCTGACATCGGCTCTGGCAGCGGGCCTGCGATGCATCATAGTGCCCAACGATCTGACCCGCGCCGCAAACTTCACCGGCGCCACCGCCGTCCTCCATAACGTCCGCGAGGTTCCCGCCGTACTGAAGGACCTTCGGCGGCGATAGGATAGTTGAGTGGCCCGGCGAATCCGCCGAGGTTCTTAGACCTACCCCTATCCTCGTGGCACAACCCTTGCGCTAAAACAGCATTCGGTGAATCCGAACATCCCTCCAGTGGCCGAAGTCGCCTGCCCGTTGCGAAAAATCCGCCGTACTCCGCGTGTGGCGCAGGAAGCGCGATGAAGTTTCTGCGCCTGATCCTTCGCAATGTCGTGCGCAGCCGGCGCCGCACGATTCTCACGATCCTTTCGATCGCTGTCTCGATGTTCATTTTCGCGGCGCTGTTCGCCTTGCCCAGCTTCGTCGACGAGGTTATTGCGTCGAGCGCTTCCGATCCGCGGCTGGTATGCCACGGCAAGGCCGGACTTTCGTACTCGCTGCCAGAATCTTATGCGCGGCGTATCGCGGCTATGCCCCATGTGGTCGGAGTGGATGGGTGGAACTGGTTTGGCGGAATTTACCATCTGCCTTCCGACCAGTTTCCGAATATCGCCGTCGACCAGAATCAGGTCGAAACCGTATGGCCGGATTGGCGGGTTTCGCGCGAGAGCGCCGATGCATTCCAGCGGGAACGCACGGCAGCGATCGTCGGCCTCGACACGATGAAGAGGTTCGGATTCCATCTCGGCCAGCAAATCACGCTGCGCGACTCCGTGTACGCGCGCAGCCTGCAATTCAAGATCGTCGGAACGCTGGGCAAGGGCACCATGCCGACGATGCTGATTTTCCGGCGCGACTATCTCCAGGAAGCGATCGGCCGAACCGGCCGCGCCGACTTCATCTGGATCAGGGCGGATAAGCTCGAATCGATGCCCGATCTCGCTCACGCAATCGACAGCGAATTTGCAAACTCGAGCGATCCGACGCTTACCGAATCCGAGAAAAGCTTCCAGGCCGGGTTCATCGAGTCGATTCGCACCATAATCCTCCTCGCCGAAGGTCTGTCGATTATTGTGCTTCTCAGTATCAGTCTGGTCGCCGCCAACACCGCCGCGATGTCGATTCGGGAGCGGCGTGCGGAACTGGCCATCATGCGATCGATCGGCTTCACATCGCGCCAGGTCGTGATGCTGCTAGTAACGGAAGGCGCGATAGTGGGTGTGATTGGCGGCGCGTTTGGTGCTTGCGCGGCGTGGGTCGTGCTGCGGCTTCTGCCGCTCAGCGGGGATCTGTTCGGTGGCCTGGGCGCGATAACGATGCCGGCCAGCGTTCCGGCCGGCGCCATTTCGCTGTCACTGCTGATCGGAGTGCTGAGTGGATTCGTGCCCGCCACGCTCGCGATGCGCCGCAGCGTGGTCGACGAACTCCGCGCGATCGTCTGATGGTCGCTGGCCCTTTGTCTCGCCGCGCCTTTGTGGTGAATTGAGTGGCATGCCATCAAGCATCGAAATTCGTCCTGCGCGCGAGTCCGACATTCCTGAACTGGCGCGGCTCGTCGCCGGAATCGCTGCGTACGAGGAAGCGCTCGATGATCGCGTGCATTTCGATTGGGACGAAATTCGCGATGCGCCCAACTGGCTGCGCGCCGTGCTCAACCGAGACCATCATGCGGTCTGGGTTGCTGACCACGGCGATGGCCGTTTGGTAGGCCATCTGTGGGTCCGGCTCTTCCGCCGCCACGAGGGCGGCGTGCCGCCGCTGAGCGGCTATGTCAGCCAGGCTTTTCTCGACGAGGGCTGGCGAGGAAAGGAGGTAATGAAGCCGATGCTTGAAGCCGCGTACGACTGGTTCCGCGACAAGGGGGTCACGGTGGTAACCTTGAGCGTGTTGCATCGCAACTGGCTGGGCGCCACGGCGTGGCATCGCCTCGGATTCTCCGATTGGCGCGAGGAACGCCGGATGGAACTGAAGCCGAAATCGCGCTGATTTGCCCTCCTGACCATCCGGTAAGGTCGCGATTAACCGTTGACAAATATGGTTAATTCCTTTAGTTGACTCTCTGGGTCGAGTATTACTCTTGCGTTGACTTATAGCGAGAGATGGCTATACTGGACCTCAGGAGTCCACTATTCAACGAGGGCTCTCTGCGACGGAGGGTTTCCGTCCAAACGAAGCAGAAGAAAGAAGATGGTTAAGACGCCGGTATACATGGACTATCACGCGACCACGCCCTGCGACCCCCGGGTCGTCGAGGCGATGTTGCCGTATTTCACGACCAAATTCGGCAATGCGGCCAGCCGCAATCACAGTTTTGGATGGGAAGCCGAAGAAGCTGTCGACAAGGCACGCAATCAAATCGCGTCGATTATCAACGCCAAGTCGAAGGAAATCATTTTCACCAGTGGCGCGACCGAGTCCGACAACCTGGCGATCAAAGGCATCGTCGAGTTTTACAAGGAAAAGGGCAACCACATCATCACCTGCGTGACCGAGCATAAGGCCGTGCTCGACAGTTGCCGGGCGCTGGAGCGCCAGGGCAAGGCGACGGTCACCTATTTGCCGGTCGACAAGTACGGGATGGTCGATCCCGACGCGGTCCGCAAGGCGATTACCGATAAGACCGTGCTGATCTCGATCATGTACGCGAACAACGAGATCGGCACGATTCATCCGATTCGCGAAATCGGCAAGATCGCGAAGGAGAAAGGGATCGTTTTCCACTGCGATGCGGTCCAGGCGGTCGGCAAGATTCCAGTCGACGTCGACAAGGACGGAATCGATCTGCTGGCGATGAGCGGGCACAAAATCTACGGACCCAAGGGAGTCGGCGCGCTGTATGTCCGCTCCAAAGGCCCGCGCGTCAGGCTTGCGCCGATTATCGATGGCGGCGGGCATGAGCGCGGCATGCGTTCTGGCACGCTGAACGTCACCGGAATCGTCGGCTTTGGCGCGGCGTGTGAAATAGCGGCGCGCGAATTGCCCGAAGAGACACGGCACCTGAACGAATTGCGCAATCGTCTCCATGCGGGTCTGTTCGAGCGGCTCGACGAGATCTATCTGAATGGGCATCCGACCGAACGCCTGCCGGGAAACCTGAACGTCAGCTTTGCTTATGTCGAAGGCGAATCGCTGCTGATGGGAATCAACGATGTCGCGGTCAGCTCTGGCTCGGCCTGTACGTCCGCGACCCTGGAGCCTTCGTACGTGATTCGCGCGCTCGGTATCGACGAAGAGCTGGCGCACAGCTCGATTCGTTTCGGACTCGGCCGCTTCAACACCGCGGACGAAGTCGATTACGTGACGGAGCGGGTCAGCAGGGAAGTGAAGCGGCTGCGCGAGATGTCGCCGCTCTACGAGATGGCGAAAGAAGGAATCGATCTCAAGTCGGTGCAGTGGAAAGCCTAAGGGCAAGCGAGAGGCATCATGTCATACTCTGAAAAAGTTCTCGATCACTATAACAATCCCCGCAACGTCGGCAGCTTTGCGAAGGACGATCCGAACGTCGGCACCGGCGTGGTCGGCGCGCCCGAGTGCGGCGACGTGATGAAGCTGCAGCTCAAGATCAGCGCGGCGGGTGTTATCGAAGACGCGCGCTTCAAGACCTTTGGATGCGGCAGCGCGATCGCCAGTTCGAGCTACGTGACCGAATTGGTCAAGGGCAAGCATATTGACGAAGCGATGACGATCAAGAACACCGTCATCGTGAAGGAACTGAATCTGCCCCCGGTCAAGATTCACTGCTCGGTTCTGGCCGAAGATGCGATCAAGGCCGCGATCACCGACTGGAAGAAGCACAAAGGCACCGAGGAGCCCGCGGCCGCGAAAGCGCAGGAGAAGTAAGCGCGGGTGGATGTGCAATGATTTCGCTGTCTGACAACGCAGTTCACAAGATCAAGGAGCTCGTCTCCGACAAGGGCGAGGATGCGGGACTCCGCGTCAAAGTGGTCGGCGGCGGATGCTCCGGTCTTCAGTATCGGATGGAGATCGACGCCGCCAAGGAACGCGACAAGATTTTCGAGCGTGAGGGCGCGCGCCTGATCGTCGACAAGAAGAGTTTTCTCTACCTGAACGGCTCGGAGCTCGACTACGGCGAGGAGCTGATGTCTTCAGGCTTCCGCGTGGTCAATCCCAACGCCAAGCGAAGTTGCGGATGTGGGGAATCGTTCGTCGTATGAACGACCGGATGCGGGGTACACGGCGTAAAGATGATCGAATGCCCGTCATGTGGACGGCGGCAAGAGCCGCGGCTGGTTTGCCAGGACTGCGGCGCTCCGGTAGGCGCTGATCTCGACTGTTTCGCAGCGCTCGGGCTTGCACGCAAACTCGTGATCGATTCTTCCGCGCTCGAGCGCGTCTATCACGATCTGAGCCGCAAGATTCATCCAGACCGCTTTGCGCAAAGCTCCCCGCGCGTGCGCACCGCCAGCCTGCACAGCACCGCGTTGCTGACGCGCGGCTATCGCACCTTGCGCGACCCGATTACGCGCGGACTGTATTGGCTGGAACTCAACGGCGAGAAACTCGCCGACAACAACAAATCCGTGCCGCCCGATCTGGTCGATCTGGTGTTCGAAGTTCAGGACGAATTGGCCGAGCTTCGTGCGGCAACCGGATCTGCTGTCAACGAGTATCGTGATCGTGCGGCGCGGCGGCGCGCAGAGTTGGAAGCTGCGATGAACGCGCTCAATGGCGACCTGGCGGCGAATTTCGCGCGATGGGACGCTGGCGGCGCGGACGCAAAAACCCTGGTGGCCGAGTTGAAGGCGGTTCTTTCGAAAATAGCTTACCTGCGCACGTTGCTTCGCGACGTCGACCGGCAACTGGAAAATCTCAAGGCAGCTTGATGAGCCGCATATTCGGAATAGATCTCGGGACCACCAACAGCCTCATCGCGGCGATGGACAATGGCGCGCCGCGCGTGATCGCCGATGCAGGGACCAGAGAGACCCTGCTCGAATCGGTCGTCGCGATTGCGCCCGATGGCGCCGTGCACACGGGCTCCGCCGCGATCGAAATGGAACCGCATCTGAGCGTCGAAAAAGACGGTCGCGTAAGTGCGGTCGGATTTCCCGGCGGCGAATATGGAGCGGTCATTCGTTCCGTCAAGCGCTACATGGGCCTGGGCGGCGCTGAAGTCGCACCGGAAGATCGCGCACGCTACACGTTTGCGGATCTGTCCGGGCCAGTCGTACGTTTTCAGATCGGCAAACGAACGTTCACGCCGCCGCAAATCTCCGCCGAAATACTGAAAGCGCTCAAGGATCGCGCGGAACGCGCGCTGAATGAAAAAGTCGAGCGCGTAGTAATCACGGTTCCCGCTTATTTCAATGACGGCCAGCGCCAGGCGACCAAAGATGCCGGCCGCCTTGCCGGACTCGAAGTCGTCCGCCTCGTCAATGAGCCCACGGCGGCATCGCTGGCGTATGGGCTGAACAAGACCGCCGAGGGCAACGTGGCGGTCTACGATCTGGGCGGCGGCACCTTCGACATCTCCATTTTGAGCATCAAGGAAGGAATTTTCGAAGTTCTCGCCACCAACGGCGACACTCATCTGGGTGGCGACGATATAGACAATGCCCTGGTCGATTTGCTGCTCGCCGAATTGCCCGAGCAGCTCAGGCGCGACCGCCATGTTTGGAACAGCGCGCGCCGAGTGGCGGAAGAGGCCAAGAAGCACCTTAGTGAGGGCGCGGAAGTGGATATCGCGCTCGAATTGCCCGGCCATACGTTACGCAAGAAGCTTAGCCGCGCCGAAATGGAGAAAATCGCGCAGCCGCTGGTGGAGCGCACCCTCAAGCGATGCGAACTGGCGCTGGGCGACGCCAAGGTGGCCGCAAAAGACATCAGCGCGGTCGTGCTGGTGGGCGGGGCCACGCGGATGCCGCTGGTGCGCAAGCGAGTCGCCGAGCTTTTTGGCCGGGAGCCGCTGTGTTCGATTAATCCCGATGAAGTGGTGGCCTTGGGGGCCGCGGTCCAGGCGAGCGTGCTGATGGGCACGCAGGGCGACATGCTGCTGCTGGATGTGGTGCCGCTGTCGCTCGGAATCGAGACGATGGGCGGCGTCATGGAGCGGCTAATCCATCGCAATACGACCATTCCGACCAGCGTTACCGAGAATTTCACCACCGCGGTCGACAAGCAGACCCATGTGGATATCCATGTTTTGCAGGGCGAGCGGGAGCTTGCCGGCGACTGCCGCAGCCTCGCACGCTTCAAACTGGGGCCGATCGAGCCTCAACCAGCCGGTTTACCCCGAATTGCGGTCACTTTCCTCATCGATGCAAACGGGATACTTAATGTCAGCGCCCGCGATGAGCGCACCGGCCGCGAGCATTCGATAGACGTCAAACCCAGTTATGGGCTGAATGACGAGGAAATCGAACGGATGCTCGAGGAGGCGATCGACCTCGGCGAGCAGGATTTGGAGCAGCGGCTCCTGATCACGGCTCGCAACGACGCCGAGCAGATCCTGGTTGCACTTCGAAAGCAGCTCGGAGAGTTCCCGCGGTTGATCGATCCGCGCGAACGCGCGCAGCTTGAGGAGGTGGCGGAGCGGTTGGAGGGGGCACGCCAAAAGGACGATCGCCAGCTCATTTCGAAACTGGTCGAGGATTTGAACGAGCTCAGCACGCCGTTCGCAGAGCGGATTATGGACTCTGCCATTAAGCAGGCGCTGGAAAAGAAGTCGGTCGAAGAGCTGTCGTGACGGAGGCGTTCTGAAAAATGGGTCTCAAGTGGGAACAGGCCGAAGAGCTTGCTGAAGTGCTGGCTGAGAATCACCCGGGGCTTAATCCGCTCGATGCCCGATTCACCGATCTGCGCCAGTGGGTGATCGATCTCGATGAATTCGACGACGAGCCGGGCGCATCGACTGAAGGCAAACTGGAAGCCATCCAAATGGCCTGGAGCGAGCTTTACCAGGAACAAAACGAGGACGATGAATAGGCGCCGATGGGCGGCGTCTTAAACCTTAGAGAGGAGGAGGGGGTGCGGTGGAAGCACATCAAAGCTTGAGGACTGGGGCAGAACAGGGAGGAAAGATGCAGGAGAAGGAAACATTGGACGAAAGGCTGCCGGGCCTGTTTGAGCCCGACACGCTTTTGCCCATTCAGTACTTCGAGGCGATGCGCAAGAAGCATCTTCTCGAAGGCGAGAAGCGCCTGATCCTGAGCGTGCTCGAAGACGCCATCGAGTGCTTCATGAAATGCATCGATGCTGCGACGAACAAGGGTCAGCGGCTTTTCCGCGAGGCGGACGAGTGGATCAGCCACGAAGACAAGCGCTGGGTTTTCTCGTTCGACAACGTTTGCGACATGCTCGATATCAATCCCGACTACATGCGGGTCGGGCTGCGCAAATGGAAGGAACGGAAGATCGAGGCGATCGCCCGCCGGCGCGTGGCCGAGGCCGAAGCGGCCGCGGCTGCAGCCTTGGCTCCTCCGGTAGTCGAGTCGGCGCCAGTGGTGGTGGCGGCGCCGGCGCCTGCGGCCAAGTCCGTGAAGGTGTTTGCGAAGCCGGCAATGGCGCAGCATCGCAAGCGCGACCATCGCGCGCATTCGGCGCACGCTTCATCGAAGTCGCGCCGCGCGCATGGCTGATCTCTGATTCGCGGCTAGCGCACTGGAACTACATATTCTGGTCACAGAAGGCGGCTCTGCCCGGGGCCGCCTTTTCGCTTTTTTGAAGGGGGTGAAGGGGTCGAATCCGTCAGGGACGGGCGGCGTCTTCCGGCGCGACGGCGCCGACGCCGGCCAGGATTACGCGGACGAGTTCGGCAAGCCTGCGATGGAACGCCGCGGCGGTGGGAGCCGACATCTCGATTCCGCGGGCTCCGCTCAGCAGCAGTTCCACTGTCTCGGGCGCACCGAGACCTACCCGTTGTGGAACGATTGCGCCGCGCGCCGCTGCCTCCTCAAGCACCTCTCGCAGCATCTTCTGGTAGCGGCGATCGGCCTTTTCGAACAGTCCCGTGGAAAGGCGGTTTTTCGAATCCATCAGCTCGGCGGCATGCGTCGAACTGCGTACGGTTTCGAAATAAAAGCCGAACTTGGCTTCCAGCATCGCGAGGAGCCGGTCGGGGAGTGGCGCGGACGATTGCCGCGCGCGCTCAGCTTCGGCATCGATGCGCCGGATGATCTCTTCGCATAGTGCGCGGAAGATTTCTTCTTTGCTCTTGAAGCTCAGGTAAACCGTTCCCTTGGCGATCTCGGCTTCACGCGCGATGTCGTCGATGGAGGTGCGCTTGTATGCGTAGCGGCCAAACAGCCGGAGCGCGGCATCGAGGATGGCTGCGCGCTTTCCTTCCGCCGCACTCCGGCCGCGTGGACTCATGATGGCAGGGTGATGCCTTTCTGCGGCCGCACGACCATCTCGAAGACGTTCAGTTCGATCGGCTGCGTAACCGCGAACATGACCGCCCGCGCAATATCGTCGGCGGAAGCCAGGATCTGCTTCCCGGCTTTGGCGACCTGGTCCAGCAGCTCCGCGGGAAGCGTGCCGCCGGGCTTGACATCGACGTTGATGCCGAGTGACTTCACGATGCTCGCCACGAACTCGGGCGGGAAATTGCGCGCGAAATTCGTCGCAACTGCTCCGGGCATGATGTTCACCACGCGGATGGTATCGTTTTCCAGCTCCTTGCGCAGCGTGGTCGCGATCGCGTTGGCGGCCCATTTGGTCGCGCCGTACACGCCCGATGCCTCCGTGCGTCCCGCCACCGACGAGATATTTACGATGTGCCCCTGGGCCCCGCAAGCACGCATCGCGCGGACTGCTGCCTGCGAACCCACCAGGAGCCCGAGCACGTTGGTCTCGAGCATCTCGCGCCATCGATCCGGATTGCCCTCGATAATCGAGCTGGGAAACTCAAGCCCGGCGTTGTTCACCATGATGTCGAGTCGGCCGGTGTCCTTTACTGCCCGGTCGACGAGCGCCTGCACCTGTTTGGGGTCGCGCACATCGCCGATCACCGGCGTGGCTTTGCCGCCTGCCTCCGCGGCTGCCGCGGTCGCTTCCGCCAGCGATGCCTGCGTGCGGCCGCCGAGGAACACGTGCGCGCCCGCGCGCGCGAGATGGATGGCGATGGCGCGGCCGATACCGCTGGACGCGCCGGTTACGATCGCGGTCTTTCCTTCCAGAGATGGGGATTGAGACATGGACTTCTCCTTCATGACTGATTGACCAAACTAACTCAACTGGTCAGAAGGTATAGCAACCGTACCGCCGCGAGTAAAGCGGAAATCCTCGCGACCGCGGGAGCCTTGCGCAGGCCCGTGGGGCGGCTTACGGTCGTGTCGAGCTGTTCCCGCCGATGCCGCTGCGCACCAAAATAGAATGCCCCGAGTGTGAAGCCGATCTGACGGTGAAGCGCGGCGGCGTATGCCCCAAGTGCGGCGCGCGTATTACCGAGCACGTCGCGAAGGTGCAGGCCCGCGAACGGCGGACCGAGCAGGTGGTGGCGATAATCGGCACCGCGCTGGTGGTGGGCCTGTTTCTCGCGACCAGCGGCGCGAGTCTGCTTGAGGGTATTGCCGCCTACGCGCTCGCGGGCGCGGTAATGTACTTCCTCGCGAAGCGCACGTTCTTTTAGCGAGGGCGGCTTTCTGGAGTAGGGCCGGCGGCTCGCCGGCCTGACCCTGAGGCACCGCCGACCACCGTCCGGTCGATCATTCATCGACTCTTCGCTCGTTCCCGATTGTACGGCTGGGGCGGGCGGGCCGCCCGCCGCTACTCGGCGATGCGCCCTGGAAAAAGGACTTCTCCCTCGTTTGGGGAGAAGGTGGCGCGCGGTACGGACCGGCAAGATCGGTAACAAAATAGACCGGCAACATGGGTAACAGATTAGAAGTCATGGCAGGAGGAAGCAGCGGATGCCGTGGCGAGAGGTC
>JBKQNE010000045.1:0-12565 GCA_052146355.1 Binataceae bacterium (SeqCode) | reverse complement strand
TCCCGTCGATCAACGCGCAGACGGCGCAATTGCGCGCGGCGTTCGTGATGACGTCGCAACGCGCGTTTCGTATCCTTGAACATGAGAAGTCACCTCTAGTGTCTTCTCATTCGCGATCACCTCCTCTAGGTCGGAGTCCTCCGACCCAACTCATCATCATACGCCCGAGACTTCCTTCACACCAACGTAGTGACACGAAACTCTCCCGAGACTCCGGTCATCGTTCACCGATGCCGTCGTCGCCTGTGCTCCCTGCGAACTGGAGCCTTGGAAAGAGGGCTCAATGATCACGTCTAGCTTGAGATCGCTCGCACGCTAAGATCCAGTTCTCATGAATCTCGCCGGCAAATACAGTCGAAGCGCCGCAAGTCCTGCAGCCACGAGCCTCTGGCGAAGCCGTATCAACGCGATAGCGGCGATATACATACGCTGACGCCAAGTCAGCTTTCCCCCTCTACAAACTAAGTTTCGCGAATCTCACCCGGGCTCCGTTGGGCTCGGGACCAGAGGATGACTTTCAAAGCCCCACAATGGGCTGAGGAAACCATGGACTTTTCAGCGCGCGTTTATTTCGTGGGCGATCCGCACGGACTGACAAACCAAGTCGCGCGCGACATCGTCACGCAAGAGCCGCTTCCTGCCGGGGTCGTGTTTCTGGGCGATTTCGACCTCGAGCGGACATTTCATCGCGAGGTCGAGCCGCTCGCCGACGCAGGCGTGGAAGTATGGTGGATCTGTGGCGATCACGACACAGACAAAGACCTTTACTACTTCCGCCTGTATGACAATAACCGCCTGAGCGGCTTTAACCTTCATGGCCGCGTGGCCGAAATCGCTGGGCTGCGCGTCGCCTGTTTAGGAGGCGTGTTCAAGGGCCGCATCTGGATGCCCCCGCGCGATGCTCCTAATCAGCGGGAGGCGCTGCGCTGGAGGACTCGCAACGATTGGTTAGGCGGCAACGCGGCGTCAAACCGATGGCGCGGAGGGTTGCCACTTCATCTTCGTGATGCAATTTGGCCCGAAGACTATGTGCTTCTGAAACTGCAGCGGGCGGATGTGCTCGTGTGTCATGAAGCACCCTCCAGCCACAAATTCGGCTTCGTAGCGATCGATGCCCTCGCTCAGGCTATGGGAGCGTCCATGATCGTCCACGGCCATCATCACACAGACTACGACGCCCGTCCGTCGGTACAACGACTAGTAGACGTTGACATCTGGAACTGACGAGTATGGCAAGCATCGTTTCGGTCTTGCCCGTTCCGGTAGGCATCACGACGGTCGCCGGCGTGTCCGCGGTTGACCAATGCGCCTGGACAGCGTGGACGCCACCTATCTGCGGTGCTCTGAGACCTGGGAGCTCGCGATCGGGGTCTTCTTGAACGTAAGAGAAAGCTCCGACCCACGACTCGATGACTCTCTCGATTTCCTGCTGGTGATTGAACTCGGCACACGAGAGCAATGGATGTTTCAGCCAACAGCTCTCCCGAAGATCGCTGGGCCGGCTCGATTCGAAATCGTTCCCTGTACCACGCGCGGGTGATTTCCACCCAGAGAGGCAGCCCTTGGGATGATGATGGTTTCCTCATTGTCGCACTGCGCCCGAAACATGTGCCCGTGAATGCGTTCGAACTGGAAAGGAAGGAGCTCGCCTTCTTTCGGGACAGTTCGCTCTGCAAGCTGAACGACACGATTTCGCCCGCGGCGTTCATCAAGCGCAAAGAGATCCGGAAACCTTATCTCAATCTTAGTCTGAAAAGCGCTTACGCTGGACAGCGCCCCGATTGGTCGATCACATTTTCTACTTCGTACGCACGGCGCGCACCGAACCTTCACTCTCATTGTACCAGAGAGTACATCTACGACATTTGATGTTGAGTAGTTCAATAACAATCTGTGCTTGTTATCCACACTTGTGGAAAACTAAGCGCTGACCGCCTCGAATGGCCGTAGCACTCGAAAGAAACACAAAGATTCTGATGGTATTTCAACGACAGAGACTAGTACGACGTCGAGGTTCTTGGATGTCAGTCTCAACAGGAATCGGGCATCGGTGCCCGCTACTCGCGCGACATCCGAGTCCATGATGATCTCGAGCATGCGAGCAATCGCGAGCGATTTACAGCCTCTCTACTTCATTTCGGCCGGATACACCGTGGCTGTCAATCCTCCTCTGTGATTTTGAGACTCCTAGAAGGTGCCTTCCGTGTCCTGGCCCTGGGCGACATCTTTTGTGCTTGGCCTCGGTGGACTATGCAGCCTTGCACTTGACCGAGTTTCGAGTGCGCGTGGGCTCTGGTTCCTCGAGCTTTGCGAGCGCCTCCCGCTCGTGCATTCGAACAGTACCCCAGAAATATGGGAGGGCGAAGCGAAGTTGATCGCTAAACCATCCGACATTTACGGCGTGGTTCTTATATTTGCTTCCGAACTTACTTCGACGATCTGCCTTTACTTCGAAGAACGATACGGATTCCTCCAGTATTTCAATTATCGAAGACAGGGCTTCGCGATTCCGCTGACCGCTTCGGGAACCACGCCCATCGGGCCGCCGGACGATTTTCTGCTCGGCTATCCGTCCTTCCTGAAGCAGGTGCGCGGGGAACAGATCGCCGGAAATTCTAGGTCCGTTGATTGTCGGAATCGTCGTGTTTTGGCTCTTCTAACGGCCAAAGCGCGCTCGCCGGATCGTAAACGGCAAGGTTGGGTTCCAGTGGTTTGTAAAATTCCTCGGTGTCTTCCTTCCCCATCAGGTGGCGCTTGATTACAAACGCTGCAACGTCCGCCAATTGCAGACCGATGCTTTCCTCCAGTGAGGCGAAGTGCAGGGCGTCCACAAAGTTAAAAAGCATGATGAGTGGTGCCTGCGGGAGTCCCTTGGTTCGAAGAACGCTGAAGTTTTGTTTCAGATGTAACTGGCGATTCTTCGCGTCGTTTTTGTCTGCCACACAGACGGCGACTTCATCGCCCTGTCCGTACATGCCGCGATTGAAGCCGCCCTGAAAGCCTGTCACGCATAAGTTGAAAGCTATTTGATGGGCGATATGGGTGCGTTCTTCCACCTTTAAATCTGGACGGCGCTTGGCAATTTCTCTGCGGTCAACGGCACCATAGCTGATCGGTAACTCCAAACGTCCCATCAAGCCCGTTAACTCTCTGAGAATCTGAAAGCGGGCATCTTTTGAAAGAAGTCCTTTGTACCTCTTGTGGTCTCCATGAAGATGCATTCCACGGAAAACAAACCCTTCACGAATTTGTGCGGGAACGATGGCTTCGGCAATCAGCTTGAGTGCTATCTCGATGTCGCGCCACTGCGTATCGCCATGGATCATGACTCCGCCAACTACCAGGTACGGCTCCTGTTTTTCCTTCGCCGTGCCAGCTTCATCGAAATAGGCGATTCGCACTAGCCGTCTCCCGCACCGGACTCGTCCGACCTGCGGATTATTTCGTTCGGTGGCCATAGACGCAACAGCCACCTAACGACTGGTATGGTCAGGCTGTTGGTCATACTTTTCCGACGATCAAGAAGGCGCAGACAGCATCGAAGTCCACCATCCGTTTATGGCGGAACGCGCAAGGTACTCGAAAATATGCAAAAGCATTGGGGTCGACTCGATCGGCCACACTCCCCCTTGAAAAGACATTCCTAAGCCAGTCGGCTTTTCCGCGATCGCGCCATCCCATTCCGCGAGAGCAATCGGTGGCATGCACATGGGAGCAGGGAACGGGATTCCATCGTGAAGCGCCCTCGACCGATGTCCATAGATTGTGCGAAATGAGCGCCTAAAGCTTTCAGGCAACCATTCGACCCGCGCCCAATTCGCAGGTCGTCTCGTTGGGGCCGGTGCTAGGAAAGCAAGAAGAAAATCCACAAACTTCTTTGTACTGCCGATCGAATCCTTGAACTCGTTTGCGACTCGCTGGCAGAGTTGCTCCAATCCGGTACTTTCCAAATATGCCACGAGGCTAGGTCGCGATTCCCGTAAGCGGTCGATTGCAGAGGCGCTTTCGGAACGCCAAGCGTTTGCTGCTGTCTCCACCGCTGCGACCAGCATGAGCCAGGAAAGATTCGGTTCAGATTCGGCAAGCCAGAGGGCGTCTTGATACATTCGAGCAGAGCGAACCAGAGCTATAGCTTGCTCAGGTTGAAGGGACGGAAAGGAACTCATTTCCGCCACGGGCATGATTGAACCTTTACCGGCCACGTCGGCAAGCAGGAAGGATCGGCTGCCCAAGCTCAGTCGCGGCGCGGGGCGATCATCCCACGCGATCGGTCGTCCTTTTGGATTTCCCGCATCAAACCATCTCGTTTCGGCGCCGGCGCGAAGGCGTACGCCACATTTTAGGGATGCGAGCGCGACGATTTCGTCGATCATCGAGCCACCATGATAGCGCTGCGCATCTTCTCTATTCATTCTTGGCGTTTCAAATGAAACATGCAGGCATACACGCAATGCAAAAGCGGGACGCACTCTGCCGGGCTGACCTACGCCTGGCACTAGGTTAAAGAAAGCATAGGGACCCAGTCCGCAGGTGACCTCGCCGACAAGAACGGCATCGGTGTAGAGCAAATATTCGAACTCACCGAGCAATGGTCGGCCCTCGTTCGCTGCACGCCAGTTGTCGTATGAAGCTGTACCGATGAGCGGTGGTCTCAACTCGGATTCCGGCATTAGTGATGCCCCACATTTGTCAATTGTAACCTCAGAAGGTTAGTAACTGTAGGGCCCCGCAACTCGTCGAGGCCTGAAAGCTATCTATCAGTTCGCCGGAACTGGGGCTGGTGTCTCTCTCGCGTGTCGGTGTCGGTAGGCTTAAGATCGAGAAACAGCACATGTCCCGTTAGGGGGTCGAAAGATGAAATCAAAGTGGACGGCGGAGCCAGGCGAAACCGTAGAAGGTCTCCCGAAAGGGGATGAGGCACCACCTGCTGGTCAGATAAATCCGCTTCCTCAAAAAAGATCATTGCCACGGAGGACGCGAGAGTACTGGTATAAGTGTCCAAATTGCAGCTATGGATTTCCGTTCACACCTCACGATGGGAGCGGCGCAGTCGTCGGTCACTGCGGCCATCAATGCCTGAATCCGGATTGCGGAACGATGATGGAATGGGATGAGCCGCATGAAAACGCCGGAGTACGACCATGCTCGCATCATGATCTGAAGTCGCCGGCCTCTGTTGTCCCGATCAAGGGCGAGCGACTTTGATGTAGTGAGGCCAACTACCCGAAGTCTCTCCCTCATGTTGGGAGACAGAAGTCCGCGATGGGTAGGGAGTCGCACCGAAACGACGATGGCAACGCTCAGAGGCGTTGCCACCTATTAAAGAGGGGACCCGAACCCCAAACGGGTTCTCGTTCCGAACGCTTCTGAGGCGTTGCTTGACACCTGCCAAGTTCACTTTCCAAGATGGGTGTAGCAAAATGGCCGCGGAAAATACAGCCCGTTGGGCTGAGAACCGTTCACAGGGAGTCTCTCGACGAGGCGCTCAGGCTTCTCTTCGGGTTGATAATCGAAATATAAGGTCCGTCGCTGATCCCAATGTGCCCCATATATCGCGTTGACCGGGATCTGCTGTTAGGCGAAGGACAGGTCCTTGTTCACGAAGGAAAACAAGCCGCGACGTTTCAATTCAAATGACGGTCAAAGAAAAAGAACTGTACGAACCTGTCAGAGCTGCTTTGGTGCGGGCATTCGACGGCATCGGAAAGAGAGCGGTTTCCGAAACCGGTGCAACCAAGGGCTTGGGAGAACAGCTCAAGGCCCTCATACCGGAGGGCCAGGAAATTCTCTTCCGCTTCCTGACGCGCAAGCCGGACATCGTCGGGTATGTGGAAGGCAGCATGGTAAACACGATCTTCACGGCGGAAGTGAAGCGCGGCGGACTGACCGTGCAGGACATCTATCAGGCGAAGATGTACAAGGAGATGTTCGGCGCCACTTTCGGATTTCTCGTCGGCACAGAACCGATACCCGAAGAGCTGAAACGCCTGCTGCGCCGCATTCCGATCATGCTGATGTCGGCGGGCGACTATACCTTCAACTTCCTGGCGCTTGGGCGCTTCGACTTTGAAAGCAGCGCTTTTACCGAGTGGTACGCGAACTTTCAGGATACGGACCCGTTTACGCACTTGAAGAACCTTTCCTTTTGACCGGCGATGCGCGTTTACCTATTCGGAGCGGGTGCATCCTTCAAGGCTGGCTATCCGCTGGCGAAGACTCTGATCAGGGAAATCGAGACAGAGGCCCGCAATTCGCCTATCGCGAATTTGTCGAGCGCGTGGGCCGAATGGCAAAAGCTGCGCGACACTTCATCAGGCGTCGCGAAATACCTGCTGAGTAATTCTAATCCGGAGGTGGTTCTATCGCTTCCTGATCTCTGCGAGGCAGCGCGAGAGTCCGAGGATGCTGAGGCATTCGGAAATGCGCGTGAAATCTTCCTGAAGGGCTCGGACGATCCCGGCCATATATGGGATCACCTGAAGTCGCCGGAGCGGGAACTCGCCAACGCGGCGATCGCCGCACGAGCGCGGTTCCTCGATTGTCTCAGCCAATATTTCCTTTACAAGCATTACCTGGATTCGAAGCCAGAGAATAAGCCGGCGCGCGACTATCTCCGAAAGGTTCTTTCGAAGCTCGCGGAGGATGATAAGGTATTGACCTTAAATTGGGATACGACCGTCGAAAGAACGCTGCTCGAAGACGGCAGGTGGAATCCCATGAACGGGTACGGCTTCGAGCAAATCCTGCACAACGGATTTTGCGGCGGACCTTCGGAGCCGCTGGATTTCGAGATTCCAAAATCCGAAATCGTTGTTCTGAAATTGCACGGGTCCGTCGGGTGGCATCATACGCGCGTGGGACAGTTTTATTTCGAGGAGCGATACGGATTCCTTCGGTATTTCGATTATCGAAGACAGGGCGTCGCGATTCCGCTGACCGCTCCGGGAACCACGCCCATCGGGCCGCCAGACGATTTCCTGCTCGGCTATCCATCCTTCTTGAAGCAGGTGCGTGGGGAGCAGATGCAATCGATCTGGTATCAAGCGGCCAGATGCTTGGACGTGACGGATTCGATCGAGGTATGGGGTTATAGCCTGCCTCCGAGCGACACCGCCGTTCGCACCTTGCTCAACGGGCTTCGCTTCCGGCTTGATCGGGGCGAGGTCGAAGTTCGGGTTCACGATCCGCTACGCGAGGTGCGGGAGCGCTGGTGCAGGTTTCTAGGCGACGCGGCTCAAATCGATGACGCTTGTCTGGGATGACAGTCGAGGACAAGGGGTTGCGAGTATCACGGCGTCATTGTCTGATAGCAGATACGAATTTTGTGTTGAGCAATCGGCAACGCCCGGGCTGGTTCGTAACAGTCACCTTGTGCGATCGAAAACTCAGGTCCAAGCGAAACTGCCCATGTCATCGAATGTGATTATACGGATTGGACTCTTGCGCATGTGAGAAACGATCAGCGGCTCCGAAAGTACAATCAGCGACTCGACCTTCCACTTGCCGCGCTCAAGATTCAGGAGCATCAGCAGGCGATCTAAGTGGTCCTTGATCCAATTTTCTCGATCGATGTGCTTCTTCAAGAACCCCTTCCCAGCGTCAAATAGATCATCAATTTGGTTCGCGAATTCGCGAGGGGTGCGACAGAGTGCGAGGTCTTTGCACTCAAGCAGAAACACGGTATGGCGTTTCGTCGAGGCTGCCAGAACGTCTATGTCGCCTGGTACTCTGAGGTTTCCCACCTTCTTCAGCTTCCGTTTCACGACAAGGCTAGCGTCGCGTTCCAAAACGTCAGCGACGCGATTGTTGAATGCCTCGCCGGCGCGGTGCGCTATCTCTCCCATGAGTCTACACATTGGAGCCGTCTGGGCCCGGTAGCGGCCGCTGAAAACAAGACTCAGAAGTGTCCTGCTTGCTATCTCCGTGTGCCGCAATCCGTACACGAGTCGCCGCTTGCCCGAATCCTCGCGCACAAGAAACGGTCGACGAAGGTAGGATAGGCGCCGCTTGAAAATCCATGGGAAGACGTCCTGTGGTGAATATGGACTCGGGGGTTGCAGGAAGTCCGCTCTCTGTTCAAGAGTAAGAATTCGCACGCAGTTGGACACGCGACCCTTGTCCCACTGGAGACGTTCGGCAAGCTTGGATACGAACTCGTCCTCTTCGAGCACAACGAATGGTTGGTCGGGTTGTAGCCGGAGCAGAGCCGCTCCCCACATGACTGAAAGCAAGTCGGAAAGGGACGCGCCAAATTCACCCGCTGATGCGTCTTCGATTTTGACCTGCAGGGAGTCCGCTGAGCCGCTGCCTGTTCTGGCCTGACCGGGCCAATGCCTATCGAAATGCTGAGTGGCCTGTACGACCTCGCTCGCAGTGAACTTCGGCAGGAAGGCGTTTTTCGCTCGGTCGAAATCGTGAGAGACGTAAGCTAGCCGTCCCGATCCAAGGATCGAGACGCTCGGATCTGTCAGGCGCAAGTGAACAAGCTCGCTGGCGAATCCGAAGTCAACGATCGCAGCGGCAAGTGCCTGCAGTCGATCGTACATCTCAAGGCTGATTTCCTTTTTCCCGCGAGGCGACGAAGCGGCCACGTATTCAATCAGAAAGCGTCCGGCAACGCTGGCCTTGTTGAAATCGTTCTGCTGCTTTGAGAACTGTTCAAGCATCGCTTTCTCGTCCGCGAAGCAAGCCAGTCTGGTGGGTATAGTAAGACGGTGGCGCGCCTCCGCGAGAATCAGTGCTTCATGATGAGCAACAAGGAATTCCAGCAGGCCCTCCGAAGAGAGCTCTTCAACGATGCTCGTCATGTTGCGGAAACAATGATCAACCGCAGCATTTAGCGCTTTAGTGCGTTTCTCTCTTGCGATCGCACCCTTCCAGCCGGAGTTCCGTAGATGCTGGCCGATCCCATCTAGTACATCCTGCTCGTCAGATTCCTGTATGGGTCGAAAATTCGGAGAGTCCAGCGGGCACAACTGGGGATTGTTCGCGACATTGAGCGTGAAGATTTTCTTCTTTATCCCGAGAGGTGCGTGCTTTTCGACGGCTTCTCGCAGAGCGGCGTCCGTCCATGCGGCGCGCTCCTCGTCGGCTAGCAGAGTGCGCAGACCCTCTAGCAGCCGGATCAGCAACTGTCGCTCCGCAGAGTTATCGCTGGTCATCAGCGCGACCTCAAAAGAGGGTGCAAGCGCGATCGTCACGGTTCGAGTATCTCGGTTCGTCGAGACGGAGCAGAACTCGGGTGGAGGTTCTCCCGGCACACCCTCGAAAGTGGCTGCCCAATCCTCCCGCCCGCCGGACCACACCAGTCGGATCAGAATTGTGTGCTTCTCATCGGCGAGTGATTCGAGCCGCTGTCGGATGGAGGATGATAACTGCCACATCCAGTAAGCGACTGCCTCGCCAACCCGGAAGACAACGTCTGGTGGCGCTGCCGCCTTCGCTGGATCAGACTCCGACGCCAGAATCCACACCGGCGCGGGAAGGGCTTCAACTAGGAATCGGACGCCGTGGTCGAAGCCTTGGCAGGGAACATAAATTGGAATCGTCGCCGTATCGTAGATCGTGCGCACTTCCGTTACATGTTTTCCGTCATGCGAACGCACGGAATGTAAATCCTGGTGCTGGCACAACTCCTGGCGCAACCTGCCGCCCTCGTCGGGGATTGTGGCAACCAAGTCGATTCGGTCATCAGAGAGATAATAGGAATGGTGGCAATGTCGGTAGAGATTAAAATCGTCGAGCGTGCTCATAGTCATAATGTCTCGCCGACTGTGCGCTCGATGAGCGGCCCGTGAGAATTTCCAGAGGGCGAGCGGCTCGCCGATCTCGCATTCACAGATCGTTTCCAACTCGGCGGCCGTCACTACGAGCGCGCTTGAGTCGGATGCGACAACGGGGACTGGCAACCCAAATTCAGCATGGCCTAAGTGTTGTAAGACTATGAGAAGGAGGAGACCGGAAGGGCGCGGCTGCGCCGAATAGATCTGGCGTTCGAGGTTTGTCACTTTTTCGGCCAACGATTGGAGGCAGCCGGCCGGCCAGCGATCGTTGCCAGTTCCTGCACCAATGCCTTGGAGTGAGTCCGAAAGAAAGACCACGCAAATTGCCTTGTCGCAATCCAGAGTGAACAGGCGGTGCTTCGCGAGCGGCGAGGTCGGCGCAGGAACAGCGGTCGAGTCGAGCGGACGATTCCGCGTGAGGCGTAACAGTTCGCACACTCGAGTCCATACTGCGTCGTGATATCTCTCTGCGAGTTGACCACCGAATCCCAGTCGAACCGCGGTCTCGACGACGTGGGTCACCAACGCGGAGGCCAATTCCGATGGCGCTGCGACTGCGATCCGACTGCCGCTCCGAACTATCGGCCGACGCGTTAATGGCGCGTTGTCAGGGCTATACGTCGCCACGTCCAAACCGCCCATTTGTACCGTAAGATCATCGAGATCGGACGGGCTGCCCTCAAAGGGCTTGAAAAGCCTCTGTAACTCGTCGTCATGGAAGACAGTTGCCTGTGCAAGTCGGCGCAGCTCATTTCGCGTCGGCACGCTTACTGGCCCGTGATGACGAGAAGAGGGAGGCATACCCCGGCGAAGACCGGCTCGAGAAGTGATGGCGTCACTCAAAGTGAGCGCCGCCGCACTGATGACCCCAGCGCGACGCACGAACTCGTGGTCAGAAAGAGGACCTCGATGCAGAAAAATGGCTTTCAGCAGGTTCCGAAGGACGAAGCTGATCTCTTTGTCGAGCCCGGGCAAGATCAGGAACGATCCACTGACGAAACCGATACTCTCGGTGAAAGGGCTTAAGATTGGATCTTCAAGCAACTGGAAGGTTTTGGCGAAATCGCCAGTGTTCAAAATGGAGCGAAGTTTCGATTCGGTTATGAGAGGTTTGTCCTCGCCCGGCGGCAGTGCCGCGGCCACATGCCCAAGAGCTTCCAACCGCAGCACCTGGCTTGCGTTTTGCGGTAGAAGCTGAAGACCCGCGAGCGCGGCTACGAGCTCGAACGGGCCGTAGGGCCGAAGAGCCTCTGAGAGATTCAGGAGCGAGAGCGATGGAGAGTCGTGCCGATCCGAAGCATCACCTCGTCAAGTGATGCCCACATTTTGCATCAGTTCGAGTTTGGAAGCCAGCCGCCGGCCTAGTCAGGCCAGCGCGAACGGGTTGCTGGCTGGCCGCCGTTGACGCAGCGTTGGAATCCCTAATGAGAGTGACCTTGCGATCGAGCTGCTTCTCTATAGCATGAAATATCGGGTGCGGACGCCTGAGGAGCTGATTTGATCTAGAAAGCAGCCCTCATCCTGGGCGTTATCTACCCGGGAACAACGGTGTTTCGGGTCAGTCGAGCATGTTGACGCAGAGCCCGGTCTTGATGCCAACCGTCGCTAAGGCGATTTTGGCTCTGGCAACGGCTCTGACGGCGAGAGGTTCTCGACGTAAAGGGCTTGAATGAGGCGGTCGATGGTTGTTTTGCCGGCATGCTGCGGAAGATCGCCGCGCTGCCGTCGCCAGCGGGATAAGGAGAAGCGCAGAGTGGAGCAAATTTGAGAAATTTGGATGGCGACGCCGGAGACGCGGGAGAAGTGTCACCAGAATCGATGGGGAAAAAGATGAAAGAGCGCTACACTTTGAGCAGCGCGACGGCCAGGATTCGCCGCAAATGCCTTCGAAAGGGAAGACTCCAACTAAGAGCGCGGCTGGCGATCAGGAGCAGCCGACGCCATCAAAGCTCTACAAGTATAGGCCTCTAGCCAACGATGAACTGCGCGGGCGCGTGCGCGAAATCCTCGTGGACCACCGTATCTACTTTCCAAGTCGACTTCAGTTTAACGACCCTTTCGATTGCCTTTTTCCAAGATTCGTTGGGGGTCCAAAGCTCCTGAAGTTCCTGCGCGATCGACTGAAGGGAGTAATGACGGGCAATCGTCAGGCTAGGAGGGCAATGGCGAGAAACGTCGATCTGCAGCGGTTGAGCAACGACATACAGGACCAAGTCGATCAGGCGGGAATCCTGTGCTTGTGCGAGCACCCGGATGATCTTCTCATGTGGGGGCACTATGCTGACTCGCACAGGGGCGTTTGCCTTGAGTTCGAGGTCCTTGAGAAAGTGGAGCGCTTGGACGACCCGAAGGGTTTTTTCGGACGAATTCAGCCGCTGAACTACACAAATTCCCGACCAGTTTTTGACCCAGATTTGACAGAGGAGAAGAACGTCGAAAACACCCTCCTAACCAAGTCGGAGCATTGGCGGCATGAGAAAGAGTGGAGAACGATTCGCCAAGCGGGCAAAGGAAATTGCGTCTTTTTGCCAGAGCTTGTAACGGGGATAATTCTCGGAGCGAAAACAACTGAAGCCGATCGAAAGCAGATACGACAGTGGGCAGCCGAGGGCAAACTGAATGCTAAGTTCTATCAGGCAGAGTTGAACGACAGGAATTGGAGTAATTGTCAAATGTTGTGGATCGGCCGGTCATGATCAGGCGGCTTCCCTAGGTTGACTGTCAGGTGAGTGAGTAAAGGTTTTCAGTCGATCCTCGCCGACTCCATCGACGAACTTCAGGCC
>JBKQNE010000044.1:0-25411 GCA_052146355.1 Binataceae bacterium (SeqCode) | reverse complement strand
TCTGTGCCCGCAACCAGTGCTCCAATTCGGCTCGATCTGCTCCGCTTATTTCCACCCAGCATTTCTTTACGCCCATGCTGAATAGACGAACAAACGCTACATTTACTTCAGAGACATAACACTAGCTCGTCGGCAGCTCACTTCGCTCAGGATGACACCCTGTGGCATCCGCCGCCGTTCAGCGGTTTTGCAAAGGTCTAAGGCGGCAGAAGGGCGGCTGCGCCAGGATTAAAAGACTCAAACATGAAGACAAAAGAAAATTGATGGGCGGGTATTTTGCGCCGGTGATGATGAGTTGCGAGCGGCGGGCGATCGTGCGAGCTATAGGTGATCGTTACCGCGAAGAATAATCGTTTGGGGAAATGACATGGCGAAAGTATTTGATGGGACATCGACGACTGATGAGGTGCTGGAGGGCGTGGATCTCTCCGGCCAGCGGATACTGGTGACCGGGGTTTCGGCCGGGCTGGGCGTGGAAACGGTGCGCACGCTGGCCGCGCACGGCGCCAGTGTGGTCGGTACGGCGCGCGACCTGGCGAAGGCGCGGCGCGCGCTTACGGAGGTGTTTCCGCAGGCGGCCAAGGGCGCAACCATCGAACTGGTCGAGCTGGATCTCGCTTCACTCAAGAGCACGCGCAAGGCGGCGAATGAGTTGCTGGCGCAAGCGAAACCATTCGATGTGGTAATCGCGAATGCCGGCGTTATGGCTTGTCCGCAGGACAAGACGGAAGACGGCTTCGAAACGCAGTTCGGCACCAATCACCTGGGGCATTTCGTGTTCGTCAACAAGATCGTGCCCCTGCTCAAGGCGGGCGGCCGCATCGCCACGCTCTCATCGGCGGGTCATCAGATCAGCGATGTGAACATCGACGATCCCAATTTCGAGCGCACGGAGTATCAGCCATTTACCGCGTATGGCCGATCCAAGACCGCGAATATCCTGTACGCGGTGGCGCTGGATCGCAGGCTCAAGGGGCGCGGCATTCGCGCGACGTCGCTGCATCCAGGCGGTATCCAGACGGAGCTCGCGCGGCATATGACGACGGAACTCATGGAGCTGATGAGGGCGCGCTGGCGCAGCACCAGCGGGGAAACGACGGTCCGGTTCAAGACTATTCCGCAAGGGACGGCGACTTCGGTGTGGAGCACCTTCGTGGCCCCGGCGGAGGCGGTTGGTGGACGCTATTGCGAGGACTGCCACGTGGCGGAAGTGAACAACGATGCGACCAAGCGGATAGGAGTGCGATCTTACGCGCTCGATCCGGCGCGTGCGGAAGCGCTATGGAGCAAGAGCGAGGAAATGGTGGGGGAGAAATTCCCGCTCTAATTGAACTGCGCTGAATAAAGGAAAAGGCGAGACTACTCAGTCTCATCGCTCTGCTTCAGCTCGTCGATTTCCTGCCGCTGGCGATCGATCTGACGCTGCTGCGAGGAGACCTCTCCCTGCAGTTGATTTTGCCTCTCCTGCTGGTTCTGCAGTTCGTGGCCGACGACACCGCCCGCCACCAAGCCGACGCCGCCACCGATCAGAGCGCCCTTGACGGGATGATGTACGGCGGCGCCGACGATCGCGCCGGTGCCGGCGCCCAACGCCCCGCCACCCACGAGACCATCGGTCGTCAACGACTGTGCCCGACATTGACCCGCGAACCCGACAAAGAGCGCCACTCCGGCAGCCACCGCGGCGGATCGAATCATACGCGTGGTCTTCATTTCTTATCCCCCGTCGTTCGGTGTGAATCTGATATTTGGATATCGCCACGCGCGAGCCGTGGTCATCCCTGTGCATTGGTAATCAACTGCCGTGCCAGTTGAATCCTCATTATCTTCAACGGATTTCGGCCAGCCGACGTGGGCATCCATGCAGGATCGGCATGTAAACTTTACCAATTACCCGATTGCTGCCGCGGCACAGACGAGTCGCATCCGGCCCGCGCTGTGGCGAGGCATCGGACCGGCGGCTCTGATATGACCTTCTTGTTGAAGCTCCGATTCGGAGTCGTCGGCTAAAGGAAGTTTTATGAAGACATCGGTGAATCGCCAGACCGTGGAGCTTGGCAACTATCCCGACCTGGTCGTTATCTACCTGGGGATGCGCGTGAACTCATTGCGGGGACTGCGCACCCTGCTCGCATTCGGGCCGATGATCCGGAAAGCGGTCGAGGCGAAGCCCGACGGTCTTCTGCTGCATGAGAACTTCCTCTTCTCGCTGCTGCCGCCGCACGCCGCGATGCGCCAGTATTGGCGGGACTTCGAATCGGTCGAGCGATGGGCGCGCACGCTGCCGCATCAGGAGTGGTGGAAGAACTTCCTGAGCGACTCGGGCGGCACGGGATTCTGGCACGAGACCTACTTCATGCGCGGCGGAATGGAGGCGGTGTATGACGACATGCCGCATCCGCTGGGCTTCCTGAAATTCGCACCGGCGATACCGGCGCGCGGGGGAATGTTCTCGGCGCGGCGGCGGTTACATCTCGGCGGCGAGCCGCCGCTACCCGCGCCGATCGAAGAATCCGACCTGGAAGGATAGACTCGGCGCGCTACGTTGGACAAAGGAGGCGGGCGAATGGCTACGATTTCGGGCGGTTGCCTATGTGGTCAGGTTCGGTATGAAGCTGAAGGGGAGCCGCTGGCCGCGGTGCGTTGCCACTGTCGGGATTGCCAGTATGTATGCGGCGGAGAACCAGCGGACGTAGTTGTGTTCCCCTCAAGCACTGTTCGCTGTGTTCGCGGCGAGGCGCGTGTGTTCTGGTCCAAGGCCGACTCCGGCACCCCCGTATTCCGATCGTTCTGCGCGAATTGCGGAACGCCGTTGTTCGCTGGTAATGAGCAACGTCCGAAAATGTTAGCCGTCAAGATTGGCTCGTTGGACGAACCCTCGAGATACCCACCGATTTTCCATATCTGGACTTCGTCCGCACAAGCCTGGCATCACATCGACCCAACGCAGCCTGCTTTCCCGAAAAATCGGACAGCGTGAGCGCGCCAATATGAAGCCGATTCGAGGGTTGTGCTTTGACTTGAATGACACGCTGCTTGATGGCAGTGGCCTTCAGGAATCGATCGTCCGCACTTGTGAGGTGATCGCTGCCAGTCAGCCGGGACTGGACGCGGCACGGCTGGTCGAGGCAAACGGTCAGGTCTGGCCGGGCTATTGGCGGGAGATAGAGGCGAGCTGGACGCTGGGTGCGCTGGACGGCGCATCCGTAAGCCGCGAAGCATGGCGTCGTACCCTGCGGGCCTGCGGATGCATTGACGAGTCCCTCGTACAGCGCGCGGCGCAGATTCATCGGCAGCTCGGCCTCAAGGCGCATCGCCTGTTCGACGACGTGCGCGAGCTCATCACCTCGGTGAAGGACGCATCGCTTCCGATCGCGCTCGTCACGAACGGAGCGTCAGATACTCAGCGCGACAAGCTGCGCGTTCTTGAGATCGAGCACTGGTTTGATGTGATCGTAATCTCCGGCGAAGTGGGTATCGCGAAACCCGACGCATCCGTATTTCGTCCAGTGCTTATCCATCTTGGTGTCGAACCGGAGACCGTTTGGCATGTGGGTGATAGCCTGACTGCGGACGTTGCCGGGGCCAAGGCGGCGGGGCTTACCGCGGTATGGCTAAATCGAACCGGACACGTTCGCCGCGATGGTGACCCGGAGCCAGACCTCGAGATTCGCTCGTTGTCGAATCTGATCGGTTTCCCGCCCAAGTGAGCAGTCATGTAGCGCAACGACACAGGATGGAGGCGACGTCCCGTTCCGATTACGCGGGAGCCCATTCAGGATGTCCCAGCCTAGACAAGACCGCCATCACCCGCTGAGGTTCGCCGAGGTCGCTCCATTCGATGCCGTGAACAGGAAGGGCGCCCAGGTTAATCGGACCGCCGAGTTTACCGAGGCAGAGAAAGCAAACAGGCGGCTGAGCATCCGGTTTCAGAACCCCGGATGCTCTCCAGAACGGCCGCTGGCCCTCGCTACGAGAGAGACCTAATTAACCCGGATCTTGACCGGCCTGGACTCGGGGCGCTTCTCGACCGTGAGTTCGAGTACGCCGTCGGTATAGGATGCGCGGATACTGTCGCGGTTCGCGTCGAGCGGAAGCTTGAATGCGCGTCTGATGGGCCCGTAGCTCCGTTCCGCGACATGAACCGCAGTCTCCTGCGGCCACTCGGGCCGCTTCTGCTCGGCGCAGACCGTCAGCTGATCATTTTCCACTTGCACGTCGAGCGACCCGGCCTTAAGCCCCGGCATCTCGAAGGAGAAATGGTAGGCTTCTTTGTCCTCGACCACGTCCGCCCGTGGCGCCATATCACCGCCAGTGGTTTGCGCGATATCGCGCCGGAAGCTGTTCAGACGATCCACGAACCATCGGTTACCGCTCCATCCGTTTTCGAAGACGAGTTCCATATGAAACCTCTTGCCATCGCATGGCACGCTGTCGTTGTCGTTGGGTTTCGAGGTCACTCGCCGCTGCGCCGTGATTCCTCAACCGGTTGGAGGCGTTTTGCAACTCTTGGTGTAGAGGTGAGTACGAATTGTACGCCCGTCTACGAACGTAAGCACGAATCGCAGAATTGCTTGGCAACGGAGCGTGAATGTTCGGGGTTTTTCCCGCCACGCACCCTTGGCCTCTCCCGGCACCGATGGAAAGACCGTGTACCAGAACCGGCATCGAACCTTGCGCGAGGCGACCGCTCGATCTATACGGGAGCCACATTCCGAGAGTTGAAGCGGAAATTCCAGCGTATATGGACTCAATGGGCAAGGTCGCTATCGTCACCGGCGCGGGTACCGGAATAGGCAAGCAGGCCGCATTGGCGCTGTTGGATGAGGGCTACTCGGTGGTCCTGGCCGGGCGCCGCAGAGAGCCGCTGGAGGCTACGGCGGTCGAGGGCAAATCTTCCGGCTCGCGAATGCTGATCGTACCGACCGACGTTGGCGACCCCGCGTCCGTGAAAGCGCTGTTCACACAAACCAAAGAGACTTTCGGCCGGCTCGACTTGCTATTCAACAATGCGGGCATTGGTGCACCCGGCATACCGCTGGAAGATCTCACCTATGAGCAATGGAAGTCGGTAGTGGATATCAATTTGACCGGCGCGTTTCTGTGTACCCAGGAAGCGTTCCGAATTATGAAGAGCCAGGATCCCCGCGGCGGCCGCATCATCAACAACGGCTCGATCTCCGCTCATACGCCGCGGCCGAACTCTGCACCATACACCGCCACCAAGCACGGGATGACCGGATTGACCAAGGTGACCGCGCTCGATGGACGCAAGTACGATATCGCGTGCGGCCAGATCGATATCGGCAACGCCGCGACCGAAATGACCGCGCGGATGAAAGGCGGCGTACCGCAGGCGAATGGATCGCGCGAGGTCGAGCCGACGTTCGATTCGCAGCAGGTGGCGCGCGCGGTGGTCTATATGGCGAGCCTGCCGCTGGATGCCAACGTGCTGTTCATGACCGTGATGGCGACCAAGATGCCGTTCGTCGGCCGCGGTTAGCGCTGTTCTCCTTGTGGCGCTCCTGTTCAGCGCGCGGCCCGAACTCGATCGCTGATCCGCATCGGGTCGCGATCTACTTTTCGCACGAACGGTTCCGCGCGGGTGAGAGTGCTGCTACGCCGGACGCCCGGTATACACACCGGCGAACCCGGGCGGACGCCATCCCTTGTTCGCGCAGGCAATGCATACCACGAATCCCTTGCGCCGGCCGTCTTCCGCGCCGGTAAGGGCAGTCGCCATTTCGGTGGAGACCGACTTGCCGCACGCGACGCAGGTGGCGATCAGCGACTTGTTCTCTTTGGCCTTTTCACTCGGCATCGCAGGTCCTTTCCGATCTCGCGCCGAGCCCGCGGATCAGAGCTGGAAGACTATGCGCGCGTTCGCGCCCAGCAGCTTGCTCCGGCGGTCCTGGCTCAGCCCGGCCACACTTTCGCGAATCAGCCGCGGCGCTTCAAGAGTCGAGTCGATATGCGGGAAATCGGATCCCCACAGTACCCGGTCTTCACCGAGCAAATCCATCGCGCTGCCGATCGTGCGTTCCTCTGGCTCGGCGACCACCCAGATGTTGCGGCGAAAATAATCGGACGGCTTGAGTTTGGTCGGGAATGTCCACCCCAGGTGCTCATACTTTTCGTCCATCCGGTCCATGATGTACGGCGCCCATCCGCATCCCGCTTCGACGCACAGGACCTTGAGGCGCGGGAAGCGGTCGAACAGCCCGTCCGCCACCATCGTCATCGCCGCGGGCACCACTTGCGCGAAACCGCCGAGGGCGAATCCGTACACGGCTCGAAAATCGCCCGGCTGATAGAAGTTGCCGAGCAGACCGGGCGCGCGATTGAACCGCACGATCACGTGCAGGCACACCGGAATCTGCGCTTCCTCACATTCGCGCCAAATTGGATCGAAATCGGTATGCGAGAAGCGCCGGCCGTTGATCGGTTCCGGCGCAAGGAAAATTCCCTTGAAACCGAGCTTGAGGCAGCGCCTGAGTTCCACGAGCGCAGCGCCGGGATCCTGCAAGGCAAGATGCGCGATCGGGATCACGCGACCCTGTGCGCGCGATGCGAAATCGGTGATCCAGTTGTTGTAGGCGCGCGCATATGCCGTTGCCAGATCGTTATCCGCGACGTCCCACAATATGCCGACGGTGGGAAACAACACGCCCGCGTTAACACCCCATTCATCAAGCATCTTGACGCGCTCTTCGGGTACATAACTCGCCGGTGGGCATCCATCGAGATACTTCGCCTGTCCCGGCACAAACAGCGATTGCCGCGGCAAGTTGGCGCCGCCGAGCCCGGCCAGGACGCCCTTTAGAAGGGGCTGGTTGTCGATCATCAGGACTTCGAGGCCGTCGGCGGGATCGGTCGTGATGCGGATAGCGCGGTCGCGGAAGCGCGGCTCCAGGTAAGTCTCCCAGAGATTCGGCGGCTCCATCACGTGGGAGTCGCAATCGACCACGAAATCCTGAACGGCGTTCATCTCCATTTACCTAACAGTCATTAGACAACGGAGAAATAGCGCGGTCAAGTTGGCGCGTTTCTCCTGGAGCGGAAGAATTCACGCAGCAACTCTCCGCACTCGGCCTCCATGATGCCGGAGACCACTTCGATTCGATGGTTGAGCAGGCCGTCGCGCCCGATGTCGTAGACCGAGCCGAGCGCGCCAGCCTTCTCGTCGCGGGCGCCATAGACCAACCGCGCGATTCGCGCATTCACCATCGCCCCGACGCACATCACGCACGGCTCCAGGGTCACGTACAAGGTCACGTCGGGCAGCCGGTAGGCGCCGAGGCGGGAGGCGGCGTCGCGAATCGCGAGGATTTCCGCATGAGCGGTAGGATCGGACAACGAAATGGGCTGATTATGGCCCCTTCCCGCAATCTCTCCCTCGGCAACGACGACTGCTCCGACCGGAACTTCGCCGTGCGCGGTGGCTTTGCGAGCCTCTTCCAGCGCTATCGCCATGAAGCCCCGGTCGTCTGCCAGACTCATACGTCCAGTCCGCCCCCGCTAATGTAACGTTGACATTGGCGACCGCGCCGACCAAGATTTGCCCAGAGGGCCATCATGAAGAGAATAGCGGCTTTTGCGGCTTTGGCTATCGGAGTCGGTCTTGCGAATATTGCGCTGGCGGGGGCGCATGTTGAGCTCAACAACCCGGAGCAAGCCGCGCAGGAGGCCGCGCGCAAAGCCCTCTACGACCATCCCGCGACGCAGGTCATGCCCGCCAAGGACGTAAAGGTCGTAATCAAAACCGACTCCATCATGCGATCGTGCTGCATGCCGCCGAATCTGGTCGTAGCCGGCGACGTGACCAACGTCGCGGCGCACCCGCTTAACTACGTAAAACTCATCTTCAGCTTCGAGGACGACAAGGGCAAAATCGTCCACGCGGAGACAATATACAATCTGAAAGCGGCGAGCATGGGCGAAGATGCAGAAGTGAGCCGGGTTCTGAACGAGAAACCGCACTTCAGTCCGCTGGCGCCCGGAAGCAGCGATCAGTTTTCCTTTTCCATACCCACTCCTTTGCTGCCGCGGTTTTCGAAGGTCGAACTCTACGCCGACGCCTCCACGCCGTAGCATCGGGAACGCGCCGGATGTAATCATCGGCGCATGGCCGGAATCGACGAAATCGCGCCCGGCGAGCTGAAGGCGCGGCTGGATAATGGCGACCAAGTCTTCATCCTGGATGTACGAGAGCAGGAGGAAGTCGCAATCGCTCCGTTTCCGAACGCATCACATATTCCAATGGGAGACATTCCGTCGCGCCTGACCGAACTCGACCCCGACCGCGAAACGGTCGTCGTATGCCATCACGGGGTCAGAAGCGCGCAAGTGGCGATGTATCTGGCACGGATGGGCTTCGAGCGGGTGATTAACCTGTCGGGCGGCATCGAAGCGTGGTCGCTCGACGCCGACCCCTCAACCCCGCGCTACTGAGATGAATCGCAGGCGCTGCGCGACCGCGCCGGCGAAAGGAAATCGGCGATGACGTATCTCGCGGCGGCAATCCAGATGGCGGCGAATTCAGATAAAGCCGCCAACCTCGACCGCGCGGAACGGCTGGTGCGGCTTGCGGCCGCACGCGGCGCCAACCTCGTGGTGCTACCTGAAGTATTCAACTGGCGCGGCAAACGCGCCGAAGATCGCGCTGCCGCGGAAACACTCGAGGGCGAATCAATCACGCGGATGATGGCCCTCGCGCGTGGACTCGGCATCCATCTCGTAGCCGGCTCGATCACCGAGTTGGCCGACGGCGAGTCGCGCAGCTACAACACCTCGGTGCTGCTGGGACCGGATGGCTCCCGGCTCGCGATCTATCGAAAGATCCACCTCTTCGACGTTGACCTGCCTGGCCGCGTGACGATCCGCGAATCCGATGCGAAGTTACCCGGCTCTAACGTGGTGACCTCCACCACGCCGATCGGCGCGATCGGACTGACGATTTGCTACGACATCCGCTTTCCGGAACTTTATCGCGAGCTGGCTTTCGCTGGCGCGCAGATTATCACCCTGCCCAGCGCCTTCACTTTCCCGACCGGCGAAGCGCACTGGGAGACGCTGATTCGCGCCCGCGCCATCGAGAACCAGGTTTACATGATCGCGCCCGCGCAATTCGGGCCCAACGTGCATGGATTCAGCGACTACGGAAATTCGATGATCGTCGATCCGTGGGGACGCGTACTGGCGCGCGCCGCGGATCAGGAAGGCGTCGTCGTCGCGCCCATCGATCTGGATTATCAGGAACGCGTGCGGCGCGAATTGCCCGCTCTGACGCACGCGCGTCTGAGGGGCGAACGCCGGGACAAGTGAACCCTAATTCTCCGCGCGGGAGATGGCATCATGATAAAAATAGCATCCATCGGTTTCGCGATCGTTCTCACTGCGGTCATCGCGCTGCCCTGCTTCGCGGATGATGTCTCGCAGTTCGGCGAAATTTGCGGCAGCGCGAATGGGATGGGCGCGCATTTGCACCTGGGCGAGCATATGAAGGTGACCGAGTTGCGGCCGCAGACGCCGCAGGATGTCGAGCGCGCCATCGACGTGGCGGCCAAGCTGCGCCGCGCGCTGCTGCCTTATAATGACTACCGGGTAGCCCTTGCCCAGGGGTTCCGGATCTTTCTGCCCAACGTGCCCCAGGACGTCTATCACTTCACCGACTACGCGGCGGCGGGCGCAGAGTATCAAGGGCATTTCGACCCCGAGCATCCGGGGGCGATACTCTACACGCGCAATCGTGACGGCGAATACGTGTTGGTGGGCGCAATGTACAGCGCACCCGCCGACTACACTCCGGATCAGCTCGACGAACTGATTCCGCTCGGTGTCGCGCGATGGCATCAGCATGTGAATATCTGTTTGCCCAACGGGATCACGTTGACCGATCTGCTGGACGGCGAGGTTGGTGCGAAGCGCACCGACGTGCCCGGAATGCTGCCCATAGCCGCCAATCCGATGGCTCTCGATCTCGATCGGCGGGTGGGATTTCTCGCCGACGGCCGCTTCGGCTTTGAGGGCGCAATACAGGATGCCGCGACCTGCGAAACGGCCGGCGGCCATTTCATTCCGCTGGCGTTCGGATGGATGGTGCACGTGTACCCGTTCGTCGGCGACAACCTGAAAGTCGAATACGGGATGGACGTGCCCGCGCAGCGCACAGACTGAACGCCGCCCGCGAGTGCCTCGAACGGAAGTTGGTTGCCAAGCGTCACGAGCGCATGACGTTCATGGCGCGGAGGGGAACGGGCGAACGCGCGTCAGGAAAACATCTGAGGCTCGCGCGAGCCCAGCCAAACCAAGCCTTGGTACATGTAGTGAACGCCGGTCAGCGCGGTCACTCCAACCGTCACATAGAGCAGCGCATACCAGTAATTCGGCCATGTCGCGCCCACGCGGAGCAGGGTCGTGATCACGCACGCGAGTTGCAGAAAGGTGCTGAGCTTCCCGAGGTAGCTTGGTCTGACTGGCGGTCGTTCGCTGGTAAAAAACGCGAACATCAGATATCCGCCCACTATCACCACGTCGCGAATTACCACGACGCTCAACAGCCATCCGGGAAGGTCCTGTTCCACCGTCAATACGACGAACGCCGACAGGAGCATCAACTTGTCGGCGAAAGGATCGAGGAACGCGCCCAACTCGGTCCGCGAATCGAACCATCGTGCCACCGTGCCGTCGAGCGCGTCGGTAACTGCCGCGGCCGCGAAGACGTACAGGGCCTCCGTGTATCGATGACGGCTCAGGAACGACAGGAAAATCGGGATCGCGCCCACTCTGCACAGGGTCAGGATATTCGGCAGATTGAGCAGGCTCCCAAGCGTGGGAGGCTTGGGCCCCCGTATCGGGGAAACCTGCTGATGATGAGAGCGAGCTACGGCCATCGGCAACCCTGAGCTTTTCAGGCTTCAGCCAGCGCAGCCTTGCGCAAACGGCCCGCGACCGGAGCGCTAACGCGGGCGCGCATCGAGACCACGCCGTCGCGATATTCTTCGCTTATCACCTCGCCATCGCGTCGCGCCATAGCCACCAAATCGCCCCGGCCGGCCGCGAGAGTCACGACGATTTCCTCGCGCGAGGCTCCCACCCGGCGCCCGATTGCAGCGAGCAGATGATCGAGCCCCTGACCGCGTAGCGCGGAGATCGCGACGATCTCGCCGGGCGGCCGGTGCGGGTTGTCGATGAGATCGATCTTGTTCATCACGATAATCCGCGGCGTCGCACCCGCGCCGATTTCTTCCAGCACTCCGTCGACGATCTCCATCCGTTCCGGCGCAAGCGGGGAACTCGCATCGACCACGTGCAGGAGCAGGTCGGCAGTGCGAACTTCTTCGAGCGTAGCTTTGAACGCATCGACGAGCATGTGCGGCAGGCGATGGATAAATCCCACCGTGTCGGCGAGCATCACCGTCATGCGGTTGGGGAGCTTCAACCGGCGAATCGTGGGATCCAAGGTCGAGAAGGGACGATTGGCGGCTTCGACTTCGGCGCCGGTGAGCACATTGAGGAGGGTCGACTTGCCTGAGTTCGTGTAACCGACCAGTGCCACGGTGGGATAAGGCACCTCAAGCCGGCGGCGGCGCTGAATTCCGCGGGTCCGTTCGACATCCTTGAGACGCACGCGCAGCCGCGTGAGGCGTTCACGCAGCCGGCGGCGATCGACTTCGAGCTGAGTCTCGCCGGGTCCGCGGGTACCGACGCCACCGGCGCCGCCCGCGCCGCCACCGCGAACGCGCGACAGATGCGACCACTGGCGCGTGAGCCGCGGTTGCAAATAGCTGAGCTGTGCGATCTCGACCTGCAGCTTTCCTTCGAGGGTGCGCGCGCGCTGGGCAAAAATGTCGAGGATGAGCTGGCTGCGATCGATGACGCGAATCTTGAGTTCGTTCTCGAGGTTGCGCGCTTGTGCGGGCGACAGCGCATCATCGAAGATCGCGACTGTCGCTTCTGACGCTTGTGAAATTTCGCGCACCTCGGCGGTCTTGCCCTTGCCGATGAAGGTGCGAGGATCGGGCGCCTTGAGACGCTGGCTGACGGTGGCTTCAACGTCGGCGCCTGCGCTCTCGGCGAGAGCCTTAAGTTCCGCGAGCGATTCCTCGCTGGAAATTCCGTCCCGCGCGCCCAGGTCGATTCCGACGAGGACGGCGCGGTCGTGCCGCTCGGTCGATACGCTGTGTAATTCGCTCAGAAGACCACCACTGCGGAAGTAGCCGCCATAAACAATCCTATCAAACTCGGGCGACAGGACTAAGGGACGATAGCGACGCCCGGGATAGCTAGGGAGCAGGCGCCGGGCGCTGTCCGGAAGTCAGATCAAGCAAGCAGGTGTCGTGCCGAACGGATCTTCGATTACGGCGCATTTACCGATCAGCACATCGAATGGTCCTTCGATGACGCGGCAACCCTTTTCCTGGCAGGTCTTCACGGCCGCGACGACATCATCAACGAGGTAATGGACCTCGACCTTATGGGGAATGTTGTCGGTGGAATGAAGAACGATCTCAGCATCGGTATCAGGAAAGCCCAAGCCCACGTTGCCGGCATTGCGCCACAACGTTCGCATGCCGAAGACTTCCATGTAGAACTTCGCGGCAGCAGCAACGTCGCCGACGCGGATCATCACGCAATCGATTTTTTTGAACATCTGTTTCCTGCGAGCGATGGGACGCCGGCGCAGAACAAACTCGGGCGCCGGCCGGCTTTCCGGACCTTACCGAAGTTCGACGGAGCCGGGGGCGATTAGTTGCTCGATCTCGGCCACGAATGCGTCTGTGGGCATGACGCGGAAGTCGTCGCCCAGCAGGAGGACCGCTTCGCGGCCGTCGTCGAGTCCGAGATGGAGATACATGATCGATTTTCCGCGGTAGCGGGCCAGCGCCGCCTTCAGTGCTTCGAGGCCGCCGTTTTCGAGACGGCTGCGTGGCGTGTGAACCCGCACTTCGCGGTAGGAATCGAGCAGCGCGGTATTCAGCGGGCGCAATTCCTCAAGGATGATCTGCGCGCGCTCTTCGTCCACATCGAGTTTGCCGCGTGCGACTATCGGTTCATCACCCGAGATGATCGCTTCGTATTTCTGGTAAGTCTCCGGCCATGCGATCGCCTCGACGACTCCGTCGCGGTCTTCGAGCGAGAAGGTCGCGTAGCGCTTGCCCGATTTGCTGTTCTTGAGCTTGACCGCCTGCACGACGCCCGCAAGCTGCACCTGGCTGCCATCGGGCACAGTAGGAAGAGCAGCGGTCGTCAAGCGGCTGATTCGTGAAAGTTCGCGCTCGTATTTGTCGAGCGGATGCGCGGTGATGTAGAAGCCGAGCGCTTCCTTCTCGTACTTGAGCTTTTCCTTTGCGTCCCATTCCGCGACCGGTTCGCGCCGCGGCGATGCGGCAGGCTTGGCGCCCGCTCCTCCGAACAGGCCCATCTGATTGCGCTCGGCATCGCTCTGCGCTTTCTGCGCAAGCTTCAGAGCGTCCTCCACTTGCGCCATCAGGGCGGCGCGCGCGACGCCGCCGCCGGAATCGAACGCGCCGCACTTGATCAATGCTTCAAGGACGCGCCGGTTGATCAATTGCGCGCCCACGCGCATGCAGAAATCGATCACGCCTTCGAATGGGCCGTTCTGCTCGCGTTCCGCGATGATTCCCTCGGCGGTCTTGGCGCCGACGCCGCGAATCGCGCCCAGGCCGAACCGGATCGCTCCGTCGATAGCCGTGAACTTGACGCGGCTTTGATTCACATCGGGCGGCAGAATCGCGATGTGCATCTCGCGCAGCGCGCCGATGTTCTTGTAGGTCTTGTCGGCATCGTCCATGTCGAGCGTCATCAACGCCGCCATAAACTCGTACGGGAAGTGCGCCTTCAGATAAGCGGTGCGATAAGTCGTGAGCGAATACGCCGCGGCGTGGGATTTGTTGAATCCGTACGATGCGAAGGTTTCGATTTTTTCGAAGATCGATTGCGCTTGCGCCGAGGTCAGCCCGTTCTTCCCAGCTCCTTCCAGGAAGCCTGCGCGCTCCTTCTCCATGACCACTTTGTTCTTTTTGCCCATCGCGGCGCGCAGCATGTCCGCTTGTTGCAACGAATAGCCGGCAAGAGCCTGCGCGGCGCGCATCACCTGTTCCTGGTAGACGATGACGCCGTAGGTGTCGGCCAGCACCGGCTCCAGGAGCGGATGATCATACTCAACCTTCTCGCGGCCGTGCTTGCGGTCGACGTAGTGCTGGACCATCGTCTTGCCGTCCTGGATCGCGTCGAGCGGACCGGGACGGAAGAGCGAAGTGGCCGCGACGATGTCTTCGAAGCGGGTCGGCTTCAAGTCGCTGAGGAAGCGGCGCATCCCCGAGCCTTCCATCTGGAAAACGCCCACAGTGTCGCCGTGAGAGAGCACCTTATACGCTTCGGCGTCGTCGAGCCGCAGCCGATTGAGATCGGGCGCTTCCTTGCCGCCTGCGACGATCAGGTCGAGCGTGTCCTTGATGAGCGTCAGGTTCTTGAGCGCCAGGAAGTCGAACTTGATGAGGCCGATCTCCTCCACGCCTTTCATCGAGTACTGCGTTATCGCGATTCCGCCCTCGGCGGCGGTTTCCTTGTCGACGTACAGCGGCACCATCGAATTGAGCGCGCCGTCGGCGATGACAACGCCGGCGGCATGCTTGGAGGTATGCCGCAGCAGGCCTTCGAGCTTGAAGGCGTAGTCGAACAGCTCGGGATGGTTCTTGCGCTCGTCCTTGAGGCGCGGCTCCATGTCGAGCGCATCCTTCAGCGGAAAATCGCGCCCCTGCTTGGGCGCCGGATACAGCTTTACGATCTTGTCGGTCTCGGCGAATGACAGTCCGAGCACCCGGCCCACGTCGCGAATCGCCTGCTTGCCCTTGATAGTTCCGAACGTGATTATCTGCGCGACCCGATCCGCACCGTACTTGCCGCGCACATAATCCAGAATTTCGTCGCGCCGCTCCCAACAGAAGTCCGAATCGATATCGGGCATCGACTTGCGGCCGGGGTTGAGCCAGCGCTCGAACAGCAGCTTGTGCTCGATCGGATCAACTTCCGTGATACCGAGCGAATAGGAAACGAGCGATCCGACGACCGAACCGCGGCCCGGCCCCGTCGGGATGCCCTGGTCGCGCGCATAGCTCATGAAATCCTGCACGATAAGCAGGTAGCCGGAAAATCCCATGTCGCGGATGACCGGAATCTCCTGATCGAGCCGCTCGCGGTACGGCGCAGGATCGAACTCGCCCGCGCGCGCACGAATTTCGGTGAGCCGCTCTTCGAGGCCGGCCCGCGCGCGCCGCTCCATTTCGTCGTCGAGGCTGACGCCCTCGCCCGCCTGGTAAATTGGAAAATGGAATTTGCCGAACTCGAACTCGAAGTCGATCCGCTTCGCGATCTCCATCGTGTTGCGGAACTCTTCGGAGTCCCCGCCGAATGCCTTCGCCATCTCGTCCGGCGTTTTGACGTAAAGCTCGTCGGTGTCGAAACGCCATCGCGTTTCATCGGCCATCGTCTTGCCGGTCTGGATGCAGAGCAGGACCTCGTGCGCCTTCGCATCGCCGCGATACAGATAATGGCAATCGTTGGTGGCGACGACCGGCAACCCGACTTTGTGCGCCACGTCGCGCAGCGCGTCGTTGATAGGTGAATGGAGCCGGTTGTCCTGGAGTTCGATATAGAAACGATCACCGAAGGTCTGGGCGTACCATTCGGCGGCTTCGCACGCCTTGTCCATCCGGCTCTGCCGGAGCCATCGCGGTATCTCGCCCGACAGGCATCCCGACAGCACGATCAGTCCGCTCGACAGTTCCGCCAGAATTTCCTTGTCGATGCGTGGTTTGTAGTAGAGACCTTCCTGGTAGGCCGCGGTCAGCAGCTTGCAGAGGTTCTTGTAGCCTTCGCGGTTCTGGACGAGGACGATTAGATGGAAATTTCCGCCGCCGTCGAAATCGTCACCGCGTGGCGTTTGCGTGCGGTCGCCTCGTTTGCCCGGCGCAAGATACGCTTCGCATCCGATGATCGGTTTGATGCCGTTCGCGATCGCCTTCTGGTAGAACTCGACGGCGCCGAACATGTTGCCATGGTCGGTAATCGCCATCGCGCCCATTCCGGACGCCTTAGCATGCTCCAGCAGCGGAGCGATCTTGTTGGCACCATCGAGCAGGCTGTACTGCGTGTGGACGTGCAGATGGGCGAAACTCACCGCGGCTCCTCCACCCACCGCCTGCGCATCGGATGCGCCAGGCGGCTTCCCTCACAATTGTACTTTCGCGCCGCGTCGTCCCGGCGAGACGCGAAATTATTTCTTGGCGGCCGGCTCAGCCTTCTTTGCGGCCTCGCCTTTCTTTGCGCCACCTGCGGCCGGAGCGGCCGCACCCTCTTTCGCACCCTCGGCGGGTGCAGCGGCTGCGGCACCCTCGGCAGGCGCGCCCTCGACAACGACACCCTCGGCGGCGACCTGAGCGGTCGGCGCTTCGGCGACGGTTGGAGGCAGAACCGAAACCACCGCGTAGTCCGAATCGAAAAGCAGCTTGACGTTACCAGTGACCTTCACGGACGAAACGTGGATGACGTCGTGCACGCCGAGATCGGACACGTCGACTTCGATCGCCTCGGGAATTTCGAGCGGCAGGCACTCGACCGTGGCCGAGCGGACCAGCGGTTGCAAAATTCCGCCATCGGCAACGCCGCGCGCGCGTCCCGTGAACTTGAGCGCGACCTCGACCTGAATGGCGCGATTCAAATCGACTTCATACAAGTCGGCATGCAGCACGTCGCCCGAAACGGGTGCGCGCTGCACATCCTTGAAGATAACGTGGCGGCCATCCAAATCGGATGCGCCCGACTTGAGCTTGATGATGCGCACATGAGCGGCGACTGACAGACGCGATTTTAGTTCCGCGCCGTTGACTGAAAGGGCCGTGGGCTGCGCGCCCGGACCATACAACACCGCGGGAACGCGCCCCTGGCGGCGAAGCGCGCCTATCGCACTCTTGGGCCTGGTCGGCCGTTTTTCACAATTTAATTCACCGGTTTCCATGGATACTCCCGAAAGGCAGCCCGCCCTTTAGCTGAACAGCGAGCTTACCGACTCCTCATTATGAATCCGTCGCACGGCTTCCGCTATAAGCGGAGCGACCGACAGTATCCGGAGCTTTTGCAGCTCGGCCTGCACCTTGGGGCGCAGCAGGATGCTGTTGGTTGCGACAATTTCCTTGATATTCGATTGGTTCAGCCGATCGCAGGCAGGGTCGGAAAGAATCGGATGGGTCGCGACGGCGAACACTTCGCTGGCGCCCGCGTTGGATACGACCTTCGCCGCCTCGGTAATCGTGCCTGCGGTGTCGATCATATCATCGACCAGCACGGCGACTGAATCGCGCACCTCGCCGACCAGTTGCATCTCCGCGACTTCGCTGGCGCGGCGGCGGCGCTTGTTGATGATCGCGAGGTTCGCGTTAAGGCGGCCGGCGAATGCGCGCGCGCGCTCGACGCCGCCCGCATCGGGCGAGACCACCGTGATCTTCTGTCCATCCAGGCGCTTGCGCAAATAGCCGATCAGCACCGGCATCGCGTAGAGGTTGTCCACCGGAATATTGAAGAAGCCCTGAATCTGCCCGGCGTGGAGATCGACGGTCAGCACGCGCGATGCGCCCGCGGTGGTTATCAGATCGGCGACCAGCTTTGCGCTAATCGGCACGCGCGATGCGACCTTGCGATCCTGGCGCGAGTAACCGAAGTACGGAACCACAGCGGTGACCCGCCGCGCCGAGGCGCGCCGCAGCGCGTCCATCACGAGCAGCAGTTCCATGAGGCTTTCATTCGGCGGCGAGCAGGTCGATTGAATTACGAAGACGTCGCCACCGCGCACGTTCTCGTGAATTTCGACCATCACCTCGCCGTCGGGAAAGCGGCCGACTTCGGCCTCGCCGAGACGCACCTGCAAATGTTCGCAGACCTCGCGCGCGAGCGCGGGGTTGGAAGTGCCGGTGAAAATTTCCAGTGCGTCTTTGGCTTGTTCCGCCATCTTCGTTCCGCGTTCCTCGTGCCCTCCGGCAATCGCCGGATCACTCGCAGTCTGGTCCGATTGGCTGGGCGGGAAGGATTCGAACCTTCGAATGCCAGGTCCAAAGCCTGGTGCCTTACCAGCTTGGCGACCGCCCAGCGGAGCTTGCTTCGAAGGCTCGCGCCCGCGCCCCTTGGCCACTTCCAAAACAATTGAACCGCCGCTGGACCACTTCGGTCCGCCCCACAAGTCAAATCATGATCCAGCGTAAGCGGATTCGGTCGCGGCAATCCTAGCCAACCCTGATCCTTACAGGGCTCGCCAAAAGCCCGCCAAGCCGCGCCCGGTATGCGGGATTGCGATGTTATTGAGAGGTATTTTGCCTGTCAATTCCCGCGCTCCGGTTACATCAACAGAAACGTTGGATCGGTGCACAGAAACAGCGCCAGTCATTCTTTATTCGATCGACCCCCTCATCCGGCGCGCGGCGCGCCACCTTCTCCCCAAACGAGGCTGTCGATTTTCACGCGAAAGCGGCCCTCCGGCGTCCGCGAGAGCACTGCAAAAACCAAGGAGAAAAGATCGACCTAACCCCCGGCCCCTTCCCGCACGCGGGAAGGGCAGCAAGAACCTGGCGCAACCGCAACACAAGCCGCCTGTACCGCTATACAGAAAAGGGCCGTTTTCTGAGTGATGAGAGGTCGGTCGTGTACGTGGCCTCGACGCGGGCGGCGACTCCGCGCGCTCGTATCCGCTCCGCGGCTGATGCGGCCGTGGGCGCATCGGGGTAGATTCCGAACACGGCGCCGCCGCTGCCGGACATCGCCGCCGCTCGGGCGCTCTCTTCTTCAAGTATCACTTTAAGCCTTGCGATTTCGGGGAAAAGCTCGATTGCGGGCGCGGCGAGGTCGTTGACCAGCTGCGCGGAAGAGATCTGACCCGCTACGATCGCCGCCAGGTCGGCGTCGGCGAGTGGGCCGCTCCAGTTCTCGCGCCCCAGAGCGCGAAAGACTTTTGCGGTCGGCACTTCCGCTTGCGGCACTGCGACGACGATGTTCAGCGACGGCATGTTCGCGAGCGGCTGGATGATCTCGCCGATGCCGCGCACGCGCGCCGGCCGCGGATCGAGAAAGAACGGCACGTCAGCGCCCAATCCAACCGCGACGGCGGCGAGGCGCGCATCGATGGGCGCCGCGAAAATCGCGGCCATCATTCGTAGCACCGCGCCCGCATCGCTGGAGCCGCCGCCGAGCCCGGCGCCCATCGGGATGCGCTTTTCGAGGCCGACGAGAATTTGCGCCGTGATTGCATACTCGCGCATGAAGGCGATGGCGGCGCGCGATGCCAGGTTCGAGTCCGCATCCGCGAGCGCGGCATTGTCGCAGCGCAGCGTTACTCGGGCATCATCGGAGGGGCGCGCTTCCACGCGGACGGTGTCGGTCCACGCGATCGGAAGAAAGATCGAATCGAGCTCGTGATATCCGTCCGCGCGCTTGCCGGTGATGCGCAAGCAGAGATTGATTTTGGCCGGAGCATGTTCGGCCAGCAGCTTGACCATCGGACGTTTCTCTCAGTGCGGGTTGAGGCCCGCGACCCAAAGAGGCTGTATCGGCGCCTGCCCTGAGCGAGTTCCGCTGCTACCTGAGAGAGCTGTGGTTGCGGCGCGAGGACGCGCCGCGATCCCTCCGCTCCGGCAGCCTCCGGTCGGGATGACGGAATGGGAGACGGCCTTCTCGTTAGGATTCGCATGGACCTTTCTTTTTGTGCCGGGACCCGGGTTGCGTGCCCCGCTCCCAAGAAGCATCACAGTCATTCTTGTTCGGCGGACCCCCTCATCCGGCGCGCAGCGCGCCACCTTCTCCCCAAACGCGGGAGAAGGCCTTTCTGTGGCGCCGTTCGCTGTTTCCTTCGTGATGTGTCGCGGCCCGCGTCGCGTGCCCCGCTCAAGAAAAAGTTTCGGAATGACACAAAGACCGGCACTGATCATTATTCCCCGTCTAGCCTTTGCGGGCGCGCCGCCACTCAAGCGCACGCACGTGTTGTCAACTGCTGCCATCCCGGTAAATCGTTGCGCCTCGCAAGTATTTAGGGAATGAAAAAATCAGACTGCGGATCTTTCCGCGGCGGCGCTTGCGCGGCGCAGAGCAGTGCGCGCGTCGCGCTGAATTACGGCGATGAAGCCGAGCATCGTCAGCAGGACGCCGACCAGCACCAGCACCTGTCCGGTCAGAAAAGTTGCGTGATAGAAATCCATCCGCGCCGTCGCATACGAAAGCTCGCGCTCGCGCGGCGTCAGCGGCTCGAGTACCGCGACGCCAGTGCCGGGATCGAGTTCGTCGAAACTGCGATAATCGGTGCCCGCCGCGGCGTGCGATGCCGCCGCGATCAATTGGCTGTATTGCTGGGTGCGATGAAGCCCGATGAACCAGTTGCTCGCACCCAGGATGACGAGGGCGAGACCAGCGACGATCCTCCAATCGGTGTATAGGTCGGGCGGCTTCATCTATCGATCGACAATAAAGGGCACGCGTCGCGAAGACAACGCCAGGCAGGGCAGATTCACGATCTGGCGTTGCTTGTCTCGGACCCGTGCGGCTATCATCAAAGAGCATCTCGTTATGTCCTCTCGCGCACCAGGAACATCATCAAATCGCGCCCCTGCCCGACTGGCGAACGCCCGGCTGGAAGAACGGCTGGAGCAATTCTCGCGGCACGACCAGGGCGCGCTGGCGCGGCTTATCACGCTGGTGGAAAACCGCACGCCCGAGGCCAGCACGATCATCGAGCGCATCTATCCGATGACGGGTCATGCGCACGTGATCGGAATCACCGGGCCGCCGGGCGCGGGCAAATCGACGCTGGTAAATCGGCTGATCGCGAAATACCGCGCGCTGGGCAAAAAAGTCGCCGTGCTGGCGATCGATCCATCGAGCCCATTCTCTGGCGGCGCCGTGCTCGGCGATCGGGTTCGGATGACCGATCATTACAAGGATCACTCGGTCTATATCCGGAGCCTTTCCTCGCGCGGCAGTCACGGCGGTCTCAGCCGATCGGCGCGGGAGATAGTGAAGCTGCTCGATGCGTTCGGACACGACGTGATCATTATCGAGACCGTCGGCGTGGGACAGACCGAGCTTTCGATCATGGACCTGGCCGACACGACTGTAGTCGTGACGGTGCCTGAAGGCGGAGACTCCGTGCAGGTCATGAAAGCGGGCCTCAACGAAATCGCCGACGTGTTCGTCGTCAACAAGGCGGATCGCGAAGGCGCCGATCGGATCAAGGCGGAACTGGAGCTTAACGTGCACCTGCGGCCTGCGGGCGCGGGATGGCGTGCGCCGGTGGTGATGACGCAGGCGGCGGCTGACCAGGGAATCGACGGATTGGTCGGCGCGATCGCGAAGCATCGCGAATATCTTCTCGAGCATACCGATTCGGAGCGGGAAGCCGCGCGGCGCCGGCGCGAATTCGCCGAAGTCCTGGGCGCGGAGCTGGAAGAGCGCGCTGCGCGGGCGCTCAAGAATCACAAGGCACCCGAGATAATGAATGAAGTGAGCGCCGGCCGCGTCAATCCCTACAGCGCCGCGCGCCGTATCATAGAAGACCCCAAGTCGCTGGGCAGGTTGCTCGCGAACGACGACGACCAGAGCGGCGACTGAGACGCAAAGGCGTAATGCCACATCGACACCAAAAGCTAACGGGCCGCCTGTTCGCGATCGGCGACATTCACGGATGCGCCGATGAGCTGGAGGCGATCCTCAAGGCTATCGCGCCGGGAGCCGGGGACACGGTGGTATTCGTCGGCGACTATGTGGATCGAGGGCCGGCATCGCATGACGTGGTCGAGCTTGCGCTGGACCTCCAGAAGGGCAAAGCGGAGCCGGTGTTTCTGAAGGGCAATCACGAGGACATGATGCTTTCGTTTCTCGGATTGCCGGGCCACTACGGCGAATCGTTCCTGTTCAACGGCGGCATCACGACGCTGGAGAGCTACGGCCTGTGCGAAGAGGATCTCGGCGAAGCGATCCATCACATTCCGAAACATCATCTGGAATTTTACAAGCATCTCTCGGTGAACTACCTGCGACCTCCGTACCTGTTCGTCCACGCGGGGATTGCGCCGATGCTGCAAATCGAGGAGCAGCAGACCGAGGACATGCTGTGGATTCGGCAGGAGTTCATTTTCAACCCGCACAAGATCGACGCGACGGTCGTGTTCGGGCACACGCCGATGCGCGGCGTGATGATCGATTTGCCCTACAAGCTGGGAATCGACACGGGGCTGGTCTATGGCGGCAAACTGACGTGCGTCGAATTCAACGAAGGCGCGCTGTACCAGGTCGACCGCGGCAGCCGCAACGTGAAGACGCGGTCGATCCAACTGCGATGACGACTCTTTCCCGCCTTTTCCGCTCACGCTAGTCTTATCGGTTCCCCGGTGGTTCCCCGGTGGCGACGTAGCTCAGTTGGTCAGAGCATGCGGCTCATATCCGCAGTGTCGTAGGTTCGACTCCTACCGTCGCCACCAACTTTCTCTTGAAGATCAACGCATTTTCCGCTGTGTCGTGGACGCCGGTGCCCACGGAGTGCCCATCGCGGTCCGGCTCCCGATACACTTCACTGGCCGCACGTCTCGGTTGCGACCTTAGAGGTGCCTGGCGCGCTGAGCCACTCGCGAATTGCACTTCAATCAGATCAAAACCAACGGCTTCGCGATGGTACAGCCCCACTTGATCGCAATCTACCGGGAAGTCGTTGAACCGAGACTCAAGACGGAACAAATCGGAACAGGATTCCGCGTAAACTATGAAGGTTACGCGGTTCTTATCACGGCGAAGCATACGCTCTATGGTCACAATGATGACGAAAATCCATGGGAGAAAGCGATCTTCGTCGCCGGCTCACTGCAGATGATAGGGCACCTCAGGTCGCACGAGCTTGTACGGTCCAAGGACCACGATCTTGTCGCTATGCGTGTGGATGAGTTGAACCCTGGACAGTGTTTTCCTTCATTGTGCCTGTCTCCGGTCGATGCAAAGCCCATAGCTGTGACCATTCTCGGTTTCCTGGCACGGGACTTCAGGAGAGACGCGACATCCGCAGTCCTTCGTCCGGCGCCCTACATCTATACGAATTTCCGAAGAGATCTTGGCACCGGATACATTGGCCTACGCTACCCGAAGAGCCGAAATCGGAGCACCGACAGCGGCAAGAAGGTTATGGCTCCGCGTCCCAGTGGAATGTCCGGAGGGCCAATGCTGGATAGCGACAAACTAGCCAACGGGGAACTCAGCATCATTGGCGTGTTTACCGATTACTGCCGAGAACGCGGAATGGCTTTTGGTGAGAGTTCCGCCAGGCTCATGGAATTACTCGGCGGCATTTGAGGCACAACGATCATACTCCTTGGCTCGCCGATCCTTGTTCACTTGTGCATTGGTGAACTGGTCGAGGCTTCCTCTGAAGCATAGCCTTATGTGCCCGCCCTGCAGATGCTTTGCTGCATACTTTTCAGACCCGACTTCGGGCGCCGAGGGCGGCGCGGCGGCGGCGGAGCCGCGACGATCGGCTTACTGAGCCCTCGCGTCTGCGAGATGAGAACGGCTAGGAATACCCCGGCGATAGCCAAAGTGGGATACCGGAGACCAGAATTTTACGGCAACGAGGTGCAGCTCGTTTATGGGCGTTTCGTCGTTAGGGTTGATGAGCAGCCAAAACGTCTATGTCATTCCAGCCTCAAGCTATTTGGCTCATCAAGGAATCCAGTAAACCGTGCGGACCGTCACTCGGAGACTGTTCACCATCGAGCAATACAATTGACGGATGGGGGAACCGCCGATGGTGCGCCATCGTTCCCAGTGACCTTCCAACATTAGCGAGACCATATGGGATGATTCGGTAACGCGACACCAGTTCACGCTGCTTTGACTTTGCGACTATTTCAGTTCAACCTGTCGGACATTAAGAGTGACTACCTCGCGATGCTCACACGGTCCAGGGAGGAGCTTCTTGTGGCAAACGTAGGCAGCTCGGGTGTTCCGGAATCGGCAATTCCTCAGGTCGTTGGAAGCCTGGGTCGTACTCTGGTGCTCCTTCTCGACGAGTACCACTGGATCACATTCACTAGACGCCACGAAATCCCGAGCATCGCCGACCTCCGGCAGTGGTTGTCCTGAGCTTCCGACGGTGCGGACTGAGCCTGCGTTATGTCAGGATTCGATCAGATTTGGTTCGATGAGCTCCGGACTCTGAACGCGGCGATAGTTCAGCGCCTCCCACACCAAGCGTTCGTGCCTCAGCTTCACGAAGCCCACCTAGCCGGCGCTCTAAGCACCGGTTTCGTGCAAACGGCGATGGAGCTTTTAAGACGCCTGTACCAAACCCGCTATCCGTTCGGCCGGGACTTCTGTGTTTATGAGCGTCACATCTGTGTCTTCCCTCAAGGCCGAGCGCACAGGGGTCAATGGAATATCGGCTTTTACGCGGGCGATTCCAATGACCAAGAAGATTTCGCCCGTATTGGGGTAGGCTTCCGTTTGCGCCGAGATATCTGCCCTGAGGGCATCGACGACTACACCGATTTCGTCCAACGGGTTCTGGCTAGCCCACAAGTTTTCGATACAATCTTCAGCACGCTCGGCAGCTACTCTGAGGGAGTGCCATCGGCGACAGCAACCGCCATCCGCACCGACAACCCCGATCCGGATGACGATTGGCGCTTTTTCGGTACCCGCGTGATCGATCAAAGCGTTCTGCAAAACCTCGGACGCGTTGCGACAAAAGCCGTTCAAGTTTTCGACACTATTCGGAATTCAGGGTTCTTCTGACTAGCCAATGACAAAGAAGCTAATTTAATTGGCGTGGCCGCTCGAAGCGATTATCAACACGGCGGTTGGTGGGAGCGAGCAATGAAACCGGCGACCGTCAACGAGCGGAGCATCCAATCGCTTCATGGCGATCTACTCAAGCGCCGGTTTGCGGTGCCAAAGCTTCAAAGAAACTTCGTCTGGGATGCAGGGCGTGCTGCAAAGCTTCTGGACAGCATTTACCGGAAGATGCCTATAGGTTCTCTGTTTTTATGGGAGATGGATCGGCGGTCGGCCAACCTCATACGCGTTTCGGCAGAGGTGCTACCACCGTTCTCCAGAAGGAATCACCGAATCTGGTTCGTGATCGACGGGCAGCAGCGGCTCTCCGTGATCTATCAGGCCTTCGAAGGCGAAATTAGACAAAATGACGCCGGCCGCGACATAGATTTCAGTCGTCTCTGCATTGTGCCCCAGCTAGTGTCGTGTCTCGTAAATAAGTGCAGCGTTACGGATGCTGCGTCTGAGCTGGTCGGTGGTTTTGGTCCAGCGGAAGGGTTGGGCGTGGTCGTTCCAGTTGGCCAGGAAGCGGGTGATGGCC
>JBKQNE010000043.1:0-6096 GCA_052146355.1 Binataceae bacterium (SeqCode) | reverse complement strand
CTTAGGCCGGTATCGTTCATGTGCAGCGGACCGGTAATTTCGGTTGCAACAAGCTCTCCATATGGAACGCCCGCACGCAGCGAAAGCCCATAGCCAAGCAAATCGAAGCCCAGATTGCTGTACAGGTACGCCGCATTGGCAGGTTTCGCGACGCCACGCACAGTGAGGAATTCATGCAACTGGACGACACCGTAGTCGGCATACGGATCGGATGGATTCTTCGGATTGAAATTCTCCGGCATCCGCGGCAAACCGGAATGGTGTGTCGCAAGGTCGAGTAGTGTGATTTCGGCGCCGTCCGGCTTCGCCACGAAACCGGCGGGCAGTAGTGCGCGAATCGGCTCATCGAGCATAACCTTCTTCTGCACTACCATCTGCGCCAGAATGAGCCCGGTAAAAGTCTTGCCGATCGATCCGATCTCGAAAATCGAATCTGGCGCGGCGGTACCATAAGCGAAGATCCGTCGCTCGCCGTGATCGAGCACCCCGATCACAAGTCCCCCACCGCTTCGCCTGCTGAGCACGCCGTGCTCGAGTACCGGCGCCAATTCACGATCCAAAGCCGCCTTAAGATCGTCCAGCGCAACCGGGGCTATGGCCGGCGCGTAGGCTGGGGTTGGTATCACCGTTGGCACGAAGCCGCCAGTCAGGCGTGTGAAAACAAGCGGGCTTGGAACGCCCTTAGTTAACTCGCCGTTAATGGTGTTGCGGTCGCCGCTCAGCATTCCCGTGTAGCTGGCTTTGGCGTAAGGAATTTCGAAACTGAAGCGGCCGTCCTTGAGTACGGCTTTGTCGCCGGCCAAGCCCGCTACATGGTCATCGATAGAATCGAGCGAAACCCAGAGATCTCCGGTCGAGTCGGTCGACACATGGAGGACCAGACGCAGCGTCTGACCTTCGACCTGCACGGCTCCTGTCCAAATTCCGACCACGCCAGACGATTCCGGGGTGGTGCGTTTGCAAGAAACAAGTACTGCGATCTGTGCGCATATGATCGCCGCGAGTGCGCCTGTGATTGCTCTGCGTCGACTTGTGGCCACGTCAGCGACTCAACGCCCGACGTTCATCGACTGAAAGGACATCCAAGGGAATCGACGGTATTCCCAAGAGCAGTTCGCCGATGTTTACAGCCACGCGCTCCACGAAAGGAAGGCTGTCGGCACCCACGCGGTTGTATAGCACCACGATCGCCCCATTTGTCTGAAGATTGAAGGCGACGAATGAATTGTAGCCGGACGTGGCGCCGCCGTGCAGGTAAGTTCCGATCTTCGGATAGAACCACCAGGCGAGTGCGATCTTGTTATCCCCCATATCAGCCCGGGGTAGGTGATCAATCGCGATCGCAGCCGGCAGAGTTGCCGCCGGTGAATCGGCGGCAGCACCCGTCGCGTATTTCTCCGGATGCAGGTTTGCGTCCAAATAGGTAAGCAGGTCCGCCGCGGTTGACTTAAGAGCGCCTGAACCTCCGAAATAAGCGTCCCAGTCCCACGGAGGCACCGGATGAAAATTGGTATCGTAACCTTGGATTAGGCGCACTCGCTGCTCCGGCGATAGCGTCACGACGGTATCGCTCAGGCGCAGCGGACCGGTAATTTCGATCGAAACAAGCTCTCTATATGGAAGGTCCGCACGCAACGAAAGCCCATAGCCGAGCAGTTCGAAGGCAAGGTTGCTGTACAGGAACGCCGCATTGGCCGGTTTCGCGACACCATGCACAGTGAGGAATTCATGCAAGCGCACGCCGCCATAGTCAGCATATGGGTTGGCTGGATTCCGCGGGTTGAAGTTATCCGGCATCCGGGGCAAACCGGAATGATGCGTTGCGAGATCGAGCAGCGTTATTTCGCCGCCGTCCGGCTTCGCGACGAACCCGGGCGGCAGCAGCATGCGAATCGGCTCGTCGAGCATAACCTTTTTCTGCACTACCATCTGCGCCAATGCGAGCCCGGTAAAAGTCTTGGTGATCGATCCGATCTCGAAAATCGAATCGGGCTTGGCGGTACCATAAGCAAAGATGAGCCGCTGATCGTGATCGAGCACCCCGACCACAAGTCCGCCCCCGCTCTGCGGGCTTAGCACGCCGTGCTCGAGTACGGGCGCTAATTCACGATCCAAAGCCGCCTTGAGATGGTCCAGGGTAACCGGGGGCATGGCTGGCGCGGGCGTTGGGGTTGGTATCACCGTTGGCAAGGGGCCACTGGTCAGGCGAGTGAAAACAAGTGGCATCGGAACGCCCTGAGTCAACTCGCCGTTAATGGTGTTTCGGTCGCCGCTTAGTGTTCCCATGTAGCTGGCTTTGGCGGAAGGAATTTCGAAACTGAAGCGGCCGTCCTTGAGTACGGCGTTGTCCCCGGCCGCGCTCGCGCCCTGATCGATGCTATCCATCGAAACCCGGAGTTTTCCGGTCGAATCGGCCGACACATGCACGACCAGACGCAGAGTCTGACCTCCGATCCGCACGGCTCCTGTCCAAGTTCCGACGACGCCAGACGACTCCGGGACGGCGCGTTTGCAAGAAACAAGTACGGCGATCTGCGCGCATATGATCGCCGCGAGTGCGCCTGCAAATGCGTAACGGCGAAGAATCACCGCGGTCTCCCCCCTGGAAATAGTCTTACCGCGCACCGAGCGCGATCTCGGCGCTCCAGCTCGGTGTCATAGCTCACATCCAGGGCGTCCCAAGTTCAAGTCCTGGTGCGTCCACCATCGAAACCACTTGAGATGCCTGAACTGGTACCTTCGCGAGTGCCCGGGAAGGGTTTTAGGGAACAGCACATCGGCGCCGGCAGAAGAAATTCGTTGCGATGAGAAGCGTACGCTTCGGCGCAAACTCTTCGCGCGCTCTAGCTTCGGGTTTGGACAGCCACATTCGTGAGAAAGCCCTGACCAAGTAGAACCAACTGCTTTCGCAGCAAGCCTACCATCTTTGGCGGCGACCCGGCTTCGAGAACAGCTCGGGTCGCGCCACCCATCGCCGAAACGAGCATCAGACACGTAAACGGCAGGTCGTCGAATTGGGCGTCGGGAGCGGTGGCCAGCATCGAAGCGACTGCAATCAGTCCTCTCTTCGCGATCTTATTCACAAATGCCGTTGCCTTGTGGCCGGTAGCCGTCGCGTAGAGGGCCGTGGATATGTCAGAGCGCTGCATTTTTGCATCCACGAACGCTTCAACAACTGATTCGATCATGGTGGACAGCGGTTGACCGTGATTGCCTCGACACGCGCGTTCCACGGCGCTGGCGACTTGATTGAGATGTTGTTCCACCACCGCAAAGAGGAGAGAGTGCTTGTTCGGAAAGTACTGATACAGCGTGCCAACAGATACTCCGGCCCGATCGGCAACCCGCGTCGTGGTCAAACGGTCAGGGCCGACCTCGAGTAAAACCTGAATGGTGCCCTCGAAAATGGCCTCCACGGTGACCGCGGATCGCGCCTGAACGGGGGTTTTTCTTGGTTCAAGTGAGGCCTGCGGATGCGTATCCATAATGCGAATTGTGAACCTGAAGAATCGTTCATATCATTATCGGCAGAAGACCAGAAACAATCAAGAGAAAGGGACGCGAGGAGAACTATCATGACGCACCCGATTCGTTTTGGAATTCAGACCGGCCAGCAGGATGTCACCTGGGAACGAATGCGCGACTTCTGGCAAAAGGTCGACGGATGGGGTTACGACTCGCTGTGGGCCTTTGACCACTTCTATCCCATCTTCGTACCCGACCCGCACGGCCCATGCATGGAAAGCTGGACGCTGCTGGGCGCACTCAGTCAGCACACCAAACGCGCGCGCATCGGCGCGCTGGTCAACGGCAACACGTATCGCAATCCGGCGCTGACCGCGAAAATGGCGGCAACGCTCGATCAGATAAGCGGCGGACGCCTCAATCTCGGCCTTGGCGCCGGATGGTTCGAGCTGGAGCACAACAGTCTCGGCTTCGATTTCAAAACCGTCCCGCAACGCCTCGAAGCGCTCGATGAGTCGTGCCAGATCATCAAGGGGATGTTCACGCAGGACAAAACGACGCTGAAGGGCAAGCACTACAGCGTCGTCGATGCGGTATGTAATCCGAAGCCGATTCAGAAACATGTTCCGCTGATGATCGGCGGGCACGGCGAGCGCGTGCTGCTGAAGCTGGTCGCGAAGCACGCCGACATGTGGAACATGACCAATGCCGACGCGGCCGAGATGCGCCGCCTCATCGGCGTTATCGAGCGTCATGCGGATACGGTAGGTCGAGACGCCGATCAAATCGAAAAGACTCTCATGCTTGCGATGTCATACAACCCACCCAAGCAGCGCGAGGAGATGCTGACCGGGCTGGTTTCGATGATGGTTCAGACGACCCCGGAAAAAGCGCGCGATCGAATAATCATCGGCAACAAGCAGGAGTGTATCGACAAGATCGAAGGGTTTCGGAAAGCGGGAGTAACTCACTTCATCTTCATGCAGGTATGGCCGATGATCGTGGAGGATGAGGTGCAAGCATTCGCGGAGGAAGTGATTCCCGCGTTTCGCGATTAGGTTTTCTTCATCTGACGTCAGTAGGCACAACATCATGGCAGTTAGTGTACTGGCTACAGGAGACACGAAATGACGAAACAGATAGACCTTGGCGGCAGCTTCACGCCTATAAGTACTTCAATGAGTCTTAAGCGAATGGGCTATGGTGCGATGCAACTTGCGGGTCCGGGGGTGTGGGGACCCCCGCGTGATATTGACGCTGCAATAGGTGTTCTGCGAGAGGCTGTTGCGGCAGGGGTCAATCACATCGATACGAGTGATTTTTACGGTCCACATGTGACCAACCAGATCATCAAGCGGGCGCTTCATCCCTATCCGGAGGGACTGGTGATAGTCACCAAGGTAGGTGCTCGGCGGCCGGAGGACAAATCGTGGGTTCATGCGCTTTCTCGTCAAGAGCTGATCGATGCCGTCCATGATAATCTGCGAAATCTCGGACTCGATACTCTGGATGTCGTCAACCTCCGGGTTGGAGCCGTCATGGGGCCATCCGAGGAGTCGATCGAAGAACCGCTGACTGTGCTTGCGGAGCTCAAGCGTCAGGGACTGATTCGTCACCTGGGTCTGAGCAACGTCAGTCCCAGGCAGTTGGCCGAGGCTGAGGCGACTATGGAGATTGTCTGCATCCAGAACCTGTACAACGTCGCGAGCCGTCAGGACGACGGCTTTCTCGATGACCTCGCACGGCGCGGAATAGCCTATGTGCCGTTCTTCCCGCTCGGCGGGTTCTCGCCGTTGCAGTCGTCGACACTGTCGTCCGTCGCGGGCCGACTCGAGGCCACATCGATGCAGGTGGCGCTGGCGTGGCTGCTTCATCGCTCGCCCAACATTCTGCTGATCCCAGGTACATCTTCCATCGAGCATCTTCGCGAGAATCTGAGAGCGGCAACACTACAACTTCCATCCGAAATGATTGCGAATCTTGACTCGATTGGAGCCCGAAGGAATCCGAGCTCCTGACGGACATGAAGGCAAGCGGATATTTCCAGTAATTCGTAAATGCTCTCCCGCGCCCGCCAGCAACAGCTGAGCGCAGGGTAACCCGCAGTGAATGCGGCATCTCATCGAGGTTTTGCGCCGCCACGGCGACAAGATCGGCCGCGACATCGACGAAATTGAGAAGACCGTCGCGATTCCGTTTTGCTACAAAGCGTCGAAGGAGCGCGAGGAGGGCGAAATAAAAATGGCGGCGGCACTCGGCCGAACCTCGCCGGACGAGGCGCGAAAACAGATGATGATCGGCGGAACTCAGGAATGTCTCGACACCATCGAGCAATACGTAAAAGCAGGCGTGACGCATTTCATGTTGGGCTCGGTGCAGCCGTTTCAGCTGGATGAAGTCCGCCGCTTTGCGGAAGAGGTGCGCCCGCAAGCAATATGAGTGTAGGCCGTCGGGCGTTTCAAAGGCACGGTTGCTATTGCGGCCGATTGACAGCGGACTGGGAAGGACGCTAGTGTCGTGTCTCGTAAATAAGTGCAGCGTTACGGATGCTGCGTCTGAGCTGGTCGGTGGTTTTGGTCCAGCGGAAGGGTTGGGCGTGGTCGTTCCAGTTGGCCAGGAAGCGGGTGATGG
>JBKQNE010000042.1:0-3672 GCA_052146355.1 Binataceae bacterium (SeqCode) | reverse complement strand
CACCCTATGCCGATCACGCGTGGATTGCCGCGATGCTGGCGATCGGCCTTCCTTTATATCCGACGCTCCGCATCCGACTAATGACTCAGTTCGCACGTTCAACCGAAGGGAACAGTCCGGCACAAGCGCGTTAAACAAAGCACGCAATAGCAATATATAAAGGACCATGAAACCGGAGCCTTAAGGCAGAAGCAAGTCTTCTGCTCCTCGTAACTACTCCTTCTTCGGGATACGCACTAACCCACTCAGCGCTAGATCCAGCATAATCTCTATTCGATTCTCAATCGGGCGCCACTGTACCCACTCGTCGGCACCTTTCTTCGCAACCTCCAACGAAATTACTCCATGGGCTGCGGCCCACAGGGTTTCCGAAGCATAGGCATCCTTTTCCGGATTACTGTGCACGGAGTGATTGGACTGGTCGTCCTCCAGATGCGGAAGTGGCACCATGAACATAAAGCTGTAGTGATTGGGATGGCGGCTAGCAAACTCGATATAAGCGCGCCCAATCTGCCGCAAACGCTCGATCGGGTCCGTGGAGATCGCTGTAGTCTGTAACACCTTTGACAGCCGTTCAAAGTCTCGGTGGCACAACTCGCGGAACAGTTCTTCCTTGTCGGCAAAATGCAAATAGATCGTGGTCGCGGATCCCGAATGTCATCCCTCTGCCCAGCATTAGGCATTTGCCCAGATGTGGGCGCGCAACTAGGCGCTAGAGTTGCGGCCGGTCTGAGAAATCGGCGGCGATCCAAGGAAATGAACAGTCAACCTCGCTGAATACTCTAGGTCACGCTTCAGCCATTTGGTATGCCGATTGCGATCCAACACAGGTCATGACAACTGGCTCCTGACTGGCGAACAGTCGTTCCCGGTCCCGGATTGCCGGACCAAGAAGGAGCAAACGGGAGGAGTGACTCATGCGGAGGCTTATAGGTGTAATCGCTCTGTGTCTGCTGACCTTTCCGGCTCTTTGCCAGTCCAAATCGAAGTATCAGGTAGCCACCATTACTGAAGTGAAGCCGCATCAAGGTGCAGGAGATGGTACGCCGGATACCACCAGCTATGACGTTTCCGTCAAAGTGGACGGCACAATTTATGTGGTGCAATAAACCCCGCCGCTCGGCATGATCACGGTGCGCTACGCGACGGGACGCGAGCTAACTGCGCGAACGATCCTGCAAGCTGCACCGGCGACGGCAGCGGGGGAATGAAATGGTGAGATCCGGAAACATTGTCCGAGCACTTCGGTCTGCAGCGGCGTTCTCCTCAGTTTTCATCGTCATTTTCTTTATCGCCAAGACTCTGGGGAGGGCGCAAGAGCAAAGTCATACCTCGCCGCCAACTTCGACATCGATCGGCATCAAGCCTGAGCCGGCGTCTGCGAGCGAGCCCGCAACGGCCGGTGGGGAAGACTCCGGCGACAAGACCGCACAGCTTAAGTACTCCGCTTCCGTGAGGTGGATGGCGCGCAAGTTGGGTGTGAGCGTGTTTACCGCGTATGGTCTCAGCGTAGCGCTGAACTTTATCATCATCATCTCTGTGGCCGTGGTTTTTTTACGATCCAAATTGCCAGGCTGGTTTCATAGCCGAACCGAAGTCATTCGGCAGAGTCTCGACGAAGCGCGCAAGACGAGCGCAGAGGCGCAGCAGCGGTTGTCGGCCATTGAGACTCGGATCGCCAAATTGCAATCCGAAATCGCGGGCATGGAGTCGGCTGCCGACCGGGAGTGGCAGGTTGAGGAGCAACGTATCCGAGCCACCACCGACGAGGAAAAGCATAAGATTGTGGAAGCAGCGGAGCAGGAGATTGCAGCCGCCGTGAACCTGGCCCGGCGCGATTTCAAAGCCTACGCCGCCAACCTGGCGGTGACGCTGGCGGCCAGCCGCATACAAGTAGATGCCGCCACCGACGAAGGGCTGGTAATGTCCTTCATCGAGAAACTGGGGGAAAACGGGAGCAACTGAGTGCCTGCGATCATCAGCCGATATGCGCGTGGGCGCATGCGCGTTTCCCGGCGAAACATGCAGCGCATGCAGCAGCCTGTTCGGGTGTAAAATGTTAGCCGCTCGCAATAGGGAGGCTAGTGTGCGTTCTTCCCTTGTTAAACCCTGTAAGCCTTCCCCTTCGATTCGCATTGCCCTCATTGCAGTCCTGACCCTGCTGTTATCTGGCTGGACCTGCAGCATTGAGTTCCACAGCTGTCAAGGCGCGGCGCTGCAGCCCCAAATTGCATCTCTCTCGCCGAGTAGCGTTCCAAGCGACGCTAATTCAGTTCCGCTGACGGTGGACGGAAGCGGATTTACACCCCAATCGCAGATCCTGTGGAACGGAAGCACATTGGACACCACGTTCATAGACTCACACCACATTCAGGCCACGATTACTCAGGAGACCTTTGAGTCGTTTGGCGGCTCAGCGGGGAGCAGTGTGCAGATTTCAGTAAGGTCTCAGGGTTCGGGCTGCCCTATCAGCGGGAATTCCGCGACGCTGGATCTGATCATCAATTAGGGGAGTGCGGGCAATCCAGATCGTAGAGGGACGCTCTGACTTTTCCCAGATTGACCGTAAGCGTTAGACGAAGACACCGTTGACGGATGTTCGAGTGCCAGCACGCGCGTCTTGTTGGTGCCGTCTGCTTTAGCGAACGTTAATTGTGGGGCGCTTCATGTCCCCTAACCCTGGAAAGGGTGCAAATCCAATACTTCTCCGCTAGCAACGAAGGTGAAATCCTTCACCACACTCGTTTCCCTTTGAGATGCAGTCACAAATGAGAATGGTCAGATCGTCATCCTGTTTTCCCGACCATTGGCGGACAGAAGAAATGATCGAGTCTGCCGCCATCGAGGGAGATAGCTCTCGAGTTCTTGTCAGCAGATCGCACAATGCATTGTGACCGAAGAAATCTCCTGCAGCGTTGGAAGCCTCCACAACCCCGTCTGTATACATGACGATTCGATCATCCGTTTCCAGTTTGTGTACGGCAGTGGAGTACGATGCAAAATCGAACGCCGCGAGCATCAACCCATTCTCCTCAATTTGGGTGACGCGTCCATTCCTCACAAGCAACAGAGGCGGGTGCGCTGCTGCCGAGTATCGCAGTTCTCCCGATTCGGAGTTCAAGTGGACATACGCTGCTGTGACGAATTGGTCTTGCGTGTTGCCCAATAGGGCCGAGTTCATGCCCGACAGCAAGCGGCATGGATCAGCGGCAACCGCTCGTTGCGAAGCTGCCGCGAGCTTGACCATAGATGCAATAAGGGCGGCGGGAACCCCGTGCCCTGACACATCAGCGATCAACAATCCGACCTGGTGGTCACCAGCGATGATGTAGTCGTAGAAATCGCCTGCCACCGAAGTCATGGGCACATACCGGGCGGCTACCCGGAAGCTTGTTGAGGCGGGAAATTCTCTTGGCAGAATTGATAACTGAATACGACGGGCTACTTCCAATTCCTTTTGGATTTCCTTCAATTCTTGATCCCGTCGCAGAGTGCTACGTGCAGCGACATAGCCCAAAGTGCTGAGAAACGCGGCAAATCCGAAGGGCTCGAGTAGGGGCAAGGAAGTGGAGATAAATCCCGCTATATATTGCCAAACCACGAAAGCCACGAAGATCAGCAAACCCCACCGGATCACGGCAAAATCGGCAGCATCAGTGGCACTGCTCTCGG
>JBKQNE010000041.1:0-74590 GCA_052146355.1 Binataceae bacterium (SeqCode) | reverse complement strand
GGCCATCACCCGCTTCCTGGCCAACTGGAACGACCACGCCCAACCCTTCCGCTGGACCAAAACCACCGACCAGCTCAGACGCAGCATCCGTAACGCTGCACTTATTTACGAGACACGACACTAGCTGTTGTTTTCCGGAGCGAAGAAAACCAGCGCGCGCGCTTCGATGCTCTCGCGCGCTGGTGCGTCGGGCGGCGACGTGGGATCGTCGAAAGCGGTATGCGCCGTGAAGCGCGCGCGACGATCGTCGGAGTCGTAGCACTTAAGCAGCATCGCTTCATCGCGCTGCATGCGCGGAAAGTAGAACCATCGATGGTTCGGGTTGAACGCGACGCCGTAGGTCTCGCCGATGCGATGCGCGTAGTGCAACTCGGACCTGATCCAATCCTGCGGTGCGATACTGCGCGCATCGCACACCGCCAGCGGCGACTCCAGAACCGGTCCGTTGGTGGGCTGCCATACGTTGATGATCGCGAAGCGATGCTTGAGCAGTTCGTCGGCTTCGTCCGGCAGCAGATCGCGCACGCGTTTGGGGCCGGAATGCGCGGTGTAGTCGTTGTGGACCGCTTTGGCTGGCCATTTGGCTTTGTTCTCGCCGCGCTCGGCCATCGGCGCGTAACGCACGATATGATCGAACACCAGCACGCGTGGCGCGCCGGTTATTCTTTTGACCAGCCGCTCCACTTCCGGATAGTAGACCCGCTGGACTTCGGCTTCGTCGTAGAAATTCCGCGTCGCGCTTTCGTGATTCACGAGGATGAAGCCCTCGCGATCGAGCGAGAGGTCCGCCGCGATCGCGCGCGCATTGTAAACGAAAGCCCTATGCGCAATTCGCTTCGGTGAACGATCGGGCGTTCCAGGGGCCGGCTTGTAACGGTAAGTGATGGGAGTCTCGGTCGCCGGCGCCATGTAGAAGAACGACGCTTCGACCCTGTCGATCACTTGAGACGCGGGAATTTCGACGCTGCCGGTTGCCATCGCGTAATCTCTCTGGCCGTTGCTAGTTGCCCGCGGCGCTCGCCTGTGGCGCGCCCGCCGCTTCGCGGCGCGCAATCTCGCGGCGCACGATCGGAAGCAGTTCGCGGCCGTAGTCAATCGAATCTTCCAGCGGGTCGAAGCCGCGAATCAAAAAGGTCGTCACACCGATGTCGTAGTAGGCGAGCAGCGATTCCGCGACTTGTGCGGGCGTACCGACCAGCGCGGTGGTATTGCCGCGCGCTCCGGTCGCCGCGGCGACCTCGGTCCAGAGCCGTTTGTCGAGCACCCGGCCCTGCGCGGCAGCGGCGAGCAATCGCTGCGAGCCGGCATTCTGCGGAGTCTTTTGCGGTGCGCCGAGCATGGCGCGGCCGCGAACTTTTCGGATCGTCTCGATTATGTCGTTGGCGCGCGACCATGCCGCCTCTTCGGTCGCGGCCAGAATCGGCCGTGTCGACAAGCTGAAGCGCACGCTGCGCCCGTAGCGCGCGGCTGATGCGCGCACGCGCGCGATGGTTCGTTCGGCCTCGGCGAGCGGCTCGCCCCACAGCGCGTAGACGTCGGCGTGCTTTCCGGCAACATCGATCGCCGCATCGGAGGAGCCGCCGAAGTAAATCGGGATATACGGCTTCTGAAGCGGCTTCACGTCCGAGTATGACTTCTTGAACTTGTAATACTTGCCTTCGTGATCGACCGGCTTGTCCGCGGTCCAGATGCGACGCAGCACTTCCACGTATTCGTCGGTGCGCGCGTAGCGCTCGTCATGCGGAAGTTGGTCGCCATCCTTGAGCTGGTCGTCATCGTCACCGCCCGAGATCACGTGCAACGCCAAGCGGCCGCCGCTGAATTGATCCAGCGTCGCGAGCTTGCGCGCCGCCAGCGTCGGTGCGACGAAACCCGGGCGATGCGCCAGCATCAGGCCGAGCCGCTCGGTCACGGTAGAGACGTAGGTGCCGACCACAAAGCCATCGGCGCCGTTGCTGAAATATCCGATCAACACGCGGTCGAAGCCGCTCTGCTCATGCGCCTGCGCGAAGCGGCGGACGTAGTCCACATCGATGGCGGGTCCCTTGGGCGGATGAATTTCCGATGCGGCCTGGGTGCCGATCATGCCGATGAATTCAACGCTCATAGCACTTCCCTATCAGGCGGAATCATTAGCGCAAGTCCCGTGAGAAGAATAATCCACTAAGTCAATCGACTTACAAGAATAAATACACTCTCTGCCGATCTGTCGCAAGCAATCGTCGGCGCCGCAGTTTGGCGGCGTGATCGATCAACGATGCTGCGACCCGCCAAGTGACCGATACACATGCGCATGCCGCCGCAATCCGCACGCATACACTTAGCGATGATCGGATCAGTCACGCATTCTCGTGGCATCTTTCTTGCGCGCCATTGTGCTGCGCGCGATGGAGCAATCAGCATCAGCCGAAGCATCCGTACTGGCCACCGAAGAAGTCACCGACGACAGCCGCATCGTCATCTACTTCTGCCTGCTGACGGCGTTGATTGGGCTCGCAGCGCCATCGGGTCTGGCCGGCCTGCCGATCGCATTTTTCCTGAAAGATCATCTCCGGCTCGATGCCGAAAGCCTTGCGCTGTTTGGATTGATCACCAACATCCCGCTGCTGATCGGATTCGTATTCGGTTTCGTCCGCGACCGTCACATCTTTGGTTTGCAGGACCGCGGCTATCTGATCGTTGGCGCGCTAATCGCGACGCTCAGTTATGTCTGGCTCTTTGGCGCCTCGCTCACGTACATGAGCTTGCTGGTCGCGATCCTGATCACGACCTCCGCCTTTCAGATCGTGTCAACCTCCGTGCAGGCATCGATGACGATCGCGGGGCAGCGCCGCCTGATGACGGGAACGCTGAGCGGGCTGTCGTATGCGGCGCTCGTACTGCCTCAGGTCTTTACGGCGATCGCGGGTGGCTGGCTTGCGAAGCGAGTGTCGCCGCGGGCGACGTTCCTGATCGTAGCGGCCGTCACGGCGGGTATCGTGTACGAGGCGCTTCGGCCGACGCTCGAGATAGCGGAAGGACCGCCGTCATCGAAGCCGCGTTTTCGCGACAACCTTGACGCGATGCGCGCACTGCTGCGGCACCGCTCGCTGCGACTCGTCATTGCGATTCTGTTTCTCAATTTGTTCAGTCCCGGATGGTTTACCCCGCTTCTTTACCATTTCACCGGGCAGTTGAAGATGACGAGCGAAGGATACGGCACCTTCATAGCGGTGCTCTTTGGCGCCCAGGCTATGGGTGCGATCTTCTACGCGCGCATTTGCAAGTGGATGACGCTGGAAGAGCTGCTGTGGGTGGGAACGCTGTTCAATATCGTCGTCACGCCGCTGCCTTATTGGGTACATAATTTTTCGCAGGCGATGCTGGTCGCATCGACGGCGGGACTCGTATTTGGCCTGGCCAACGGTGCTTACTTCGACCTGCTGATGCGTTCGTGCCCGAAAGACCTGGAGGGAACTGCCCGGATGATGGGTTTCTCGGCATTTTTCATGGCGCAGTTCGGCGCCGATCTCCTGGGCTCCGTACTATACGAGCACAATGGTTTCGGTCTGTGTATGGCGATGTCCACGGCCGCAACTGGCTTGATTTTCCCGATGCTCCTGCTGATCCCGCGCGCGCTCATCGCAGCCAGGGAAGGCGAGCTTTTTCGCGCAGCCTGATTGCGCGCGTCAGGTCATCAGCAGAATGACCATCCCACCCGCGACGATGAACCCCCCACCCACCAGAATCCGGTCGTCGGGAATCTGCTTGAACAGCACGAACGAAATCACCTGCGAAACCAGAAAGAAGACCGCGATATAAATTCCCATCAAGCGGTTGAAATCGACGCCGCTTTTGTTCACCAGCACGCCGTAGGCAAAGAGCGTGACCGCCCCGGCCGCCATCGAATAAACGGGTCCTTCGAGCCCGATGCGAATGAGCGCATCGCCGCCGACTTCGAGGACCGAAGCAACTATCAGGATCGCGAGAACCTTAAGGACCAAGCATTCCTCCGTGCGATTGCCGGAGCGCGCAATCGCTTGCTGTTTATGACTGCCGGCGTATCCGGCTGTATTTTTATTCCACGCGCCCGCACAGCGCGAGGCGGCGCGCTCGCGCTATTTTGATGGATCGGTTCGAGCGCGCAGTTCACCTGCGCGGCGCTTGCCGCCAGGGCCCAAGGCACTTGCTTCGTGGCGCGGAAGCTCGTCAGTGATCTCGAACCATGGCGCCTGGAGTTTTGTGAAGATGTGTTTGTCGGGCTTGATCTGCGGATCATCATCGAGGAGCCCGGCGGGAATCTCGAACCATTCGGAAGCGGGCGCAGGATCGGGCGCGGGCGAGCCGCATCGCGAGCAGAAGAAGACGCGGTAGGGCGGAGGTTCCCGCAGGATCGGCGCATCGTAGCTGGCGATCAGCTCTTTGCCTGCGATCAGACGGAAGTCATCGCGCCTGACGCCGAGGCCGGCTACAAAAGCCGAGCCGGAATTCTTGCGGCATCGCCGGCAATGACACAATTCAAACGGACCCACCGCGCGTTCGATTTCGAACCGCACCCCGCCGCAGAGACAGCTTCCTTTGATCATGATCGTTCATTCCTTCCCCGACCGTTACGGGCGCATTGACGGTCCTTGGACTTCATTCAGAATGACACGGTTGGCTCACGGTCATTCGCTTATCTCAAGGGAACGGAGACAGTCAAAATTTCTGACCAGATAGCTCAACGGTGACCGCCACCGCCTCCGCCCCCGCTATGGCCGCCACCACCTCCTCCGCCATGGCCACCGCCTCCACCTCCGCTGTGACCACCACCGCCGCCACCCGGATGTCCGCCACCTGACTTCGGTGGCCCAGTGCCACCGCCGCCATGATGCCCGCTACCACCAGTGCCTCCACCGCCGCCGTGGAATATTCCCGAGCCGTAGCCGTACCACGTCCCCCATCCTCCGTAGAAAAACGGCAGCGGCACGGCGCCGTTGAACGCAGTCGCCATCATGGCTTGCTGCGCGGCGCTCTCCTCGTTTTCGTAATCCTCCTGATACTGCGCCAGGTCCTTCTGCTGCTGAATCGCCATTGCGTAGCGATCGGCCGCGTCCTGATCGCCCTCGTAGAGGCACTGGCAATAGGTGGGATCGTAGTACCAGGACACAACTCCCGAGACGCTTTTGTATTGATTCAGTTGAAACGTCGGCAGGTGCTCCAGATCTTCGGAAGGCACGTCGACAGGAACTTTGACGAAGCCGGCGTCTTCGAGCATCGCCTCCGTGCCGCGCACCGTTTGCTCATCGTTGTTGACGGCGGTCGCGCAGGACGACAGCACGCATAGCGCTATGAAGGCCAGAATGATCGCGATGAAGGTGTGATGACGCGACGATTTCATGACGGCAGCATCGCGGTGAGCGCGCGCGCACCGCCAATTTCGATTTAGGCTGGAATGGCATCGGGAACCAAGGCGCTAAATTTCGAGCGGCTGGAAGTCCGGATTCTGAAACAAGGCAAAAGACTCGACCGATTCGACTCGCGGTCTCTTTCTGCTGACCTCGTCAGATCCACACGCGAAGCGTGGCGATTGGACTGCACCTTCCCGCAAAACGAGGCCGTCGATAAACACCCATTGTAACCAATGAGGGAAAAGGACATCGGCTGCCGGCTGTGGATGTCCACATTTTAGAAGTTGATATGTAATGCGGCGCCGTGTAGGTTCCCGCAACATGGCCGCTACCGGCTCAGCATATTCATCCGTTTTTCTTGCCACCATCGCTCCGCTCCACGAAGTTGCGCGTCCGCTTACTCCGAGTGACAAGATCGTCAAAATTGACCGAACCGGAGGAAGGTCTAAATATTTTTTACAAAACAAACCCAATTTATCCTTTATTTCATTAGATTTTTTTGGGTTTGCCTAAAATTTAGGCACGCGAACCCACTCGCCTAGAACCAAAACGTCGTTCTGAATCAGACCGGGTGGATCGAGGAATCTCGGCTCGGCAGCGCCCGTTTCGCCGCTGCCTTAGGGCGTCAGCACCGCGCAGGTTTTCGAAAATCGACCGTCTCAAACAGCGGGCGAGGGACAATCAATTCGGGCGTTGCAGAGTTGTGCGAAGCCCCGCCATTCGCGGATGGGCGCTCGAATAAAAGCCGCAAGTGCGATCAGGGATGGGCCTGTTCGGGGGAACTTACTATTCCGCTGACGAGGCGTTTCCAGAGGCCCGCGCTCCAGAGGCGGAAACGGTCGAGATACAGGTAGATGACCGGCGTGGTGTAGAGCGTGAGGATCTGGCTCATGATGAGTCCGCCGACGATCGCGATTCCGAGCGGGCGGCGCAATTCCGATCCGGTCCCCGTGCCGAGCGCCAGCGGCAGCCCGCCAAACAGTGCCGCCATCGTCGTCATCATGATTGGCCGGAAGCGCAGCACGCACGCCTGGTAGATCGCATCGACCGAGTTCTTGCCTTCCTTGCGCTCGGCCTCCAGCGCAAAGTCGACCATCATGATCGCGTTTTTCTTGACGATGCCGATAAGCAGGATGATGCCGATGACCGCGATCACGCTCAGCTCCACGCCGCAGAGCATCAAAGCCAGCAGGGCACCCACGCCGGCGGAGGGCAGCGTGGAGAGAATCGTAACCGGATGTACGTAACTCTCGTACAGAATTCCAAGCACGATATAAACCGCGGCCAACGCGCCCAGAATGAGCATCGACTCGTTCTTGAGCGAATCCTGGAAAGCCTGCGCCGTCCCCTGAAAGTTGCCGTGGATGCTCGCCGGAAAGCCGATGGCCCTTTCAGCGGTATCGATCGCATCGACGGCCTGGCTAAGCGCGGTTCCGGGTGGCACGTTGAACGAGATCGTGACGGATGGGAACTGCCCCTGGTGATTTACCGCAAGCGCCGTCGTGTCAGCCGCATAGTGCGTAAAGGTACTCAGCTTTACATTCTGTCCGGAGGGCGTTCCCACGTGGATAAGGTCGAGCGAATCGGGGTTCTGCCAGTAGTCCGGCGCGACCTCCATCACCACGTGATACTGGTTCAGCGGCGTGTACATCGTTGAGACCTGCCGCTGGCCGAACGCGTCGTAGAGCGTATCGTCAATTGTCTGCTGGCTGAGCCCGAGCCGCGAAGCGGTGTTGCGGTCGACGACCAGGTTGGCCCCCAGACCCGCATTCTGCTGGTCGCTGCTGACGTCGACGAGTTGCGGCATCGTGCGCATCTTGCGCATCAGCTTGGGCGCCCATTGATTGAGCAGATTCAGATCGTCGCTCTGCAGCGTGTATTGGAACTGCGCATTGGACATGCGCCCTCCGATTTGCACGTCCTGCACGGCCTGCAGATAGAGGCTCGCGCCCGCGACATGTGTAACGTGCTTGCGGATGCGCGCGATAACCCGGTCGGCGCTTAGCCCGCGCTGGCTCAAGGGCTTCAGCGCAATAAACATCCGGGCGGTGTTGGTGGCGCCGCCGTTGTTGCCGCCGGTGAATGCGATCACGTGTTGGACCGCGGGATCGGCGTCGATAATGTTCACGTACTCCGCCAGCACCTTGGAGATCGCCTGGAACGAAGTGTCCTGGTCGGCTTGCACCGCGCCCATCAGGCGGCCGGTATCCTGTTGCGGGAAAAATCCTTTCGGTATCGCAGCGTATAGGTAACCGCTGAATACGACCATCGCGATCGTTATCGCAAGCATCATGCGCGGATGCCGCAGCACCCACGACAAGCTCGATGAGTAGTGATCGTGCATCCAGTCGAACGCACGCTGGCTGGTCCGGTACCATTGGCCGTGCTTTTCGCCGGCGTGTTCGCCCAGCAGGTACGCACACATCATCGGCGTGGTCGTCAGCGAAATAACCATCGAGACCATGATGGCGGCGGAAAGGGTGACGGCAAATTCGCGGAACAGGCGGCCGATAATTCCGCCCATCATCAGGATTGGAATAAAGACCGCGATCAACGATACGCTGATCGAGATTACCGTGAAGCCGATTCCCTTGGCGCCTTCGATCGCGGCCTGCAACGGCGACATGCCCTGCTCGCGGTAGCGCGTGATGTTCTCGATAACCACGATCGCGTCGTCCACGACGAACCCGGTCGAAATTGTCAGCGCCATCAGCGAGAGATTGTCGAGGCTGTAGCCGAACAGATACATGACGCCGAAAGTTCCAATCAGCGAAAGGGGGACGACGATTCCGGGAATCAGCGTGGCGCGCACGCTGCGGAGGAACGCAAACACCACCAGGATTACCAGGAAGGTTGAGATGAGCAGCGTGACTTCGACGTCGCGGACTGAGGCGCGTATCGTCAAGGTGCGATCGAGCACCACCGACGTATCGATGGCCGGAGAAATGGAAGCCTTCAGCGAGGGGAGCGCCGCCATGATTCGGTCCACGGTCTCGATAATATTGGCGCCTGGCTGGCGGAAGATGACGATTAAGATCGAAGGCTTGCCGTCGACCAGGCCCAGGTTGCGCAGATCCTCAACGGAGTCCCGCACCACCGCAACATCGGAAAGCCGTACCGCCGCTCCGTTCTGATAGCGAATGATGAGCGGCTGATAGTCGGCGGCCGTCAGAAGCTGATCGGTGGCGCTGATCGATCGTGCGGTGGTGTCGTTCGCAAGCTCACCCTTGGGGCGGTTGGTGTTCGCGGCGGCGAGCGCGGTGCGAACTTGCTCGAGACTAATCCCGAGATTGTTCAGTTGCGTGGGATTCAACTCGACGCGGACCCCGGGCAGCGCGCTTCCTCCGACGAACACCTGGCCGACGCCATCAATCTGCGCGAGCTTCTGCGCCAGGATCGAGGACGCGGCGTCGTAAATTTTTCCCCGGGTGATACTGTCGGAACTCAGCGCCAGAATGACTATCGGCGCGTCGGCGGGATTAACCTTCTTATACGTCGGATTGCCGGGGAGATCAGTTGGTAACTGGCTGCGCGCCGCATTGATGGCGGCCTGCACGTCGCGCGAGGCGGCATCGATGTTTCGCGCCAGGTCGAATTGCAGAACGATGCTGGTATTGCCCAGCGAGCTGCTCGAGGTGAGCTGAGTTAAAGCCGCGATGCGTCCGAACTGCCGCTCCAGCGGCGTCGCCACCGCCGAAGCCATCGTCTCGGGGCTCGCACCGGGAAGGGCGGCCTGCACCTGGATAGTGGGAAAATCGACCTGCGGCAGCGGAGAGACCGGCAGCAACCTGAACGCGACCAGCCCCGCCAGCGCGATTGCGATAGTCAGCAGCGTAGTGCCGACCGGTTTCCTGATGAAGAGTTCGGAGATCATCGCGCCGCGGGTGCCTCCGCAAAAGCGACTTTGCCGCGCCGGTGCGCGATGCGTTCGGCGAGGCGATCGAAAGCCAGAAAAATCACCGGCGTCGTGTACAAGGTGAGCACTTGGCTGAGCAGCAATCCGCCGACGATCGCAATTCCCAGCGGACGGCGCAGTTCCGATCCGGTGCCGGTGCCGAGCGCGAGCGGCAATCCGCCCAGCAACGCCGCCATCGTGGTCATCATGATCGGCCTGAAGCGGAGTAGGCAGGCCTGGTAGATGGCTTCGCGAGCCGGCCTACCGTCCTTGCGCTGCGCTTCCAGCGCGAAGTCGATCATCATGATCGCGTTTTTCTTGACGATGCCTATCAGCAGGATGATTCCGATTAGAGCGATTACGTTCAGCTCGCTGCCGCACAGCATCAGTGCCAGAATCGCGCCGACGCCCGCCGACGGCAGCGTCGAAAGAATCGTGATCGGATGGATGTAACTTTCGTAAAGCACGCCGAGCACGATGTAGACCGTAATCAGCGCCGCCAGAATGAGCAGCGGCTCGTTGCTCAGCGAGGCCTGGAACGCCTGCGCGGTTCCCTGGAATTCAGCCTGGATGCTTTGCGGCATTCCAATTTCACGCGTGACGGTATTGATCGCATCGACGGCGTCGCCGAGCGCATAGCCGGGCGCGAGGTTGAACGAAATCGTGACGGTCGGGAATTGCCCCTGATGGTTGACGACCAGCGGGACGTCGCTTTCCTCATAGTGGGTGAACGCGCTGAGCGGCACTTCACCGCCGGTCGACGAGCGGATGTAGATCTCGTTCAGCGCGCCGGGATTTTTCTGAAATTCGGGGTCGACCTCCAGCACCACATGATACTGGTTCAACTGCGTGTAGATGGTCGATATCTGCCGCTGGCCAAACGCGTCATAGAGCGTAGCGTCGATCATCTGCGGCGTGATGCCGAGCCGCGAAGCGGTCTCCCGATCGATCACGAGCTGCGATTGTAGCCCCGAGTTCTGCTGATCGCTGGCGACATCCTGCAGAGCGGGAACCGTTCGCAGCTTGTCGAGCAGCTTACCCGTCCACGTTGCCAGCTCGGCGGAACTCGGATCTTCGAGACTGTATTGAAACTGCGTGCGGCTCACGCGGTCTTCGACCGTCAGGTCCTGAACCGGCTGCAGGAACAGCGTAATGCCCTGGACCTTGGCCAGTTGCGGCTGCAGGCGACGGATAACCTCGGTGATGTCGACCTTGCCGCGTTGCTCGAGCGGCTTCAGGTTGATGAGAAGTCGGCCGCTGTTGATGGTGGTGTTGGTCCCGTCGATTCCCACGAACGACGAAAGGCTCTCCACCGCCGGATCCTGGAGGATAACCCGTGCGAGCGCTTGCTGCCGCTGGGCCATCGCGGGAAACGAAACGCTCTGGGGCGCTTCGGACACGCCCTGGATAACGCCGGTATCCTGAACCGGGAAGAATCCTTTCGGAACGATGATGTAAAGGAAGACCGTCAGGACCAGCGTGGCGATCGCGACCCATAAAGTTCCCTGCTCGTGCTTCAGTACCCATTGCAGCGTACGGCCGTAGAAAGCGATCGAGTCCTCAAAGACCTGCTCGGACTTGTGGTAGAACCAGCCTTTCTCGGCTTCCGGCGTATGCTTCAGCAGCCGCGCGGACATCATCGGCGTCAGCGTCAGCGACACGACCGCGGACACCAGGATCGTGACGGCAAGCGTGACCGCGAATTCGCGAAACAGGCGGCCCACGATATCGCCCATGAAAAGCAGCGGAATCAGAACCGCGATCAGCGACACGGTCAGCGACACGATCGTGAAGCCAATCTGCTCGGAGCCCTTGAGCGCCGCTTCGAGCGGGGGATCGCCCGCCTCGATGTAGCGCATGATGTTCTCGATCATCACGATCGCATCGTCGACGACGAAGCCGGTCGAGATGGTCAACGCCATCAGGGTCAGGTTGTTGAGGCTGTAGCCCAGCATGTACATGACGCCGAAGGTTCCGACAATCGAGAGCGGAACCGCGACGCTGGGAATGATGGTCGCCGACAGGTTGCGCAGAAACAGAAAAATGACCATCACGACCAGCCCGACGGTCAGCATCAACTCGAATTGCACGTCAGAGACCGATGCGCGAATCGTGGTGGTCCGATCCGTGAGGATTGCTACCTGCACCGAAGCGGGCAGCGAGCTCTGGAGGCGCGGCAGCAGCGCCCGGATGCGATCGACGACGGCGATGATGTTGGCGCCCGGCTGCCGCTGCACGTTCAGGATGACGGCCGGCGTCAGATTCATCCACGCGGCTTCCTTGACGTTCTCAGCGCTGTCTACCACCCGGGCGACGTCCGTCAGCTTGATCGGCGCGCCATTGTGATACGCAACGATAACCGACTTGTAGTCCTTGCTCGAAAACAACTGATCGTTGGCGCCGATAGTGTACGCCTGGTTGGAACCGTCGAAGTTGCCCTTCGCCTCGTCGACGTTTGACGCGGCGATAGCCGTGCGAAGATCTTCGAGCGTCATTCCATATGAAGCGAGTTCGGCGGGATTAGCCTGCACGCGCACGGAAGGCTTCTGGCCCCCGCTGATGCTGACCAGGCCGACGCCCGACAACTGCGAGATCCTCTGCGCGAGGCGAGTGTCTGCAAGGTCTTCGACTTGTGCGAGCGGCAGCTCGCTCGAGGTCAGCGCCAGCGTCAGGATCGGCGCGTCAGCCGGATTGGTCTTGCTGTAAACCGGCGGATTGGGCAAATCCGCCGGCAGATAGGTCATCGCGGCATTGATCGCCGCCTGCACTTCCTGCTCGGCCACGTCGATATTCAGATCGAGCACGAACTGGAGCGTGATGACCGAGCTGCCGAACGAACTGTTCGAGGTCATCTGGTTCAGGCCGGGCACCTGTCCGAACCAGCGTTCCAGAGGCGCCGTCACCGAAGACGCCATCACGTCGGGACTCGCGCCCGGATAGAAGGTGACGACCTGGATAGTCGGGTAGTCGACCTCCGGCAGCGCCGAAACCGGCAGCTCGAGATATGCGACCAGCCCCGTAAGCAGAATCGCGACCATCAACAGTGAGGTCGCGACTGGGCGCTGGATGAAAATCCGCGAGGGATTCATTGGGTGGCCCCGGGAGTGATCGGATTCGCCGCGAGCTGGACGCTTACCTTCGTCCCTTGCCGCAGCTTGTCCGTTCCATCCACCACCACCAATTCCCCTGGGTTAATGCCGGATGCGATCGCGGTCAGGTCGTCCTGCGTGGCGGCGACCTTCACCATCCGCATCTCGACCGTCTGATCCGGCTTGATCACGTAGACGAAAGCGCCCTGCGAGCTTCTCTGCAGTCCCGCGGTGGGAATAATCACGGCGTTGCTCTTGGTGTCGACCAGCAGCTTCGCGTTGACGAATTGATTTGGAAACAACGCGTTGTCCTGGTTGGGAAACGAAGCTTTAAGCTTGACCGTGCCCGTACTCTGATCGATCTCGTTATCGAGCGTCAGCAGAGTGCCGGTGGCCAGCTTGTTTTTGAGGCTGCGATCGTAGGCGTCGACCGGCAATTGCGGCGTCGCCTTCATCGCATCTATTACGCGCGGCAGGTCGTCTTCGGGAATGCTGAAGATCACCGCGATCGGCTGGAGCTGAGTGATGACCATCAAGCCGCCCGCATCGGCGGCGTGGACGATATTGCCCGGGTCCACGAGGCGCAACCCGACGCGGCCGTTCAGCGGTGAGGTAATCTTGCAATAAACGAGATTCAGGTTCGCGCTGTCGATCAGGCCCTGGTCGTTCTTGACCGCACCCTCGTATTGACCTGCCAATGACTCCTGCGTGTCGAGATCCTGCCTGGCGAGGATGTTCTGCGCGTATAGCTCTTTATAGCGGTTAAGCTGTTGGCGCGCGTTGATCAGCGACGCCTTGTCACGCGCCATCTGGCCTTCGGCCTGGGTGAGCTGCACCTGATACGGACGCGGATCGATCTCGGCGAGCAGGTCGCCTTCTTTGACGACCTGCCCTTCCTTGAACAGCACCCGCATGAGTTCGCCGTCGACGCGGGTATGGATCGTCACGGTCTGGAAGGGAGTGACGGTACCGATTTCGTTCAGGTAAAGATCCAGATCGCCGCGTTTTGCCCCGGTCGCCTGGACCGGAACGCTCAGATTGCGGACTGCGGCGGCAGCTTCGGCCGATTGGGCGCGTTCGCGGCCAATTCCCGTGACGATGCGATATCCGACGATCAGAACCAGCGCAGCGACCGCCCAAAACCACCATTGGCGGGTACTGCTTTTGATCCGGTTGCCTAGACCCAATTCCTGCGCATAGCGCACGGTATTAGGTCGATCAGTATCGGTAATCGAGGCGTTCGAACTCATGCTCTCATCTCGCACTTCCCACCCCATCAGAAATAATGACGATCGAATAGCCCCTATCGTTGCGCAAAGAACAAATTGTCGGGGTGGTCAGCGGCACGGATGTGAGACCTCGTGACGATTGCCGGACGGGCGGCGCGCGATGCGCGCGCCGGGGAGCCGGGACAGTGCCGCCGGCCGGGCGGTTCGATCGCATCTCGATCTATAATCTCAATTGTGGACGGGCGAGTCCATATCTTTTTGAGCACAGATCCGCTGCGAATCCTGGGTGCCGGGGACGTCATACGCGGATACAGCCGTACAGGAAAAGCGAAACTGTGGTCTGAATTGCTTCGTCGAGACGCAGGGTCTCGCGCCGGTACCGCTGGATGCCGCGCATCATTCCGAGCAGGCACTCGGCCAGCAAATCGAAATCGAGGTCCGCGCGCATTCTGCCGTCTTCGCCTGCCTCGCGAAGCACTCCACTGATCAGCCGGGCGAGCTGTCCGCGCTCGTTGCGGTAGCGGATTTCCTGGGCGCGCGGCAGCCTGGTCGGATCGCGCAACAGGACGAAGAATTGTCTGCGCGTCCAGAAAAAGGACATCGCGTGGCGCACGATAGTGGTCACGCGCTCATGATCCGACTGCGCGCCGACCAGTGCGGTCTCGATCTGGTTACGAAGCTGGGTGAATCCTTCGATTACGGCGGCGGCGTAAAGCTGTTCCTTTGATCCGAATTGCCGATAAACGCTGCCCTTGCCGACCCCTGCGCGCGAAGCGACCTCATCGGTGAGAACCTGCTCAAAACCTTTTTCGCCGAACAGTTCGGTGGCGCTATGGATGATCCTCTGCCTTAGCAACGGGATCGGCCGCCGGCCGCGCCTGGGCTTTGCGGAGGTGCTCCGCACCGAAGAAGTTTTTTTCTGCGACTTGATCACGCAACGTCAGGACCGAAGGGTCCTATAGTTTGCGTATCATCACGGTGGATTTGGGACAACTTTTCATCGGCGGGCACGAACGTTATCTGATTCTTCGTTCCCCCGCTCGTGGGAGCCTGATCGCTACGGGCGCACGGTCAGCAGTGCGCACGGGCATTGGCGGACGACGTGCTCGGCGACGCTGCCGAGCAGGAAGCGCTTGATACCTTTGCGGGCGTGGGTTGCGATGATCACCAGGTCGGCATCGAGCTTGCCGGCCTGTTGCACTATGGTGCCGGCGGGATCGCCGGTCTCGACTTTGATCTCGGTCTTGAATCCCTTGAGGCGCGTCTGCGCTATCTTGTCGAGCTTCTGCTTGGCGTCCTGTTCCGCGGCTACGTAGTACTGCGCCGCCAGGCTTCCATCGTCGGTCACCGCGGGCGAGAGGGGAACGACGTGCAGAAGGATGATCGATGCTTTATGGGTGCGGGCGAGATCACGCGCAAGGATCAGTTCCTGACCGGGGAGCCGGTCCGAAAACTGGATCGGCACCATTATTCTTTTCCATTCATTGGCCATGCTCACGAATTCCCTTTCGGCCTTATTGCGCAGCGCCCGCTATGATCGCGCGGGTGTGTCGCGCGATCATCAGATCTTCGTTGGTCGGCATCACCCGCACGATGCATTTGCTTCCCGCCGTGCTGATCAAGCCGTCATTCGCGGCGTTACGCTCGCGGTCGATCTCGATACCCAGATAGCCCAGGCGGCCGCACACGTCCCATCGCACGCCCGCATCATGCTCGCCGATTCCGCCGGTGAATACCAACGTATCAATTCCTTCCAGCACCGAGGCCATCGCGCCGATAAGCTTGCGCAAATAATAACAGAACATCTCGCGGGCAAGCGCGGCCCGCGCATCTTTTGATTCGCCCAGCGTACGCATATCCGAACTGAGGCCGGAAACGCCAAGCAATCCCGCCTCGTGATTGACGATACGGTCGAGTTGAGCGGGGTCGGAGTGCTTCGCATTGAGCAGGTAAAGAATCACGCCCGGGTCGAGGTCGCCGCTGCGCGTGCCCATCATCAGGCCGCCGGTCGGCGTGAAACCCATCGTGGTGTCGACCGACTTTCCATCGCGCACGGCGGCGATACTGGCGCCGTTGCCGAGATGCGCGATGACCACGCGGCCCTTCGCGCGGTCGCCGAGCGCGCCGACGATGTACTCATACGAAAGCCCGTGGAACCCGTAGCGCCGGACTCCTTCGTCCCACAATCCGCGCGGCAACGGGAAGCGCGCCGCCACCTCGGGCATCGTGCGATGGAAGGCGGTGTCGAAGCAGGCGACCTGCGGCAAGTCCGGAAAATGCGCCAGCACCGCCTCGATTTCCTCGATTGCAGACGGCAGATGCAGCGGCGCGAACGGGATTGTCTTGCGCAGTGCGGCAATCAGTTGCGGTGTCACCCGCTCGGGCGCCGTGTGGTCGGGTCCGCCGTGCACGATACGATGGCCCACCGCCTCGGGCCGTTGAAGGTGAAGCTCGTCGAGCGTGTTGAAGATCAGTCCGATGATCGAATCGCGGGTGGAAAAGTTGTGATGCTCATTCTTCAGGATCGCCCCGGCTGTATCGCGAACCTGCATAGTGCTCCCGGGCAGGCCGATTCGATCGACTTCTCCGGTCGCGAGTCGCCGCTCGTCTCCATCAGCCAGCCGGTAAAGCGCGAACTTGAGCGAAGACGAACCCCGGTTGAGGCACAGGATCACATGACCCGTGTCCATCGCACCCCCGGTAGGCTCTCGAAGCGCGCGTTTGAGAAGAGCGACATCAGCCCTCCCTGATTATTCCGTTAACAGCCGCAATTCACTGACTTGGCTACGATGCTATGAATTTTCCGCCGCGGATTGCCAGCCTAATTGGATTTCGTTACGGGCGTGTGTTACACAGCGCCGGAAGTGCCTCATCACCGGTTCAGCCGCCTTGCGCGGTGCGTCCTGCTTGCAGCTATTGCGACCGCCTTCGTTGGTTTTGCACCGGTTGCAAGCGCCCGGGCGGCGGCCGCAGCCAATCCGCAACCCGATCAAAGCCTGCTGGAACCGCCCGGTAGTCGGGATGCGGCGGTGCCGGTTAAGATCGGTCTGTACATCACCAACCTGGGTGACATCGATCAAGCGCGCGAGCGGGTCGAACTGGAAGGTTATTTGACCGCGAGCTGGGAAGATCCGCGGCTCGCGGCCACGCCCGCCGCCGGCAACGGCGCAGGATATTGGCGGCACTTTCGCGAAAGGCAAATCTGGATGCCTTCACTGGAATTCGCCAACTCAGTGGCGCGCCGCGACCGTCTCTCCTACAGCCTGACGGCTAACTCACAGGGGGTGGTTCGCTACGTCGAGCGCTTCGATGTGCAGAGCTCTCTTCCGATTTCCAGTTGAGGCAGTTTCCCTTCGACCAGCAGGATCTGCAGATCGTCGTGGAGCCATTTCCCGCCGACGAAACCCAGCTCGATCTGAGCGTGGATTCCAGCGCTTCCAGTGTCGCCAAAGACGCCTGGGTGGAGCTGCCGGAATGGCACGTCCGGGGCCTGACTGCGGCTGTGGACCGGCTTCACATCCCGAACGTGGTGGGCGATATTCCGCAGCTCAGGTTCGATTTGAAAGTGCAGCGCAGGACGGCCTTCTATCTGTGGAAGGTGTTTCTTCCCCTTCTGATTATGGTCGTGGTTTCATGGAGCGTGTTCTGGGTCGAGGTATCGCAGTTCGATTGGCAGGCGAAGATTGCGGTGACGACCATGCTGACGGTAGTCGCGTTTTTATTTGCGATCGAAGGGAATCTGCCGCGGATTGGCTACTTGACTTTCTTCGATGGGGTCTTCCTGACGAGCTTTGTGTTCATCTTTCTCTCGATGATCGAGATAACGGTCATTCACGTGCTGCACCTGCGGCGGAAGGAACGAACCGCGGTTGTTATTCACTCCGTTTCGCGATGGCTGTTTCCGGTGGTCTACACGGCTCTCATCGCTTTGATGATCCCCATATTTCTTGGCTGATCAGTCTGTTTGCGGATTCGCGCAATGGCCGATCGCACGTCTGCGCCGTTGTCTACTACTGCGGCACCGGCAGATTCGGGCAGGTCTGCTCATACGGCTCATCGGGCAGGTACTGCTTCCACTCAGACGGGCTCAAGTTGCGCGTGAGCATCGAGCATGCGCTCGCGATCAAATCGGCGACGCCCAAAGGCCGCTTCAAAATGAAAACTTCGGCGTACACCGACGCCACCGACTCGCAGGCAATCGCGAGCGTCGCGCTGTCCGGCGAAATCCAGAACGCATCAACATCGGCTCCGGGCACCATCGTCGCTATCTGTCTGCCGTCGGTCGCGTCGTAAACCTCGATGCCTTCGGTGCTGCGTCCAGCGACGACTTTTCCGTTCGGGCTGAACTGAATCGAGCTGATATTGGATCGCCACAACCAGAGTTCGCGGCCCGTATTGTAGTCGAGCACGATAATGGTGCCGTTGCGCCGGACGGCCGCCAGACGCGACCCGGGCCCGAATGCGACTGAAATGACGTCGTTGCCGTCGAGGAAACGAGCGATGTTCTTTCCGGTCGCGGCATCGTACAGGGAGAGCCCCTTCGTCCCGCAAATTACTACATAGCGGCCGTCGGGACTGAACGCCGCTTCCGCAAGAGTGCCGGTGGGGCTTGGCTGGCTCCACATTGGCTTGGCGGTCGCGGCCGCAAGCATCGTGATCGTGTCGTCGCTGACCGCCGCCACGCTGCCGGAATCGGGAGCGAAGCTGACCGAGTTGACTGAGTCGCCGGCCGGCGACGTCGCGAGTACCTTGCCGCTGGCGGCGTCGACGATTCGCACCAGGCCATCATTGTTCCCGGCCGCCAGTAATTTGCCGCTGGCGTCGAGCGCGAGCGCATCGACGGCGCTGGCGCTTTGCGCCGAAAAATTCGCGCGCAGCGTCGCGGAATCGAAGACCAGGTAATGGTCCGCCGTGTCTGACATCGCCATGTACTGGCCGTTCGCGCTGAAGGCGACCCTGTGCGGTGCCGCGTACCCGACGTGTACGATGTCCAGCGGCGGCGGCAATCGAAACGTCCTGACGGTGCCGTTGGAGTCGGCGACCGCCAGCAATTGGCCGTCGGTGCTGATCGACGCGGCGCGCAACCCGTCCGCGAAGAGCGATTGGAAGACCAGCCTGCCGGTTCCGAAATCGAATACTCGCAGCGTGTCGCGCCGCGCCCCGGTGGCGGCTGCGATGTACCATCCGTTCTGGTCGACAATGCCCTCCCCGCCGAAACCGTTGGAGCTCCACACTCGTTTGTCGAAACCGACCTCGAATACGTCCACCTGGCCGGGTGTCTCGATCGCCAGGCTGCGTCCGCGCGCGGTAAACCACAATGATCGAACTTCGCGCAGCAGGTTGTTCACCTGAAATTGCTTCAGGTCATGCCCCAGTATGGTCTCCAGCATCAGGACGACGCCCGTGTTGGTTCCGATCGCGACCGAGTTGCCATCCGGAGTGTAAGCGACCGCGTAGCAGAGATTTTTCGTCGCATGAGTCCAGATCTGTTTGCCGCTGGAAGTCGCGAACAGTTCGACGGAGGTTTTCCACGAGACCAGCAGGTACTTTCCGTCCGGGCTGAAGGCGATCGCTTCGGCCGGCATAGGGCCCGTGCGATGGGCAATCGCCTGCCCTGACGACAAGTCGAACACGTCGACGTTGCCGGATCGATCGGCTGCGGCGAGTAGTTTGTTGTCGGCGCTGAACTCGACCAACTCCTCCGCGACGCTCGCCGGCCACAACTGCAAAGTCCTGGCGGAGCTCCAGTCGATCAACGTCCAGCCGCCGGTCTTGTCGGCGACTGCGATCAACTTTCCATCGGGGCTGAACTCAAGGTAGGAACCGCGGTATGCGATCGGGACCTGCGATAGCTGATGGCCGGTCTCCGCGTCATAGACACGGACGGCGCCTTGAGAGGTCGCGGCCAGATGCTTTCCGTTCGCATCGAGAAGGACCGCGCCTGCTTTCAAATCGAGCGCAATTCCCTGCGGCAGAAGAAGATTGCTCGCCCTCCGCACTACTATGTCGCCCTCCAACGTCGGCGTGTGCCTGAGCGATTCGATTCCAAGCAGCGCTGCCAGTTGGGGATCGCGATCGCGCACTTCGTCCGATTGCGCGGCGAGGTCACGCGCCCGGACGTGCAGTGCACTCCGCCGCGCTTCCTTCGCGTCTTCCTGCGCGCCCTGTCGCGCAAGCATCGTTACATATGCAAGCGCAATCATCACGGCGACCAATCCGAATGCGACGCCGTAGCGCAGTCGGCTGTTGCGCCGGCTCCGGGCCAGAAACCGCATCGCGGCGGGGTAACCTGAATCGTAGCGCGCGGCCCAATGCTCATTGGCGTTTTCCCGCTTCCTCCAGTCGAGCGCAAGCTGCAACTCGGGGTTGCGCCAAAGCGCCGCCTGCCCGGCTTCGTAGCGCCGCGCACTGTCCGCAAGCCGTTTGTAGAGAGCCGCGAACTCCGCCTCCTCCGTGACCCAGCCTTGCAGCCTATTCCAAAGCCGAATCAGGCTTTCGTGCGAGATGTCGATGATCGAGTCGGGGCCGAGTTTCTCCTGCGCCGGTGGCATCAGGAAGGTCCGGCCTCCGGTGCGGAACTTGTCGATCACTCCGGTCAGTTCCGCCTGAGTAGCGTCGACGATCGCGCATATTGCCGCTAGCGATGTCGGACGGCGCGTCTGGCGGCCCGTGGTTCCTGAATCGGTGAGGCACTGAAAGAGCCGCCGCGCGATCGCCTTGCCGCGCGCATCGAGTTCGTCGAAAGCTTCGTCCGCGTGCCGCGAGAGCGCGGTCGCCATGCCGCCGATGCTTTCGTAATGGTCGAGGTCGATCGGCGACTCCGGCTTGGCGGCCTTGACCCACGCATCCCAGGTGCGCATCAGGGCGTGCTGCAAAATCGGCAACTGATCGGGATCGTCGCCGACGTCATTGAGGAGCCGCTGCACAAGCCGCGGCGTGACCGTCGCGCCGCCGACCGCCACAGGGCCTTCGATCGCCTCGCGACGCTGATCGCGCGTCATGCGCGGAATCAGATACTGCGATCGATTCAGCGCTTCGGGCAGGCCGCGAAACTCGGAGCAATCGCCAAGAAAATCCGATCGCATCGTGATTGCGACGTAGACCGGTAACGCGGTCTGATTGCTCGCTTCGATCAGCAGCTTCACGAACGCCGCGGCTTCGTCCTCGCCGGTCGTGCTGCGCGATCTTAGCCGGAACAACTCCTCGAATTGATCGACCAGCACGAGCAGGTTTTCGCGCGGACCCATCTGGGCCTGGCGCGCAGCCTCGACCAGCCCGAAGCCGCTGCGGCGCAGGGTCGTTTCGATCGAAATCTGCCGCGTGGCGGCATCGAGTTCACCACGGCCCAGCGCTTCGGGAAGATTCAGCGCCGCGGCGAGGCTTGCAATCGGCTGCGCGCCGGGGCGCATCACCGCTACGCGCCAGCTCGACCCCGCCTCCGCCATATAGCCGCTGCGAAGCGCAGGCAGCATACCGGCCCGTACCAGTGAGGATTTACCGCTGCCCGAGGTGCCGACGACGGCGACGAAGCGGTTATGTTCAAGCAGGCGCAGCAGCTCGTCGCTTTGGCCGTCGCGACCGAAGAACAAATGCGTTTCAGTCGCTTCAAAAGCGCGAAGCCCCGGAAACGGGTTTTCGAGCGGGATGGCCCGCTCAGCCATGCGCTGCCCCCTTCATTTGCGCGACGAACGGATCGAGTGCGTCGGGTGAGAAGGGGCCCAGCTGGCGGATCAATTTGGCCTCGCGCGTTTCAAAATCCTGTTTCTCGTCGCTGGCAGGGTCCGCAATATAAATCGCGCTCGCGCGAAATGGTGCTGTGCGCCCCAGACCGCGAACGCGCGCCAGATCGCGCAGCTTGGATCGCAGCCAGAATTCGTCGGCGCCGCCCCAGTAAATGATTACCGCGTCGCACAGGCGCAGGTTCTCCTGATGGTCCTCACGCACCTGGTCCGGTTCGCCCTTGCTCAACGGCAGCACGACCTCGAAGCCGGAATCGTGCAGATGCTTGCGGAGCGCGGCGATCGCGGGCCGATCCTGCGGATCGCAGATCAGGTAGATTTGCGTCGGCCCGTCGCCATCGCTGCTCTGCGCCGGTTTTGCCGCCGGCGCTTCGTGGGCCGGTTTTTTCAGCCGGTCGAGAATGAAAGTCTTCAGTTCCTCGACCGACGTCTCGAGCAATTCCGAGCGGCCCGATTGTCCTGGATTGGCGCGCACGGTTTCGATGAACTGTTTCTCGCGTTCTTCCGCCGGCTTGAGCCCGGGCGGAATCCACGTGATGCGCAGGAAGCCCGCCGGATCGCGCTGCGCTGCCAGATCGTGTTGAAGCTGGACGATTGAACGAGTTTCTCCTTCCGGCACAATTCCGTAACGCTCGCCCAGCAGATGAATCGAAACGGAGGCGCGCGCCAGATCGGTGCGCACCGCCTCCGCCAGCTTCTGCGCGTTCATCGGAAACGGCTTGTCGGGCAGAATGATGTGGCCGCGATCTTCGAGTTCGCGCCGCAGCAGATCGCGCTGGTCTTCCAGATCCGAAGTGGTCGCCGCAAGAAAGATGGTCTGCGCGCTGTCCGCGGACGGCGCGCTCGACGCCTGGCTACCCTGCGCGATCGCCTCGAACAGGCGCTTTATAGCTTGCGCGACATCATCCAGCCGCGCCCAGTATGCGCGCCGGGCTTCGGGGCTGGGGTCGAGCAGAAACTCGCGCACGATTTCGCTGCCCCATTCGACGCGATAGAACTCGTAGCCCAAAACTGAATCCAGGATCTCGGGAATCTCCTTGCGCGAGACCGGGGTCTTGATGACTTTGACGACGCGGTTCTTGTTCTCGACCGAAACTCCACCGCCCGTTTGCAATTGTTGGACAAAGGTTTGCAGTTCGCGCGAGCACCACTCCGAGTGGACATAGCCGGGCGAAACCACCGAGATGAGCAGCGCGGTGCGTTTCAGTTGCGTGACGATTTCGTCGGAAAAGATGTCGGAGCCGGTGAGTTTCGGATCGCGCCAGATCGTGACCGGGCGCCCGAGGTAAGTACGGACGCGGACTTCCAGGTTTCGATGGAACTCGGTTACCCAGCGCGAGTCGTTCTCACCAAACGGCTCATCGTCTATATGGCTGTAGCTGACAAAGACGTCAGCCGAAAAACCTGGAAGGTATGCCATCGAATTGGATGCCGGTTCGCACGCGGCGCCGGTCGATATCGGCCTGCGCGCGCGGCGCCTAACGAATCGCGATCACTTCAATTCGCCCGACATGACCGGGCGTAACTCAACCTACAGCAACAATCGGCGCTAATTTACACAATCGCGGGTGAAATGACTACGCGGAGCGTCTCAGCGAGCACATCCGCATGACGCCGTAGTGTTTTGCCGCGGGAATTTCGCCCACGTACTCGCATCGAAAACCGCTTTTGGTGTTCGATTCCAGAACCGCCGCGAATGCCTCGGTTACGTAGACAGCGCCTTCAGGCGTGACCGGCTCGATACGCGCGGCACGGCTGACGTGCGCGCCAATAAAGTTGCGTCTGCCGATGATCGGGTCGCGCAACCGATAAACCGGGCCGAGATGCCCGCCCAGCCGCAAGGCGAGCGACTCTGGCATTCCGAAATCGGCGGGCCGAAAAGACGCCATCTCCTCCTGCAATTCCATTGCGCAGTTCGCGGCGGCTTCGACATCGGCCGCGACGATATAAAGGCCGTCGCCCCAGGTATTGCGAAACAGAATTTTCCGGCGATGGCGATCTATCACGCGCGCGAAGCGACCCATGATTTCGTGCGCGAAAACCGGCAATTGCCCGTCGCTCAGGGTGGAGAATCCCTTCATATCGCCGAACAGCATCGCGCGGATCTCGCGGCCCTCTATCTTGCCGCCGGACTTCGCTCGGGGCACACGACGCGATGCTTTGCGCGCACCGGATGGAACGCTGCGCGGCCCCGGCGCGATTATGTCAACCGGCAGGCCGCGGCGCCGCCCGACCGCTACATCACCTCCCGTGCCGGCGCTGGGGTCGCTTCCGCCCGCGGGACCGCGATCCCAGACCACCATCTGGCGTGGATCGGTGTCGAGAAAATGCGCGCGCAGGAGCGCGAGGCCGAACGCGATCCTGGTTGCGTAGGCAAACAGGCTTTCGTCGCCGAGGAACTGATCGGTCGTCGCGAAAGTGATGGTCTTCGCCGCTTTCAGGCACGCATCGAAGCGATCGAGCCATTGCGGGCCCGACGGCTCCACCGAGATGCGTTTGAACTCGTCGATTTCAAAAGGGAACGCTAGGTTGACCTCACCGCCGCGCCGCAAGATCTCCTCGGCAAACAAAATGTCGGCGCCCGCCGCCAGCGATCCGTAGCCGATACCCACCCGATGACGGTCGAGAAGCCTGCCGATCTCGCTTTGCACCCGCGCTTCCTCCGCAGCAGGAAAGCGCGCGCCGATTCGATGACCCGAGTAATGAATGACGGTGGGCGCGCGCAGAATCGCAAGTAAACCTTGGCCGGTTCCGAGCGCTTCGCAAACCCTCCTGAGCTGACGGCGCGTAGTCGCTACCGCGGAGAAGTCATTGCCGTGCGATGCGGCCGCCCGCGTGAGAGCCGCGCCGGCCGTGTCGAGGTCGCCAAGGAGCAGAGCCGCCTCCGCCTGCGTCGCCGCAATGTAGTAGCTGTCGCCCTGTGCAAGAGCGGCGGAGCACGCCTCCATGACCTCGCGAGCGAGGGAGCGCGACTTCGCCGCATCACCTGCGATCAGCCGGAGCGTGGCGGCGTTGATTCCGGGATAGTAATCGCGAGTGCGCTGAAAAATCGCTTCGTACCGCGCAGCGGCCTCAAGCAGCTTGGGCACGCGATCCGGCGCCGGTGCGTCCAGCGCATCGTCCTTCGCGATGCGCGCATCGAGCGCGGCTACATCAATTTCGAACGGCGTGGATGGCGCTGGCCCGGCGACCGCGGCGAGACCAAACGAATCGTAGCGGACACGTGCCTGCCGCGTCGCACCGGCGCGCGCCAGCGAAAGTACAGCCAGGTAACGGAGCTTCGGATCGTCGCGATTCTCGCCAAGCGCGTGCTCGCAGAGATCGTACGCGCGGAGCAGTTCACCCGCCCCGATTGCAGCGCGAGCCTCGGCCTCCCATTCGGCCGATGGCTTTTGCGCGGGCGCGGCGCTGCCGGGGGAATCGTCCATCTCTTCAGCAGACCGCGTCTGCCAGCGCGCGGCATCGGTCTTCATCGGCGGTGATGCCTTTGATGCATCGTTCGGTGAAGAGGGTCACGGTGCGATGCATCATTTCGATCGCATCGAATAGATTGACTGCTGCCACTCCGCCGAACACATTGAGATTGAGTTCCCCGCGCTCCAGCGCAACGCGTACCGCGCGCTCGCATCCGAGCACCTGGAAGCAGCATTGCAGCATCGTCTCGGCAATCACCGGATTGATCTTGCCGGGAAAGAAAGACGAACCCTCCTGCACCGCAGGCAGGATTAATTCGCCGAAACCGCCGTTAGGCCCCGACGACAACAGGCGCAGGTCCGAGGCCAGCTTGATAAATACCTCCGCCAGCAGCGCGAGTTGCGCCGCGACCTCGCCGAGATCGTCGATATTTTGCGCGGCGTCATAAAGATTGCTGCGCAGCATGAGCGCGATTCCGCTGAACCCCCGCAGCAGCCGGATGACGCGCCGTCGATATGCGGCGGGCGCACCGCTGCCCGAGCCGATGGCCGTGCCGCCGAGGTTGATGTGGCGGAGCCGATCAATGCTCCGCGCCAGTTCTCGTCTGCGCCGCGCGACCGCAGCCGCCTGTCCGCCGAAAAATTCGCCCAGCGAAGTAACCTCCGCATCGCGCAGGCAGGTTCGCGCAATCGTCATGATCGACTCGAACTCGCGCGCCTTGGCGCGCAATGCGCTTATGCAGCCGTCGAGCGAGTGTTCCAGCTCGCTCCACATATGCACGATCGCGATTCGCGCAGCCGTGTGGCAGACGTCCGAGGTGGATTGCGATGCGTTCACGTGGGTCTTCGGATGCACCGGTGCCGAGGTCCCGCGGCGCGCGCCGATGGATTTATTGGCGAGGTTCGCGATGACCTCGTTGAGGTTCATGTTCACCGCTATTTCGCCGCCGCCGCCGAGCAGGTCGACCGGAAATTGATCGCGATATTCCCCCGCGATGAGCGCATCGCAGGCGCCCTCGATGGCGCGGCCTGTGCGCGCATCGATCACGTGCGCATCGCGATTGGCGCGAGCGCCCGCCTTTTTCACGATCGCCAGCGCCCGCACATAAGCCGGATAGCGCCCGAGGGTGCGGCCCGAAAAACTGAGGTTGATGACCGAGCGCGCGGTGTGGATGCCATAAAGTACTTCGGCTGGAACGGCGAGTTCCCCCAACAGATCGCGTTCCTGGCGCGTACGAATTGGCGCGCGCGCGGTAGCTTGCCCGCGCCGTGTACTACGCGGTTCGTCCATAACGCGCCATTTGCAATCCCTTGCTGCTGCGCGTGCCGGGCTTGGTGTCGTACGCAAGCAGGGCGACCAGACGGGTCGTGCGGCTGTTGATCGCCGTGACGCGATGGATAGAGTTGCGCCCCTCGAACAGCAGCAGCGTCCCCGGATGCATCGGGACGCGCACCACCCCGTCCATCGCGCCGTCGAACAGTCGCTTCACGCGCGCGTAGTTCTCATCGGTGGCGCTGCGGACGAGCGGGACGTATTCGAAATCGCCGCCGTCTTCGGAAGCACGCAGCGCGATCGAAGTGACGAAGTCGGTCTGGTCGTAGTGCCAGTGAAGCCGCTCGCCATCGCCCATCACCGCCAGGTTCAGCGCGCCCATTGGATCCGCATAGCGGTACAGGCGATCCTTGCCGAGCGCCGCCGCGATAAATTCCATCAGCACGTTCCATTCGTACAGGCGGCGCAGCGCCGACTCGGGCGGAAACTGGTCGTAGGCAATCACGCCGACCGAAGTCTGGTCGAAAAACTTGCGCGGATGATCCTCAGGCCACGACGGATCCGGGACTTCGAGATACGCCGTGCCGGAGACGACGCTATGGTAGGCCAGCGATGAGAGCGCATCGCCCTCGCGCACCAGCATCGCGTTGGCGGCGGGAGTCGGGAACTCGGGCAGTTCGCACGCGCCGGTTTCATCCAGTTGGCGCCGGCAATGCCGCGTCAGCTCGCGCGCGGCCGGCGATGCGAGATCATCAATAGGATAGCGAACGAGATCGACAAGCTCGGCCGGCGATCGATCGGCTGACAATCCCACGTGCGCGCCCGCATTAGACATACGAATGACTCTCCGACCGCGACGATACGACCGTGCACCGGCACACTCAAGGGAGGATAGTCAGCTGTGTCCCTGCCCCTGCCGGCGATCAGTCTGGAGAACCCCCTTAGGTCGCGCGCGCAAGCCGGGAGAGGGCAGCCACGCGATTGATCCATCAATCGCGCGGCGGGTGAGGGTGCTGAGTAATCGCGACGCAGAGATGGATGGAGTCGTTCCCACGCGCGGAGTCTTCAATCGCGCGGGCGGACCGATACGTAGCGATTGCCGCGTTCGTAGAATCGCCAGGGCTTCGCGGCCCAGCTTCCCGCATAGTCGACGTTGATACGCGGCGAGCGTCCGATTCGCGTTGCCTGAGCATCGGAATCCTCCAGAAAGAGCACCCGGCCGCACAGGTCGTGTCCATAGAGCACGCCCGTAATGCCCATCGCCATCGTCAATTTGCCCGGCCCGTTGGTCAAATCGCGCGAGCCGGGCGGCAGGCCGCGCCGGCGCGCCATCAGCTCCACGCCGCGCACCGGCTCGAGCGCGCGGATCAAAACGGCATGCGGTTCATTTTCGCCCGCCGCGACCAGGTTGAGCGCCCAACTGATTCCGTAGAGCAGGTAGATATATGCATGACCCGCCCGGCCAAACATCGCAGCCGTGCGCTTGGTCAGACCCCGCGAGCTGTGCGCCGCCAGATCCAGCGGACCTCGATAAGCCTCGGCCTCGACGATGCGCCCAGCGGTCTCGCCGTCGAGCGTGCGATGCACCAAAATTTTGCCGATACATTCGCGCGCGACAATCAGCACCGGCCGCGCGTAAAACGCGCGCGATAATTTACGCGCGGCGCGTTTTGCAGGAGGCTTCGTGGCGATCTTGTGCAGGTCCCGCTTCGGCACCCGCACAAGATTGCCGATAGATGACGCGTTGTCGAGCAACTCTTCTGATCGAGCAATCGTAAGAGTTACGACGACAGAATTTGATGATGACGCAGGCGCCGCCTGGATTATAGAATCAGCTATCGGAACTGGCCGCACCGGCCGTCGCCCGGCCGCTTCGAATCGCACGCTCGCTTGATGGCGCGAAGTGAGGCGCAACATGATTCGGCTCAAAGTTAACGGCATCGAAAGATCATTTGGTGGCGACCCGCAGATGCCACTGCTGTGGTATCTGCGCGATGAGATCGCCCTGATGGGTGCGAAGTACGGCTGCGGCGTGGGCTTGTGCGGCGCCTGCACCGTTCTCCAGGGCGGCAAGGCCATTAGGTCGTGCGTCACCACGATGAGCGCGGCAGCCGGAACCGATGTCACGACTATCGAGGGTATCTCCGCCAAAGCATCGCATCCTGTTCAGGAAGCCTGGATACGGCTCAACGTTCCGCAATGCGGCTACTGCCAGGCCGGCCAGATCATGCAGGCGGTCGCGCTGCTCAGCACGAACCGCAAACCCAGCGACGATGACATCGACAAGGCGATGAGGGGAAACATCTGCCGTTGCGGCACGTATCAGCGGATTCGCGCTGCCATAAAAGCCGCCGCGGAGGAAAGCGCATGAGCCCGATGCTGAACGTCAGCCGGCGTGCGTTTATCCAGGGAATGTTCTCTACGGGCGCGCTGGTGCTGTGTGCATCGATGGCGCCCGAAACCTTGTTCGCGCAGAACAACGCCGACCTTAAGGGCGCGGCCGATCCGATGTTCCGCCCCAACGTCTTTGTCGCCATCGAGACCGACGGCACGGTGCGCATCGTGGCTCATCGATCGGAAATGGGCACCGGTATCCGCACTTCGCTTCCTATTGTGCTCGCCGACGAACTCGACGCGGACTGGAGGCGGGTCAAAATCGATCAGGCGATCAGCGATCCGCGCTACGGATCGCAGGACACCGATGGTTCCCATTCGATTCGAAGTTTCTTCGACACGATGCGCGAATGCGGCGCGACCGCTCGCCTGATGCTCCTGCGCGCCGCGGCCCAGCAGTGGAACGTGCCGCCGCAGGAATGCGAGGCGAGCCTGCATGCGATCGTGCACCGTGCGACCGGAAGAAAGCTCGGCTATGGGCAGCTTGCCGCGGTTGCATCGAAGCTCCCGGTTCCGGATCGAAGTGAGATCGAATTCAAACCCGCCCGCCAGTGGCGCTATATCGGCAAATGGATTCAGGGCTACGACGTTCGCGACATATGCACCGGCAAGCCGATCTTCGGCATGGACGCGCGCGTCGATGGAATGCTTTTCGCTTCGATCGAGCGCCCGCCCGTGCTGGGTGGAAAAGTCAAATCGCTCGATGACAAAGAGGCACTGAGCGTGTCCGGCGTCCGCCAGACCGTGCCGATTCCGCCGTTTACGCCGCCCTGCGCGTTTCAGCCGCTCGGTGGGGTCGCGGTAATCGCGGACAATACCTGGGCGGCATTTCAGGGCCGCCAGAAGCTCAAGATCGATTGGGACAATGGTCCCAACGCGGACTACGACTCCGACAAATACAAGGCCGAACTGCGCGAGACCTCGCGCAAGCCGGGCAAGCCCGCTCGCATCGCCGGAGACGTCGAAGCGGAGTTCGCCAAAGGCGGCAAGATCATCGAAGCGGAATACTACGTGCCGCTGCTCGCCCACGCCTCGATGGAACCTCCGGTCGCGCTCGCCGAGGTGCGCGGCGACAAAGTGACGGTGTGGGCGCCGACCCAGAATCCGCAGGAGGTGCAGGAAGCGATCGCGGGCGAAATGGGAATCGCTTCCGAGAACGTGACCTGCTACGTGACTTTGCTCGGCGGCGGATTCGGCAGAAAGTCGAAGCCCGATTACGCAGTCGAAGCCGCGCTGCTCTCGAAGGCGACCGGCCGCCCCGTCAAGTTAGTATGGACTCGGGAAGATGATATCCGGTTTGGCTACTACAACAGCGTCGCCGCCATGTATATGAAGGCCGCAATTGGTAGTAACGGCCTTCCCACCGCGTGGCTGCAACGATCGACGTTTCCGCCGATCGCTTCCACCTTCGATGAGGACGCGGTCTATGGCGGCGCGGGCGCGCTTGGCCAGGGATGGACTGACATCCCGTTCAATATCGCCAATCTCCGCGTCGAGAACGGACCCGCCAAAGCACACGTGCGAATCGGATGGCTCCGGTCGGTCGCGAATATCTACCACGCTTTTGGCGTGCAGACGTTCGCCGACGAACTCGCGCATCACGCGGGCCGCGATCCGCTCGAGTACATGCTCGATTTGATCGGGCCGCCGCGAACCATCGACTTGAGTGGCTATGGCAACTACGGCGCGTCGCCTGAGCAGTATCCAATCGACGCCGGCCGCCTGCGGCGCGTGCTGGAGATCGCCGCGGAAAAATCAGGATGGGGCAAGCGCAAGCCGGGCGCCGGCACCGGATGGGGTCTCGCGGTGCATCGCAGCTTCGTCACCTACGTCGCGAGCGTGGTGCAGGTGGAAGTCAACGACAAAGGCGAAATAAAAATTCCGCGGGTCGATACTGTTGTCGATGCGGGCATGATTGTTAATCCGCAGTTCGTAAAAGCGCAGTTCGAAGGCGCGGCGGTGTTCGGCACCAGCATCGCGCGGACCGGCGAGATCACGGCCAGCGACGGCGCAGTCGATCAATCCAACTTCCACGACTACCCGGTCGCAAGAATCGCCGAAGCTCCATACGAAACGAACGTATACATCGTGGAAAGCACGGCGCCCCCCGGCGGTGTCGGAGAGCCTGGCGTACCCCCATTCGTGCCCGCGCTCTGCAACGCGGTCTACGCAGCGACCGGAATACGAGTCCGAGATCTGCCGCTGGCAAAAACGAATCTCGCAAAACAAACCGCGAAAGCCGCCTAGTAGACAGATAATCCCGTGGAATAGAGTACCCAGCCCCTCGCCCGCTTAGTTGCGGCCCGCCTCCAGAAGCCTTGCGGAGGGCAGGGAGAGGGTAGGGTGAGGGTTCTGCTTCCCGAGCCGTGTCGAACGAATTCGCGAGGAGGCGAGTTATCGCTCGCTCGCGAATTCGCGCAGGCGCTCGAACCAGATCAGCTTGTGCTTGAACCCCGGAAAGCTGGCGTTGAGCCCGCTCGGATTCGGCAGCGCGAACACGCGCGCATCGGCGATCGTCTGCGGCTTCGCGCCGGCGCCATCGCCCGCGGCGACCCGAAAATAGTGCCGGTAGATGCTGATACCGACGAACGCGACGATGCGCGGACTGACGCGCTTGATCTTGCGGGCGAGCAGCGCGCGGCCGCGCGCCATCTCGTCCGCGGTCAACTCGGCGGCGGCGCGAGTTGGACGCTGGCAGAGATTGGTCAGCGCGAGCCCGAACTCGATCAGCCGATCGTCCTGGTCGCAGGTGAGCGGCTCCGGCACGAGCCGCGCGGCGTAGAGTAATTTCCAGAACGGATTTCCGGGGCTCGCGAAATGATGCCCCACTTCGGCGGAGCGAATGCTCGGGTTTATCCCCACGAACAGGATCCGTGGATTCGCGATCAGAATGTCATGCAGCGGGCGCAAGCGAGTCATTCTCGGTTCCACAGTCGATGCAAGCGGGATCGCGTTACGATTTTGGCATCATCGGGCTGGCGGCGGGAGAGACTTGACCGGCCCTGCCAAGACTGTTGATCTTATTACATTGTCAGTGTAATAAGAAAGTATAGCCCCAATTTGCAGGAGAAAGGCATGCGAGGCTCAATTGTTGCATTGATCGCGATGTTGTTCTTGGCCGCGTTCCCCGCAGCCCAGGCCACTGCGGCGCCCTCGGGCAGCGTGGCCGGAATCATCTATGGGTACCAGATTTGTCGCGGGCAGTACGCCCTCTGCGCCGCGTCCACCTGTACGCTCACCGGCGGAACGATATCGGTACACGTGGCCGGCGGCGGTATGGCCTCTTTCCCGGAAGCCTCCTGTACTTGCCCGGTGTATAACGGACCGGCAATCGCGGACGTGACTGGAGGCAACATGCAGGGCAGCTGCGATGCGCCCGGCAAAGGCCAGGTGTGGTCCTTGTATTGGCCGAAGACCAACATTCCGCAGGAAGCCAACGGCTGGAGCCACAAGCCGGCCGACACCGCCGTATCGTTCCAGCTGTGCTCGAGCAGCGACAACGTCGGAGCGACATTCGCGAATTGTTTCAGCTTCGCGTGTACGCTCGATGCGAAGCGGCAGAACGGGGTCAAAACCGCGACCTGCAAATGCCCGCTTGGTGAGAACCCCGATGGAAGCGCAGTTTCCCCGGACACCGCCGTATTTACGCCCGCCGGGCAATGCGATTCGGCAGTCTGCAGCGACCATCCGGTTGGCGCGGCGTTTGCGGGTGCAAACGGCGACGCGAATGAATGCCTGGGGTCCGAAAGCGCTTCTTCGTTGCCCTCAGAACTCATGCCCTGAAGCTCGGACGGCTCAGGGCGCCGGCGCTTTGCGGCGCGCTGCTGATTCGGAGGATATTTCGAATCCGCTGAATCGCCTGACTGGGCTGAACGAAATTAAAAGTCCCGTGACGGAGCGAGCCGCCACGGGACTTTTTCGAAATCGGAATACAGAGCGATCTAGCGGCTGCCGCGGTTCATCGCGGCCAGAGCTTCCGCCATCTCGCCCAGCGCCTTCTTCACCGATGGGCGCGTCTGCACATGGGTCCACCATGCGGCGAGCTTAGGACGTCCCTCCAGCGGAGGCTTCGAACCGAACATCCCGAGCAGGTTCACCGCAAAAAAGATGGTCGGTGCGATCGCGCAATCGGCCAGCGAAAAATCGGCGCCGTTGGCAAAACCGCTGTCAGCCAGCATCTTGTCGAGCTGGTCGAGGCGGCCGTTCAATTCGGTGAGCTTCTCGTTGACGACTTTCTCGTCGCGCGTCTTCGGATTCATTTGCCCGAAGAGCGAGCGCAGCGGAGGCTCCAGGTAGAGATCGTGAAACCGCGTGAAAGCCCGCACCTTGGCCCGGCCTTCAGGGGACTTCGGCATCAGGGCGGGTGTTGGAAATTTGTCTTCGAGATATTCGTTGATTACCTCGGACTCCGGGATGATCAGTCCGTCCGCATCGAATGCCGGGACTTTGGCGAGCGGATTTAACTTCAAATACTCGGGCGACTTGCTGCTGCCGCCGGGAATTCCAACGATCTCCACCTGCGCGCCTTTGTCGTAAATTGCGATTCGGCACTTGGTGGCGAAGTTGGAAAGATTCATATTGTAAAGCTTCATCTACCCTGCTCCTCGAGTTGCAGACCCCGCTTATCGCAAAGGCAGATGACTAAGGCAAGCCGCCTCGCGCCGCTCAAAGCGATAGCGATTTTCGTCGCGCCACTTGCGCCGCTTTGAGCGGAGCGATGCTCTTTTCGTCTATGTGTTAGCGGCCGCCTTCTTCTTGCTTCAGGATGAAGACCAGCGAATCGGAAAAGTCGTCGGGATGCTCAAGCTGCGGGAACGGACCCGAAGTCTTGAACACGACCGTGGCGGAGCCGGGCAGGGCCGAGTGCAGCGCGTCACCCTCGGCGCTCGAAAAGAACGGATCTTTCCCGCCCCAGATGATGATCGTCAGCGTGTTGAAAATCTGACCGAGCTTGGATCGGATATGCGCCTCGTCGCGCGGAACCGAGTTCAGCATGTCGGTCTGCGCCTGCGTGTCGTCGGCGACCGCCGCGACCATTCGCTCGTACATGAACTGCGGCATCGGCGGCAGCCCGTAAAAACTCATGTCGAGCGCCTGCTGCATCGCATCGGGCGTGGTCGGTAAGAGTCCCTTGCGCAGCTTTTCCGCGCCGCGCGCCCCGATGAGCCCGCCCGAAACCAGGATGAGCCGTTCGACCTTGTCGGGATGCTCGACCGCATAGTACAGCACGACGTCCGCGCCGACGTCCGATCCGACCAGGTTGATGTGATCCAGCTTAAGGTTGTCGATCAGTCCGGCGAGTGCGCCTGCCTGGTACGCTATCGAATAATTGACCTGCTTGTGTTCGGATGTCGCGAATCCCATCAGGTTCGGCGCCACGACTTTGAAGTGCGCGTCGGCGATCGGGCGCATCACGCCGCGCCATTCCAGCCCCGCATCGAGGCCGACCCCGTGAACCATCACGACCGGGTACTGGTCCCAGTACCCGCCAGTGATGAAATAGGTCATCAGGCCTTCGTTGAGGCTAACTTCGTTCTGGGTGGCGCCGGACCATCCCAGGCGCGTGGTCTGAATCCATCGCAGCACGCCGATCGGATGGAGATAGAACGCGGCGCCGGCGAAGCCCAGAAAGATGGCGCACAGCGGGCCCGCGATATTGATCCACGCATGACGGCGCATCGGCGGCGCGATCAGATTTCCGCGGACTTCGGCTTTTGACGCTTTGGAGGCTTCGGCCATATTCTTCCCCGCGCCGAACTACAACCGGCGACATGTCTACTATAACTAGACTGCGCCCGAACTGCATCTCAACGCATGCTCCCTCTCCCGCGTCGTCGGCCTGGCCGAGGGCGCAAACCGGGAGAGGGTGCCGCGCGATTTGTTTCGAAATCGAGCGGCGGGTGAGGGATCGTCTAATCTCCACCAGTATTTGTCACGAATCCTCCGACCCTCATCTGTCGCGCAACGCGCCACCTTCTCCCAGCGGGAGAAGGGCCTATCCCCAGACTTCGCGCGCTACTTCCACCACCAGCGCGAGCTTCGCGCGCTGATCCTCCAGCGTCAGCGGATTTCCTCCCACTGTGCTCGCGAAGCCGCATTGCGGCGAGATGCCCAACCGGTCCATCGCGACGAATTTCGCCGCTTCGTCGATCCGATGCTTCAGCGCGGTCTTGCTCTCCAGCACGGGCGTCTTGCTGCTGACGAGCCCCAGCCGCACGAACTTGTTCTTCGGCATGAACCGCAGTGGTGAGAAATCGCCGGCGCGCGGCGTATCGTACTCCAGGAAAAATCCGTCCACCTTCAAGTCGTTGAACAATCGCTCCGCCACCGCTTCATACGATCCCGCGGCCATCCAGCGTCCGCGCAAATTCCCGCGGCACAGATGCATCCCGATCGTCATCCCCGCCGGCCGTCGTTCAAGTATGCGATTGACGGCCTCGACGTATTTGCTCGCGAGCAGCTCCGGGTCCTCGCCATGCGCGCGCACTGTCGCGCGCACATTCTCGTCGCAAAGCATCGCCTGCGGGACTTCGTCGAATTGCAGGTAGGTCGCTCCCGCCGCGCCTAGCGCTTCGAGTTCCTGCTGGTAGATGCCGACCAAATCTGTCCAGAACTGCTCCAGGTCCGGATAAACTTTGCGATCGGCGCATTCGCCCAGCCGGAAGAAATGCAGAAAACTCGGCGCAGGCATGGTGACCTTGGGTGTGCGCGCCGTATGCGCGCGAACGAAGTTGAATTCATCGAGCGTAATTCCGCGCGGACGGCGAATACGCGCAACGGCGCAGCACGTATCCCACTTCTGCGCGTTGCCCGCGTTGTCGTGGAATTCGAAGAGCGATTGGCGGTCTTCCAGCCCTTCGATCGCGCGCACGAATCCCGTCGACCACGCGACGCGCCGGAATTCGCCATCGGTGATCGCCTGCAGGCCGGCTTCCTCCTGCACTCGGATCGCGTCGATGATGCAGCGTTCCAGCGCCGCCCGAAACCCCCCATCGCCCAGCTCCCCGCGCGCCCGCGCGCTGAACGCATCCTTAAGTTCGCGCGGCCGCAGCAGGCTGCCGATATGCTCTGCCGGGAATGGAGGATCGCTCTTTGCGTCAGATGCCATCGCTGGCTACTTGCTCCACCTTTTTTCGAACACCACCGTGCCGTCCCTGGTGATCCGGCCTGCCAGCGTCATGCCGCTGCGTGAGATGAGGCTGGTGGTCGCGACCTCTATTTCGCCGATCACCGGAGCGCGCACGCGTATTTTCGTATCGCCTGCCACATTCGCGCCGTCCGGCCGCGCGGCCGCGACGCGAGCGACGGCGGTATGGTCGACTTCGATCGCACCGCCCTGCGGCAGCGGGAATCCGTTTTTCTCACCGGTAGTCACCGTGATCTCATCGGTCACGAGATTGCGCTCGATTTTCCATATCGGTTGCAATGCGCCGGCCGGGGGCGGCTGCGGCCGGCGGATTTTCGGCGCATCGAGCGGCGTCGGCGATGGCGGCACGACCGGCAGCGCAATCGTGCTGGCGCGGTTGCCGCCGAAGAACACGCGAATCTCCGGATTGGTGCGCGTCGGCCACACGTGCGGAAAGTCCGAGCACGAGACGCTTACCCGAATCCGGTTCCCCTTCGGCACCTGGTATGACGTCGACCACAGCGCGACACGAAATTCGTAGACCTCGCCCGCGCGCACCGGTTCGAGCCGATCGGCGGAGTTGCGGCACGCCCCGCGCAGCCATCCGCTGGTGATCAACGCCGACGCGCCCGAAGGATCGACGTCGGAAAGCTTGACCACCAGATGCAGGTCGTCGCCCGATTTGATCTCCGCAAAGACCGTCGCTTCCGGCGCGCCGGAGATTTCCAGGTTTTCCGCCAGCGGCTCCGAGGTGTACGTCAGCGACCCGAGATCATCTTCGCCCTGGTCGAGCGGGCGTCCTACCCCCAAGCCCATCGGGTCCCACAGTCCCGCCGCGCTGCCGATAGTCGGATTCGCGGTGTACGATTCCCCTTGTTCTTCACGCGCTGGCGCATCGCCGAGCGCTCCCGCGCTGCCGAGAAACAGGGCGCGGTTCTTCGCCCGTGCGATCGGCCATTCGCGCTCCTGCTTCCAGATATTCGCGCGCTGCACATTTATGAGCACCGGCGGCTCGTCCGCGATGCCGTTCTTGTCGCCGCGCACCCAGTAGTCGAACCATCGTTTCATCTCGTGCAGATAGTCGAGCGGCTCGTATGGCGAGAGCGCCGGCAGCGTATGCATCCACGGACCCATCCATAATTTCTTCGTGCATTTGAGCCGCGCGAACACCGAGGGCATGACTTCCGGAAAGATGTCGCGCCATCCGCCGATGATGAACGTCGGCACCTTTATCTTCGCGGGGTCGACCGCTTTCGCTTGCCAGTATTCGTCGTGCGCGGGATGGTCGGGCCAGGGGAGCACGTACGGTTCGCCTTTTTCCAGCCGCTCCATCCAGACCTTGTGCCAGCGGCCTTCCGTGTCGGCATTGGTCGGCGGCATCAGATTCATCGCGAGCATGAACGAGCCCCACGCGCCGTAACCGCCGAGGCAGGTTGGTGCGCCGCCCGGGTAAAGATAATCGTGGTAGATGTCGGCGCTGCCCTGAATCGGAACGATCGCCCGCAAATGCGGCGGGTTCTCCGCGCCAACCTTGAGCGAGGAAATGCCGCCGTAGGAAAGTCCCCACATCCCGACGTTGCCATCGCACCAGGGCTGCCGCGCGATCCATTCCACCGCCTCGGCGCCGTCGCGGCCCTCGCCGCGATCCATCGCGGGCCACGCGACTCCGCTCGATCCGCCCAGCCCGCGAAAATCGATCAGCAGATGCGCATAGCCGCGAGCCGCGAAATAACGGCGCGGTTCCTCATTCATCGCGCCGATAAAATCGTCTTTGTGGTACGGGTAGAAGCTCAGCAACGCCGGAAACGGCCCCTTACCCGCCGGACGATAAAGGTCCGCCGACAGCGTCGCACCATCGCTAAGGGGAATAAGAAGGTTGCGTTCGATCACGATCTCGTGAAGTTCGTCGGAACCCATAGCGGCCTCCCGCGTTCGGATTCTCTCCAGCCCCGCGCCATCGCGGCACTCCCCCCGATTGCAATCCGCTCGCAAGGGCTTAATTCGCACCGATCGGGCCGCGCGGGCAAGCGAAATCGCGGTTGGCTTGGTCGGCCCGCGGCGCTAGATTTTCGGCCATGCCAAGACAACGCGTCGGCAACCTCGAAGTTTACTACGAGATTCACGGCGATGGCCCGCAGACTCTGGTGATGATTCGCGGGCTCGGCTCCAACCTGACCGCGTGGTACGAGCAGACCCCCGAGTTCGCACGCCACTTCCGCGTCGTCGTCTTCGACAATCGCGGCGCAGGCCGCACCGACAAGCCCGACGCGCCCTATTCGATTCCCCAGATGGCAGCGGACACGGCGGGCCTGATGGATGCGCTCAAGATCGAGCGCGCGGCGCTGTTAGGAATCTCGATGGGCGGGATGATCGCGCAGGAGTTTGCGATCACTCGTCAGAATCGGCTGAGCTGCCTCATTCTCGGATGCACCACGTTCGGCGGCAAAGAAGCGGTGAGCGCCGCCCCCGACGTGATTGCTGCGCTCGTCGCGGGCGAAAAAGCGAACCCCGAGCAGCGCAAGGTCCAAATGCGGTCGGGCTTCTCGGAACACACCATCGCGAATCGCCGCGAGGTCATCGACCAGCACGAGAAGGTGCGCGCGCAATATCTCATTCCCGCCTTTGCCTACCAGCGGCAGATCCAGGCTGTCGTAACCCACGATACGAGCGCGCGGCTGAATTCGCTTCGCGTGCCCACGATGGTGCTGGCGGGGCGCGACGACATCCTGGTGCCGCCGGCAAATTCAAAGCTGATCGCATCGCGCATTCCCGGCGCGACGTTGAAAGAGCTGCCCGGCGGCCATCTGTTCTTCACCGAATATCCACGCGAGTTCAACGATGCAGTAATCGAATTCGCGAAGGCGCATTCTTAGATGAAACCTCTCGCGGTCATTCTTGTACTCGTGGTCGCGATTGCGATCCCGTCGGCGGTCCTCGCGCAGGAACCGCAGCCGTCCCTGCCGGTCAAGCTGCTGATACTTCCGAATCCTGGCGATCCGCAGGTCTTCATGGGCGACGGCAAGACGCACGTCGTGTACGAATTACTGCTGGTGAACTTCACCGAGACCACGATCACGATCGATTCGCTGCAGTTACGCGCGTTGCCCGATACTCCCGACGCCCACAGCGTTGTCGACAAGGCCAACTCCCGGCAGTTCAAGGGCAAGCAACTCAAGGAAATGTTCAGCAGCGTCGCGGGACGCTACCTGACTCCACAGGATCCGGTACTCAAACCGGCGGAATCGGCAGTGATTTACTTCTTTCTCGATGACTGGAATTTCAAGCAGTGGGACAACTTCGTCTCCATTTCGGCGCAAGGAAGTTCAGGACCGCCCCAAAACGTAATCATTGACGTCCGGATGGGTACCTCGCAGTCAAAACCGATCGTGATCGGTTCGCCGCTGCGCGGCAAGAATTGGTGGACGCCCAACGGGCCCGCGAATGATTCGATTCATCGCCGCACGATGATCGCTCTGGGCAGGCATTTCGGGCTGCCCGAGCGCTTCGCCGTCGATTGGATTCAGCTCGGCGCCGACGGTGACAGTTTCAGCGGCAACGAATCAGACAACAAAAGCTACCACGCCTACGATGCGGACATTGTTGCGGTCGCCGACGGCCGCATCGTCTCGGTGAAGGACGGTATTCCCGAAAACACGCCGCAGTCCGCAAAGATGGCGGTAACGATCACGCTCGATACCCTCGGCGGCAACAATGTCGTTGAAGATCTCGGCGGCAGCCAGTTTGCCTTCTATGCGCATCTGATTCCCGGTACCGTCGCGGTCAAGCCGGGCGATCAGGTGAAAAAGGGACAGCTCCTTGGCAAGCTCGGCAATTCCGGAAACTCAACCGAGCCGCATCTTCATTTCCAAATTTGCGATGCAGCCAATCCTCTGCTGTGCAACGGACTGCCGTTCGAAATCGACCAATTCACGCGCTACGACTACAACCTCCAGATGAACGGCGAGCATCCGGTAAAACTGGACATCGGCGCCCCGCACCAGGTCACCAACGAAATCTTCATGAACCGCGACCTCGCCGATTTCAACGCTCCTACTCCCTGACCTCCTGCTTGCTCTCCCGATCCGAGTAGGGCGGGCGGCTCGCCCGCCTGACACCGAAAATCGCACTCAGCAGCCGTAGGAAACTCCGCGCGGAACTCCTCATCGGGAGTCCCTTCTGTTGATTCAACCGGACTTTTCGCTGGGGGCGGGCGGGCCGCCTGCCGCTACTCCAGAAGAGGGAAGGGCGTGGCGTAGCAGCAGCTACCATAAATCGCGCCAACCCGCATTGGACAGTCCCGCCTCTTCGCAAGTAGAAAGGGACCATGCCACTTGATTCCTCGATCGTCGGCGCGGCCGGCGATTTCCTCAGCAGCGAAATCGACGCGCGCTGGACGATGGCCTATGCGGCCGGACTCGGCGACGTACTGCCCTGCTACATGGACACGCGCGCCGGCATCATCGCGCATCCGATGTTTCCGGTGTGCTTCGAATGGGCCGCAATCATCGCGATGCGCGATGTCTTCGAGCGCTCTGGCCTCACGCCCGACGAAGCGCGCCGCGGAGTTCACGCCTCGCACGATCTGATTATCCATCGCGCTATTCGTCCGCCCGAACGTCTGCGCACTAAGGCCACGTTCGCCGGAGTCGAGCAGCGCAAACCGGGCGCTTATCAAGTCACGAAATTGGAAACGGTCGACGATGCCGGCGCGCCGGTATGCACGTCGTGGTACGGAGCGATCTATCGCGAAGTCGCTATCAAGGGCCCCGATCGCTTCGTCGAGAAACCTCCCCAGGTGCCCGCGCCGCGCACGGTTCCGGCCCGGCCGCGCGCGGAAATAACGATTCCGGTCAGCGCCGGCCTCGCGCACGTCTACACGGAATGCGCGCGGATCTTTAATCCGATCCACACAGATGCGGCCGTGGCGCATAGCGCCGGGCTGCCGTCGATAATCCTGCATGGCACCGCGACCCATGCGCTGGCCGTGTCACAAATCGTCGCGACGGAAGCGAAAAGGGAACCGCGGCGGGTACGCAGAATCGGTGGCAGATTCGGCGCGATGGTGCCGATGCCGTCGGAAATCCGCTTGCGCATCCACGCCCGCGAAGATGCCGATGATGCCACGAATATTTTCTTTGATGTATTGAACGCCGAAGGCGGACCCGCGATCCGCGACGGGTTCGTCTCATTGTCCTGAGAAACGGAGTCAGTCTGTGAAGGTCAGAGCCGCAGTTGCGATCAAGGCCGGCGTGCCGCTCGAAATCACCACCATCGATCTCGATGGCCCCAGGGCCGGCGAAGTGCTGGTCGAAATAAAGGCCACCGGAATCTGCCATACCGACGCGTTCACCCTCTCCGGCAAAGATCCCGAAGGACTTTTTCCCGCCGTCCTGGGCCACGAGGGCGCGGGCATCGTCGTCGAGACCGGCTCCGGCGTGACCACGCTCAAAAAGGGCGACCACGTAGTTCCGCTTTATATCCCGGAGTGCCGCAACTGCCCGGCCTGCCTGTCCGGCAAGACCAATCTCTGCATCGCGATTCGCGAGACCCAGGGCAAAGGCGTCATGCCGGATGGCACCAGCCGCTTTTCGTCGGGCGGCAAGATGATTCATCACTACATGGGCACCTCGACGTTCGCGAACTACACCGTGGTGCCGGAAATCGCGCTCGCCAAAGTCCGCGAGGACGCGCCCTTCGACAAGATTTGCTACATCGGATGCGGCGTTACGACCGGCATCGGCGCCGTCATCAACGCCGCCAAAGTGCAGCCCGGCGACCGCGTGGTCGCATTTGGCATCGGCGGTATCGGCCTCAATGTAATCCAGGGCGCGCGATTGGCGGGCGCAGCGATGATCGTCGCGATCGATCTCAACTCTGCGCGCGAGCCGATCGCGCGCAAGTTCGGTGCGACCCACTTCGTGAATCCGTCGGAGATCAAGGGCGACCTCGTGCCTTACCTCATCGATTTGACGCGCGGCGGCGCGGACTTCTCGTTCGAGTGCGTTGGGAATGTAAAGCTGATGCGCCAGGCGCTCGAATGCTGCCAGCGCGGATGGGGCACCTGCGTGATTATCGGCGTCGCCGGCGCGGGCGAAGAAATTTCGACGCGGCCGTTCCAGCTCGTCACCGGCCGCACCTGGAAGGGCACGGCATTCGGCGGCGCGCGGGGCCGCCGCGATGTCCCTCGCATCGTCGATTGGTACATGGATGGCCGCATCAACATCGACGATCTGATCACTCATACGATGCCGCTCGATCGCATCAACGAGGCGTTCGATCTCATGCACGCGGGCAAATCAATTCGAAGCGTCGTAACCTTCTGAGACCATCGCCATGGATTTTGCGCTCTCTCCCGAACAGCAGCTCCTGCAATCCACGCTTCGTGAGTTCGCGCGGCGCGAGCTGCTGCCGTCATATCAGTCGCGCGACCGCGACGAGGATTTGCCGCCCCCGATTGCGCGCAAGCTCGGCGAGTTGGGTTTGCTCGCGTCGATGGTCGATCCACGCCACGGTGGCTCGGGTCTCGATTTCGTCTTGCTGGGCATCGCGCACGAGGAAATTGCGCGCGGCGACTTCAACGCCGCCTATGTCCTGCTGATCGCGGCGCTCGTCGGCGCCATCGTCGATCGCAATGGCGACGAGCGGCAGAAGGCTGCCTATCTTCCGCCGATCTGCGGCGGCGAAATTATCACCGCGTTGGGCGTGACCGAGCCCGGTGGCGGCTCCGACGCGGCGCACGTGAAGCTGCAAGCGCGCCGCGATGGCGACCATTACGTGCTCGATGGCGAAAAGACCTCCATTTCATTTTCCTCGTCGGCCGCGACCGCGCTCGTGATGGCGCGCACAGGCACGCTGGAGCAGGGGGCGCGCGGAGTCAGCGCCTTTTACGTCGATCTCAACTCTCCCGGCGTCTCGCGCACGCGCTTTCGCGACCTCGGGTCGCGCGCGATCGGCCGCGGCTCGCTCTTTTTCGACTCGGTCCGTGTACCGGTCAGCGAACGAATAGGCGCAGAAGGCGCGGGTTTCGTGCAGGTCATGCAGGGGTTCGACTTCAGCCGCGCGCTGATCGGCTTGATGTGCATCGGCGCGGCCGAGCAGAGCGTCGAGGAGACCTGCGCCTACGTGGCCGAACGGCAGGCTTTCGGCGGGTCGCTCGCGCGCTTCGAGGGCGTGTCTTTTCCGCTCGCCGAAGCCGCCGTCGAGCTGCGCGCCGCGCGCCATCTCTGCTACGAGGCGCTGTGGCTGCGCGATCGCGGCCAGCCGCACGGATGGATCTCCGCCGGCGCCAAGTGGCTTGCGCCCGAGTTGTGCGCCCGCGTGCTTCATCAGTGCCTGCTGCTCCACGGACACATGGGCTTCAGCCTCGATTTGCCCCATCAGCAGCGCATGCGCGACGTTATCGGGCTCGAAATCGGCGATGGCACCGCGCAGATCATGAAGCTGCTGGTCGCGCGCGAGATTATCGGCAAGGCTGCGCGTCCCTACTGAGCGATGGCGTCCGCGCAATCGAAATGGCCGATCACGTGGAACGCGCGATGGATCTGGACGGCGGACCCGCGTCCCCGGTCGGCACAGATATTCGCCGATGCAATTCCGTCGCGCGAAACGTGGAATCGCTTCTGCTACCTGCGCAAAACAATTGATCTCACGGTCGTTCCGGCATCGGTTCCCGCGCGCGCGACGGCAGACTCGCGCTTCATCCTTTATGTGAACGGCCGCGAAGTTTCGCGCGGACCCGCGCGCTCCAATCCGGCTCGTCTCGCGTGGTCGGAGTTCGACCTGGCGCCGTATCTCCGCGCGGGCCGCAACGTCATCGCCGCGCTCGTGCGCTTCTACGGAACTCCGGTGCCGTGGTGGCTGCCGGCGACGGCCAGCTATCAGGTTGGTTACGGATCGTTCGCCTTCGAAGCTCCCGAAATCGGCGTCGCGTCCGACCGGTCTTGGAAAGTGCAGCCCGCTCCTTACCGACAGGATCCCAGGCCGGCGCCCGGGCTTTCGCAAGTGCCGAACGAAATTCTCGATGGTGCGCGAGTGCCACACGGATGGACCGATGCCGCTTTCGATGATTCCGCGTGGGCGCCCGCGATTGAGCTTTCCGCGAGTACCTTTTCATGGAACCGCACGCAAATTCCCGTCGAGCCATTCACCGCGCCGGAGCATGCCGAGATTGCGCCGCTGACCGCGATTCCGATCGTGTTGTCCGAGCGCGCGCGCTTCGACATCGCCGCCAACGACGCGGCCGATCCCCTCGACGCGTATTTCGCTCTCAAAAAACCGGGCCTCGACACGATGATCATTTACGACGCCGATGGCACCACTCTCGCCACGCCGTGGCTCGAAGCGAGCGGTCCGGCCGGCTCTGTCGTCGATATCTACACCGGCGAAGATCGGCGCGCCGACGGCACGGTCGAAATCGCGCCGCGCGCCTACGCGATGCGATACGTCCTTGGCGGAAGTTCGCTTGAGCGCGTCGAGGCATTCGAGGGCGTCGGGTTCCGCTACGTCGCCGCAGTCACGCGCGGTGGCGCGCGAATCCACTCCATCGGCGCGGTCGAACGCCGCTATCCGCGCGGCGGCGGGGCGCACTTCGAATGCGACGATATCCGCTTGGGCAGGATCTGGCGGGTTGGCGCGCGCACGCTCGATCTCTGCTCCACCGATGCGTTCATCGATTGCCCCGGCCGCGAGCAGCGCGCGTGGCTGGGCGATTCCTATATCCACTCGCTGCTGACGTTCGTGACCAACACCGATTGGCGTCTGGTGCGGCGTCATCTGCGAATTTGCGCTCATTCGCGCCGCGGCGATGGATTACTCGGGATGGTCGCGGCGGGCGACTTCGCTATTTCCTCCACCACGATTCCCGATTATTCGCTGCATTGGATTCGCGCGCTGGCGCGCTACTTCGAATACTCCGGCGATTCCGAAACGGTTCGCGAGCTGGCGCCGACTGCCGTGGAGATTCTCGATGCCTTCGAGCGCTACCGCGCGGGCGACGGCCTCATCCGCGGGATGCCGGGATGGATGTTCGTCGATTGGGCGATGACCGATCGCGCCGAGGCGATCGGCGCGATCGACGCGCTCTATGCCGCCGCTCTAGACGATTTCGCTGCCCTTGCCTACACGGCGCTGGACCGTCCCGAGCTGGCCGTCGATGCGATCGCGCGGTCGGAGCGAACGCGAGCCGCCTTCGAGCTGCTATGGGATGATGCCGCGGGCGCGTACGTCGATGCCGCCGATGCGAACGGACCGCGCCGCCGTATCAGCCAGCAGACCAACGCCGCCGCGATTGTCGGCGGATGCGCCCCGCGCGAGCGCTGGGCTCGCATGCTCGACTACGTCCTCGACGAATCGCGCCTGGTGCTGACGCCCACCATCTCGGACAACCTGATGGCGTACGTCAGAAATCAAATGAATCCCGCCGACCATGTCGCGTTCGACCCCGAGAGCAGCGTCGTGATGGCGCAGCCGTTCTTCTCGCACATTCTGCACGATGCGATCGTGCGCGCGGGCCGCCGCGATTTGATCCTCGATCGATGCCTCAAGTGGTGGCCCCAAATCGAACGCGGCAACACCGTCTTCGAGGAATATTGGCAAGCCCGCTCAGGAACCGGCAGCCGCTGCCACGCCTGGTCCGCGACTCCCACCTACGACCTCACGACCCACGTGCTGGGCGTAAAACCCCTGAAGCCCGGCTACGCCGAGGCGGAAATCACCCCATGGTTCGGCACCCTGCGCCACTTGGAAGGCGCAGTACCGACCCCCCACGGCATGATCGAAGTGACGCTGGACCACGATCGCGGCGGTGAAATAACGATCCCACCCGGCGTCATCGCCACAGTCCGCTTCGACGACGCCCCACTATCAGGCGCCCGCCTGGGACCCGGCCGGCACACTATCGCCTCGATCTGATCGGTTAGAAAGCCGACAGTCCTTCTCCCCCCGGGAGAAGGTGGCGCGCCGCGCGCCGGATGAGGGTCAATGGAATCATCACGAATATCCGCCCGCCCGCGACCGGCCCTCACCCGCCGAGCGATTGGCGGACCAATCGCTCGGCCGCCCTCTCCCGATCCGCGCTCGCGCCCAGGTCGCGCGCGCGGGCGAGGGGCGAATAGCCTTGACGGTCGACCCTTTGATGGTGGTAAAGGGTTGCACTGGTCCAATCGCAATGACGATGCTCTCCCCCTACCGCGTGCTCGATCTCACCACGGAGCGCGGACTCCTCTGCGGCCAACTCCTCGGCGACATGGGCGCCGATGTCATCAAGATCGAACCGCCCGGCGGTTCTCCCGCGCGCCAACTCGGCCCGTTCCTGGACGATGAGCCGCATCCCGATCGCTCGATCTATTGGTGGGCGTATAATCGCAACAAACGCAGCATCACCCTCGATATCGATCGCCCCGAAGGCCGCGATCTCCTGAAGCGCCTCATCGCGAAAGCGCATTTCGTAATCGAATCGTTCAATCCCGGTGAGATGGCGGCGCGCGGCCTCGGTTACGACGATCTCGCGGCGCTCAATCCCGCCCTCGTCTATGCTTCCATAACCGCCTTCGGCCAGGATGGTCCCAAGGCGAGCTATGCGGATTCCGACCTCATAATCATGGCGTCCGGCGGACCGCTCGTTCTCACCGGCGATGATGACCGTGCTCCTGTCCGCCTCAGTGTGCCGCAGGCGTATCTGCACGCGAGCGCCGATGCTGCAGTGGGCGCGCTGGCTGCGCATCATGAATCCGTGATGTCGGGACGCGGCCAGCACGTCGATGTAGCCGCGCAGGAATCGGTCGCATTGGCGACCCAGTCGTACATCCTGGCCGCTCCGCTCGGATCGTCCGAAGCGCGCCGGATGTCCGGCGGAGTAAAGTTCGGGCCGCTCGATGTCCGCCTGGTGTGGCCCGCTAAGGATGGCTACATCGCGTTGACGTTTCTGTTCGGCTCGGCACTCGGCGTCTTCACGCGCAAGCTGATGGCGTACCTGTGCGAGCAGGGTTTCTGCGACGAAGCGACCCGCGACAAGGATTGGATAGGGTTGGGCGAGTTGCTGTTCAGCGGCGCCGAGCCGATAAGCGAATTTCACCGCCTCCAGGACATCGTCTCCCGCTTCACGAGCAGCCACACCAAGGCCGAGCTTCTGCAACTGGCGGTGGATCGCGGCTTCCTGATGGCGCCGATCACCACCATCGAAGAAGTGGTTAAAAGCCCGCAACTGGCGTCCCGCGATTACTGGCGGTCCGTCGAACATCCGGAGCTGGGGCGCAGCTTCCTATACCCCGGGCCGTTCGCGAAGTTCAGCGCCACTCCCCTCGAATATCGCCGCCGCCCGCCGACCGTCGGCGAGCACAATCGCCAAATCTACTGCGGCGAATTGGGAATCAGCGACGCGGAACTGGCGCGGTTGGCCGAAAGGGGGATCGTCTGATGGCCGACGCGCTGCCGCTCGCCGATGTGCGAATACTGGACTTTATGTGGGTGATGGCGGGTCCGGCCTCGACGCGGATGCTCGCTGACTACGGCGCGAACATTGTCAGAATCGAGTCGCCGACACGGGTCGATACCGCGCGCACCCTGCAACCGTTTCACAATAATCAGGCGGGCCCCGATGCTTCCGGGCTCTTCGGCAATTGCAACGCTGGCAAGCTCGGAATCGCGCTCGACCTGGCAAATCCGCGCTCGCGCGAGGTCGTTCACGACCTTCTGCAATGGGCTCAGGTCGTCACCGAATCGTTCTCGCCCAAGGCGATGCGCGCGTGGGGCTATGATTACGAATCGCTCCGCGCGCTCAAGCCGGACATCATCATGGTCAGCACTTGCCTGATGGGCCAGAGCGGGCCGCTGTCGCGAATCGCCGGCTTCGGCAACATGGCCGCCGCTATTTCGGGCTTCCATAACCTCACCGGATGGGCCGATCGCAAGCCCGCCGGCCCCTTCGGCGCCTATACCGATTATGTCGCCCCGCGCTTCACCGCGATGGCGATACTCGCCGCGCTCGACCACCATCGTCGCACGGGCGAGGGACAGTACATCGACCAGTCTCAGGCGGAATCATCGCTCCATTTTCTGGCGCCCGCGATTCTCGATTTCACGGCGAACGGCCGCGTGCAGATCCGCGCCGGTAATACCGATCGCGAGTTCGCTCCGCACGGTGTCTATCCCGCGGCGGGCGACGATTGCTGGATCGCGATCGTTTGCAAGACCGATGCGCATTGGCAGGCGCTGTGCTCCGTGATCCGGCGCAGCGACCTCGCGCACGATACGCGCCTCGCGACCGTGGCGGGCCGCCGCGATTATGCGGATGAAATCGATACCGCCATCGCCGCGTGGAGCCGGGGCATGGGTGCTCGCGCAGCTGAAGCCTTTCTGCAATCGCGCGGAATTCCTGCACATGAAGTGCAGAACAGCGCGGAAGCATCGCGCGACCCGCAGATGATCCATCGCAATCACTTCGTCGAGGTCAATCATTCCACGCTGGGCAAGACCGTCGTCGAAGGACCGCGCGCTCATCTCTCGCGCTCACCCGCGAAAGTGCGCGCCGCCGCGCCTTCCCTCGGCGAACACAATCAGCAGGTGCTCGAACACATCCTGGGCTACGGCGAAGAGCGGATCACCGATCTGGCCGCTGCCGGAGTGTTTGGTTGATTCCTGCTCGCACGCGTCATCTTGTGGCGCGCATTAGCACGCTTAAGGATCGATAAGAACCTGCCTTCCTTGCAGAACAGGATAATCTCTCCTATCTTCGGCGGACTCGGGAATTATCCGTGGGGCGTCTTCTGCTTAATGCATCTCAATTTTGCCAATCCATCGCGAAACTCGCGACGTATATGAGGCAAGGGCGTCGTGTCCAGCAGCATCGCTAATCGTCCGACCGACATTGAGTTGGTTGCTGCGATGGCTTCTGGAGAGCAGGAGGCCCTGCGCGCCTTCAACCAGCGCTATGGCTATGCGGTCGCGGCCGTGGCGGAACGAATCCTGGCCAATAAGGCCGATGCCGAAGAGGTCGCTGCCGACGTTCTATGGCAGGCCTGGCGCGATGCGTCCCGGTTCGATCGCAGCCGCGGCTCCGTGGGCGCCTGGTTGATGATGCTCGCGCGCAGCCGCGCTATCGACCGGCTGCGCTCGCGCAAGGCCCGCGAACGGTCGGACGAGGACCCGGGAATGTTGGTGTATACAAACGACCCCACGCAGGAGATTTACAGCGCCCAGCGCAAGCAGCGCGTTGGTCAGGTCATGGGAGAACTCAAGGACGGCGAGCGCGAAGTTCTGGAACTCGCCTATTTTTCGGACTTGTCACAATCGGAGATCGCAGAACGCACGGGCCTGCCGCTGGGCACCGTCAAGAGCCGTATGCGGAGTGCACTTATCAAATTGCGCGATTCACTTAGGGGCGGAATCGAGTAGGTTCGGATGACTCACGACGAACTCAAAGAACTGCTCCCGCTGAAAGCACTCGATCGCCTCGAGATCGACGAGGAGCGCGCACTCGCGGCCCATCTGGCCAGCGGATGCGCCGAGTGTGAGCAGGAACTCGCTTCCTTCCGCGAGACGCTTGGCGCGCTCGCGCTCGCCTCTGCCGATGAGGGTGCGGCCGGCGATCGCATCTGGCAGCTCCTGGAACAGCGGCTGGCCCCCGACCGGATAGTCAGCGACGCTCGCGCCGGTAGCCGCGCGCGCGACGTCGCACCGCGCCGCCCCGCGCGGATGCGGCTGTTCTCCGGCCTTGCCACTGCCGCCGCCGCGGTTCTGGCCATCGCGTTGGGATTCACCGTGCTCAGTCTCGAACGCGGCCTCGAAGCGGCCCGCGCCACCACCAGCTATGAAGTTGCAGCGCTGCGCGAGCGCATCGACGATCTACAGCACGGTCTCGAGCAGGCATCGATGCAGATCTCCAATCTCAAGAGCCAGCTGTCTCTCACCTCGACCCTGACTCTCGCCGCCTTCTCGCCCGATACTCATGTGGTGCGGCTTGCGGGCCAGTCCGTGGCTCCCAAAGCCAATGCAACACTGGCGCTGAGCCTGAGTAACCGCACTGCGTTCATGCAGATTGCCGGACTGCCGCCCGCACCGGCCGACAAGGTCTACGAAGTATGGTGGATCGGCCGGCACGCCGGACCCATCCGCGCCGGCCTCTTCAATGCTCCCGCGGAGGGCACCGCCAAAGTCGATCTAACACTCCCGCCCGAAGGCGAGGAAATCCTCGCCTCGGCGATCACGCTCGAACCGGCCGGCGGAAGGGACACGCCGACCATGCCGCTCTACCTGAAAGGCGACGTCCCCCACTGATCGCCCAGCGCGCCGTCCCATAGATAACCTGACCAACTTGTCCGTCATCCAGAACGGCATGTGCGGCATGATCACTCAACGACTATCGGAAAGTGGCGTCATTCCGAGGTTCTTTTCCGAGGAATCCCGTGGGTGTGAGAACCTTTGAACTCGATCGCCGAGAAAGCGTCCGTGGGGTTCGGGCGCAAGCCCGCACCGAGGAGCCGCAGGCGACGAACGTGACCTCGCGCGGCATTCTTTTGCCGCGTGATCTTCCTTGGAAGAAACGACCTTTCCTCAGCAATCCAACCCGGGCCTCGGTCCGTATATCGGGTGTGAAAGCCATGGATACCGGCTTCGATCTCGATCGTTATCTGCAGTTGTCGGGCGCCACCAAGCCCGAGATTTTCAATTGGGGCCTACCCAGCCGCCGCTGAGCGACGATGCGCTCTTCTGTCTCGGCTACATGATGGACATCGAGTCGCACACCGTCGTCTATCTGCGCGAACTGCTCTCCACCAGCATCGTGTGCGAGGCCGATGTAACCGCGTTCCTGTCCTGCTGGGTCTATGAGGAGTTCTTCCATTCCCTGTTGCTACGCCGCTTTCTGGCCAGCCAGGGCGTCAGCATCGAGGATCGCCGTTTCGCGGATTTGCGCCGCCGCCGAAGCCTCGCCGATTTTGTTCTCGTACCGATCGCGCGCGTAGGGTCGCGTCTTACGCGTCATTTTCCCGCGGTGCATATGGCCTGGGGCGCCATCAACGAAATCACGACGCTGACCGGCTATCAGGCGCTCATCCGCCGGACCGATCCCGGACGCGCGATGGGCGGCGAACCAACGCTGCTCACCACCATTCTGGAACGAATCATCAAGGATGAACGCCGCCATTTCGCCTTTTATTTCAACCAGGCGCGGATGCGCCTTCGACCGCGCGCGGCGCAGCGGCTCGCCTCGTTCTCGCTGCGGCGTTTCTGGACCCCGGTCGGAGTGTCGGTCCGCGGCGACCCATCGATGCGCCGCGTATGCGACTTCATTTTCCCCGATGACGCCGGACTGCACGCACTCAGCGAAGTCGATGCAACCATCCGCAAGCTACCCGGCCTCGAATGGTTCAACCTCGGCCAGCGCTACGCCGCCGCCAATCAGCCCCCGCGCAATCATCCACTAACCGCCGCCTGGGCCCATCGCGCGCCGCTCTCCGAATGACCTTCTTCGGCCGGTAAAGACCGCCGAAAAACGACGACATCTGCCCCTAGCCCGCTCTTTGAGGCTGTCGACAAAGCCCGGCCTTCTCCCGCCGGGAGAACAGAAGAATCGCATTCAGAGCCATCGTGTTCGCGTCGTGCAGACCATAACGGCGAAAGAAGTAGTAGTGAGTGCGCCACACGAGAATGAGCACTAATCAGGAACGCGGGGAATCCGCGCATCGCCACCATCAGATCGTCGAACGTCCTCGGCACATGGAGCGATACCACCAGCAGCGTCAGCGCAAAACCGAAAACCACATCGCTCAACGCTTCCAGGCGCAGCACATCATGTCCGCGCATCCGAAAATCCGTCACCTGATCGATCGCCGCAGCCTGATTCCCCATGCCCGTTCCTCCCTAATTCGCGATGCCGCCTTATTAGCACGCGCGCAGCGCTGCGGGTCTCTGCGGAATCGTGCGAAATCTTTCCTGCCGCGCTCGGTGAGCACATCGGCGACGCGGCCGCTCTATGCGTCGCCATGGGAATCTGTGCCGAACCCGGGTCCCGGCACAAAATGAAGGGCCCATGCGGGTCCTAACGCAAACGACGGATGGCGCTGGGTGTCATATGTGGACCCCGCCCGCGTGCAAGGGTGAGGGTCCATACCATCATCCCTCTGCCCTCTCATACTCCCGGATGGTCCGCATTTGACACGGCCTTTTGCGTCACGCGACGCCGCAGTTGATGCCCTGCGCGCATCTCTAGTAAGTCTCGCACCATCCGCTCGGTGTCCGCAGGAGGAGCCCATGTTCACAGCGGTTGATCATTTCGTGGTTGTGGTCGCGGATCTTGAAGCCGCGATCCGCAACTATACTGCCGCGGGTTTTACCGTCGTGCGCGGCGGCAAACACAATATCGGCACGCACAACGCGCTCATCGCATTCGCCGATGGTTCATATATCGAGCTGATCGCGTTCCTGAATCCGGTCGGCGGCCATCCCTGGTACAGCGCGCTCCAGAAGGGCAGCGGCATCGTTGACTTCTGCATGCAGACCGGCGATCTCGCCGCCGATGCGGAAGCGATGCGCCGCGCCGGCGTGGGCATGGGCGATGCGACCGCGATGACGCGCGACCGTCCCGACGGTTATCGCCTTAGTTGGGTGCTCTCGATTCCGCAGCCGCCCTTCAATGGCCAGGTGCCGTTTCTGATCAAGGACGAAACCCCGCGCGACGAGCGCGTGCCGCGCGAACGATCGCATCGCAACGGCGTGACCGGGCTCAAGACCTTGACCATCGCCGTTGAAAACCCCGGCACGACCAGCCTCTCCTATGCGCGCGTACTCGGCCGTCCCGCCGCGCCGTTGCAGCGACGCGATCTCGATGGCGCCGGAGTAAGTTTTGCGATCGGTCCCCATTCGATCGAGTTGCTTGCGCCTAAAAGTCCGGATGGACCGCTCGCTGACTGGCTGAAGCTCCGCGGACCATCGCCCTATGCCGCAATACTCGCCGGCCCCAAGGACGCTCAGCTCGATCCCGCGCTGCTCGAGCACGCACGGTTGTCGATCGGCTGAAGGAGACAACGACGATGCCAACTCGCACCAGTTTTGGATTCAGCATTCCCCAGCGCGGTGTCTTTTTCGGAATCGCCACTTGGCCCGAAATGATCGCGATGGCGCACGAGGCCGATCGGATCCCCCTGTTCGATTCGATATGGGTGGGCGACAGCGTGATGGCCAAGCCGCGCCCCGAGGCGATTTCGCTGCTCGGCGCGCTGTCCGCCGCGACCAGTCGCGTCAAACTCGGCGTCGGATGCATGGCCAGCTTCCCGATTCGCGATCCGATCCTGTTCGCATATCAATGGGCGACGCTCGATCTGATCTCCAGCGGGCGGATGGTGCTGGCTGCCTGCACCGGAATCGTTGCCGGCGGTGTCAGCGCGCGCGAGGGCGGCGTCTGGGGAATCAAGGACACCGCGCGCGGCAATCGGATGGCCGAGAATATAGCGATTTGCCGCCGCCTCTGGAGTGAAGACGACGTCACCTTCACCGGCAAATATCACTCCTTCAGCGGCGTGACGATTAAGCCGCGTCCCGTCCAGCAGCCATGCCCGATCTGGATCGCGGCGAACCCTATGCCCAACGAAGCAGAGAAGCCGCTGCGCCGCGTCGCGCGAATCGCCGACGGATGGATGTCGGTAAATATTTTTCCGGGAATCTTCGCGGCTAACTGGTCGAAGCTGTCGGCGTATCTCAAAGACGAAGGCAAAGATCCGGCCGCCTACCCAACCATCGCGTATCACAACATCAACCTGAATCCCGACCGCAACGCTGCGTTGCAGGAAACCAAGCGCTTCCTCGACGAATACTACGGGCCGGTGTTCGGCCCGCAGATGGTCGAAGCATGGACCGCTGCCGGCACTCCCGCGCAGTGCGCCGCCGATCTGCGGGCGCTAGTCGATGCGGGCGCGAAGCAAATCACGTTGCGCATCACATCCTGGGACCAGCAAGGCCAGTTCCAGCGACTGGTCAACGAGGTACTGCCGCTGGTGACGTGATCAGAAATCCGCAGATTACGCGGATTTGGCTCTGAATCTGCGTTAATCGGCGAAATCTGCGGATTTCTGGATGAGTCAGTACGGAGGTTCCTCGTCCCGTAGTACAATCACCGCCTCGATGAGTTCCGCGCTCCATATTCCGCGTATCGTCATTTCCGCGACTGGTAGCGGCGTCGGCAAGACTACCGTGACGGTTGCGATCCTCGGCGCGCTCCGCGCGCGCGGCCTGCGAGTCGCATCCTTCAAATGCGGTCCCGATTACCTCGATCCCACCTATCACGCACGCGTGCTCGGCAAGCCGTCACAGAACCTCGACAGCTGGATGATGGGTCGGGAAGCTCTGCTCTCGACCTTCGCGCGCGCGTCCGAGGGCGCTGACATAGCAGTTGCCGAAGGGATGATGGGGCTCTTCGATGGCGCCGCGGCCGACCGCGATGAAGGTTCCACCGCCGAGATCGCCAAATGGCTCGGCGCTCCCGTGCTGCTCGTCCACGACGCGTCGGGGATCGCGCGCACCATCGCCGCGGTGGCGCAGGGATTCGCGCGTTTCGATCCCGCCCTTAACGTCGCTGGCCTCATCTGCAATAAAGTTGGCAGCCGCGGGCATCTCGATCTACTCATCCGCACGCAGCCCGAGGTGCCGGTGCTCGGCGGCTTTCCCTCCAACTCCAATCTCGCTTTTCCGGAGCGCCATCTCGGACTCATCCATGCCGACCGGGAAACCGTCCCCGACCGGCTCATCGCGGAATGGACGCGGCTGGCCGCCGAATGGCTCGATCTCGACGCGATCATCGAGGTGGCGCGCTCTGCGTCCGTACTCGAAGTTCCTACCCCCGCTGACAGTTCCGCGACTCGCCACGCACGATGCCGTATCGGAATCGCCTACGATGACGCTTTTCATTTCTACTACGAAGACAATCTGCGCCGGCTCGAAGAGCTAGGCGCCGACTTGATTCGCTTCTCGCCATCGCACGATGCGGTCCCACCCGAAGTCGACGGCCTCTACTTCGGCGGTGGCTATCCCGAAGTGATGGCGCGCGAGCTGTCGTCTAATTCATCGATGCTGCAAGCTGTCCGGCGGTTCGCGCACGACGGTCATCCAATTTATGCGGAGTGCGGCGGCCTGATGTATCTGAGCGAGGGCATCCGCACACTCGATGGAACGCGATGGCCGATGGCGGCGCTGCTGCCCGGCGTGGCAGTGATGGCCGATCGGTTGCAAGCGCTCGGCTACGTGGAAGTCGAAACGCAGGCGCCAACTATTCTAGGCCCGACGGGCCTGCGTTTCCGCGGCCATCAGTTCCGCTACTCGACGCTCGAACCGAGCGGCAGCGAATTGCGCGCCGACCGGGCTTACTCAGTCGCTCCGCGATGGGGCGCCGCGTTCCAGGAAGGGTTCGCGGCCGGCAATGTCCTCGGGTCATACGTTCACGCGCACTGGGCTTCCAATCCGCGCGCTGCGGAAGGATTTGTTAATTCGTGCGAGACCTCGCGAAGACGTTGATGATTCAGGGTACCGCGTCTTCGGTCGGCAAGAGTCTGCTCACCGCCGCGCTATGCCGTATCTTTCGTCAGGACGGACTTCGCGTCGCGCCGTTCAAGGCGCAGAACATGGCGCTCAACTCCGCCGTCACGCCCGCAGGAGATGAAATCGGGCGCGCGCAAGCGGTGCAGGCGGAGGCAGCCGGAGTTCCTGCCACGGTCGAGATGAATCCGATCCTGCTCAAGCCCGAAGGCGGGATGCGCTCGCAGGTAGTCATCCTCGGGAAATCCGCGGGCAGTATGACCTGGAACGAGTATCAGCGGATGAGGCCGGATCTGGTTCGAATCGTCGACGATTGTATCGCCAGGCTGCGCCGCGAGTTCGAGGTGGTCGTGATCGAAGGCGCCGGAAGCCCAGCCGAGATAAATCTCCGCAGTCAGGATCTCGTGAACATGCACGTCGCGGCTGCTGCCGATGCGCCCGTGATCCTGGCCGGCGATATCGATCGCGGCGGAGTGTTCGCGCAACTCGTCGGCACCATGGAACTGTTGCCGCCCGAGGAACGCGCCCGTATCGCAGGTTTCGTGATCAACAAATTCCGAGGTGATCCTGCCTTGCTCAAGACCGGACTCGATTACCTCGAAGCGCGCTACCATCTGCCGGTGCTCGGCGTCGTGCCGTTCGTCGAGCAGCTCCGAATCGCGGAGGAAGACTCGGTGGGTCTGGAAAGCCGCAGTCGGCGAAAAGCAATCCGAAACGACGACTTGGAAATTGCGGTCGTGAAGCTGCCGAGCATTTCGAACTACGATGATTTTTCGGCTCTGGAACACGAGCCGGGCGTGACCGTGAGTTACATAACTTCGCCCATCGATGCCAGGAACGCTGACTTGCTGATCCTGCCCGGTTCCAAAAGCACGGTGCGCGACTTGAAGTGGCTAGAGCGGAAATTTTTGATCGAGCCGATTCTTGAGCGTCCCATCCTGGATCGTCCGACTTTGGGAATCTGCGGCGGATGCCAGATGATGGGCATGAAAATCGAAGATCCCGATCGAGTTGAATCGCAGCAACGCGAGATCCAGGGGCTGTGCCTCCTGCCAATCGTGACGCGATTCGAACGCACCAAGCGCATCACTCAGGTCCGCGCGCGTATTGATGCGCCCTCGTTCCTCGGCAGCCCCGAAGAGGTCGGTGAAATCGACGGCTACGAGATACACATGGGACGCACTAGCCTGACCGAACCCGCGGGCAGTCCGTTTCGCATTCTGTGCCGCAATGGCGAACCGTGCGACGCGCCGGACGGTGCAATAAACCCGCTCGAGCCCATCGTCGGCACGATGTTGCATGGAATTTTCGAGAACGACCGGCTGCGCGCCGCGATGCTCGCGCGGCTCCGCGAGCAGAAAAGTCTCGGCGACCGCGCGCAAGGGCCTGCCGTCGCCTCGCGCGACGCGGAATATGACCGCCTTGCCGATGTGGTCCGCGCGGCGGTCGATATCGCGGCGGTCAAACGAATCGCGCGAATCGGCTGACGTCGCGCAAGACACGGACGCTCAAAGGTTCTAGGATTCTATGGCTATGAAAACCGACCGCGCCGCCGAAGCGCCCAGGACCTTGGCCGATGTTCCCGCTGCCCCCCTCACGCTGGAGGGCTTCAGCATCCTGCATCAGATGTTCCGCCTGCGGCGTTCCGAGTGGCGCGGACTTCTGGAAACCCAGCAGCAGGAAATCATCGACGATGCCGAAAAGACATTCGACGAGATGGGAAAGCGCGAGGACGGCGAGACTGCGATCTTCGCGGGCATCGGCCACAAGGGCGACCTCTTCGTCGTGCATTTCCGCCGCAGCTTCGACGATCTCAGTCAGGCGCAGATCGCGGTCGGCAAGCTCAAGCTCAGCGACTATCTGGAGCCTTCGACGTCGTACGTTTCGGTCATCGAGATTGGACTCTATGAAGCCACGGTCGCATTGCACGCGCGCCTGGCTGAGCAGGGCATCAAGCCCCGCACGCCGGAGTGGCAGGCGGCGGTCGATGCGGAAATAGCGAGTCAGCGCCAGAAGATCGCGCCGCGCCTTTTTCCGAAAATTCCCGCGCGCCGCTACCTCTGCTTCTATCCGATGGACAAGAAGCGCGACGGCGACGACAACTGGTATCGCCTGCCGATGGATGAGCGGCGCCGGCTGATGCACGATCACGGGCTCGTCGGGCGAAGGTTCGCCGGCGAAGTCACGCAGGTGATTTCCGGCTCGATCGGCTTCGACGATTGGGAATGGGGTGTCGATCTGTTCGCCGACGATCCGATCGTCTTCAAGAAGCTCGTCTACGAGATGCGCTTCGACGAAGCGAGCGCCGCCTACGCGAAGTTCGGCCCGTTCTACGTCGGCATCCGCATCACACCCGCCGAGCTGAATCGAATCTTGGCGGTATAACTCGAAAGACACGCGGATTTCACGGATTCACGCAGATTCGGAATTCCTGATATCTGTGGAATCTGCGTAATCTGTGGATTCCTTGATTGGCATTTGCGAGGAGGCATTCGATGATCACTTCGGGCGACGATTTTCCAATTCATCAAACACCTGAGCCGGTCCAGCAGGTATTTACCAGCGATCGCAATTTCTACGATCGCTTTTTCTTCAACGGCTACTGGCGCGAAGGCGAGCCATACTTTTCCGTTGCGATGGGCATTTACCCGAACGTGGGAATAATTGATGCCGCCATCAGCGTTATCTGGGCCGGCACGCAGCACTGCGTACGCGCATCGCGCGTGCTCGGCGCCGATCGCATGGATACCCGCGTCGGCCCGATTTCGATCGAGGTCGTGAAGCCGATGCGCACCATTCGGCTGCGCGTGGATCACGATGAGATAAAGGCCGACCTGACCTTCGAGGCGCGCGCCACGCCGATCGAAGAGCCGCGGTTTTCCCGGCGCTCCGGCCCGCGCACAACCATGGATTTGACCCGCTTTACCCAGCACGGCGGATATTCGGGAAGCCTGACCGTCGGCGGCCGCAAGTTCGACGCGAACCCAGCGAACGTTTGGGGCTCGCGCGATCGCTCCTGGGGCGTCCGCACCATCGGGCCGCAGGATCCCGCCGGAGTACCGTCGACCACGCCGTTCCAATTCTTCTGGCTGTGGTCACCAACCAATTTCGAGGATCTGTGCACCCACTTTGACGTGAACGAAAACCCCGACGGCTCGCGATGGCACGAATTCGGCGCCGTGGCGAAAGCCGACCCGGGCGCTCTTTCTGAAATCGCGACCGCGGTGGACTGGAAGATCGCCTATCTGCCCAAGACCCGGCACGCGCGCCACGCGGAAATCATCATCACTGCTCCATCCGGGCAGACGAGCGTCGAGCTACAGACCATCTACAACTTCTACATGCAGGGCATCGGTTACGGGCATCCCAAGTGGGGTCACGGGATATATGTCGGCGCCGATGTTTCAACCTATGAGTCGTTCAAGCTGGCCGATGTCGATCAGGCCAATCCTCTGTATCAGCACATCCAGGCCGTATGCCGCGCCAAGTCCGGCAAGCGCGAGGGAATGGGAATCCTCGAGATGATGATAATCGGCCCGCATCAAAAGAGCGGCTTCAAGGATCTGCTCGACATGCATCCGTAGCCATACAGAGCCCTTCTCCCATCGGGAGAAGGTGGCGCGCTGCGCGCCGGATGAGGGTCGGTAGATTCATCGCGAATGTTCGTGTGGCAGCGACTGGCCCTCACTCGTCTCGCTTCGCGAGCCACCCTCTCCCGGTGGTAGAGGGAACGAGACTAATTCCGCATCCTGCCCAGGATGCGATTGACGAATCCCGACGGCCTCGGTTCCTCCACTGCCGGTGGCTCCTTGCCATCGCGCAGCGCTTCGAAGATCGCCTCGACTTCTCCTTCAATCGGAAAGCGTCCCGTCTTCGCCTTCGAGAAAACGAGCTGGTCGTTGATGAGCACATCGAACTGACCCGACGATCCCGCCTTTATTTCTGTCGCTTCGCTGAAACGGCCTTCGAGTGAGGCAGCCAGACTGGCCGCCTTTGGCTTATAGCCTCAAGCAGAGCAGTAGAGAATTTTGGTAGCCATGCCCTAAGCGTACGCCTCTGGACGCAGTCGCTCAAATCTCCGAGAACTTCCTCGCGCCGACCTCCGGAATGAGCAGTCAGAGCGTGTTGACGGGCTTGTACTCGCCGAAGACGTTGCGCATCGCGTCGGCTATCTCGCCCAGCGTGCACGATGCCCGCACCGCGTCGATGATAGGAGGCATCACGTTCGACCCATCGCGCGCCGCGGACTCGACCTTCGCCAGCGCCTGTTTGGCCTTCGCCGCGTCGCGCTCGGCGCGCACTTTCGCAACCGTGCGCTTTTGCTTTTCCTCGAGATCGGGATTCACCTTCAGAATATCGGTCGGCGCCTCGCCGCCCGAGGTAAACTGATTCACACCGACGATGATCCGTTCCTTGGTCTCGATTTCGCGCTGATAGAGATAGGCGGCGGTCTGAATCTCGCGCTGCGGATAGCCGCGCTCAATAGCCGCCACCGCGCCGCCGATGTCGTCGATCTTCGCCAGGTACTCCAATGCCTTCTGCTCCAACTCGTGGGTCAGGCTTTCCACGTAATAGGAGCCGCCGATCGGGTCGATAGTGTCCGCCACTCCCGACTCGTGTGCGATCAGCTGCTGCGTGCGCAGCGCGAGCAGCACCGAATTTTCCGTAGGCAGCGCGAGCGCTTCATCGCGCGAATTGGTGTGCAGCGATTGCGCTCCACCGAGCACCGCGGCGAGCGCCTGTATCGTCACGCGCACGACGTTATTGTCCACCTGCTGCGCGGTGAGCGTCGCGCCCGCGGTCTGCGCGTGAAACCGCATCATCATCGATTTTTCGTCTTTCGCTCCGAAGCGCTCCTTCATGATACGCGCCCACATGCGGCGCGCCGCGCGGAACTTCGCGATTTCCTCGAAGAAGTTGTTATGCACGTTGAAGAAGAACGAAAGGCGGCTCGCAAAGCTGTCGATCTCGAGTCCCGCCTTGACCGCCGCATCCACGTACGCGATTCCGTCGGCGAGCGTGAATGCCAGCTCCTGCGCGGCGGTCGAGCCTGCCTCGCGGATGTGGTAACCCGAGATCGAAATCGTGTTCCAGTTCGGCACTTCCTTCGATGCGAAGCTGAAGATGTCGGTGATGATCCGCATCGATCCGCGCGGCGGATAAATGTAGGTCCCGCGCGCGATGTATTCCTTCAGCAGGTCGTTCTGGATCGTGCCGTTGACCTTGTCCCATCCCACCCCGCGCCGCTCGGCGACCACCAGGTAGAGTGCGAGCAGAATCGATGCGGTCGCGTTGATCGTCATCGAAGTGGAGATCTTGTCGAGCGGCAGCCCGTCGAGCAGCGTCTCCATGTCGGCGATCGAGCAGATCGACACGCCCACTCGCCCGACCTCGCCCGATGCGAGCGCATGGTCCGCGTCGCGGCCCATCTGCGTCGGCAGATCGAATGCGACCGAAAGCCCCGTCTGGCCCTGGTCGAACAGATAGCGGTAGCGCCGATTCGATTCCTCGGCGGTCCCGAATCCCGCGTATTGGCGCATCGTCCAGTAACGCCCGCGGTACATCGTGGGCTGTACGCCGCGCGTGAACGGATAGTCGCCCGGAAAGCCGAGGTCGCGGTTGAAGTCGAAGCCGTTCAGATCAGTCGGATCGTAAGTCCGCTTGATCTCGATTTCCGAAGTCGTCTTGAATTGCTTTTTGCGCTCGGCGCCGCGCTTCAGCGCCGGAGCGAGCTTGCGCTCTTCCCAGCTTTTGCGCGCGTTCGCGATAGTGGTGCGCTCGTCGTCTGCCATGGTGCCTACTCGATTACGAGGAGCAGTTCGCCTTTCTCCACCGTCTGGCCCGCCACCACCTTCACCTCGATCACCTTACCAGCCTTGGGGCTCTTAAGCTCGTTCTCCATTTTCATTGCTTCAACGATTATAACGCCCTGGTCGACCTTTACTTCGTCGCCTGTCGCCACCAGCACATTCACCACCCGCCCCGGCATCGCCGCCTTTATTTCGACGCGTCCGCTGACTTCGCGCCGCCCGCCGCGCGATCGCATCGCATGCCGGGCCGCATCGACCAGCGTCAGGCGCGTCGCGCCGCCGCGCGATGAGACCACGATCTCCTCGCCTTCGCGCACGAGATCGAAATCGAACGAGCGATTATCCAGGATTACCGAAACCGAGGCCGGCCCGACGCGGCGCAGATCGGCTTCGAAACGATGGTCACCGACGCGGATCGCGAACGTCTCGGCCGATAGTTCCTCGACCTCGACTTCATGCTCGGCCCCATCGAGCGTAGCTACGTAGCGCATCGACTCATCTCCTCAACATGTCGATGCGCGCGAGGCTGCGCCACGCCGATCCGCGATCGCGCGCCGGAGCCGGCGCGGCGCCGTTGGCGTGATTCGCATTTCTCTGCATCGCGACCGCCGCCAGCAGCATCGCCGCGGTCTGCGCATGATCGGGGTCGGCGCTCGCCGCGCCCGGATGGTATTCGCGGCCGATAAAGCCTGTGTCGAAGTTGCCGGCGAGAAATTGCGGATGAGTGACTATCCAGCGATGGAACGAAAGATTGGTCGTTAGCTCGCCCGAGATGACGAACTCGCCGAGTGCCCGGCGCATCCGATCGATCGCCTGCGCGCGGTCCGATCCCCACGCGGCCAGCTTCGAGATCATCGGGTCGTAGTAGACCGGCACCTCAACCCCCGGGTAAACGCCGGCATCGTTGCGGATACCGGGTCCGTCGGGGAATCGCAGTGACTCGATCTTGCCGGGCGCCGGGGCGAACCCGTTGACGGGATCTTCCGCGTAGATGCGGCATTCGATCGCCCATCCGCGCTGCGCGATGTCACTCTGCTTGAATGGCAGCGGCTTGCCGGCGGCGATTTCGATTTGCGTCCGCACCAGATCGATCCCCGTCACCAGCTCGGTCACCGGATGCTCGACCTGGATGCGCGTGTTCATTTCCAGGAAGTAGAAGTTGTGATCGGCGTCCGCGAGAAACTCGATCGTGCCCGCGCTGCAATAATTGACAGCCTTCGCGGCGCGTACTGCGACCTCGCCCATCTTCTGGCGCATCTCGGGAGTGACGAACGGCGAGGGCGATTCCTCGACGACCTTCTGATTGCGCCGCTGAATCGAGCATTCGCGTTCGAACACGTGAACGGTGTTGCCCTGTTTGTCGGCAAGCACCTGCATTTCGATATGGCGCGGATTGCGGACGAACTTCTCGACGTAAAAACGGCCATCGCCGAAGGAAGCCTTCGCCTCGCTCGAGACCATCCGCACGACTGATCCAAGGTCCTTGTCGCTTTCGACCAGGCGCAGCCCCTTTCCGCCGCCGCCCGCCGCCGCTTTGATCATGATGGGAAAGCCCATCTTCTTTGCGATCTCGCGCACCTGCTCTTCGGTCTCGAGCGTTCCCGGCGAGCCGGGGACGACTGGAACACCTGCCGCCGCCATCAGCTTGCGCGCTTCGACCTTGTCGCCCATTCGCTCGATCGCGTCGGCGGGCGGGCCAATCCACACGAGGCCGGCTTTTTCTACCGCGCGCGCAAAACCCGCGTTTTCGGAAAAGAAGCCGTAGCCGGGATGGATCGCATCGGCGCCGGTGCGCTTGGCCGCATCGAGAATGCGGTCGGTCTTGAGATAGCTCTCGGCTGCCGGCGCCGGGCCGACGAGGACGGCGTAATCGGCCTCGCGCACATGCAGCGCCGCGCGATCGGCTTCGGAATAGACCGCGACCGATTCGAGCCCGAGTTCCCGGCAGGCGCGGATTATCCGCACCGCAATTTCGCCGCGGTTGGCGATCAGTACGCGCTTAAACATTGCTCCTCATAGGAATGCTGCATAACTCAAAGCCAGGCGGATTCCGTCACAGTGGAATATTGCCGTGCTTGCGCGGCGGATTCTTGTCGCGCTTGTTTTCCAGCGCCTTCAGCGCCGCGATCAGGCGCGGGCGCGTGTCACGCGGCATCAGGACTTCATCTATATAGCCGAGTTCAGCAGCCTTGAACGGGTTTGCAAACTTCTCGCGATAGTCCTTCGCGAGCCGCGCGCGCTCGGCCGCGCCGTCTTTCGCGTTCAGGATCTCGTTTCTGAAAATGATGTTGATCGCCTGCTCCGGACCCATCACGGCGATCTCCGAGGTCGGATACGCAAAGTTGAAATCGCCGCGAATATGCTTCGACGACATGACGTCGTACGCGCCGCCGTAACCCTTGCGCGTAATGACGGTCACCTTGGGTACCGTTGCTTCGCAGAAAGCGTAAAGCAGCTTTGCGCCATGGCGGATAATTCCGCCGAACTCCTGCCCCGTGCCGGGCAGGAATCCTGGCACGTCGACGAACGTAACGATCGGGATATTGAACGCATCACAGAAGCGTACGAACCGCGCCGCCTTCACCGATGCGTCGATATCGAGGCTGCCGGCCAGGTACGCCGGCTGGTTCGCGACAATTCCCACTGAGTAGCCGCCCAGCCGTGCGAAGCCGATCAGTATATTGCGGCCGTAGTCTTTCTGAATCTCGAAGAAATGGCCGTCGTCGACCACGTGCCGGATCAGATCGCCCATGTCGTAGGGCTTGGTGGGAGTCTCCGGCACGATCGAGTCGAGTTCCGCGTCGCGCCGATTCGGATCGTCAGTGCTCGCAACGAATGGCGGATCGTCGACATTGTTCGACGGCATGTAGGAGAGCATCTCGCGCACCAGCGCCAGCGCTCCCTGATCGTCGTCGGCTTCGAGATGGCACACGCCCGACTTTTGCGAATGCGTATCTGCCCCGCCCAGTTCCTGCATCGACACGTCTTCGTGCGTGGTCGCCTTGATAACGTCCGGGCCGGTCACGAACATGTACGACGTATCGCGCACCATCACGATAAAGTCGGTTATCGCGGGCGAGTACACCGCGCCGCCGGCCGTGGGGCCCAGGATCACCGAGATTTGCGGCACCACGCCCGACGACAGCACGTTGCGCAAAAAGATATCCGCGTAGCCGGCCAGCGATACGACGCCTTCCTGGATGCGCGCGCCGCCGCCGTCATTGAGACCGACCACCGGGCATCCCGTCTTGGTCGCAAGGTCCATGACCTTGCAGATTTTTTCGGCATAGGCGCCTGAGAGGCTGCCGCCGAAAACCGTAAAGTCCTGCGAGAAAACACACACCTGGCGGCCATCGATCGTGCCGTAGCCGGTCACGACGCCGTCGCCCGGAATCTTTTTGACGTCAAAGTCGGCGATTCGATGCGTTTTGAACTTGTCGAGTTCGACGAACGAGCCCCGATCCAGAAGAAATTCGACCCTTTCGCGCGCCGTCATCCTGCCGTTTTCGCGCTGGCGTTTCTGGCGGTCCTCGCCGCCTCCCTGCTCCGCCTGGCGCGAAAGTTCGTTGATACGTTCGATATTTTCCTTAAGACCCATGCTTAAATCCGTGCGATCCCGCGATCATACGGCCCGTTGGCCCGGCGGTGCAATGCGCGCCGCCGGCAGAATAGATACCGCATGTTCAATTGCGGTTAAAGGCACTCAGGCCGTCGCCGGCTCAATCGGCCATGCGAACTCATTGGGCAGATTGCCCGCATCGACAAAGCGATTCGTCAGCAGCTTATGCAGCCGCGCCCATTCCTTCCGGAGATCGGCCGCCGGTGTGGCATAGAGCAGGTTGTCGAGTTGCCCCGGATCGTTCTTGATGTTGTACAGCTCGTATTCGAGCCCACTGCCGTCCAGACCGAAGTAGACCGCATAAGTCCAATCGCCTTCGCGAATCGCCCGCAGATGACCCCCCGGAGTGCCGGCCGGCAGAAAGAAGCGATCGTCAAACGAAAAGACCGTGTGATCCTGCACAGTCCGGGACGGATCTTTCATCACCGGCGCGATGCTGTTCCCGAGTCCGTAGGAGTTCGCTTTCGGAACGCCGGCAAGGTCGAGGATGGTGGGCAGCAGATTGAGATGGTCGTAGAACGCGTCGGTCTCCATCGGCTCCGGATAAAGCCGCCGGTTGTGGACGATTAGCGGAATATGAACCATCTCCTCGTAGACGGTGTAGGCCTTCTCGCGCATCCCGTGCGACAGCCCGCCCTCGCCGTGATCGGCCAGCCGCAGGATAATCGTGTCGTCCATCAAGCCCGTCTCTTCCAGCGTATCCAGCACCAGCATGACGTGCTTGTCGACGACCGTCTGAAGGTAGGCGTAAAAGTTTACGTAGTCGCGCAGCGCCTGCTGATTATCGAGCGGAGCAAACTTGTTGTAGGCTGCGCGCGCCGCCTTCTGAATCGACGGTTTCTTTGAGAGATCGTCGTCGTAGTTGGGCGGAAGCTCGATTCCGAGGTCGGCGAACGCGTCGCGATCGTAGCCCGCCTTCTTCCACATCGTCGGATAAACGTAGACGTCATGTGGGTTGACCAGCGAGATGAACATGCAGAACGGCTTGCCGAGCTTGGGCGCCCGATTCTTGAGAAATTCCACCACGCTCTCGCCGACGCCTTGGGTCTGCCCTGAAGCGTTCGGGTCAACGCCGACCAGGTAGCGCCTGTCGTTATTCGGATTGCCGCCGCCCAGCGTGGCGAGGCCGTTGTATTTGCCGAACACATCGGTTTGCCATTCCTCGATCGCATTGCCTGCATCGGGCGGGTTCCAGGCGGACCAGCCGAAATTCTCTTCCATCACCTTGATATCGGCCGCGGTCCATTCCTGGCCGCCGTTGCCCGGCGCGGCGTTGGCCGCGAAACTGAGATGCCACTTTCCCTTCCACACCACTTCATAGCCGGCCTTTGCCTTGAGCAGCGAGGCGATATTCGGCTGGCGCTGATAGTGCTGCAAACCGGGCCACAGAAAGGTGCTCGTCACGCGGTTCACCGGCGCGAAGCGGCTCGTCAGCATCACTGCGCGCGATGGCGAACATTGGGTTGCAGCCGTATATGCGCGCTTGAAATACAGGCCATTGCGTTTGAGCCGCGCCAGCGCGGGCAGATTTTTCTCCGCCCATCCCTGCGGCCAATGCATCATGTGGCGTTCCTGATCGGTCATGAGCACGATAATGTTCGGCGTTTTCGGCAACCTGGAGGCCTGGCGTGAGCCGGCTTGTGGAGCCGTATCGTTGGATTCACCGGCGGCCAGCGCCGCCGCTACCTGCGCTCCGCCCGAGAGCACGGCGGCGACACCCGCGCCGGCCCGCAGCAATTGTCTGCGCGTGATCGAGCCCGCCGCCTTGGACGCCTCAGCGGACGCAGCGTTATCTTCGCGGGGTTCTGCGGCTTCACCGATCTTCGGATCTTTGCTCATCTACCGCTCCTTGGCCCTGTCCAGTTGCACCATACCTTCGAGTGCCTCCATAAGGCAGCCGCGCCTTTCGCCTACGGCGCCGACCATGCGTGAACGAATTGGGGGAGAAAGGACTTAGTTCAGCGCGTGAGGGGTGAAGCCTTGGAAGACCATCTTGTCGCCGGGAACAACATGATGGCGCGCCGCAAAGCCGCCGTTTACTTCCAGCACATATTCCGAATCGGCATCGACGCCGCGCGGTGTCTCCGTGTATGGCTCGGCGTTCGCGACGATGCCCACGACCCTGCCGTTGGCGTCCGCGAAGATCATGTCGAGCGGTATTTCGGTGTTTTTCATCCAGAAATCGAGCCGGTTGGGCGCGGCGAACAGGAAGATCATCCCGGAGTCTTCTCCCAAATGATCGCGATACATTAGCCCGGTCTCACGCTTGCTCGTGGTATCTGCAATCTCGACGGCAACTTCCGCGCGCCGCTGGCCGTTGGGCGCCACGATATCCACGCACGGGCCGTGCGAGCACGCCGTCAGCAACAGGAACAGAAGCGCTAGCAGGGAGAATGATCGGCGCGGTCGCATCGCTGCTGCGGAAATCTATCAGTCCACGGCTTCTCTCGCAGCAGGGTCCTCGGGCGATATAGCTTCGAGCTCCTGACCCGCCGTCTCGGGAAACCCGAAATACATTATGAAGGGCGCGATCATCCAGAAGATCGTCAGGTACGAGACCGCCGTCCAGTGTGAATGCGTGTAAGTATAGAGCAGACTTTCGAGCAGGAACCCGACCGCACCGCCGGTGGTGCCGGCAACCATGAGCGCGCTGCCTGCCGTCGAGCGATGAGACGTCGGAAACAGCTCAGCCCCGTAGGCGCTGAAAATCGTCGAGGCCGCCGTGTCGAAAAACAACTCCAGCACCCAAACCACGATTACGCTGTTCCCTGCGGCGTTGTAAATCCAAATCGTCATCAGCGGGGCGAGAAGGAGGCACAGGGCACCTATTTGCCGACGCCCGAACCGATCGCTCAGCCGCCCCACGACGATATTGCCCATGATGCCGGCCGCGCCTGCCACGAAGAAAAGCATCGTGACGTTGCCGGGCGAATAACCATGCGCTTCCTGCAGGTACTTTGGAAAGAAAAACCCGGCCGCGTTGCCGCCCATGTTGGCCAGAAAAGTTACCGACAACAGCATCACCAGTCGCCCCGGATACGCATTGAACAGCGCGATGACCGGTTGCATGACGCGCGTGGGATGCGAGGTGCTGTGGCTGGTCTCTTCGAACCGATGGCTCTCCGGCAGAGAGCGCCGCAGCGGAATTATCACCACCAGCGGAATGAGCGCGAGTGCGTACAGCCCGCGCCATCCGTAAGGAACGAAGTTGATCGTGCCGAAGGCCAGCGCGGCAATTCCGTATCCCACGGAACTGAGCGCGCCCAGCAGGCCGACCGTCCATCCGCGCACGCCGGCATCGACTTCCTCGACCAGGATTACGAGCGCGATAGTTCCCTCCGCTCCCGCGAAACCTCGCGCCAGCACCTGCATCGAGAAGAAAAAGAACTGGTTCGGTGCGAGCGCGCTCAGCCCCGTGAATATCGTGTAGCCGAATATCGTGTACACCAGCAGGCGCTTGCGCCCAAACACGTCGGCCAGCGGAGTTATCAGAAATGAAAGCAGGTAGCCGAGCTTGACGTACGACAGCAGGACGCCTACCTGCGATTCGGCGATCTTCAACCCTTTCTGAATCTGCTTGAGCGCCAGGCTCAGCAGCGCGCGGTCATATTGATCGAAAAATCCGGCGGTGATCGAGATTAGGAATACGCGCCACTGCCGGCGCGTGAATTCCGGCGTGCGGCCGAAGAAACCGATCCGTACGCTGAAACGCTCTTCTTCACGCGCCGTCTCAGCTCCCGTCACGATCGTTTCGGGTTGGTTCATTGGATCACCGCGACTGCGATCGTGCGACTCTGCATCGCCATTTACCGCGTCGCCATCTTGAGCGAGTCGAGACCGCGCAGAAAATACGATCCCTTGTAGATGAGCTTTTCGCCCGGATTCGCGAGTCGAAGACTCGGAAACTGCGCGAGCATCTCCTCGAACGCGACCCGCGCTTCGAGACGCGCCAGCGGCGCGCCGATGCAGAAATGGATTCCCTCGCCGAACGACAGATGCTCATTCGGGTCGCGGCTGATATCGAATCGCTCCGGATCGCGAAATTGCGGCGGATCACGATTCGCCGCCGCTAAAATCATGAACGCGACCGCACCGGCCGGAATTGCTGTTTCACCGAGATTGACCGGGTTCTTGGGAAAACGCGCCGTCGATTGAACTGGCGGGTCGTAACGAAGCATCTCCTCGATCGCGCGCGGCAGAAGCTCGCGCTCACGGCGCAGAAGCGCGAGCTGGTCGGGATGCCGCGCCAGGGCGAGGGTGCCGTTGCCAATCAGGTTGGTGGTCGTTTCGTTGCCCGCGAGCAAAAGCAGGAAGATAAACTGGATAAGTGCGTTCTCGGTGAGCGCATCGGTCTCATCGCGAGCGGTTACCAGGGCGCTTACCAGGTCAGTACCGGGCTGCTTGCGCCGCTTCGCAACTTCTTCGACGAAGTAGGAGATGAGCGACATGCCGGCGGTGATCGTCTCTGGGGGCGGCGGAGTTCCGGGAATCGAATTGCCCGCATCGATTATGCGATCCGAACAGTCCTTGAACATCGCATACTTCTCGGCCGGCACGCCGAGCATCTCCGCGATCACCATCACCGGCAGCACGTTCGCAAGGTCCGCCATCACGTCGAACTCGCCTTTGGCCGCCGCTTTTCCGAGCAAGTCGCGCGCGATCTCGCGGATGCGCGGTTCCAGTTCGCGAATTCTCTTGGGCGTAAAGTCACGGCTGATCAGACGGCGCAAACGCGTATGGTCCGGCGGGTCCTGCCCGAGCAGATCTCGCGAGTCGCCGAACGGCCGGAATGCGTCGGGCGGACGCGGCGGAGGGATACTGGAAAAGTGCTCGTGATCGCGCAGCGCTGACGCCACGTCCGCATAGCGTGCCACCAACACCACCTGCATCGGGCCGAGTTGCATGGCCGCCGGCGGATTTCCGAGCAGCGCGCCATAATGCGGATACGGATTTGCGCGGAACTCGGGATCCCACGGATTGAAATAGAATGCCGCTTCGGCCATTGCGATCGCTCCTTGCGGACTTAGCTGATAGCCATCGGCAGCGATTCCAGGCCGCGCAGAAAGTACGATCCTTTGTAGACCAGCGGCGCCGAAGCATCCTCCAGACGCAACCGTGGGAAGCGGCGCAGCGTCTCGCCGATCGCGATCGCGCCCTCCAAACGCGCCAGCGGCGCGCCGATGCAAAAGTGAATTCCCTCGCCGAATGCGACGTGGTCGTGCGGCTCGCGCGTGATGTCGAATCGGTCGGGATCGGGAAACTGCGCGGGGTCATGATTCGCCGCCGCAACCAGGATGAAGCTCTCGGCTCCCGCCGGGATCAGCGTGCCGCCAATCTCCGCATCGACGAGCGTCCGGCGCGAGGTCGCCTGCACCGGGCCGTCGTAACGCAGCATCTCTTCGATTGCCCTCGGTCCCAGCTCCGGGCTCCGCCGCAGCAATTCCGCCTGATCGGGATTGCGTCCCAACGCCAGCATTCCATTACCGATCAGGTTGGTCGTGGTCTCGTTGCCGGCCAGCAGCAGCAGGATTACGAACGCAAGCAGTTCTTCGGCGGTAAGGGCTTCGTTGTCGGCGTGCGCGGCAACCAGCGCGCTGATTAGATCGGGTCCGGGCGTGACCCGCCGCTTTTCGATCGCGGCGCTGAAATACGCGCGTATTTCGTTCGTAGTCGCTACCACCTCGGGCGGAATCGGCTGCCCGGGAGCCGCGTTGCCTCCGGCGACCACGATGTCGGACCACTTTTTGAAAGTCTGATAGCTCTCGGGCGGAACGCCGAGCATCTCGGCTATCACCATCACCGGCAGTGCATTGGCCAGGTCCGCCATCACGTCGAAGCTGCCCTTGCGCTCGACCGTGTCGAGAAGATCCGTGGCTATCGCGCGGATGCGCGGTTCGAGTTCGCGGATACGCCGCGGAGTGAAATCGCGCGAGACCAGGCGGCGCAGGCGCGCCTGCACCGGAGGGTCCGAGAAAAGCATCGTGGCCGCACCGCGGAACAAGCCGCCTTGCTTAACTTCGGGGCTGATCCTTTGCACGCTCGAAAAGCGGGCGTGGTCGCGGAGGATTGCGGTCACGTCGGCATAGCGCGCGACGATCGCTGCGGGTGCGCCGAACAGATCGATCAGCTTCGGCGACCCGTCGAGCAGGACCTTGTAGTACGGATACGGATTGTCGCGGAACGCCTTGTCCCACGGATTGAAATATATTCCGGTCGCCTGATTTTCCACTTCGATTACTCCATCTTTCGCTGCGATCAAATTACTTTCGCCACCGCAGGGATACGCCGCATCGCCGCGACCGCGCCCCAGCTAAGAACCAGCACGCTCAGCAGCACGATCAAGCCCTTCGCGATTGCCGGAAGGTCTGCGCCCGGCCCGATACGACAGGCGCTGGTTCGAGGTGCATTTGGTCTGCTGCTTCCGCCATCGGAATTGTCACCATTGCCTCGCGGAGGAGTCTCCGGAGCGAAACGCAAGCCTGATGCCATCGGAAAGACCATGATCGGTGGACGAGATGCGCTCCATGGACGCAGTATCAAAGCTGCGTGCAGCCGCCGCGCTTCTGCCCATCGCGCCTCAGTCGATGGCCATCTCCAGATGCGCCAATCCGCGTAGAAAATACGAACCCTTGTACTTGAGCGGTGCATCGGGGTTCGCAAAGCGCAGCTTCGGAAAACGCTCCAGCATCGTGCCAATCGCGGCCGCGCCCTCAAGGCGTGCGAGCCCGGAACCGAGACAAAAGTGGATTCCTTCGCCGAACGCCAGATGGTCGTTGGGGTCGCGCGTGATGTCGAACTTGTCGGGATTCGGGAAATGCGTGGGATCGCGGTTCGCCGCCGCGACCATCGCGAATACTCCCGTCTTCGCTTTCAAATCGGTGCCGCCCAGATTGATGTCGCGGGTTGTAGTGCGGAACGTCGATTGTACCGGCCCGTCGTAGCGCAGCATCTCTTCGATCGCGCTCGGCATCAATTCGGGCTTGCTGCGCAGCAGCGCCATCTGCTCCGGATTGCGCCCCAGCGCCAGCGTCCCGTTGCCGATCAGGTTGGTGGTGGTTTCGTTGCCGGCCAGCAGCAGCAGAACGACGAATTGCAGCAGCTCGCCCGCGCTCAGCGCTTCGCTCTGTTCGTGCGCGGCGACGAGCGCGCTCACCAGGTCGGGTCCCTGCTTGGCGCGGCGCTTTTCGATTTCCACCAGGAAGTACGCGCGCAGTTCCTTCATCGCGGTCTTGATCTCCTCGGGCATCGGCATGCCCGGGAGTACGTTGTCGGCTTCGATAATCTTGTCCGACCAGTGCTTGAAGGTCTGATACATCTCGGGCGCCACGCCCAGCATCTCCGCAATAACCATCACCGGCAGAGCGTTGGCGATGTCGGCCATTACGTCCAGGCTGCCCTTTTTCTGCGCGGCGTCGAACAGATCGTTGGTTATCGCGCGGATGCGCGGTTCAAGCTCGCGGATGCGCCGCGGAGTGAAGTCGCGCGACACCAGCCTGCGCAGCCGCGTATGGACCGGCTGATCCGCAAACAGCATCGACGGGTCCGTGCCAAACAGATCGTTTTGCTCCTGGAAGACTCCGAGATCCGGCTGCACGCTCGAGAAGTTCGCATGGTCGAGTAGCACCGCCTTGACGTCCGCATAGCGGGCCGCCAGCGCCATTTCGAGCCCAAGGTTGATCAGCCGCGGCGGACCCGCGTACAGCGCTTTGTAATGCGGATAGGGATTCGCGCGAAATTCCTCGTCGTATGGATTGAAGTAGAATTCCGGCGTCGCTGGCGTTGCACTCACTTGCCTGAACCTCCTCTCAGTTGGGCGCCGCCGCGGGATGGACTGATGCGAGGACCGAACCCGCGAGCTTCTTGAGCCATGCCAGCGCGCGGACCAGCTGCGGCGGATCTTCCGGGATTTCGCCGCAGAGTTCCCGCTCCAGCGCCATCGCCTCGAGCTGTCCGAAAATGAGATCGATCAGTGCTTCGAGTTCCTCGGGACGATCCTCCGGCCATTCGAGCTCCTTCATGAAGCCGTGCAGGACCCGCTCACCGAGCTGCGCACTCGCCGAGGCTACCGGCTCTCGGAGAGTGGGCTCAGTGCGGCTGGCGACCACCAGTTCCAGCCAGGCGAAAAAGGTTGGCCCCTTGAACACCGGCCACAATAGATCGATGAGCTTGCACAGACGATCTTCGACGGTCCCCGGTGGAAGCGCCGTCACCAAATCCCGCATTTCCTGGACTCGCAGGTCGAAGACGTATTCCAACGCCTTGACCACCAATTCGTCCTTGGTGGGAAAATGATGGAGTTGCGCGCCGCGCGAGACACCCGCGCGCGCCGCTATCTCAACCGTGGTGGTGCCGTAGTAACCCCGCTCATGCAGGCAGGCTACCGTGGCTTCCATCAGGCGGCGGCGCGTTTCGGCGCTGCGTTCTTCCTGAAGATTAGGCATTGGTTGGACGGGACTCCTTTACGGGGCAGAATAATACCATCACACCTGACTGTTGCAAGCAGTCGTGACTGTTTCTTTTTCTAGCCTGTTTGTCGGCTCGTGAACCTCCGGTCAGGGTTCGTTAGCGGCCCTGGAAACGAGGCCGCCGCTTTTCGAGGAACGCCTGAACGCCTTCCTTGTAATCTTCGCTGTCGAAGCACATCGCGACCAGTTCCGAAATTCCCTGGGCGTCGCGCTTCGATGCGTCCTTCAGGCCTTCGCGAATCGAAGCCTTGGCCGCCTCGATCGTAAGGGGTGCATTCTCCGCCATCCGCTTCGCGTAGTCGCGCACATATGCTTCAAGTTCTCCCGGCTCGACGACCTTGTTCACCAGCCCCATCGCGAGCGCCTCGTCCGCATCGAATAGCCGCGCCGAGAACAGGATGTCGCGGGCGTTCGCGTGTCCTACCGTGTTGGTCAGGGCGATCACGCCCTCGAGCGGGTACGCCAGTCCGAGCCGCGCCGCCGGAATTCCCATCCGCGTGCCGCGCGCTGCTATCCGTATATCGCAGGCGAGCGCGACCTGGACGCCGCCTCCTATGCATACGCCGGAGATCATCGCGATAATCGGCATCGGGCATTCGACCATCGCGGTGATCGCGCGATTGGGCGCTTCGCGATAGACGCGCGCCTGGGCTGCGTCGGCACGCAGCGCCGGGAATTCCGAGATATCGGCCCCCGAGATGAACGCCTCGGGCGTGCTGCCGGTCATGACGACCGCGTGCACGCCGTCGTCGTGGTCGAGTTCGGCCACCGCTTCCGGGATTCGCTGCCAGGTCTTAAGATTGAGCGCGTTGCGCACCTGCGGTCGGTTGAGCACGATCCATCCGAGTGGAGCCTCGTGCTTGACGATTACGGGATCGGCGGAGATGTTTTGATCGCTCATGGGCGGTGCGCTCTCAGGGTTAATCTTTGATGGTGATCATAGAACGGGCCACGACTCAGGATTTTGAGCACATTTGTGTGCTTGACGAAACCGTTTATGCGGGCCCGTCACGGCGCGCGATCATCGGCCGGGCGCTGGGCGAAGCGCGATGCGCGATCGCACGGGTGGATGGCCAGGTGCGCGGCTACGTGATCGCCACGCACGACTTCTTCGGCCACGGTTTCGTCGAACTGCTGCTGGTGCATCCCGACTTTCGCCGCCGCGGTCTGGCGACCACGCTGATGCGCGCGATGGAACTCGATGCGCCCACGGACAAGCTCTTTACCTCGACCAATCAGTCGAACACAGCCGCCCAAAAGCTTTTCGAGCGCCTGGGCTTCATCCGCAGCGGAACAATCGAGAACCTCGACGAAGGTGACCCCGAGATCGTCTATTTCAAACCAATCACCGCAAAGCTCTGATCCACGCCGTGATCGGCATGATGCGACCGACCACAATCAGCCGTTCATGGGTGGGGCTGCCCTCCCGCCGATTAAGAACCTTCAATTTTCGGAACGCCAAACGAAAGAAACAAAGACCCGGACGGAAAAGGCCTTCTCCTCGTTCCGGGAGAAGGTGGCGCGCGGTACGGACCGGCAAGATCGGTAACAAAATAGACCGGCAACATGGGTAACAGATTAGAAGTCATGGCAGGAGGAAGCAGCGGATGCCGTGGCGAGAGGTCTGTTCCATGGACGAGAAGATGCGGTT
>JBKQNE010000040.1:0-10075 GCA_052146355.1 Binataceae bacterium (SeqCode) | reverse complement strand
CCGATACGCCGGCCTTGGAGCCGTACTGGGGAAAACCCGCCGTACGGAATCTTAGGGAGGACGATGGAAACGTCGGCATCATTCGAAGCCCGGTCCGCGCCATCGTCCCACCCGACAATTACTGATTTTGCTTAAAAATCAACAATTCGCCACAGACAGGCGCATTCAGCTGAGGGACGCACCGTTCCATCGCGCTATTCAGCGCGTCGGCGCCATTACATCACAATCTGTCCTCAGCGGACTTCATCACCAATATTGCAGAATCTAGCTTTTGGCAGACGCTGGGATCTTGTTCCATGGAAATCCAGGCAAGTGGGACGGGAAAGGCGAACCCGCTGTTCGCGGCTGCCGGGATTTTGAGGGCGGCTGCCACGTCGCCGCGAATAATAAAGATGGGTCCTCCGTAGACAGCCTTTTCCCGGCCGAAACCAACAGCGAGCACATTGCGATCTACACCGGTGTCAAACACCCAGCCCCGTATCCACCCTAGCCCGGAAATCGACTCGAAAGTTCCGTCCATCGAGCCGAGCACCTCGCTTCGACGCCCGAATCCGATGTCGGCTATCGTCCCTCCAATGGCGCGAGCAAAGTGTATCGTCACTCTCTCAAGGTCGCGGAGCACCGGATCGAAAAGCTTATCTCCCTGGTGATATTCGAAACCAGATGCTCGAAATTTTACAAGGCTTGATTCATGATCCCTAGCCGCAACGAACTGCCCGTCCCCGGCAGCGGGCTGACGCCAAAGACTACTGCCATCTAGGAACAGTTCGAGCGCCGCGATCTGGTAGCGGAGATTTAGCAGGATACCCTGATGGTCTAGCCAATGAGGGCGGAGGCTCTCGCAAAGCTGAACCTTTCGCGTCAGTGCTCTGGTCATTATCCTGTAACGGGCGCGGCGATATGATCCAAGCAGGCCAGTAACCACGCTCGAGAGGAAGCTTGTGGGCTCGCCGATACGCAGCTGTCCGGCAACCGCTAAACAGCCGACCGCAATGCTTGTACTGAAACTCTCAACAAGAGCATCGGTTTGCTTATCAACCGTTTTGCCGACGGTTTTTGCGATCCGTAGGGCTCGGCGCGAGGCCGTTCGGGCCTCTCGCCGGTGGCCTGCCAAAGCAGCGATGCGAGCAAGGCGGCACTGCGCTCCCGTGAATTTCGCGTCGAGCTCGACTGCGTGCCTTGCCAAGGCGAGTTGTTCAGAAAGCGGTAGCGAGTCCCCGAAAACGTCCAAGTACCAGCTTATGTCTCGGGCCAGCAGGGGGCGCATAAAGTCCCAGCGCGCCATTTCCTGCATTCCTTGTTCAATTCCACGAAGCAGCAATTGCGATTCTTGTCCTCTCGGTAACATGCGGTCAGCACGCACGATTGGCACGGAGCCCAGGTTGGCAGCGAGGTGGCTGAATGCGCTCCTCACGGGAGCAACAATGGTTACGCATCGAGACATTGCTAAAATATCGGCGAGTGCCCGCTGGAGTTCAGTGAGGTCTTTATAGCCGGGAAAAATGTCGCGAGGTGTGCAGATCGCGGCGTAGCGCTGCTTTAGCCATTGCACGTATTCGTCGTTATCGGACGTAACCAGCACAGGCCTGTGATCGATTTCCGACAGTCTCTCGATCGCAAACGGGATGAATGGCGTCGGAGTGTACTTTTCATGACTCACGACATGGCGCCACCTGCCGAACACGATGTCGCCGTGCCGGATGTGGATGGCAGAGCACGCCTCGTCGTTGCGCCAACGCGCGAAAAAATCGACTACCTTGCGGACCTTACAGTTCCAGCCGATTGCTCCGAAGCAATCGCGAAAACGTGCGCCGGCGGCGCCAGCGTCCTCCCCCGCAAAGGCGAGGATATTAAAGCACTCCCCAATTTCGATGAGAGACGTCGCGGCGGCGGCCCGAAATTGACGACGCGCTTCGAGCGCGGTAACCGCAGCAGGGTAGAAATCCGAGATGATGTTGCCGCACTCGTGTGTTGTTGTCTCGAAGGCATCCAAAAACTCTTTAACGAATAGCTCCAATGGATTTCGGAGTCTCGGCTCGCTGTGGCGAGGCCAGGTGAATCGGAATTCTACGCCCAACGCGCGCGCCGTCGACCATGCGTTGACCATGGCGGCCAAGCGGCCGCCCAGACCATCCCAACGCTTGGCGATGACTATCGGGGTGCACACGGCAAAATCTCACTTATGTTCGGTCAGTTCCACCCGTTCGTCGAGCCAAGAATGATCCCCGATGCTTGACTGAGAACCACGCACCATAATCGAGCTGACATTCGGCCCGGATAATTCTGCATAAACGTTGACGCTACGCCCGTCTGCGACATTTAGCAATGTGATGTGATGCCGTTTCCGGTCGGGTCTCAGTTTGAATGTGGCAAAGCCAGCATGGCGGTTTGCTTCTGAGTAGTGTTCCGCACGTCGTCGTCATCGATCAGCCGAGGAATCTCGGTCATTGGCGTGCTGTGAGCCTAGCTCGCAAACCCATTGGCCGGGATTGGCATTTTTGAGTAGGATGCGATGCGGTCCTCGAACCAGCGGGGCACATGTGGATCAATCATTACTTTTAAGACGGCGCAATTTCATCACCGTTCTCGGCGGCGCAGCAGCGTGGCCGCTCGCGGCGAGCGCACCTGAGCCAAGCGCAAATCTCGTGGCGGCGTTCCCGCAAAGGCTAAGGGAGACCGGCTATGGCGAGGTTCAGAATGTGAAGATCGAATTCCGCTCGGGGCGCAACGAAAGTGATGACTGACCAGACCACGCTCTATACGTCTTTGCCACCCAAATTGACGCGTCTAGTTGCCAATACCGAGTCGGGAGCATCATACCTTGCACAATGCATAAAGTCCTGGAAGAGAGCCAATTTCAGAGTGATTAGTCTCAACGGCACTGATGAAATCAAGGAGCTAACAACACTGGGATACGATGTCGAATATCGGCAAGTGCCTGTCAGCCGCCCAGGAATTAGCGATTTTTTGCGCGCCATCCGAGAGTCGGGAAGCCCGTTTGCCGGCATAATAAATGCCGACACCTATTTGACAGATGATACTGCAATATTAGAAGCCGTTATGCAGCATGCCGCCAACGGCATGATGATGCTCGAGCGTACCAATATCAATCCCGTCAAGGTGCAGCCCTCGGGGCCGACCGGCTTCGTCGACGCTTGCATTTTCAACACGAACCCCTTATCGCGAATTGACCTGGATATTGATTTGTTGATCGGCCATCCATGGTGGGACTGCTGGTTTCCTCTCGCCTACGCTTTGGTCGGCGGTAAATTGATGACCACCGAGACCCCTCTCCTTTTTCACCTGGACCACACGCCGACTTGGACACAGGCGCATTTCAATTGCAACGGTAGAAAATTCATCAAGTACTTTCTAAATCACTCCAGCCAATTGCTAGATGATTTCGCGGCCGAAATACAGTGTTTCTCCAGATCGATTGACATTTCCGAGGGCGCCCTCCGCTCTTTCTCCCTTTGGTGTTGTCCCCGAATACGAAGGATGGCTGAGTTGATTCGAATCCCGTCGCAGACTCGCCATGACAATTTGCTTTCGGCACTTGTCGCGGTTTTGCCCGACCACGGTGTCTTTGGCGAGCTGAAAAACGCCCAGGATCGAATATTCGCGTTTGAAGAAAATAACGCTGTCGCCGCGCTCGCATTGCATGAAGGACATTCTGCTGCCGACTTTCCACGTCCAGACGATACAGATCCGAGAGTTCGGAAAAGCGATGCGCGGCCGCTGACCCTGAAGAAGGTGGACGAATCAACCTTGGCCGACCGTCTCGAAAGGATCGGGAACAATCTCGCATCGAGTGGAGACCTGTCAACTGCCGGCTTACTTTATCGAGCGTCTGGCGAGCTCGACCTGTGCGACAAGGATCCGCAGTTGTCTTGGGGCGGACCACTCAACGGGCAGAGCGGCCGGCGGAGGCTATTTTGCGAACTTGCGGCACATTTTAAATTCGAAATCGTGGTGGAAACGGGCACATACCGCGCGACGACTGCCGAATGGATCGCACAACAATTCGATGTCGACCTCTACACCTGCGAGATAGACGAACGGCGATTTTATCAATCGAAGGCAAAGCTTGCCAATCTGAAAAACGCGTTCATCGAATTGGCAGATTCCGTTACATTTCTGACGAAATTTGCCAGCGAGCATCTAGGCGCTTCAAATGTCCTCGTGTATTTAGACGCTCACTGGGGGTCTTCGATGCCGCTGCTGAAAGAACTCGAGGTGATACGGCTCCGTTTACCGAAAGCGGTCGTCATGATCGACGACTTCGAGGTTCCAACCGACCCTGGATATGGATTTGATTTGTACGGCGGGCGGCGCTTAGGTTTGGTTCTACTCCATAAATTCCAAAAGGAGTGCTCTATTTTTTTTCCGAACCTACCGTCCGAAGATGAGACGGGAGCGCGGCGCGGAGTCGTCGTGCTTTCCTGGGATAGTGAGGTTGGTCGCCGGCTGTCGAATGTACACGGGTTGAGACCGGTGACAGATTCGGACTGGGCTGCTGCGTTTGACGAGATCGAGCAGAAACCCCTCGGGAGTGCGAATGAATCCTCGATAGACGCCTACGACGGTTTCATCGATTTAATCAATGCAGCTCCGCCTACCCATTCGCCGACAAAAATAACGGATGTCCTGTCGGTGTCGGGTTGGCTAGCGGTTTCCGGGAAGCATGGTGTTCTGCCCGATGCTGTTTTTGTCACTCTGACCGATGAGCAGAAGAATAAGATCTATTTGAAAACCCGGCGCGTACAACGTCCCGACGTCATGGAGCACTTCAAGCAGCAGCCCAATTTGCTACGGGCCGGCTATGAGACAAATTATGATGTCAAGAGGCTTAGCGGGACTTTCATGCTCGGGATCTCAATGGTACATGACGGTAATCTGGATAGCTGCAACAAGTTCGCCTTTCCACTTTCAATCGAGCCGACGATCGAGGCTATAGCAGAGCCGACAATCGAGGCAATTGAACCACGATCTGTGCGCTGTCGGCGCGCGCCGGTCCTGCTCATCAAGCGATGGGGAGCTGGCTTCTGGTCCGATGTGGATCATGTGGTGGGCCAGTTGGCGCGCGCCGAGATATTGAATCGCGTCCCAGTCGTTCAATGGGGGGTCGGAGGACCCTATGGGAACGGGCGCGATGAGACTTTTACGCTTTATTTCGAGCCGGTCTCGGGACTTGGGGTGGAAGGCCTCGAAGGTTCTATTTGGCCTGAGTGTTGGACACTTTCGAATATCGGTGACGAACTCCCTTTTCAGCCGACGGGGGAAGCTCGACCGCCCTACGACTACTATCAACTTTGTATGGACAAACAGAGCGTGCCGCCTGCGTGGCTCGCGCGAGGGGCAATACACCGGAATGAAGACGTACTCGTCAGCATTTTCTGGGAGGATCCGGAGGATATCGCCAAGGCCGCGCCGCCGGGCTCTCGCCTCCACGGAAAAAATGGGGACGAGCTACGCCGCTTTATCGTCGCGGAACGTCTCACGCTTCGGCCTGCCATCCGGGAGCAAATAGACCGATTCTGGAACGAAAATCTCGATGGTTATCCCACCCTTGCGGTCCATGCCCGCGGCTCCGACAAAGCTGTCGCGGAAAACAAGACGGTTCACGAGCAAAATGCCCTAGCATTACAAATAGCACGCGAGTGGTCGGGAAAAGTCTTTCTTCTCTCCGATTCCGAACGCTACCGGGCGGAGTGGGCGGAGGTACTAGGCGGACGCCTCGTCGTCCAAAGCTGCCTTCGAACAACTTCGGAGGTGCTCCCGAATTTCCTCTTGCCCGGTGTCGATGGGTATCGGAACGGAACGGAGATTCTGATTGACACTTACACTGCGGCACGTTGTGACCGATTCATCGGCACCTATTCCTCGAATGTCAGCAAGTACGTAGCGGCGATCATCGGCCACCAAGCTGGACGTCTGACATTTTTGGATCGCCTGTGACGTGGAATGCGGCCCGACGAATGGCTGTGGCTCCTCCTCAAAACCTGTCTTTGGTGGTGTCTGCTTTGCGATGGCCCGATTGAGCATCCGGCAGATGCTCTTAGGGCCTTCGGGATTCGCCACCGCGACGCCAAAGCCGATGATGCGGCGGGTGAAGACGTCCATTACGACCATGATCCAGTAGCTTTTGAGCAGAATCGATTCGCACGCCGCCGCGGGCTCGAAGGCCAGCACCTACTGCTCCAATACAAGCCCACGACGCCGCTGTGCTATTGGTTGTCGGGCGGGTTGAGGCCCTGGTCTCTTTTGCCAGAAAGTGCCTGGAAATGCGCCACGAAATTCGACAAGCTCCTGCTGAGAGTCTCCCCACATTTCGGCAGTTTCGTGGAAATAGTACTTCTTAAATCAGATGGGTAGTTGAGGGGGTTGTGTTTCATGGAAGGCTATCGGTGTGCGATCACGAAAAGCTGTTAAAAGCCCCAGGGAAAAGGCGACACTATGTATGACGGTTAGCTCTCGTCCTTGGGGGTAACTCTCTATGGTGCCCCGCGGAGCTAGAGATGCGATGTCAGTGTTAGGCAAGCGTATAGCGGTCACGGGAGGAACGGGTTTTCTGGGCCGCCACGTTGTTGAAGAGCTCAAGTGCGCGGGCAGCCGCAACGTATTCGTACCGCGATCCGGCGAATACGATTTGAGAAAACCCGGAGACGTAGCCAGTATGTACCGAGACTTGCTCCCTGAGGTGGTGATCCATCTTGCCGCGAAGGTGGGTGGGATCGGCGCTAATCGCGAAAACCCGGGAAGTTTCTTGTACGAGAACCTAATGATGGGTATTGAGTTGATGGAACAGGCTCGGTTGCATGGCGTCGAAAAGTTCGTCGCCTTAGGCACTGTCTGCGCTTACCCCAAATATACGCCAGTGCCATTCAAAGAGGATGATCTCTGGATGGGTTATCCGGAGGAGACCAACGCTTCATACGGGCTCGCCAAGAAGATGCTGCTCGTTCAGGCTCAATCTTACCGGCAGCAATACGGCTTCAACGCCATCTATCTGCTTCCTGTCAACCTCTATGGACCTGGAGATTCATTTGATCCGGCGAACTCACATGTCATCCCGGCGCTGATCAGGAAGTGCATCGAAGCGACCGAAAATGGAGCGGAAACCATGGAGGTCTGGGGGACGGGAAGTGCAAGCCGCGAGTTTCTCTACGTCAGGGATTGCGCTCGAGCGATCGTACTTGCGACAGCAAAGTACGATAAGGAAGAGCCGGTGAACCTCGGCGTCGGGTCGGAGATCACAATCAGAGAACTAGCTGTTTTGATCGCAGAGTTGACCGGGTTCAAGGGCAAGATACTCTGGGATAAGACAAAGCCGGATGGACAGCCGAGGCGTTGCTTGGACATATCGCGAGCTGAGCAGGAATTCGGATTCAGGGCAACGACTGATTTCGTGGAAGGACTTAGGCACACTATCGAGTGGTATAGGACATTAGGGTGAAGTGATGGGCTTGAGTCAAGGCCACGTTCGGCCTGTCTCGAAAGGCTTTGGTCCGTTTGATCATGTGTAAAAGTTGGGATTTGGCCTGACAGGTAGTTAAGGTTGACGGGGTCCCAGTTAACTTGCAGTACGCCCATGCCTCATCGTCTCGCCGCCAGAGATCCACGATTATTTAAGAACCGTGATAGTCGCGCCGATGACGACCGGCAACCGCCCGGCTCCTTTTCGCATCCCGGTCAGCTTCGGGGAAAGAATGGTCTGATTTTACTCGATCAGATGCGCGCCCTGGACAAGCAACGTCTCGTCAGACGCTTGGGAGCGATTGAGCGCAGAATCCTACGAGCCACACTCGCGCGTCTGCGTGACATATTCGCGGATTAGGTTTCAAAGGTTGCTCATTGGAGGGCACCTCGTCTGCCCGTAAAAGTCAGTAGCGGTCCACATCGCTACAAGCGGGCACAAAATTGTTCCTATAAATTCCAGTGAAGACCCCCCGGAGCACCCCTATCGAGGGGCTTGCGATAGGGGTCGAACATTTCGTTGCAGGGAATTCACCTGATCACGAAGGGAGTAGACAGATTTGAGCGTTGGCATCAGCGAATCGAGATAAAGACCCGCAGCACGAAGCTCCTCTTCGATGTCGTGGCGAGGCATTTCTCGGTAGTCACTGATCACTTGATCATACAAATTAACAATCGAAGTCGTCATATCTTCGAGGCTGGCCTCCTTACGTATCCGACGATGAACTAGTTCGGCATCGTGTCGGTCGTAGCAAGCTATTTGCTCGCTCAAGAGCGCGGCGGTCAAAGGGTTTTGTAAGCTGCGAATCCCAAAATTTAGGGGTCGCAATGTGTCGAAGTTCTCACTGCTAACCATAGGACCGCAACGCATATAGTCACATAGGACGACCGCAGTGCCTACTGCCATCGCTTCCAGCGCAGCCCGACCCCTGGCAAACACCAGGTCATAGTTCCCGAGCAGCCGCTCCGGTTCTGAAGATGCATTACCCGTCGCCATTCCTACGACATCCACCTCAATTTCCAATGGTTCGCACGCAATCTTTATCGTCTGGACAGTTCTTTCGTCCGCGGTGTTGCTGAACACCAGCGCTTTCTTTGGTCTAATGGGTAGAGGTCGTCTGGCCGGGAAGCGTTGGAGGTCTACTGAGTTCAAAATGACGCTGACCCGGTCTTCGCGTATTCCTTGTTCGATTACAACCCTATCGTAGCAAGTCCTATCCACTGCTACATAGCGAATTATGCGCGGAAAGATCGGGGGCTTCTCCTCCCACGGCAGCCATCCATGACAGAAGTAAACAGCGGGGACGCCAGGAATCGACAAGAGGGCAAGCATCGTCTCCAAATGGTGATGGCCATGAATAATGTCAGGACGCACGGTAAGGTCCGAAGGCCGTTCTATGACTGGTATTGTGGTAGCTCGCAATTGCTCCGCGACCTCACCCAACAGCGCGCTGCATGCGATGGGACGATGACCGCGCGCTTGTAAACTGACCGCCAGATCTCGGACGAATAGTTCACTGCCAGCGCGGGCCGCCAAGGTGTTATTGGTAATTAGGACGATCACATTTCACTCATCTCGTAGAGCATCTTCTGCAGCGGACGGACATGATCGCGATATCGAATGACGTTGGAATAAAGATTCGCTGAAACCCGACACCGTCCGAATTCCTCATACAAGGGCGCGGCAGTGAGGAAAGCGTCACGGTCCGGGATTCGAAAGGATGCGCGCTGGAGACACTCAATGGCAAAACTCTCCACCCCAAACCTTTGAACCGCGCTATCGTATTCGTCTTTTAGTTCCAAGTAATTTCGCGATGCCTCAAGCTTCCGTTTGAAAGCGACCTTGTCAAGTGTCAGCCGAATCAATTGGTCACGTTTGTCAGCGGGCAAATCACTGGGATTATCGATTAGGGAGAACTCGTACCAGGAGATGGTTCGGCGCAAAGCGCTTGCTCGCCGCACTGCAAACTGGACGAGGTAACCGCAGATGTCGTGGCTGGGGTTGTAACCCTCATTCGCATCACACACGACGGTATCGATATCATGTTCCAGGAGGATGCTGGCGATTTCTGCGGCCATATCGACCAAAGGCTCGTATCGGCGATTCAGCAGCATCCTATAGATCGAGGAATCCGCGAAGCGTCCCCGAACCGAACCGAGAACCGCCCCTGCCTTCTCGACGACCCTTGCCGTGGATTTCATTCGTGACTGCTTCGACCTGCCGGAGCCGTCAGTGAGGACGAGGACCAACGGTTGCCGGGTTTCCATCCAATGATGAACGCGCAACTCATGTCCGGGGTGCGCGATAATTAGGGCGCTCCTCTTATTGAGCATAGGTCGATGCCGTTCTTCTTAGTTAACGCTGGAACAAATCGATAGGCAAGGCGTGGATGATTTCCGGGAGCGCTACCAACGCGGGCGCAGCTGCAATCTGCGGGTCAATGCCAAGGTTCGCGTACGGTCTGGGTCACGCCGCTTTCGCGATTGACTAACAGCATCTCAACCTGGTTGTAGCTGCCCTTGGGGAAAAAGACGTAGCCACTGACGACGAAGTTTTCACGGACTTCCTCGGGCTTCAGGGCGAGCGCATCGATCTGCT
>JBKQNE010000039.1:0-54892 GCA_052146355.1 Binataceae bacterium (SeqCode) | reverse complement strand
GGCCTGAAGTTCGTCGATGGAGTCGGCGAGGATCGACTGAAAACCTTTACTCACTCACCTGACAGTCAACCTAGGGAAGCCGCCTGATCATGACCGGCCGATCCACAACATTTGACAATTACTCAGATTTTCTAAAGGAGGTTGCGATTCACGCGGCTTGATTGAGAACCATGCTTGAGGCCGCTTTCATTGCTACATGCCGTGGCGCAACGAGCCACTGATGATGCGACATTGGCCGTTCACGCACACTATTCGACGGCTAGGATTTACCCCATGATTCCGCCTGAAACTTCTCGAGCGCGCTCATCGTCCAGTTCCAGCAATAGAAGCATCCGCGTTTGTCCGGCATCGTGGGAACGTACGATTGGCATATAACGCACCATCGCGCTTCGGGATGCGCTCGCACGGTGGCACTCTCCCTCGTATCGCCGGCGTGGGTGGGATGATTGCCTCCGCAGACTTCGCACTCGTCGATGATTCTCATCGTCTGCGTTCCTAACTACGCTTCTCGCGGGATGCTGTCTCTTTTAGAGCAAGCGCGCCTTTTACACCATCCAGACAACGCGGGCTAAAGTGTGTCTCCTGTAGCGAAACTGCGTCCGGACTCAGAGAAAAAGGTCCGGGATTTCTCAACACTAAAAATCGTGGGATCCTTCTCTGCGCCCAGGACCGCGCGCTCAGGCGGGCTTCGCCGCCGATTTCGGAATGACGCGAAAAGCGCAAAGAGAGAAAAGACAATCCACAGGCTGTGAAGAGATTGAGTCTCCAAAAAACCCTCAAGATTGCTCACGAAATCTGCCCTGAGCACGCGCTGAACTTTTTCAGAATTTGATATGTAATTCGGGAACGCGTACGCTTTTCGCGCATGGCGTACACGTTGTCGGCGCTCTTCCGAATGAACAAAGGCCGATCCGATCCGAGCTGACCGGATCGGCACGCGCGTGGAATCGGTCACCGGCCATTCGCTGACCTGTTCGCGTATCTTCTTCATTGCGCCAATCGTCTTTTGAAGTAGACGAGGAGATTTGAAATGGCCGACGCAAAGCTATCCGGCGAAGTCTACAAGAACGCCAGCAGCGCATGGCATCAGTACCTGAGCGATTTGAGCCCGCTCCGGCCGGCGTTATTTCGCTTGCCGCAGGCTCACCGGCAACCCCTGGGATGCGGACGATCTCGTGCAGGAAACCTTGATGCGCGGTTTCAGTATCCTCGGTCTGGGGCAAGCCGAAATCACAGACCCACGGGCCTACCTGCTCCGTATCGCATCGAATGCGTGGATCGATTGGCAACGGCGCAAGGCAGTCGAGGTATCGGCCCTGGATCAGATCGCCGCGGTCTCCCCGCGGCACACGAGCTCAGCGCCTGAAGATGGTGCCGCAGTTCGCGATGCGGGCGCGGTGCTCATGCAAAACCTTGCTCCACAAGAACGCGCCGCGGTGGTTTTAAAGGATCTGTTCGATATGAGCCTCGAAGAATCTGCGCGGATTCTAGGATCATCGATCGGAGCGATCAAAGCCGCCCTTCATCGGGGACGTTCGCGTCTCCAGAATGCGCAATCAAGTGACGCGCAGTTGACGCGGCCCGCGCGCCGGATGAATCCGGGCAAGGCGCTCTTGGATCGTTTTGCGCAGCTTTACAACGAAAGGGACATGCCGGGTCTGGTGGCGCTGATGCTCGATGACGGGGGCATCGAGATGGTGGGTGTCGAGATGGAGGTCGGCCGCAAATGGTTCGAGCGTAAGGAGACGGGATGGTTCGCGCACAATTTCCAGTCGATGCGGCCGGGCACGCGATGGGAGCCGATTGACTATAACGGCGAATCCATCGTGCTGGTCCTCGCGAAACATGAAGGCAAAGACGTGCTGCTGTCAGTGATGCGGCTGGAAGCTATCGATGATCGCATCTCACGGATCCGCAGCTACGCATTCTCGCCGGAGATATTGGATGAAGTCGCGAATACGCTGGGCCTTCTTCGCGGCCCCGCGATGTACAGCTTCCTGGACCTCGCCAGGAAAGGCGAGGTTGCCTGAGCATCTGAGTCGATTCTCTGCGAACATGGTGTCGTGGTGACTTGGTCGTTAAGTCCGCCCGAATCTGCCTGCATTCGGCGAAATCTGCGGAGAGATTGCCTGACTTCTTCTTCGCTTGGGCTGCCGCCCCCTGTAACTCGGAAACGCGTAGGCTTTTCGCGCATGGAGTACTCGTTGGCGGCGCTTCTCCGAATGAACAAGGCTGATCAGAGCCGATGGCATCGGCGAAACCAATTATTTTTTTGCAAAACAAACCCAAATTATCCGCGAAATTCCTCAGGAATTTTGGGTTTGCCTAAAAATACGGCAGGCGGATTAGTCACTTTGTCAGGTCGAGGACCTCACCGATGGCGGCGGCGACCCGGGCCATCAGCGAATCATCGAGCGTGGTCAGCGGCCCATGGATCAGGCGGCCATTGTCGATGGAGCGGATTTGGTCGATCAGCAGGTCCGATGCCTGGCGCAGGCGGTCTGCCGGCGGGACCCGGACCCGCAGTGGCTCCGCTTCCTCTACCAGGTTCGTGGTCAGCGGAATGACGACGGTGCTGGGATGGCCCGCCTCCATCAATGCCTGCGCCTGCACGATCAGGACCGGGCGCGTTTTCCCCGGCTCTGCCCCACGCCGCGGGTTCAGCCTGGCGAGCCACACCTCTCCCCGTTTAGTCATCGAGGTCGCGCTCGATCGCCGCGAACTCGGCGTTCACCCGCGTGCTTTCCTTGCGGACCTTGCGCGATGCGGCGGCAATCCGCTCCGCGCGGGCGCTCGCCTCGGCCTCCCGGTTCATCTTTTCGATCGCGCGGCGGATATATTCGGCGCGCGGGATACCCATCGCCCGCGCGCATCGGTCGCTGGTCTTGAGAACATCCGCGGGTAGTTTAAGGGAGATAGCTTCCATGATATTCAGTTATGATATCTCCAATGCATATCAAATTCAATATTCAACCTTCACGGGAGATCGGAATCCGCAGATTACGCCGACTTCAGGAAATTCAAGCAGCGGATCCGGGATCCCTCAACACTAAATTTCGGGATGACACGAAGACGCAGACAGAAAAGGAGTCTTTGATTTTCTCGGATCTGCGGACCCTCACCGAGCCTCTCCCTTTCAGGGTGAGGGCGCAGTCGGCGGATTCTCCTAGTCTGGGTGCTCGATGAGGATACTTACCTGGCCGGGGTGGCCTTCCACTCTGACTTCGCGCTTGATGGTGCCCTCGCGTTCCAGGCGGCGCGTGGCCGACTCCACCAGCTCCGGGGAGATCGCCAGCAGGCGGGCTATCGTTCGTTCGTTGGCGTAGGCCGCAACCTCAAAGTAGCGGCGGATTATCTGGTAGGCGGCTTCGCGCGGGGTCAGCGCGCGGGCTTCGCGCATCGCGTCGGGCCATCGATGGTCAATCGTGTCCCACACGTAAGTGAATGGATCGTAGTGCTCCTCCACCTTCAATGCGAGGAATTTTTCCTGCAGCTCCTTCATCGCGCGGTCGAAGGTGGCGCGATTTTTTGCCTGCGAGTAACCAGAAGTCAACTTGAGCGCGCGCGTCTCCGCGGCGCCGCGTTTCACCAGCGCATCCATCACGAGCTTCGCGCAATGGGAGAGCATCCCGTTCGCGTACAGCTTGCGATAGCCGCCTGGCGCCACGCGTATTCGCAGGAACGCGCCCAGCAGGTCGCGCGCGATAAAACTCGGGCGGCCCGCGATCGCCTTGCCGTAGTAGGCAATGCGCTGCGCGGCGAAGTCGTCCTTGAGCCGCCACGTCATGCCGATCGCGTGGTCGTGCTGAATATGCTCCGGCAGTTGCGGCTCGCGCGCGCCGACGATCGCTTCGCGCAGGCACGGCACTCCCAGGCCCGCGGTGAATCCGGTGCAGAATCCCACCTCGTTGATAAATGCGAGCGCGCTCTTCGCGCCGATCACCCGGCGCGAAGGCTTGCGGCGGAAATGATGGTCACGATGCGCCTCCAGGCGCGCGAGCATCGTTGGACTGGAGTCATCCATCGCGATGGAGGTCTTTTGCATCATTCAGGAATCCGCAGATTACGCCGATTACATAGATTGGATTTTCGGAACCTTCGTGTCTTGGTGCCTTTGTGGTTGAGCCGGTCTGAATCTGTCTGCAATCTGGGTAATCTGCGGATTTTTGCGCGCCGCTATTCTGCCCCGTTAGCGGTGTTCGGCGCGTTCGATGCACTCCTGGAATACGCGGCGGTAGTTCGCTTTGACGCCCAGCCTTCGGATGATGCCTTCAAGGCCGATCAGGGCGCGCAGCAGGAACATGCTGTGCGCCGGCGATTTGTAGAGCTTGTTCTGAAACGCGATCTCGCCGACCTTGGTCGCGTTGCCCACCGTATCGTAGTCGGCGGGGTCGTAGTCCCGATCGACCATCATCGGCGCAAACAGAATACGGATTATCGCGACCATCGGCGCCGGGTTCTGCCCGCGATCGAGCCATCCGAGTTTCTGCATCCCGGCGCCGATCGCTTTGTCATCGTCGTCGACAATTCCGCGCGCGACCTGCAGATACGCCTTGCGCACGGTCTCGGGAAAGCGGCGAATCGATCCGAAGTCCAGAATTCCCAGGCGCGGATGATAACTGACGAGATAGTTGCCCGGATGGAAATCGGTGTGCAGCACGCCGAACTCCAGGATCTGCCGCCACACCAGCAGATGGCTCTTGTGCGCGACCCACGACCGCAGCTCCAGATCGACCTCCGGGCTCATCACGTCCGCCAGCGGATAGCCGTCGATAAACGTCATCGTCAGCACGCGCCGCGAGCTCAGTTCCTTGACGACGGCCGGCACTTCGACTTCGGGGTCATCGGCCAGCAGCCGCCCGAACTCGGTCATGTTGCGTGCTTCGTTCACGTAGTCCAGTTCCTCGCGCAGGCGCTCCTGCAGCTCCGCGTAGATCGAGCCGGTGTCAACCTTCTGGCGCATCACGTCGCGGCCGATCGCCTGCAGCGTGCGGAGTAGCAGCTTTATATTCTTCAGATCTTCCTCGACCGTCGTCTCGACGTCGGGATACTGCACCTTGATTGCCACATCGCGTCCGTCCTTGAGGCGCGCGCGATGCACCTGGCCGAGCGATGCGGCCGCGAAGGCGGTCTGATCGAAGCTGCGGAACAACTGCTCGGGGCGGCAGCCCAGCTCGCGGCGAATCTGCTCCGAGATCATCGCATAGCTCATCGGCGGCACGTTCGATTGCGTCGCCTTGAGCACGTCGAGCGCCTCGCCGGGCAGCAGGTCCTGGCGCATCGAGAGCATCTGGATCAGCTTCATGAAAGCGCCGCGCAGGTTCTTGGAGCTTTCGAGAATTCGCTCGGCGTTGCGGATGTGCGTTTCGAGCAGCTCGCGGTCCTGCGCGCTGCGCGAAAGAAACGGCCGGCGGATGGAGGTCCACAGGTAGCTGCTGCCGACCTGCGAGGCGAGTCCGCCCATCTTGATCGCGCGCCGCGCGCGTCCCTGCGTGATGGGATTGCGCGGCGCCATCATGCGCCCCCGTCGCGGTCGATTCCGACTCGGTTGATCAACGTCGCAGCCAGCGCCGCGCCGAACCCGTTGTCGATATTGACGACGGTGACGCCGCTCGCGCACGTGTTCAGCATCCCCAGCAGCGCGGCTATTCCGCCGAAGGCGGCGCCGTATCCCACGCTGGTGGGAACCGCGACGACCGGCTTGTCGACCAGGCCCGCAATGACGGATGGCAGCGCGCCCTCCATTCCGGCGACGACTATCAGTACGCTCGCGCGCCGCACGCCATCGAGGTTGGCGGTCAGGCGATGGATTCCCGCGACGCCCACGTCATAAAGGCGCCGGACGCGATTACCGAACAGCTCGGCGCAGATTGCCGCTTCTTCCGCGACCGGCATGTCGGACGTGCCCGCGCTCACGACCATCACTTCGCCATGACCGTGCGCCTTGACCGGCTGCTGAATCACCGCGCCGATTCTGGCTTCGGGATGATAGACCATCCTGCGGAGCTTCGTTTTAATCGCGCGTGCTTTATCCGCGGCGAGGCGAGTCACGATGAGATTGGTTCCCGTTCCGATCACGCGCTTGCCTATAGCGACTATCTGCGCGGCGCTCTTGCCTTCGCCAAACACTACCTCGGGTACTCCACGGCGCAACGCGCGATGATGATCGACTTTGGCAAAGCCCAGGTCCTCGAACGGCAGCTCGCGCAGCGATCGCATCGCGGCGGCGGCCGTCGTTTTGCCCGCCGCCACCCGATCGAGGATCGCGCGAATCTGATCTTCCGTCATCGCCGCCGCTTCAAAACTTCGGCGCGCAGCGGGCGCTCCAGATGCAGCAACAGTTCGCGCACCGCACGCACGTCGCTGCGCGTGACGGTGATGGTGAGCCCGCCCGCTTTGAGCTGCTCGCCGGGCTGCGGAATATGACCGAGACGTTCGAGCACGAACCCGCCGATCGTAGCATACTCATCCCCCTCGGGGAGCCCGAGTCCGAAGCGTTCGTTCAACTCGGCGATCGGCGCACGACCCATCACCGAAAGCGATCGCGGATTGATCAAACGCGCGACGTCCTCTTCCTTGTCGTGCTCGTCTTCTATTTCACCCACTACTTCTTCGAGCAAATCTTCCACCGTTATTATTCCCGCCGCGCCGCCGTACTCGTCGACGATAACGGCAAGGTTCTCGCCCGTACGCTGAAGCGCGACCAGGACTTCATCGAGCGGCATCGACTCCGGAAAGTAGCTGACCGGGCGCATCACTTCGCTGACCGGACGCCCCAGGTCTGGCGCCTGCAAGAGATCGAAGACGTGCACCACGCCGACAATATCGGTGATACGGCCGTGAAACACGGGCAGGCGGCTGTAGCCGACGCGCCGCACCATTTCTATGACCGCTTCGAGAGTGGTTTCCAGCGGGACCGCATCGACGCGCACGAGCGGCACCATCGCCTTTCGCGCATCGGCACGCGAGAAGCGAAAGATGCGGCTTATAATCTGCTGCTCGGACGGCAGAATCGCATCCTGATTGGCGCCGTCCGCGCCTTCGGCGGGACGGCGATGGAGCAATCGCACCAAATCTTCGCGCTCCATGAACACGCTCTCGGCTTCCGACGGCACCCCCGCGATCAGCCGGAGTGCGCGGCTGAGCAGCGTTTCGACGAACAACAGCGGCGCGAGGACCGTGGCGAGAATCCGCAGCGGGCGCGCGGCGATTCGCGCGAAGCGGAGAGGATTACGCAGCGTCAGCAGCTTGGGAATCGACTCGCCGAGCACGAGAGTCAGCGGCGCCAGGATGAACGGGGCCCAGAACGCGAGCTGCGGTTTCAGATGGTGCAGAAACGCCGTGAGCGTGACGGCCGCCACGATCGTCGCAAGATTGTTGGTGGTCAGCGTCAGCGCCAGCAGGCGATCGCGCCGTTCCAGCAGCCATCCGAGCATCCGCGCGCGGCTGCCGCCGCCCTCGCCTTCGGCGCGGACCTTGAGTTGATCGGCAGAAACCAGCGCGATTTCGCTGGCAGCGAAAAAAGCCTGCAGCGCGATACACGCCGCGATCGCGAGGATGAGTCCGATGAGATTCATCGCTTGAGTCTCACCCGTTCGACGGTCGCGCCGCGCACCCGCTCGACGATAGCTTCATATTTTCCGAACGTCAGCTTCTCGCCCGCCGGCGGAACGCGGCCAAGTCTGCGGAGCACCACGCTGGAGAGCGTGCGGCGTCCGGCAGGCGCATCGAGTTCGAAATCGGGACCGAGAGTCGTAGCGAGCTGGCGCACGTCGATCGCGCCCGAAGCCATCCACTCCTGGTCGGAGATGCGCTCCAGCTCCGGCCCTTCGACGTCGAATTCGTCGCGCAACTCGCCAAACATCTCTTCGAGCAGATCTTCCAGCGTCACCAGCCCCAGCAGATGGCCGTACTCATCGACCACCAGCGCCATCTGGAACCTGCCCCGCCGCATCTCGTCGAACAAAGCGCCGAGCGGTTTTTTGGGAGGAATGAAATACGCGGGGCGCAGGAGGCGTTCGATGCGCGGCGCCACCGCTTCGAGCCGGTGCGTCACGAGATCCTTGGCGTGCAGCACGCCGACGATATTCTCCGGCGCACCGCGATACATCGGGATACGCGAGAAGTGGCCGTGCGCGACCTCGGCCATGATCTGCTCCGGCGGCGTCGCGATATCGAGCGCGAAAATCCGCTCGCGCGGCGTCATTACCTCCGACGCGCGGCGCGCCCCGAAATCGAACACGCGATGGATCAGCGCGCGCTCCTCGGGCTCGACCTCGCCCTGCTTCTCGCTCAGCTTCAAAAGCTCCTTGAACTCCGTCTCCGAAAACGGCTCCGGCCGCAGCCCCGGATCGTTGGGCGCAAAATACTGCGCCACCGGATGAACGAGATCGGCGACTAACGCGAGAGGACGCGCAGTCAACCGCGCGACACCCGCCGGATGGCCCAGCGCGAAGGTCTTGGGCGTGATGTCGCAGAAGATCAGCACGACCACGAACATCACAGGCGCGGCTACGTATGCGCCAACTTCATTGCCGAGCCAGAAAAGAAAGAACGCGGTGGCGAGACATTCGGCGAACACGTTGCTCGCTTCGTTCACGCCGATGACGACGATCAATGACTCGAGCGGCCGGCGCATCAGGCGATCGACGGCGTTCTGCACCTTGGGACCGACCCGATCGCGCAAATGCTCCATGCGCGCCATCGTGAAAATCGCCGTCTCGGAGGCAGCGAGGCACGCGCTCAGGACCACGAGCGCAACGACCAGAATTGGCAGCAATATCAGCACGGAAAAATCGCTATCCTCGCAACTGATCCCATCCCGCAAACGGCGGCTTCATGCCTCCCGCAAGATGCAGGCCGCGACGGCCCACGATACGCCCGATGCGCCGGACGGGAACCTTGAGCAAGCGCGCAAGTTCTTTTTCCGACCGGCCTGGGCGGAGGCAGAAAATCAATTCGTAATCTTCGCCGCCGCCGAGCGCGAGTGAAAGATCGGAACCCATCACTTGCTCATATGCCTTGGAGACCGGTACCGACGCGGCGTCGATCTCGGCGCCGACACCGCTGCGCTCCAGCACGTGACCCAGATCTTGCAGGAGCCCATCACTCACGTCGATCGCGGCGGGCGCCGGGCGAATTTTCGCCAGATGCTGGCCCGCGAACAGTCTCGCGGACGGCGCGAGGTAACGGGAAATCAAATGGCGGCGCGAGGCTCCGCTCGCGGCAAGCTTGCGCGCCAGAGTGCGCCAGCCCAACGCGGCATCGCCCACCGTGCCCGTCACGAAAATTTCGTCTCCCGCACGCGCGGCGTCGCGCCGGAGCGGATGCTGAGGCGCATCGCCGAGGAGCGCTATCGTAATCGCCAGCTCACGGGCGCGAGTGACATTGCCGCCGACCACATCGACGGCGGCGGCACGCGCGGCGCGGCGCAGCCCCGCATAAAGCCGATCGAAAAAGCGCGCCGTAAGCCCCGGCCGAACCGCCAGGTTCACGACACACGACGTCGCCACGCCGCCCATCGCGGCGACGTCGCTCAGGTTCACCGTCAATGAGCGCGCGCCAAGCTGCTCGGGCGTCAACCACGCCAGGTTGAAGTGCACATTTTCGACCATCGAATCGACTGTCGCAAGGATGGGCGCGTTGCCGCGAGCAATAATTGCGCAATCGTCGCCCGGGCCGAGGATAGTCCGGCGGCTTCGCGGAAGCTTTGCGCACAGCCGCGCTATGAGTTCGAACTCTCCGGGCGAAGCTGCATCCGGCCGGGAACGCATTCGAGATTTCCGCGCAATCGAAGACAAATTGTCAGGGCCGGTCCTGGAGCGCCTGGAGGACAGCGACGATTGGATACATCGATGAGAGGGACGCTAATCGATCGAAGATCGGCGGGCAAGCGCGATCAAACAATCCATCACCAAGGCACTTGGAGCTTGTGTCATTGCGAGGTGAACCCACTCGACTAACGCAAGTCAGAATGAGTCTTCGCGAAAGGAATCTCCGCGCGCAGGAAGATTCCGGCGGGCTGTGCGGCGCGTGCGGCGAAATTTCCGCCCGCCGCCTGGATCATCGAGCGCACCAGGTACAGGCCGATTCCGCCGGCGCCCGACGACACCCCTTCATGTCGCGGCCGCGCGATCATCTTGTCGAGTTCGGCGGAGCTGATCTTTCCGGCTGGCGCATTCACTTCGATTGCGATTCCGTCGCCGCATACAGATGCGCGCAGCAGAACTTCTCCGCCATTCGCGCAGGCTATCGGCACGGCGGCCAGATTGCGCACGATTCGGTCGAGGTGATGCGGATCGACGCGGACGTGCGGCAACTGCCCAAGGTCGCACCGCCATCCGATTCCCGCGCGGCGCGCTTGTACGGCACAATCTTCCGCGGCCTCCGCGATGATCGGATTGGGATCGGTGTCCGCGCGGCTCGGCTGAAACTGGCCGCGCTCCTCCATGCGATAGAGGTCGAGCAGGTTGCTGACGACCAGGTTCGTGGTCCACGCCGTCGATCCGATGCGCGCCACCATCTGGTCGCGATCCGCGGAATTGAGCGTGGTCTGCTCCAGCAAATCCGCATAGCCCGCCAGCGCCGAGAGCGGGTTGCGGATGTCGTGGGCCATCGTGGCGATCTCCCGCTCGCGGAAACGCGCCGCTTCTTCCAGGGCCTGAAGCTGCGCGCGGATCCTCTTGCGGTAGCGCTCGATGAAGAACGCGGTGCATTCGCCGAGCGCGAGTCCTGCAAATAATCCCATCCATCGGTAAACGTCGAACTGGGTCGATATCGGAACGAACGTTTCCGCGATACCGTATGCGATCAGCGACGTACAGCTCAGCGCAAACTGCCAGCGCGGGCCCCAGCTCACGAACGACGCGGTCGCCAGGGGGCACAGCAGGACAGCCAACAGGCGCGATTCCGGATCGCCGGTGACGGCGCTGATCGGAATGAACGTCGCCATGATGAACGCGCAGATCGCGTACGTCCAAAGCTTCCAGAAGCGATGGAACCCCGGCGTCCAGGTCAGAGCGAGAAACGAGCCCGCACCCGCAAGCACGAGTAGATGGAATCCGATCCCCAGCGCCTGGCTGCGGCCGCGGACCAGGTCGACGAAAAAATACAGCAGCAGAAAAAAGACGCCGATCGCGGCGGCGAGCTTCAGCGTTCCGAGCGGCTCGTCGTCACCGCCGAACCCCTCCATCGCGCGACGGAGCCAACTCGCCGTTGGCGGCGCGGGTTGAGACTCGGGTTTGTCAGGCGAGGCTGTCACGCGATCTCCATGTCACGCCGTACTTTCCGGCGTAGGCAACCCACGATGATAGACGACGCGCGCGTTCGTCCATAGTGTGAAAATTTCACACTCCGCGTGCAATTTGCAGCGCCTCGCGCATCGCTTCGATTCCGAAATCGATCTCCTCGCGAGTAATCGAAAGCGGCGGCGCAAGCCTCACCACGGTTTCCGCGTTCAGCGTCCAGTTGATCACCACGCCGCGCTCTATCGTCGCGGCGACAAAACGATGCGCGAAATCGGCCGACCGGAAATCCATTCCGGCAAGCAATCCCAATCCGCGTACCGCCGCGATCTCGGGCGCATCGAGCGTTTCGACCCGTCGCCGCAAATATTCGCCCATCTCCGCCGCGCGCTCGGGCAGCTTTTCCCCGATGATCACGTTGAGCGCGGCCAGACCCGCCGCGCACGAGAGCGGATGGCCCCCAAAGGTGGTGATGTGGCCGAGCGGAGGGTCGTGCGCGAGCGTACCGATGAGATCGTCGCGCGCGGCAAAAGCTCCCAGCGGCAGCCCGCCGCCCAGCGCCTTGGCCATCACGATGATGTCCGGCACCACGCCAAAATGTTCGAGCGCGAACAATCGGCCGGTCCGGCCAAATCCGGTCAGGACTTCATCGAAGACCAGAAGCGCGCCCGCCCGATCGCATCGCGCGCGCAGTTCGCGCATGAATGCCACGCCTGGTATGCGCACACCAGCCTCGGCTTGCACCGGTTCGATCACGACGGCGGCGAGCGAAGAATCGATCGCATCGAGCGCCGCGGCGTCATCGAAAGGCAAATGGCGAACGGGCTCCAGCAGCGGCTCGAACGGCGCGCGGAAGGCAGGGTTTCCGGCAAGCGACAGCGCCCCCGCGGTATCGCCGTGATACGCGCCCTCAAATGCCGCCAGCCCGCGCCGCCCCTTGAACTTGCGCGATGCCTTAATCGCGCCCTCGATCGCTTCGGCGCCGCTGTTGGTGAAGTACACGCGCTTGATCGGGTCGGGCAGGACCTCCGCTAGCCGGGCGGCCAGCCGTACTTGCGAATCGATCACGTACTCGCCGTAGACCATCACATGCAGATGGCGGCGCGCCTGATGCTCGATCGCCGCCAGTACGGCAGCATTGCCATGGCCGAGCGCGCTGACGCCGATTCCCGCGATCAAATCGAGGTAGCGGCGGCCATCAGCCGTGTAAAGCCACGACCCTTCAGCGCGAACGACTTCAAGGCCGATTGGCGCATCGGAGGTCTGCGCCAAGTGGCGTAAGAAGAGCTTGCCCAGTTCGCTCATCGCCGCGCAGTCATCCGATCGAGAAATGCTCCGCCGCCATGGCGCCAGGTGAGCGGCGGAGATTGCATCGCGCCGGGCGCGGCGATGTATGACACGCCAACGTTGCCTGGAACGGCGCGAATCGCCTCCTCGCCGTCGCCCGCGATTGCGAATGCCTCCAGCCGGCCGGCAGCGGGAACGAGCCGCGCGCGCAGATCGCCGCAGTCCCGGAACATGCTCACATTGACGCAGCGGAGGCCGGGCGACGCGCTGAAGCTCGCATCGCGATCGACAATTACCACCCACGAAAGACCGGGCCCCTCGATAACTTCGACCGGATCGCCCGCGATCGCGCGCCACCGCGCGATTTCGCGGACGCGGCGCAAGACGGCAGCATCTTCCAGTTCAAGATCGGAAGGCGGTGGCATTTGCTCCGCCAGCGCGCGCATCGCGTCCGCGAGAGTTGCCGCAAACTTTCTCACATCAGATTCGCGCTCCGATTCGACAAAGACATGATGAGGCGAAAGACAGCCGAGTTGCTCGAAGAGCGTCACGTCGCGCGCGAGCCTGGCGGCGATTTCGCTCGCGTCCGGTTCGAGCAGCGCACTTCGCATCACGACCGCGCCGCTCAGCTTGCTGCCAAAGCCGATTATCGCGGTGCTTCCGCCTAGCCGCGAAATCGTCGCATCGTCGCCGTACGCGACGATCAGATCGGCGTCCGCGCGCAGCGCCGCCACCAGGTCATCATTGTCGCGGCTCCAGTTGAGAACCGAGACCCGGCCGCCGATCGCGGGATTTTCCTCCGCCAGCGTGCGTGCGAATTCATCAAAGAAGAAGGGCTCACGCGACGCGGTTTTGATGATCAGCCCAGCTCCGGCCAAGAGCGCAATCGCGATTTCGTGGAGGCCGGCGCCCGCGGCGTTGCCGGCCATCACGAAGCCCAGCAGTTCGCGCCTGGTTACGATTCGATTCGCCAGATCGTTGAGCGCCTCGCGAGTAAACGGCGCCAGGAGCGCATCGAGCGATTCATCGAGCAGCGCGATGCTGAAGCCGAGCCGCCGGGAGTTTTGCGCAACCGTCTCGCGCCGCCGCGCGAATGCCCGATCGCGCCATCGCTCCAATACCGCCGCAAGCGAATCGGCAATTTTCGCCGGCGCAATCGGCTGCGAGATCGCGGCCTGCACCCGGCTCGCTTGCTCCTCGATTTCAGGAACCGAAGGCAGATAGCAAAAGCAGCTCATGAGGCCGCCGCATGGCGGGCAGCCGCCTCGAACTCGGCGATCGACAGAGCGCATCCCCGCGCGCCGCCCGCGACCGCGCGCCCGAGCACGCGGACCTCGCATCCGCGCACGACTCCGAGATCTTCCGTCACAATTGCCGAAACCGAGCAGACATTCGCCAGGTCGATGAACCCGAGCAGCCCGGGAGTCCCGTCAGGCACGCGGCGCAGCGTAACGGGATCGAGCGCCGCCGGACGCATCCACGGAGGCGCAATCTTGATCCGATCGCCGGCGGGAGCTGTGAGCCCTGAATTCAGCGCGGTCGCATCGTAGAGCTGCGAGCATAGCTCCGTCATTCCGTATTCGTTGATGACGTGACTGGGCTCGAGTCCAAGACGCTCCTGCGCAAGCGCGATGATTTCATGCGGAGCCAGCGGCACGGCCTGGCCCTTCGCACCGCCAGTATCCATCATCCGCGATCCCGCGGCGAGCCGAAATTTGATTCTCTGCACGCTCAACCTGTCGAAGAGCGCCGCGAATGCCGCCGAAGTTCCCAGTAGGCACACGGGCGCTCCGTCGTTATCGCATCGGCTGAGAAATTCTATCGCAGCGATGCTATCGACGCCGGCACGATCGGCCACGCATAGCGCGGAACCATCGCCGAACTCCTCGATGCACCAGCTTATCATCGTGGACAGCGACGATTCGGGCATCCGATCCGCGGTCGGATGCATCGCGAGCATTCGCATCCGTGCGCCGTCAGGAAACATCATCGTGCGAAGATGCGCGATCGCCGACGCGCGATAGATTTCCGGCCGCGCCACCACGTGGCGGCCGCGCCGGTCACTGCCGATTGTCGTGCCGCTGGTCAGGAAGGTGAGCGCGCCCGCTCTGGCAGCGGCATCGGGCGGGGTCAGGTCCGCGTACTTGAAAGCGAGCGTGCTGACCATCGGAATTTGGTCCGGCGACGACACGTCAGCCGGGCTGACGTTCATCCGCTCGCAATAGTTTCGGTAGGCGGGCACTGAAACGAATTGCCCCCGAAATACGTCTATCGCAATAGAGTCGAACAGGCCGGGAGCCGGTCTGTGGATAAAAGACAGAACTCGTTCATTGACTGTCACGAATTTCGCGAAGACAAACCGACTGGTGCTCGCAAAATCGAGTCCGGTACTGATGATGGCGCGGCACGATGCATGGTTCAATCTCACTCAGGTACCTTAGGGAACCAAAAAATGCCATGTTTACCGAGGGTTTGTAATCGTATACGCTTCTCGGTGGGGATGAGGTGGAGGCGGACCGCGCAGGCGGCTCATAGGCCGGGCGGGCGACGGTTACGACTGGTTCCAAGAAATAGCATAATTAAGCGCCAAGCGTCGCACTGTGGCCTATTTAGGTGCGAATGAGTTTTTGCATGATGGACGCTGTTTTGCTAAAACCGGCGTGGTACTGAGGCCGGAGGGGCTTCTTTAGATGAAAAAGTTCGCATCGGGAGTAGTGCTGGGATTCCTTGTCAGTTGGGCTGTGGCATTCGCGGCACCCGGCGTCGGCCACAACGGCATGTTCTGGAACAAGCTCAACGACTCGGCCAAAGACGGCTACATCAACGGCTACTCCGATGCGATGAAAGTCAGCGTCGGGCAGCTCGACAGCCTGACCATTGCGGCTGACATGTTTCATTGGAAGGGCGCGCGCAAGATCATCGGCCAGTTGAGCCGCGAACTATCGATGGCTGATCTGAGCCCCAACGAGGCGGTGAAGCGGCTCGATTCGCTGTATTCGAATCAGAAGTACAGCGAACTTGATTTGGGCCAGGCGCTCCAATTGCTGACGCTCCGCGCCAACGAGACTTCGCTTCCTCCCGAAACCGCACCGGCCAGGAAGTAACTTTTCACTTCGCTCTCTTTTTTAGAGGCGGCTCGGAAACGAGTCGCCTCTTTTTTTATCTCGCGCCGCTTGCGAGCATGCTTGAAAGCTCAGCGGCAGGGTCTTAGCCTGTTCGCTGGAGCTCGATGCTGTGAATGCGCCGATAAGCCTGTTGCAGAGAACCTTGCGTGCCACCGTGGGCGTGCATTCGCATGTCCCGTCCACGCATGTCTCGACGGCGATCGGGCTGGGCACGGACCGGCGTGGCACCGGAACCATCGTGAGCCCCGATGGCCTGATAGTGACCGTGCATTACCTGTTGCTGGGCGCAAAAAACGTGATCGTCACGCTGCCCAGCGGCGAACAGTGCGAGGCAAAGATCGTCGGCAAGGACTACAGCACCGGCCTGGGCTTGCTTCAGCTCGATGCGGGCACGCAGCCGTATCTTAAGGTCGTCTCGTCTGAAAGCTGCGTCCCGGGTGAGGAAGCATTCAGCGTCGCGAGTCTCGGCGGCGAAAAGCGATGCGCCGATTGCGGCGTGATCACTTACCTGGGACCCTTCGATGCGGTCTGGGAATTCGTGCTCGATCGATGCGTCTGCGTGACCGCATCGTCGTTGAGCATCGGCTTCAGCGGCGGCGCGATTGTGAATCGGCGTGGAGAAGTGGTCGCGATCAACTACCTCAACTTCGCCGACCTGGGCCGCGCGATTCTCGGCGTTCCCGGCGAATATTTCCTGGCCGTGCGCGACGAACTGATGCAGCATGGCCACCGCACCACCGCGATTCCGCGCGCGTGGCTGGGTGTCCTGTCCTATACGCTTCGCGAGCACGTCGTGATTGCGGGAGTAATGCCGGGCGGGCCGGGCGAGAAGGCCGGATTGCAGCAGGGCGACTTGGTGCTGGCGGTCGACGGGCGCGACATCAACGAGCGCCGCGTGCTCTACGAAACCCTGGGCAACCGCAACCCGGGAGAGCAAATCAGCCTCAAGGTGCTGCGTAACAATCGCATCTACCAGGTCGATATTCCGGCTATGCGGGCGGAAGATTATTTCGCCTGATCCGGAAAATTTCTCGTCTCTCAAAACCATGTAATTTCAATGGGTTAGCACTTCAAGAACGTCTGTTTTTGACCCAAAAGCGAAAATAAAGCGAAAATAGATCCTGTGGGAATCGTCAGCCTGCAGAATCGCGATGCGACTCAAATCTTTCGTGGTCACGAACTTACCGCGAAGCATCGCCGATTGAGTTCGGGGCTAGCCGCGCTTGATGCGATCCTCGACGGCGGAATCGTTCGTGGCAGAGTCAGTGAAATCGTCGGACCGATCGGTTCCGGCCGCACCAGCATCGCCGCACGTTTCATATCCGCCGCCACGCTGGCTGGTGAAGTCACCGCATGGATCGAAGGCGCGCGCAATTTCGATCCCGCTGACATCGCGGCGGGCAGCGCGAGCCTCGATCGGGTCCTGTGGGCATCGGTGGACGATCGCCGCACGCTGGCTTTGGATTCATCGGGAAGGTTTCGCCGCTTCCGGTTCTCATCGGTCTTCAAAGCGGCCGAGATGGTTCTGAAGGCGGGAGGATTCGGACTCGTCGTAATCGATATCGGTCCGCACGCCGTGCCGCTTCCGCAGAGCATCGCGCTCCGCCTTGCGCGTGAAGCGGAACGCAGCGGCGCAGCCGTGATCGTGGTCGCGCCGTATCGCATATGCGGAACGTTCGCCGCGCTGAGTCTCAAGCTCACGCGCCTGGAAGCATCGTTCAGCCGGATCGCGCCGGCTTCGCCGGCGCTGTTCGACGGAGTCGTTATTCAGGCTTCCACCGTGCGCAACAAACTGGGCCGCTCGGGAGGCAGCGCCGTGATTTGCGGCGCGATCGATCCATTGGCGCCTTCTTTCGCGCGCGAAGATAACCGCCCTGCTTCCCATCCCGTTCCTATTCGAAATGTCTCCAACGCCTAGTGCCACGTTATGTCGCGCATTGCATGCATACTGGTCGCAGATTTTCCGATCGCGGCACTAATTCGCTCCGATTCTTCGCTCGTCGGCGTTCCGCTCGTCATCAGCGAAAGCTACGCCGCACACGCCGAGATTCTTTTTGTCTCCGAGGTCGCGTTTAAATGCGGCGTGCGAACCGGCATGACGCTCGCGCAGGCGCGCACGATGGCATCGCGGCTGGTCGCGATGGCGCGTTCATCAGCCGCGGAGCGATCCGCGTCCGAGGCGATCGCGGACGTGGCTGAATCGGTCTCGCCGGTAGTGGAGCCGGATGAGAACGGATGGGCATGGATCGATCTTTCGGGGCTCAGCCGGTTTTATGAATCGGAAGATGCGATCGCATCCGAACTGGCAAGCCGCGTAGGCCGCATCGGGATGGAAGCCGCGGTCGGAATCGCCGCGAACCGCGAAATAGCATATCTGGCCGCATGCTGCGGCGGCATCCGCGTAATTCCGCCGCGGCGCGAGCGCGAATTCGTCGATTGGTTGCCACTCGATGCGCTGAATCTCGCCACTCGTGATGGCGGCGAAGAATTGGCCACCACGCTCGCGCGATGGGGCCTCAAGCGCCTGGGCGACCTGGCCCGCCTCGACCCCGATGCGCTCGGGAGCCGGCTCGGGCGCCGAGGAATCGAGCTGGTGCGCCTTGCGCGCGGCGAAAGCCCGCGCCCGCTCCATCCGCGCCGCCGCGCCGAGGTTTTTACTGAAGCGGTCGAGCTGGAATATGGAATCGAGACGCTGGAGCCGCTCGCGTTCGTAATGCGCGCGATTCTCGATCGGCTCGCGGATCGGCTCGAACTGCGCGGCCTGGTCGCCGGCGATCTACTCCTGACGCTTGGATTGGTGGATCGCCGCATCAGCACGCGCAGGGTCGTGATCGCGGCGCCTACCAACGATGTCCGTGCGATTCTGACGCTCGTCAATCTGAGCCTGGAATCTTCCCCGCCCGATGCGGCCGTGGATTCGATTCGCATTGAAATTTCGCCACGCGCACCGCGTCCCGCGCAGGCCGATATGTTCCTGCCGCCCGCACCCGCTCCAGACAAGCTGGAAACCACTATCGCGCGGCTGGCGGCCCTGTGCGGGCCGGAGAACGTCGGGATGCTCCAGGCCGACAATTCGCATCGTCCCGAAGCGGTCCGGCTCGATACGTTCAAACCGGAACCGCCGTGCGCGGCAACATCGCGCAACGGATCGGCGGGCAATATCACGCGGCTGGTGATTCGCGCGATTCGCCCCGCGATGGAAGTCGAGGTGATGCGTAACCGGGGAGCGCCGGAATTTGTGCGCGGGCCGAACCTGGGCGCGCGTGTGATTTCGATCGCGGGTCCGTGGCGACGCGATGGCGAATGGTGGCGCAACGGCGATGGCACATCGCCGCAAGCGGCCAGTTTCTGCCGCGACTATTACGAACTGGAGCTGGACGACGGATGCGTTTATCGCGCGTTCCGCGATCCGCATTCGGACCGATGGTTTGTCGATGGCGTCTATGACTGATGACCAGCACTGATTACATCGAGCTGCGCACGCGGAGCGCGTTCAGTTTCCTGGAGGGCGCCGCCGCGCCCGAAGATCTTGCCGGGCGCGCGAAGGCGCTCGGCTATTCCGCAATTGCGATGGGCGATCGCGACGGCGTGTATGGTCATCCGCGATTTTTCCAGGGTGCGAAGGCGGCGAAAATCCGCTCGATCGTCGGCGCGGAGCTTACGCTCGATGACGAAAGCCGCCTTTACGTCCTGGTGCCCGATCGGGAACGCTACCGGAACCTGTGCCGGATGATCACCGCATCCAAGATGCGTGTGATCGGTACGAATCCGGACGGCTCGCCCAAATATCCGGGCAAGGGCGAGAGCCGAATCAGGCTTGACGATCTCGAACGCTACGGTCCGGGGCTCATCTGCCTTGCAGGCGGCGTAATGAGTCCGCTTTCAAAAATGCTCGCGCGCGGCGAGGACCCATGCGCACTGGGAGATCGTCTTGGCGCAATCTTCGGTGCCGGCAATTTATATGTCGATCTTCAGCGCCACTTCGATGCGGACGAAGAGCGGCTTAATCGCAAGCTCCATGCGTTCGCCGAAGCGATGCGGATGCCAATTGTCGCGACCAATGACGTGTGCCACAGCGGCCCGGAGCGCGAACTGCTCGACGTGCTCACCTGCATCCGGCTTCATACCACGCTCGAGGAAGCGGGGCGCAGGCTATGGATCAACAACCAGCGCCATCTGAAGCCGCCCGCAGAAATGGCGATGCTGTTTCGCGATCTTCCGCGCGCCGTCGCGGCGACACGCGAGATCGCCGCGCGCTGCGGGTTCATGCTTTGCGACATGGGCTACCGGTTTCCCGACTATCCGGTGCCGATGGGCGAAAGCGCCGACAGCTATTTGCGCCTCCGGACCTATGCAGGCGCGCGCGAACGATGGGGCGCTGCACTCAACGCACGCACGCGTTCGCAGCTCGAGCACGAACTCAACGTGATCGAGCGGCTCGAGCTGGCCGGCTACTTTCTCATCGTATGGGACATCGTGCAGTTCTGCCGCGACAACAAAATCATGGTGCAGGGCCGCGGATCGGCGGCGTGCAGCGCGGTCTGTTACGCGCTCGGCATCACGGCGATCGACGCGGTGGAAATGAATCTGCTCTTCGAACGATTTCTTTCCGAAGAGCGCGGCGAATGGCCCGACATCGATCTCGATCTGCCCAGCGGCGATCAGCGCGAGCGCGTAATCCAGTACGTCTATCGCCGGTATGGCGAGCGCGGCGCCGCGATGGTCGCGAACGTGATTACCTACCGCACAAAAAGCGCGGTGCGCGAAGTCGGCAAGGTGCTGGGGTTTCCGCCCGACCAGGTCGATCGGCTGGCCAAGCTGAACCAGGTCTACGAATTTCGCGACAAGCACGATGATCTGGTTGCGCTCCTGAAGCGCGGCGGCGTCGATGCGGAAGCGCCGCGAATCAAGCTGATGGTCGAGATGGTGCGGAAGATTCAGAACCTTCCGCGCCACCTGGGACAGCATAGCGGTGGGATGGTGATCGCGGCGGCGCCACTGGACGAAATCGTGCCGCTGGAACCTGCGACGATGCCGGGCCGCGTGGTCGTGCAATGGGACAAGGACGATTGCGCCGACATGGGCATCATCAAGATCGACCTGCTCGGGCTTGGGATGCTTGCCGTATTGGAGGAATCGATTCCGCTGGTGCGTGATCACGACGGCGTCGCACTCGACCTCGCGCATCTGCCGCAAGGCGACCCGCAGGTATATGCGATGCTCCAGCGCGCCGACACGGTGGGAGTGTTCCAGGTCGAGAGCAGAGCGCAAATGGCAACGTTGCCGCGAATGAAGCCCACGTGTTTTTACGACCTGGTGATCGAGGTCGCGATAATCCGCCCCGGCCCGATCGTCGGCGGCATGGTGCATCCGTATTTGAACCGGCGCAACAAGCGGGAACCGATTCGTTATCTGGCGCCGGGGCTTGAAAAAATTCTGCATCGCACGCTCGGCGTGCCGCTGTTCCAGGAGCAACTGCTGCGGATGGCAATGACGGTCGCGGACTTTACCGCCGGGGAGGCTGAGGAGCTGAGGCGCGCGATGGGGTTCAAGCGATCCGCCGAACGGATGGAACAAATCGAGCGTAAACTTCGTGCGGGGATCGCCAATAAAGGCGTTAACCAAAAAGACGAGAACGATATCGTCCGGTCGATTACCTCATTTGCCCTGTTCGGCTTTCCCGAGAGCCATGCCGCCAGTTTTGCGCTGCTGGCGTATGCGTCGGCGTATTTGAAGTGCCATCACCCGGCGGCATTTTTCACGGCGATGCTCAACTGTTATCCGATGGGCTTTTACCATCCTTCGACCCTGGTGAAAGACGCGGAGCGTCACGATGTGACCATATTGCCCATCGACGTCGCGCATTCGAATTGGAAATGCACTATCGAAGACGGCGCGCTCCGCTTGGGTCTCAGGTACGTGAACGGATTGCGTGAAGAGACCGGCCTCAGAGCGGAACGCGAGCGTGCGCGCGGTGTCTTTGAATCGCTGGCGGATTTCTCCGCGCGCGTCGATCCGAATCGCCGCGAACTCGACGTGCTCGCATTCGCGGGCGCATTCGCTTCGTTCGGGATGACGCGGCGCGATGCGATGTGGCAGGCCGCCGCGGTCGAGCACGGAAGTCTACTGGCAAAGGTGGCGCCGCGCGCGACACCGACCCGGCTGCCGGTAATGTCTCCGATAGAGGAAACGACGGCGGACTATGCGGCGACGGGCCTCACTATGCGGCCGCATCTGATAGCGTATCTGCGCGAGGAACTGAAGGCGCAGGGAGTTCTCAGCGCCAGGGAGCTTCCACTCGCGAAGCACGGCACCTGGGTTAAGACGGCGGGCGTGGTGATTGTTCGCCAGCGTCCCGGCACCGCGAAAGGATTTGTCTTCATTACCCTGGAAGACGAGACCGGCATTTCGAATCTGATCGTTTTGCCGGATTTGTTTCAGGCCAATCGGGCTTTGCTTCGCAGCACGCAGATTTTATACGCAGAAGGAGTGCTGCAAACCGTCGATGGCGTCACCGCAATCAAGGCGCGCCGCTTCCGCGCGCTCAAATCGCCGGGCGCGCTACCGTCATCGCATGATTTCCACTGATCGCTGCCTCTCGTGCTCTGAGAGACGCTACGCGTCACCGGCGGGACGCCAGCGTTTTTTCGAGCGATAGACTATTTCTTGTACTTCTGTTCGAGCGACTGATACTCGGGCACACGCATCGTGTGCACAAATTCCTCGAACACTTTGCTCTTGGTGCTGACTTCGATTTTGCCGCTCTTCTTCAGCTCGAGCATCGCATCGCGCATCGTCCGGTATGCCGTGAGCAGCGTGCCGATATGAATCGTCACCTTGAACCGAAGCTTCGCGAGTTCATCGACCGGCAACAGGTCACCGTTGTAAATCAGCGGCAGGTCGCCAAGTCTTTGCGCGTAGGTCTTCAGATCATCGAGGGTCCTGATGCCATCGACGAAAAGCAGGTCCGCGCCTGCCGTGCGATACGCGCGTGCCCTGCGCTCGGTTTCGTCCCATCCATGCGGCTGCAGCGCATCGGTCCGCGCGATAATGACCAAATTCGGATCGCGGCGCGCATCACAGGCGGCGCGCACCTTCGGCAGCATATCCTCCATCGGGATGACCTGCTTGCCCGCCAGAAAACCGCATCGCTTGGGAAAGATCTGATCTTCGATATGCAGCGCCGCCGCGCCCGCATCTTCGTATTCACGAATCGTTCGCCATACGTTGAGCGGATTGCCGTAGCCTGTGTCGGCATCGCAAATGACCGGCAGATCCACCGAGTTCGCGATAGCACGAACGTTCGCCACCATCTCGGACATCGTAAGCAGCCCCAGGTCCGGATATCCGCGTGAAGCCGCGGTGCCGAATCCGGTCATGTAGATGGCATCGAAGCCGGTCTCTTCGGCAAGCCGCGCCTGCAGACAATCAAACACAAATGGCGCAACGACCATCCCCGGTTTCGCAAGCATCTCGCGAAGCCGCACTCTCGGTTGGCTCATCAGAGATTCTCCCGCGACGATCCCAACAGTCTACACATCCTTGAAGGACGCCTTCTTCTGCTTTGATTCGACGGCTGCTTGCGCCGCGGCCAGGCGCGCGACCGGAATGCGGTATGGTGAGCACGATACGTAGTCGAGGCCGAGGCGATGGCAGGTTTTCACGCTCGCCGGATCGCCGCCATGCTCTCCACAGATTCCAATCTTGAGCTTCTTGTTCGCCTTGCGTCCGCGCTCGATTCCGATTCGCATCAGGTCCGCGACGCCGCTCGCATCGAGTTCCTGGAACGGATCCTTCTTGTAGATGCCGCGGGTCAGGTAGTCGCCGAGAAATTTCGACGAGTCGTCGCGCGAAAGCCCGTAAGTCATCTGCGTCAGGTCGTTGGTGCCGAAGGAAAAGAATTCAGCCGACTTGGCGATTTCACCCGCCATAATGCACGCGCGCGGCACTTCGATCATCGTGCCGATCGTGAACGGAACTTTGGTCCTGGTCTCCGTGAAGACTTCCTTGGCGACCTCGCGAATCTCCGCGGCGAGCAGATCGAATTCCTTCTTGTCGCCGATGAGCGGCAGCATGATCTCGGGAATCGCCTTGACGCCCTGCTTGCGCAGCTCGCATGCCGCTTCGAGGATCGCGCGCGCCTGCGCCTTGTAGATTTCGGGATAGCTGATGCCCAGCCGCGATCCGCGATGACCGAGCATCGGGTTGAACTCGAACAGGCTTTCGCGCACTTGCTTCAGATGGTCCGGCGTGACGCCGATCTTCGCCGCAAGCTCGCGAATCTCTGCATCTTCCTTGGGCAGAAATTCGTGCAAGGGCGGATCGAGCAGCCGTATCGTCACCGGCAATCCCGCCATCTCCTTCAAAATTCCCACAAAGTCCTTGCGCTGCATCGGAAGGATCTTCGCGAGCGCCGCCAGCCGCTGCGTCACGTTCTCCGCCATGATCATCTGGCGCACCGCCTCGATCCGTTCAGGATCGAAAAACATGTGCTCGGTGCGGCACAGGCCGATACCTTCGGCGCCGAATTCGCGCGCGACTTTGGCATCGCCGGGAGTGTCGGCATTCGCCCATACGCCGAGCCGGCGTTCGGCGTCCGCCCATGACATGAACTTCTTCAGATAGGACGGCATTTCGGGCTGCACGGTCGCCACGCGGCCGAGAATCACTTCACCGGCGGAGCCGTCGAGCGTGATGTATTCGCCGCGGCGGACGACATGGCCGTTCGCGGAGAGCGTTCCCGCGTTGTAATTGATTTCGAGCGCGGTGCATCCCGCGACGCAGCATTTGCCCATCCCGCGCGCCACGACCGCTGCGTGACTCGTCATGCCGCCGCGTGCGGTCAGAATGCCCTCGGCGACTTGCATCCCGTGGATGTCTTCGGGCGAAGTTTCGATTCGCACGAGGATCACGGGCCGGCCCGCCGCGCTGACCGCGACTGCTTCGTCTGCGGAAAAAGCGACTTCGCCGAACACTGCGCCGGGCGATGCGGGGAGACCGCGCGCGATCACTTCCTTCTTGCCCGTGGGGTCGAGCCGCGGATGCAGAAACTGCTCGAGCGTCTCCGGCTCGACGCGCGTGAGAGCGGTGCGCCGGTCGATGAGCTTTTCGTCCGCCATATCCACCGCGATACGCACCGCGGCTTCGGCCGTGCGCTTGCCGTTGCGGGTCTGGAGCATGAACAGGCGCTGGCGCTCGATGGTGAACTCCATGTCCTGGCAATCGCGGAAGTGATGCTCCAGGCGCTTGGCGATACCGAGCAGTTCCTTGTAGACAACGGGAAAAGTCTCTTCGAGTGTTCCGTACTTCTCGCGCCGTTCTTTCTCGTTTACGTTGCTGCGCTCGGCCCATTTGCGGCCGGCCGCCAGGCTGATTTGCAACGGAGTGCGGATTCCGGCGACGACGTCCTCGCCCTGGGCATTGGGCAGGAACTCGCCGTAGATTCCTTTCTCACCGGTGCCGGGATCGCGCGTGAACGCAACGCCGGTCGCGCAATCGGATCCCAGATTGCCGAACACCATCGATTGCACAGTGACGGCGGTGCCCCAATCGCCGGGGATATTGTTAATCCGCCGATACGTGATCGCGCGGTCGTTGTTCCATGAGCCGAACACCGCGCCGATCGCTTCCCAAAGCTGCTCGTTGGGATCCTGCGGCACGTCGCGCCCGACCCGGCGGCGAATGAGGTCGCGGAACTCGCCCACCAGCTCTTTGAGATCATCGACGGAGAGATCGACGTCTTCGGTGACGCCGCGTGCGGCCTTTTTGTGATCGATCAACTCTTCGAACGGATCGGGATCGTTCTTGTTTTCGGGCTTGAGCTTCAGAACGACGTCGCCATACATCTGGCAGAACCGCCGGTAGGAATCCCACGCGAACCGTGGACTACCTGAAACGGTTTCGAGTCCTTTCACGGTCTTGTCGGTGAGTCCGAGGTTCAGAACCGTGTCCATCATTCCCGGCATCGAAACCCGCGCGCCCGATCGCACCGAAACCAGGAGCGGATTGGCCGCGTCACCAAAGTGGCGACCGAGCGCCTTTTCGGTTCGCGTGATGCTTTTCTTGACGCCCTCCGTAAGGCCTTTCGGATACTTGCCCTTATTGTCGTAGTAGTAGTTGCAAACCCGGGTCGAAATCGTGAACCCGGGCGGCACCGGCAATTTGAGCGATGCCATTTCGGCAAGGTTTGCGCCCTTGCCGCCCAGGATCTCACGCATCGAGGAGCGGCCCTCGGCCACGCCCGCGCCGAAGAAATAAATTTCAGGATGAACACGCGCCATTTCGAATATCGTCTCCAGTTCCCGCATCGTGCGGGGTCGATGTTACAAGTTCAATCACGCGGCCGTCGCGATTTGCGTCAGCTCGCCCAGCCGATCCGTTTGGTCAGCACTTCCACCAACGCGCCGATCGGATGCCGCTCCTGCTGCGTCGTGTCGCGATCGCGCAGTGTCACGGTGTCGTCTTCCATCGTCTGATGGTCGATCGTCACGCCGAACGGGGTGCCGACTTCGTCCTGCCGGCGATAGCGCCGCCCGATCGAGCCGGCCTGGTCGTATGCGGTCGTGAAATGCTTTGCGAGCATCTCGCGCACTGCGTGCGCTTTCTCCGGCTGGCCCGCTTTGCGCAGCAGCGGATAGATCGCGACCTTAATCGGCGCGAGCTGCGGACTGAAGCGCATCACGATTCGCTCTTCGTTCTCGACCACATCTTCGTCGTACGCATCGAGCATGAACGCGAGCATCGAGCGATCGACACCCAGCGCAGGCTCGATTACCCACGGACGATATCGCGCCTTCGCGTCCTCATCGAAGTACGTCAGGTCCTTGCCACTCGCCTTGGCGTGCTGATCCAGGTCAAAGCTGCCGCGCTTCGCGACGCCCTCAAGCTCGCCCCATCCGAACGGATACAAAAACTCGAGATCGGTGGTACCGCTCGAATAATGCGCAAGTTCTTCCGTGGCATGCTCGCGGCGGCGCAGATGGTCCGTCTTCAGGCCATACTTGACGTGCCAGTTGAAGCGGAAGTCCACCCAGTAGCGGTACCACTTCTCTTCCTCGGCGGTGTCGGGTTTGATGAAAAATTCCATTTCCATCTGCTCGAACTCGCGGGTGCGGAAGATGAAGTTCTCGGTGGTAATTTCGTTCCGGAATGACTTGCCGATTTGCGCTACGCCGAACGGCAGTTTGACACGCTGCGTATCGACGATGTTCTGAAAATTGGCAAAAATTCCCTGCGCCGTTTCCGGACGAAGATAGATGACGCTGGCGGTTTCCTCGACCGGCCCGACGAAGGTCTTGAACATCAGGTTGAAATTGCGCGCGGGCGTCAACTCTCCGCCACATTCGGGGCATCGGGTGCCTTCGATTTTGTCAGCGCGAAACCGCTGCTTGCAGCTTTTGCAATCGACCAGCGGGTCAGTGAAGTTCTGCAGATGGCCCGAAGCTTCCCAAGTGCGCGGATGCTGGAAAATCGCCGAGTCCAGCCCCATCACGTCGGCCCGGTATTGAACCATCTCGCGCCACCACGCCTCTTTGACGTTGCGCTTGAGTTCGACGCCGAGTGGACCGTAGTCGTACGTTGAGCTGAGCCCGCCGTAAATGTCGCTGGTCGGGAAAACGATTCCCCTTCGCTTGCAAAGGTTGACCAGCTTTTCCATCGTGACCGCGTTCTTGCGCGCGGCCGTCGGTTGTTCGTCGGACAAAAAATCCTCCCTCAAATGCTCGCCCATCTACTCGCCGAGCTGAACGATCTCCGCCGAAATCACCGCCCCGCCGGCGACTTCCAGAATCGCCACCGTACCGGGAATATTGACCAGGTTACGCGGCAGTGTCGCGCTGCCGGGATTTACCACCAGCGTCGAGCCGTAGCGCACGACGCCCTCGATGTGGCTGTGGCCCTGCACGATCACGTCGACCGGCCCGCCGAAATGGCGCACGATCGCGCGCTCGAAGACTTCCTGCGAGGTCTCGTCGGGGGTCGGGATCGCGTGCACAAGTCCAATCTTCACTCCTTCGAGTTCCACCAGATGCGCTTCGCGCACACGATCGTCCGGCTCCAGGCGATGCTGATGGCCATCGAGCCCTTCGTCGCCGTTGCCGAGCGCCGCGATCACCGGCGCGATCGCGGCAAGCTCATCGAGCACGCGGTTTACGTACACGTCGCCCGCGTGCATCACGAGGTCAATTCCGCGAAATACCTCGAAGACGCGGGCGGGAAGATGCTCGCATGCTTCGGGAATGTGAGTATCGGAAATCAGGCCGATGCGCATTGTGATAGGCTCGGGGCAGAATCGGCCGCGAGCCGCGAAAAACACAACCTATCATGCGCGGCTTATACCGGGCAATTTCGGAGGTTTGGATTAATACAACCTAATACGACCATGCGGATATGATTAAAGAATCTAAGCGGCGGTTGAAAGCATCCGGGCGGCCCGTGATAAATGCCCAGTAACCGGAGGAGATATGCACATTCGCAGGATAATTTTCCCGGCAATCGCGCTCGGCGCCATTCTGTTGATGGCCGGATGCAGTCACAAGCTGGTCGCGACCGAAGGACAGACTCAGGTTCCGGTGTATCCCGACGAAGACACCTACAAGAAGCTTTCGCAGATGAAGGCGCAGGGCGGAGTGGCAGGGATGCTGGGTGGAATGGGCGAAAGCCTGGCGTCAGGAAAAGTGGACAACAACACCCCAGTGAACATCGATTCCAGCGATGATCTAGGCGCTCAAATAGAAGTGACCGACGGACCGAACAAGGGCCTCAAAGGCTTCGCCGCAAAAGCCAACGTGGATTGACGAAAAAGGGTAGCAGGCAATCTGCCCTGCATCGATCGAAGCTCTCGATCTTCGAACAATCGCTCGGTGCTGACTCCTCAAGGCAGCGAAACGAACATAGTCGATCCGGGATTCCTTCCAAGAAAAAGTTTCGGAATGACACAAAAACGCCAGTCCTTATTTCTTTTGTGAAGTGCCCCTAGCCCGCTTGGTTGCGGGAGAGGGCAAGCGGCGCGGCTATTGCGCTTCTTTTGCAAGAGCCGTGACGCGCGGGTGAGGGTGCTGCTACGACGCTTTGCTGTATTGGCGCGGGCTCGTGCCGATTACACCCGCGGCTTCCAGCTCCGCTATTTCCGCATCGCTCATTCCGAGCAGGCGCCTAAACACGTCGCCATTGTGCTCGCCGAGCAACGGCGCAGGATCGCCGGCATTGAGGGGAGTCGCCGAAAAGCGCGCGACCGCGCCTGGGTAGAGATGGGTTCCGACCACCGCGCGATCGATCGCGACGAAATATCCGCGATCGCTGATCTGCGGATCGCCAATCACCGCCGCCGCCGAATTCACCGGCGCCGCGTAGACGCCCGCGGCTTGAAGCCTGCTCATCACGTCTTCGATTGAAAGCGCAGCAAGCACGCCGCGGAGTTCCGCATCGAGCGCGTCTTCATTTTCCTTGCGCCGGGAGACGTCCGAGAAGCGGGCATCGCCGGCGAGATGCGACACCCCGAGGGCACCCGCCAGCGCGCGCCATTGATCGTCGGTGGCGGCAGCGACGGCAAGCCAGTTCTTTTCGCCGGCGCATCCGTAGATTCCGTGCGGCGCATATTCGCGATTGCGATTTCCCTGCGGCCGCGGCACCGCTCCGGCGAGTTGATAGTCGAGAATCGGCCCCGCCAGCAGTTGGATCGCGCCTTCGACCTGCGCAAGCTCGATCCATTGTCCTTTGCCGGTCCGCTCGCGCTCATGCAGCGCCGCAAGAATCCCGAATGTGCCGGTGAGGCCGCTTACCGGATCGCCCAGTGCGTTCGAAAGCGTGTACGGCTGTTCGGAGTCGTGGTAGCGCGTCAGCCCGGTAACTCCGGCCATCGCCTCGACCGTGTTGCCGTAGCCGCGCGCGTTGGTCTCGGGACCTCCGTAGCCGAACGACGGCATCGAGATCATGATCAGTCGCGGATTAATCGGCCGCAGAACCTCCCAATCGAGTCCGAAGCGTTTCATTATGCCGGGGCTGTAGTTCTCGACCAGGATGTCGGCGGTGGCGACGAGCCGTTTTACGATTTCGATTCCGCGCGGATTGTTCAGGTCGAGCGTCACACCGAGCTTGCCGCGATTGGCGGTGTTGAAGGTCGATGCGCGCTCGATGGGCTGCATCTCGGGCGGACCCATCGAAAGCGAACCGCGCCACCAATCGAAAAATTGGGTGTCTTCAACCTTGACGACTTCGGCGCCCATCTCGGCGAGCATCTGGCCGAGCAGCGGCCCCGCCCATCCCATCGACAGATCCAGCACCCTTATTTTCCCTTCAAGCATCGTACTCATAGCGACCCCGCAATCGTTCCTGCGCCACGCATCCGCTCTATCTCGGCAGAACCAAGGCCCAGACGTGCTCCGAGTATGGCGAGATTGTGCTCGCCCAGCCGTGGTGCAGGCCGTGATGGCTCGGGCTGATGGGAAGAAAACCGCAATGGCGCGCCCGGGATACGAATGGCGCCCAGCTCGGGATCATCGATCGTCTCGAAGAAGCCGCGCGCCTTGGTTTGCTCCCATTCGAGCACCTCGGCCACGCTGGGAACCGGCACGATGGGAATGGCGCGGCCCTGCCCTTCGCGGTAGAGCCAGGCGCGATCATGGTCAAGAAAAAAGCGCTCCACGATTTCCAGCAGCGCGTTGTTATTGACCATCCGCGCAAGCGCGCTGGCAAAGCGTTCGTCGCGTGCGAGTTCGGCCGTGCCCATCAGGCCGCACAGCGCTTCGAACTGCTTGTCAGTCACGCATTGCAGGCCCGCGTATCCGCCGCGGCATTTGAGGGTGACTATGAGAAACGGGCCCATGGCGAAGCGTTTGCCCGCGCGCTCGCGAACGATACCCGAGTATTGGAAGGTGACGGTCTCGTAGATCATCGTCGCGACCGCCGCCTCGAGCAGCGAGATGTCGACCTGCTGGCCGCCGCGCTGCGCTACGTCGCACGCCAGAGTCGCCTGCATCGCGGCGATAGCCCCGTAAAGCCCGCCGATGTATTGCGCGAGCGAGCCGGGCGGCGTCAGCGGTTCACGGTCGGGTTCGCCCACCGGATAAGTCCATCCGCCGCGTGCGAACAGCGTCAGGTCGTTTAGAACCGCATCGCGGTCTGGGCCGTTTTGGCCAAAATTGGAAATCGAAATAATGGAGAGTCGTGGAAATTGCGCGAGCAGATCGTCCGATCGCAGCCCAAGCTTGTCCAATGTTCCCGGCGCGAAGTTCTCGACGAGCAAATCGGCGTCGCGGAGTAGTCCCAGCAGCGCGTCGCGGCCCGATTGATGCTTCAGGTTGAGGGTGACACCGAGCTTGTTGGTGTTGAGGAAGGCAAACAGCCCGCCACGGTCGCGCGCCGGTCGGTTGGCTCGAAACGGCCCGAGCCTGCGTCCGCCTTCGCCCCACGGCGGCTCCACCTTGATAACTTCGGCGCCGTAATCGGCGAGCAGCTTCGTCGCGTAGGGGCCCGCGATGAAGTGGGTCAGGTCGACGACCCGAATATCGCTCAACGAGTTGTAGCGCATGGCCGTGGCCGGCATTCGACCGCAGCCATGCGCACGATGTCAAATGCGCGCAGCGCTAAACTTTGGGGACCGCCATGCCCTTTTGCACCGCGGGACGCGCGCCGATCGCGTCGATCCATCGCTTGACGTTCGTGCCTTCGCCAACCGCATCCGCGTTCGCCTTCTGGATGAGCGGAAACGCCGCCGAGACCCATGGATAGGTCGCGATGTCCGCGATCGAATAATCGCCGGCCAGGTAGGCGCCGCGTCCCAGCTGATCATCCATCACCTTGAACAGCCGCGCGCATTCGGTGACGTAGCGATTGATCGCGTAGGGAAGCTTCTCCGGCGCGACGTTCAGGAAGTGATTTGCCTGCCCCAGCATCGGGCCGATATTCGCCATCTGCCACATCAGCCATTCAATCACCTTCGCGCGGCCCGCGGCGGTCTTGGGCAGGAGCTTGCCGGTCTTTTCGGCCAGATGAATCAGGATGGCGCCCGATTCGAAGATGGAGAGGTTGTTTTCTTCGTGGTCGACGATCGCGGGAATTTTGCTGTTCGGGCAGATCGCGACGAACTCGGGCTTGAACTGCTCGTTCTCCCGGATATTTACGGGATGGACCGAGTATTGGAGGGCGCATTCTTCGAGCATGACGGAGATCTTGCGGCCGTTGGGCGTTGTCCAGGTGTATAGGTCGATCATGGCATTTCCTTTCCTTGGTCGATTTGTGAATGGAATGATCGTAGGCGTATGCCTGCGGCAATTGCCGAGCAAGTACCATTTTGCAACTGAGTACCGGATCGATCGTTCTGCATATAAGATGCGCCAACGGATGAAGCCTCGTCACATCGCCGCGCTCGCGCTCGCGAGCTGGTACTTGATGGTTCCGATGTTCGATCCCAAGTCGGGCAAAACGGTGTCTCTGCCGTTGGCAGAGTGGAACGAGGAAGGGATCTATGAGACCGCCGCGGAATGCGCGGCCGCAAAACGCGATCTAATTGGCGACTATGGAAGGAGCGGCGCGTCCCGCCGCGTTTTGGAAACGCTGACCACGCAGAGTACTTGCGTGCTGAGCGACGACGCGCGCCTGCAAGGCAAGGTTCCCTTCAGCCTCGGTCCACCGCCGCCAACCCCTCAGCCAGCAGCACCGCTGCCCTCGAGTCCCAGCATAGAGCCGCCCCAGGTTCGATGATTTCGAGAGTCGTTATGGTTCGAGTTCGATCTTGAGGCGGTCAGCGATAAACATCTTGAGCAGTGACTGATACGGCACGTCGCGCTTGTTGGCTAGCAGCTTCAATTGCTCGAGCATCGGTTTCGGCAAACGCAAAGAGATGACCTGGGAGGAAGGCCTGAGGTTCGGCAACAGGACTTTTTTCGCCTTGCGCCAGTCGATGAAATCGGTGGAGTCGTGCGACGCCCAGAACTCTTGTTCCTGCTCCTCGCTTTTGAACTTTGGCAAGGTCTTTTTCATGACGACCGATAAATTCCTCGTTCTTTTCGGCTCATGTCACGAGCCGAGATTACTCGGATCACACGATCCCGAACCGTGAATACAATGAAAATCAGCCTGCTCGCGTCCGTCTGTCCCAGGGCATACAAACGATCCTCGACCATTGAATGTCCCCTATCGTCTCCGATCATCAGCGGTTGATTGAAGAAAACCTCTTCGCATTCTCCAGGCGTCACCCGATGACGATCCCAGATTTTCTGCGAGTTTCCCTTATCCCATTCAAAACCCTCGCATTCCGCCAGTCGCTCGGGCCATGCCATCCTATCGGTGTTGTATATGTATTACATATACAACACAACCTTCTCTTCGTCACGCGCTCTTTCCTGACGTATAGCGAGCGGCTTGCCAGCGGCGCGGGTCGCGCGCTAAGCAGGCGGCAGGGCCTTACCATTTCCATTCCATCATCCGGGCATTCCCGCGCGTGAAGCCCGAGGAGGTTTTCCCATGCAGAGCGTGACCGAACTTGAAGCCAGTCCGGAAGTCCAGGAGCTGCGCAAGCGGGTCTCCGGCTTTCTGGAGGAATTCATCTACCCGAACGAACCCGCGCTGCTTAAGCACGATGAAGAAGCGGGCCGTACGATGCGCGCGATACAGGCCAAAGCCAAGGAGCGTGGATTGTGGGCGCTGGGAGTGCCCAAGGAGATCGGCGGGGGCGGACTCGGCTTCATGCCCTACGTCTTCGTCAACGAGATCGTCGGACGCAGCGAATTCGCGATGGCGGGGCTGGGAACCCATTCGGCCCAGGATGCGACGATGCTCTACCTCTATGGGAGCCCCGAGCAGAAAAAGCGCTGGATGCTGCCGCTCGTCAATGGCGACATCTACCCGTGCTTCTCGATGACGGAGCCCGAGGTCTCCGGCGCCGACCCGACGGGCCTGCGCACCCGCGCGATACAGGATGGCGACGAATGGGTGATCAACGGCCACAAGTGGTTTTCGAGCGGCGCCAATCATGCCGCCTATACCACGGTCATGCTCGTCACCGATCCCGATGCGCCCACATACGAGCGCTTCAGCATGATAATCGTGCCGACAGATACGCCCGGCTTCGAAATCGTTCGCGTGGTGCCGGTGATGGGCGAGACCGCGGGAGGACATTGTGAACTCAAGTTCAACGATGCGCGCGTGCCACTGACCAACCTGCTCGGCCCGCGCGGGCAGGCTTTCAAGATCGCGCAGCGGCGGCTGGGGCCCGGGCGTATCTATCATTGCATGCGATGGCTGGGGCAGGCGCAGCGCGCATTCGAGTTGATGGTCGATCGGGCGATCAACCGGCAGGCGTTCGGCGGGCCACTCGCCGAAAAGCAGACTGTTCAGAACTGGATAGCGGATTCCGCCGCCGAAATTCAGGCCGCCCGGCTGCTAACGCTCAATGCCGCCGCGAAAATCGACTCAGGCGACGAGGCGCGTGTCGAGATCGCGTTGATCAAATTCTTTGGCGCCAAGGTGCTTCACGACGTCATCGACCGCGCAATCCAGGTGCACGGCGCGATGGGTGTTTCGGAGGATACTCCGCTCGCCCGGATGTACCGTCACGCGCGCTTCGCGCGAATTTATGACGGGCCCGATGAAGTGCATCGGATGACGGTGTCACGGCGAATCGTGAGCGAGTTCAAAAAGGGCCGCAAATGGGATTTCGGCCGCGGCGTGAAGGACGGGGCGGGATTCAGATAGGAAAAAAGAGAATCCGCAGATTACACAGATTCCACGGATTTCAGAGTGCCTGAATCTGCGACAATCTGTGAAATCTGCGGATTCTACTGAGTCTTCTAAAGGGCGTTGTCTAAAGGGCGTTGCCGCCGCGCTCGCCGGTGCGGATGCGGACGACTTCTTCCATCGGCATGACGAAGATTTTTCCATCGCCGATTCTGCCGGTCCGCGCGGCGCGCTCGATAGTCTCGACGACCTGGCTGGCGAGTTCGTCGGAGACAATAATCTCAAGTTTCACCTTGGGCAGAAAATCGACCACATATTCTGCGCCGCGGTAGAGTTCCGTATGGCCCTTCTGGCGGCCGAAGCCTTTCACTTCGCTGACGGTAAGGCCTTGCACACCGATGCTCGAGAGCGCCTCTTTGACCTCATCGAGCTTGAACGGTTTGATGATTGCTTCGACCTTTTTCATAGCTTCCTCTCGACCCCTTCACCTGGCATCGCGCTGAACTGTGCGCGCTATCTTGCCTATATTTTTCCGTCGCCGACTCCGCCGGTCCGCGCAGCGCGCTCGATCGTCTCGACGACCTGGCTGGCGAGTTCGTCGGAGACGATGATCTGGAGTTTCACCTTGGGCAGAAAATCAAACCCCCTCGGGCGGTCGGAGCTTCGGACTTCACTTACGGTGAGGTCTTGCACACCAATGCTCAAGAGCGCGTCTTTGACCCTATTGAGTTTGAACGGTTTGATGATTGCTTCGACCTTTTTCATAGCTTGCCCGCGACCCTCACGGGGATGGCATCGCGCTAAGCTTTACGCGGCAACCTGCCTAACCTTGTCCCCATAGCGATGGTTGCGCAAGTCCCCCTGTTGATTACCGCGATACACAACACTTCTGGCACTGCCCCATCTGCGACACGCAAGGCGGATGCCATCAATCGTGCGGCTGATGGCAATGATACGACCCCGTTAGGCGGGCTTCTATGCCCACATGGTAAGCGAACGACCAAGGAACGGGCACCTACGAAGCGCTCTTGTTCGCGTGCTCCTTGCGTTCTCGCCCTCTGAATTTGGGCTCCTCGCGTCTTAGCAGGCGATGGATATTCTCGCGGTGGCGCACCAGAACCAGGACGCTGATTACGATCGACAGCATCACGTAGGCACGGGGAGCGCCAGTGGCGGCAACCGCAGGCGGCAGAATTAGTGCGGCAGCTATCGATGCGAGTGACATGATTTGAAAAACCGCGACGACGACCGCAAACGCCGCCATTGCAAAAAGCAACGCAAACGGAGCGAGCACGAGCCAGACGCCGAGTGCGGCGGACACGCCTTTTCCGCCGCTGAAGTGCAGAAATACCGAGCAAATCGACCCGACGAATGCGGCCAGCGCCACCCAGGCAAGGTCGGTTGGCGGAAAGCCAATCGCGCGCGCCAAGATTATCGGCGCGGCGCCCTTCAAGACATCGCCCACGAAGGTAAGCGCGGCTGCGCTGGTGCCGCCTGCCCGAGCGACATTGGTCATCCCGATATTGCCCGACCCGACGGCGCGCGGGTCGAAGCCACGCAGGCGGCCTACAATCACTCCAAACGGAATAGATCCGACGAGATAGGAGACGGCCAGCAGGAGCGCAAAGCTGAACAAGTCTTGTGATCGTCCCTTGAGGAGAATTGGTCGGGGTGACTGGATTTGAACCAGCGACTCCTGCGTCCCGAACGCAGTGCTCTAGCCATGCTGAGCTACACCCCGATAACGTTCAATGGGCCGGGAAAGCGCAGACGCCTTTTATAGCATCCGCCGGTTTTCCACGCGAGGGCGAGGAAGACGGCCCTCCGGTCTCCCGCCAAGATTCAGTCCTTGAGCGGAGTATGCGCGATTACGTCGCGCATTTCGTGGACGATCGTGGTGTAGTCGGGATAGCCGAAAATGCCGGAGCCGGAGACGAATACGTTGGCGCCGGCCGCCTTCACCTCGGCGATATTCGCAAGCTTTACGCCGCCGTCGATCTCGATATCGATCTTCAGTCCGCGCCGGTCGAGCTCGCGCCTGACCGCGCGCAGCTTCTCGAAGGCCTCCGGGATGAACTCCTGCCCGCCGAAGCCCGGATGGACGCTCATGATGAGGATCATGTCCAGGTGCTCCGCGAACGGCAGCACGCGCTGTACGTCGGTCTCGGGATTGATTCCGATCGACGCGCGCGCGCCGAGGTCGTGCAGCCGTTTGGCCATCGCCGGGATGTCCTTGCAGACCTCCGCATGAACCGACACGGAGTTCGCGCCGGCTTTCACGAATACTTCAACGTAGCGCTCCGGATTTTCGATCATCAGGTGCGCGTCGAGCGGGAGCTTCGTCACTTTGCGCAGCGATTCAAGCACCGGCACACCGATCGACAGGTTCGGCACGAAGTGCCCATCCATCACGTCGAAATGGATCATGTCCGCGCCCGCGCGCTCGACCCTGGCCACTTCATCGCCCAGGCGCGCGAAATCGGCAGAGAGTATGGAGGGAGCGATTTTGTCGTCGCGATTCATTCTTTCCTGCCGCCCGCCTTCTCCCCGCCCTCGAGCATCTTGAACAGTTCCTGGTAGTGCTTCGGCATCGTGACCGTTCCGCGCATCGCGACCGGAATCGGATAGCGCACGCCGCCTTTGTAGGTTCCTTCGAGCCCCTTGAGCAGTTCGTCAACGAAGGTCCACGGGCACGCGAACACCATCTCGGTGTCCTGCGCCATCCCGAACACACGGTCGCCGTTGCAGGGGATGATCACCTTGGGCGCCCTGGTGGTCATCGTCTGGATGACGATCTCCGCGCAGTCCAGTCGGCCGCCCGTGGTGCTCTCGATTCTTCCGCCGCGCGTGTAGAGAGCAGCATTCACCAGGCGCATCACCTGCGCGCTGTTCGCATAGACCGCGACTATATGCGGCTCGAACGTGGCGCGGGAGAGCGGAGCGACGCAGACGTGCGAATAGGTCCCCGGCTCGAAGCGCCAGGTGCCCGCTTCGAGGCGCGATGCCGCCTCTTCGTTCTCGCAATACATACCGGTCGATGCGTAACCGTGGAAATATTCGTCGTTGGGAGGGCGAAAGCCGAAGGCGATCGCGGAGAGCGGGCAGATGACGTCTTCTTTACCGACCGCGATACCCCATCCGTAGCGCCGCGCGACCCCGATCGATTGGCACACGATCCAATGCTCGCCCATGCTCTGGCTGGGAATCCTAAGCCCTTCAGGCACCGCCTCGCCCCGCTTGATCATCCGGATTCCGAGCGGAAACGTATCCGGCCTGACGTGGCGTCCTATCGCGTCATCGAGTGCCTTCAGTTTTTCTGCGACGGCAGTATCCATAACCTCACCCTCGCTCTCGCGTCAGAGAACTAGCTTAACGCACGATGGCTTGCAAAGACGGCTCTGCTGGGTCGAAGGCGCAGATCTAGATATTCGATTCCGAAGTCGGCGCAGGCGCGGCGGCGGCAGGCGCGGCCGGGGTTGATTGAGATTTGGGTGCAACCGAGGCGGATTCTGATTTCGATTTGGGCGCAGCCGGGGTGACTTCCACCCGAGTGACCCCCTTCTTTTTGATGCCCAGCTTTTCGGCGGCACGCTTCGACAGATCGAGCGACCGTCCCCGCACGTGCGGCCCTCTATCGTTAATTCGCACTACTACCGAATGTCCGTTGGCCGGATTCGTGACTTTGACTCGCGATCCGATCGGGAGCGTCTTGGACGCCGCGGTCAGCGCGTTCTCGTTGTAGCGTTCGCCGGTGCTGGTGAGATGACCGTTGAATCCCGAGCCGTACCAGGACGCCATTTCATGCCGCACCGGGGGTGCGGCACGCGGAGTTACGGGCTGTGCAACCGGAGCCAGGGCCACCGGCGGCGGAGGCGGCGGCTCCGGCGCGGGTTCGGTAGTCGCGCATCCGCTCAATTGGCCGATCGCCAGGATCGCAGCGATAAATCCGAACCGCGCAAATGATTTCGATGCTCGCGAGATCGTCATAAAACCAGAGGCGAGCTTTCGAGCCGCCCGCCCCTGATCGAGGCTAGAGTGATCGCCGGGGCCTTCGCAAAGCTTTTTTGATGCTGGCTCGTTGAAAAATTGCCAGCTTCGGACCGCGAGAAACTACGATTTTCTAATCAGGCGTGCCGCGAAGAATCCGTCCAAACCGCCGTGATCCGGCCGCGTTCGCATGAGGCCATCCGCACCGAGCAAATCGCTCAACTGGTCGTGGTTTGGTGAATGCGCATTGATCTGAAACTGCGGCTGCGTGCTTAGGAATTCGCGAATCACGCCCTCGCCCTCTTCCGGCGCCAGGCTGCACACCGAATAAACAATTGAGCCGCCCGGCCGCACGATCGCGGCTGCGTTTCGCAGCATCTGCAATTGCAGTTTCGCCATTCGCGTCGAGTCGCCCGGCCAGAGGCGCCAGCGAATTTCGGGATGCTCCCGCAGCGTGCCGAGTCCCGTGCACGGCGCATCGAGAAGTACGTATTCAAAACTGCGATCGCGCAATGGCAGCGCATCAGAAGTGTCGGCGCGAATAAAATCGACGTTGCGATGGTGCAATTGCTGGCAGACGCCGCGTGCGGTCTTGAGGCCCGCAAGATTCAGATCGAGAGCGACCACGCGCCCGCGCGGCCCGACCAGTTCCGCAAGGTGCGCCGATTTGCCGCCGGGCGCCGCCGCGCAATCAATAACTGTGGCGTCATGGGCAGGCGCGAGCATTCGCGCGACCAGCTGTGATGGTTCAGATTGCGCCTGAAAAAGGCCCGCGCGATACGACTCGCAGTCAAAGCGCGGCGCGCCCTTGAGGATCACCGTCTCGGGCGCGCGTCCCTCGGACGCGATCTCCATCCCGTCCGCCTCAAGCTTTGCGACTATCTCCGCGCGCGATGCGCGAGCGAGGTTCAAGCGCAACACGTTGGGCGCGGCCTCATTGTTCGCCGCCATCAGGCGTTCCGCATCTTCGCGGCCAAACCATTCCACGAACCGCTCGACCATCCAGCGCGGATGGGAATATGCAATCGCAAGCCATCGGATTTCATCGGCCGCGCGCGCCGGAAGCGGAATAGTCTCGCGCGTGGCGCGCCGCATCACGGCGTTGATGAATCCCGCAGCAGCTTTCGCGCCGCGGCTTCGCTTCGCAAGCTCGACGGAAGTGGAGACGGCGGCATGATGCGGAATGCGGTCCAGAAACCGAAGCTGCAGCAGGCCCATCCGCATGATCGTCACGGCTTCGGGCTGAATGCCCGCCAAGTCGCGCTTGCAGAGGCGCTCCAGTTCGTAATTGAGGCGCCCCTGCCAGGCGATCGTGCCGAGCACGAGGCGAGTCGCGAGACGGCGGTCCGGAAGCTCAAGCGCGGGCAGGCGTGCACCAAGGAGAGCATCGGCATAGCCACTGCGATGCTCCACCATCATCAGAATTTCGGCCGCGATCTGGCGCGCGTGGAGACCGGCGGAAGCGCTGTCGCTTCCTTCGCGAGCGCGCGTTGTTGGCTTCACGTGCCCAGACGGGCGCCGGCCCCGATTCGCCGGCCATTGAAGAAATCGGTTGCGCTCATCCGCTTGCGGCCGGGCGCCTGAACCTCGACGAGGACTAGGCGCCCGCCTCCGCATTGCACGACCGGCGCAGGCTTTACGGCTACGACGCTACCAGAAGCTTCATGATCAAGACCGGCAGCGTCGACGCGTGCGCGCCAGATCATCAGAGGCTGGCCACCCGCCGTCGTACGCGCGACCGGCCATGGATCGTATGCGCGGGTCATCCGCTCGATCGTGGCCGCATCGCGGTTCCAATCGATGGTCGCGTCTTCCTTCTTGATCTGCTTCGTGTAGGTGACAGCGGATTCGTCTTGCCGGGTTTCAGTGTGAATACCGCGGGCGATCTGGTCGAGCGCTTCGAGTAACGCCACGGCACCGAGTTCGGCGAGCTTTTCTTTCATCGAACCTTGCGTGTCGTCGGGGGCGATCGGAATCGCGCGCTTCAGAATCATCGGGCCCGCGTCCATCTCGGCCGTGACTCGCATGATGGTCACGCCCGTCTCGGCATCACCCGCGAGGATCGCCCCTTCTATCGGGGCGGCGCCGCGATGGCGCGGCAGCAGCGATGCGTGCACATTGAGCGGCATCAGGCGGGTTGCATCCAGGATCGCCTGCGGCAGGATACGCCCGTATGCAGCGATGACGAGCAGGTCCAGCTCCAGCGATTTCAATTCAGCGAGGAACTCGGGCGTCCGGATGCGGTCCGGCTTGAGCGTTGGAATTCCGTGGCGCTGCGCCACTGCCCCGACTTCGCTCGGCGCAAGCGCCAGCCCGCGTCCGCGCGGCTCATCGGGCCGCGTCACTACGGCGGTCACGCGAAAGCGCGGGTCGCCCGCCGCCACAAGACGGTCGAGAATATGGGCCGCAAGCGCGGGCGTGCCCATGAAGACAATTTTCAGCGGCTGCGCGATTTTAGATGCGGACCGTGGAGGGACGCTCGTCGGCCTTGCCCTCCTTGATCAGTTTCTTGAGCTTGCGACGGTAAAGTTCGCGCTTGATACGGCTGATACGATCGATGAAGAGCTTGCCATCGAGATGATCGATCTCGTGCTGCAGCGCGACCGCGAGCAGATCCTCCGCCTCGATTTCGATTTCCTCTTCATCGGGAGTCCAGGCGCGCACCAGCACCTTGGCCGCGCGCTCAACCTCAGCCGAATAGGCGATTACGGAAAGGCATCCTTCTTCCCAAATTACCTTGCCTTCCGACTCGACAACGCGCGGATTGATGAGTTTCAGAAGATGCTTGCCCGGCTCGTCGTGATCGGTGTCCAGCACCACGATTCGTTTGGACTCGCCGATCTGCGGCGCCGCGAGTCCCACGCCCGGCGCGGCGTACATCGTCTGCGCCATGCTGTCGATGAGCGAATTGACATCGCCGGTGATGTTTTCAACCGGCTTGGCCGGCTGCTTGAGAGCATCGTCGGGGAATTTGCGTATACGCAGAAGCGCCATCGGATTAGTTGTCCAACACTGAAATTTAACAGAGCCGCGTAAGCGTCGAAAGCCGCCAGATGATTTGGTGGGCGGGCGTCTCGCCCGCCTGAGATGCGCGGGCGTTGCGCCTGCGCCACCTTTTCGCATCAACCAAGGCGCCACGCGTCCGCGGGCGGGACGCCCGCGCCACTCCAGAGAATCCTGCTTGAGCCTCTTTCGCCATTTTGGTTCCCCTTCCCGTGCGGGAAGGGGTTAGGTTTAATCGATCACTCGATGAACCTGGCGGAGCAAATCGTGTTCGTGCTGTCGCATCCGATGCAATCGGGAAATATCGGATCGGCTGCGCGCGCGCTTAAGAACATGGGCTTCGCAAATTTGCGCATCGTCGCTCCGGCGGCGTCCACGCGGGACCGTGCGGCCACCGCGATGGCCGTGCATGCGGACGACGTGCTCGCCGCCGCCACGGTCTATGACGACCTCGCCTCGGCGCTGGCCGACTGCGCAATCACGGTCGGCACCACCTGCCGGCCCGGGCCGTACCGCAGCGGTGCTATATCGATGCGCGAGGCAGGACGGGATTTGGTCGCGCTCGCGGCCACGAATCGAATCGCGATCGTCTTCGGGTCCGAGGATCACGGGCTTACCAACGACGAGCTCAAGCTCTGCTATCGACTGGTGACCATTCCGACCGCACCGGAATATCCATCGCTGAATCTCGCGCAGGCGGTGATGGTCGTCGCGTACGAATTGAATCTGGCAGCGAACCCCGGCGGGATTGGCGCCGCACTTGATCTCGCCGCGGCAGGCGATGTCGAAGCGATGTTCACCCGGATGGCCGAGGTCCTGGTCGCGATCGGCTTTCTGCCCGAGGACAATCCCGATCACATCATGTTCACGCTGCGCGGAATTTTCGGCCGCAGCGGTCTGACCCCTCGCGAACTGGACATCCTGAACGGAATCACGCGCCAGATTCGATGGACCGCTGACGGCGGCGCCATCACGCTCGCGGAAAAACGCGCAAGCGGCAGGAAACTGAAGTAGAAGTCAGAACACAGGCTGGGAGCCTGTGCCACCACCGACAGATTTTTAGTGGCACAGGCTTCCAGCCTGTGTTTTGCTTCTTCCAGCGCGGCTGAGGGACAGCAAGTGTATCCGCTCTGCGCGCAGTTCGTACTACATAAGGGGAGTCCCACGGATGCGAGAAGTCGGCGATCTTCCCGAGCAATATCGCGCGGTCCACGCGATGAATCGCCTCGGATTTGGCCCGCGCCCTGACGATATCGATCGCATTGGCTCGGTCGGCGTCGATCGATACATCGAGGAACAGCTCCATCCGCAGTCGATTGCGATTCCCGAAAGCCTGACTGCCAAGGTCGGCTCATATCGCACCCTGCATATGACGCCGATCGCGCTGTTTCGCGAGTACCAGCTTCCGATCATGCAGGCGCGCCGTGAAAACCAGGGCGCCGACAAAGACACCCTGAAGGACGCGATCAAAGACCAGCGGATTCGCGCGCGTATCGTGATGCGCGAGGCGGTCGAGGCCCGTTTCGTCCGGGCGATCGAAGGCCCGCGCCAGCTTCAGGAAGTGATGACCGCTTTCTGGTTCAACCACTTCAACGTTTTTGCGGGAAAAGGCCTCGACAACATCTGGACCGGTTCCTTCGAGGAAACCGCCATCCGCCCGCATACGATGGGCAAGTTCCGCACTCTGCTCGGCGCGACCGCCACGCATCCCGCGATGCTCTTCTATCTCGACAACTGGCAGAACACCGCGCCGAACAGCCCGGGCGCTAAGGACAAGTTCGAGGGGATAAACGAAAACTACGCGCGCGAGCTGATGGAACTGCATACGCTCGGTGTGAACGGCGGCTATACGCAGCAGGACGTGATCGCCCTCGCCCACATCCTGACAGGATGGGGGCTGCCGAAGCCTCGCGCCGAACGCGGGGCGAGCCAATATCCGCAATTTGGCGGATCAGCGGGCGGATTCGGGCGGTACCGGCGTTTCTTCGGCCCGCGCGATCCAGATCAGCCGCGCCCGGGTCCGATCGATCCAAGCGGCTTCTACTTCGATCCGAGCCGCCACGACTCCAGTGCCAAAACTTTCCTTGGCCATTCGATCGCCGGTTCCGGGATGGCAGAGGGCGAACAGGCGTTGGATATACTCTCGCGAAGTCCCGCAACGGCGCGTCATCTGAGCTTCCAGCTTGCGCAATATTTTGTTGCCGACGATCCGCCCAAACCGCTCGTTGACCGAATGACGGAGCGCTATCTGCATAGCGATGGTGACATTCGCGAGGTGCTGGCGACGATATTCACCTCGCCGGAGTTCTGGGATCGGCGTTATTACGCCGCGAAATTCAAGAGCCCCTACGAGTATGTAATCTCGTCCGTACGCGCGACCGGCGTCGAGGTGCGAAACTATCGCCCGCTATACGGCACGATGCAGTTGCTTGGGATGCCGCTCTACGCCTGCCAGACGCCCAACGGTTATTCGAACACGCAGGATGCGTGGCTCAACGCGGACGCAATGATGATGCGGATCAGCTTTGCCACCGCGCTCGGCAACGGAAACCTGCCGCTCAACCATCCACCGTTCGAGGAAGATGAATCCGGCCGGGACGAGGCGATGCGCCCGGTGGCTGCGAAAATGGGCGGAGAAGGCGCCGGAGTAAAACTGAACTACGGCCCTGAGAATCCAGGCAAGATGACGCCGCTCGAGGCAACGGCGCTCGCTCAGACTCTCGGCGACTCCTTTTCGGCATCCACCAACGAAGCCATGGAGGCGGCGCCGCCTCAGCTTCGCGCCGCCCTGATTCTCGGCAGTCCCGAATTTATGAAGCGATAGCAGGATTTCCTCTTATGGAACCAATCGACGAGAAGCTTCTGGACCGTGAACCGCGATGCGAACTCTGTGCGCGCCGCGAGGTCACCGCTTTGTCGCGCCGCGCCTTTCTGCGCAGTGCCGCCCTGCTCTCTGCTACCGGAATTGTCCTGCTGAGCCCGCACGCATGGGCGGCTCGCGCGGACGATGCGACCGGCAGCCGGCGACGGCTGGTAGTAGTCTTTCTGCGCGGCGCCGTGGACGGACTCAACGTCGTCGTACCGCACGCCGAACCGATCTATTACGATTCGCGCCCGACGATCGCGATTGGCCGGATGGGCGCCGGTGACGGCGTGATCGATCTCGACGGCTTCTTCGGGCTCCATCCGGCCCTCGCCTCGATGGTGCCGCTCTGGAAGGACGGCACCTTGGCATTTGTGCACGCGTGCGGCTCCACGGATCCGACGCGATCGCACTTCGATGCGCAGGAATATATGGAAAGTGGCACGCCGGGGGTGAGAACCACGCCCGACGGATGGCTGAATCGCGTGCTCGCACAGCTCCCCGGCGCGCATGGACCGACCGAAGCGCTGAGCATGGGCCCCACCCTGCCGCGAATCATGGCTGGAAAAATGCCCGTGGCAAATATGCTGCTGGGACGCGGCGCCGACCGCCCCATGCCGGTCGACCGGCCAATCGTTGAGGCAGCATTCGATCGCCTCTATACAGGAAGCGATTCACTTAGCCGGGCCTATCGCGATGGTCGTGCGGCGCGGATGAAGCTGGTGGCCGAGCTGCAACAGGACATGACCGAAGCCAACGCCGGCGCGCCCTCTCCACAGGGCTTTTCCGACGACGCCGATCGGCTGGCGCACCTGATTCAGCGCGATCAGACCATCCGCATCGCTTTTCTCGCCCTCGGTGGATGGGACACACACGTGAGCCAGGGCGGCGCGCAGGGCCAGCTCGCGGGTCATCTGAAACCGCTGGCGGACGGACTCGCCAGTTTCGCAAAAGCGCTGGGCCCCGCGTATCAAGACACTATCGTGGTCGTAGTTTCGGAGTTCGGTCGCACGATTCACGAGAACGGCAACGCCGGCACCGATCATGGGCACGGCAATGTGATGTGGCTGATGGGCGGGCCAGTGCGTGGCGGCAATGTCTATGGCAAATGGCCCGGGCTCGCGCCGGGGGCACTTTACCAGGAACGCGATCTCGCGGTGACGACCGACTTCCGCGAACCGATCGCCGCAGTGCTCCGGTCGCATCTGCAACTCGACGCGGCACAAATCGCAATGGTCTTCCCCGGCGCACCACCTCCCAGCGGCACCACCGCGAGCATCATCAGAACCTAATCCCCAAGTCCCTCGCCCGCTCAGTTGCGGGAGAGGGTTAGGGGTTAGGGTTCTGATTGCGGATTCGCATCCACCGTCGCTTAAAAAAAACTGCACCCTCACCCTCTCCCGCAACTGAGCGGGTGAGGGATGGAAGCTCATTCCACGAAAGGGCGGCGGCCGCGCCGTGTGGGGCGACGCGGCCGCCTATTGGGGGAGTTCAGCAGCTCACGTTCGCGGGACGGGGTGCGTGAGCAGCTCGGGATCAGCCCCTTCCGAAGGGAGCGCGGGGAGGGCTCGCTTTGCTCCATCCGGACCGCGACGAACACTTTTCCAAGCTTTATCGACGCCCACGCTACACGTGGACATGCATCGCCATTGTCAACGCGCCATTAGCTGGGCGTTAAATTGCACCCACAGGCGAGGAGGAAACTGTCTATCAGTTGATGCTGTGCAAGCGGATTTCGGGAGGCAAATGGGTCCGCAAGTCTCCAAGTTCGAACATCCGTTCGGCGCCATGCACGCCGAACGGCTTGCGGGTCTTCAGACGCTCGATGAGCGCGTCCAGGAATGCGCGGGTGACGATCGCCGTGCTGCGATAGTCGCCACTGCCTTCGGTCGCGATCGCAGCCAGCCGCCTGCCGGCCGCATCGTAGACGGCGACCCATTGCCGCAATGGCTCATCGGTCGCCGTGGCCGGTTTGGATGGACCGGCGCGGCCGGTGAACATCGTGCGCGGAATGAATTTGATTGTTCGCGTGGAGCGCAGCGCGCCGAGTGCGCCGTGAATCAGACGCTCGGCGAAGCCGACGTAAATTCCAACTTCGGCGTCCGGCGCCAGCGTATGCAAGACATCGGTGTCGGGCAGCGGCGCGAGAAAGCATTTTCGCGCTCCCACCGGCGCGCCGAACGGAATCGTCCTCGACACGCCCCGCGAAGGACGGGTCAGCGCCGCATATGCCAGCTCGCGTCCCTGCGGTCCGCTCGCACCCGATGCGGTAAAGCACATCGCGACTTCCAGCCGGGCCGCATCGGGGTGGCGCTTCAGCAGCTCCTTCGCGATGAGCGCCTGCAAGCCAAGCGGAGCGAGACCCGCGTGGACGATCGCGAGGCCGCGGCCGCGAAGTGAAGCGTGGCCACCGGCCGGCAGCACGGCGCTGGAAATATTGATCGACCGCGCTCCGGTTTCGACCGCGATGCGCTCGAGTTCGAATTGCGGATCGGTGACCGTGCTTATCGCAAAGTCCACACCCGCCAGCGCCGGAGCGATCGTCTCGGGCCGCGCGAGATCGATATAGCGGAAATCCTCGCGCGCTTCGGGCCGCCGGCCGCCAATCAAGATGGTCAGGTCGCCGCGCGAACGCATCACGTCTGCGGTAATCGAGCCCAGCACGCCTTGCGCGCCAACAATCAGAACCGTCGTCATTTGAAAAGTGCGATTTCATACGTTGGAGCCGGGGCGCGCAAGCCCATCGGCGGTTTTGCGCCTTCGTGGTTTGCACCGCGAACGCCGAGACGCAAAGATGCGCCAATGGAATATGACCTGATCGTTCGCAACGGCAGCGTGATCGACGGCTCCGGCGCGCCGCGTTTCAGATCCGATGTTGCCGTCAAGGATGGCCGGATTGCCGCGTTGATCGAGCCGGGAGAATCCGCGCAGGCGGCTTCCACGCGCGAGATCGACGCCAAGGGAATGATCGTCGCGCCCGGTTTCATCGACCTGCATTCGCATTCGGACTGGATCGTGCCGATTCCCGAGCACGCCACGATCCTGAAGCCCTTCCTGATGCAGGGAGTGACGACGTTCGTCGGCGGCAATTGCGGATTTTCCGTCGCGCCCATAAGCCGGTCGCGCAGCCGCATGCTCGATGAGTCGGGTCAGATGCTGTCCGAGCGCAAGTTTGATTGGACGTGGCAGGAAGTATCGGAGTTCGGGGCGCATCTGAAGCGCCAAGGGCTCGCACTCAACGTCGCGCATCTGGCTGGTCATGGAAGTATTCGGCTGTGCGTGATGGGTGCGGACCCGGGCGAGCCTTCGGCGGAGCAGCTTCGCCAAATGCAGGCGATGCTCGAACGCGCGATGGCCGACGGCGCGGTGGGATTGTCGACGGGGCTTGGCTATTTCCCCGGGATGATCGCGAAGCCCGCCGAACTTACCGCGATGGCGCAGGTCGCCGCAGCGGCAGGCGGCGTGCTCACTTCACATCTCCGCGCCTATTCGACGCGATCGCTCTTCTATCAAAGCGAGGTTCCGCACAATCTTCTTGCCGCGCGCGAAATGATCGACGTGGCGCGGCAGGCGCATGTGCCGCTGCAGATTTCGCATCTCATCTTCGTGGGCCGCCGTACCTGGCCCACGGCCCGCGAAATCATTGACGACATCGAGCGCGCGAAGAACGACGGTGTCGACGTCGCGTTCGACACGTTCCCCTACACCTGCGGCAACACGACGATAAGGGTAATCTTCCCCGCCTGGTCGCAGAACCATCTGGAGGAATTGCTCGACAGCACCGACGGATGGGCGCGGCTGCGTGACGGCTTTCAGCCGCTACGCGGGTTTATCGCAGAGGGCGTCCAGCTCATGTGGGCGGTCAAACCGGAACTTCAGCACTTCGAGGGAAAGTTTTTCGGCCAGATCGCTGAAGCCATGAAGCTCGACCCCGTCGAGGCGTACTTGACCATCGCGAGAGAGAGTGGCACCCGCGCGCGCGTGCTGAATCATCTGTACAGCGGCGACGATCATGACGAGCAGGCGCTGCGCGCCGCGATGAGCCATCGCCTGAACGCCTTTGAGATGGACACCATCCTCACCTCGCGCGGACACAACAATCCCGCGAGCTTCGGCACCTATCCGCGCATCCTGGGCTACTACGTGCGCGAACTCGGGCTGCTGCCGCTCGAAACCGCGATTTTCAAAATGACCGGGATGGCGGCGGAGCGAATGCATCTCAAGTCGCGCGGTCTGGTACGCAACGGCTTCGCCGCGGACCTCTGCATCTTCGATCCTGAAACGGTGGGATGCGGCGCCGATTCGAGCACACCAGATCGCCAGCCGACCGGAATCGAACACGTGATCATCAACGGCCATTCCGTCATCGAGAAAGGCAAATGGAACGGCGACGGCGTAATGGCCGGTGAATGGCTGACGGGAGGCCAATTCGGAGACTACACAGATTACGCAGATGATTTCAGTGGGCGCACACGAGTCCGCTGAATTCGTGCGATTCGCGGATTCTCTGAATGGGCATTTACGATCAGGAACGATTCGACGCGCGGTTTGAATGGGGCCCGGATGGCGCTCGCGAACTGGGCCGCACTTCGCGCGTCGTCATCGTCGTCGATGTCCTCTCGTTTTCGACCGCGGTTGATGTGGCGGTGACGCGCGGCGCGATCGTTTACCCGCGCGGATGGCGGCGGCGCGCATCGGGCGAGTTCGCAACCCCGGCTGGCGCGGTCACGACTGTCAGGCGTAGCGCGATGTCGCTGCGCCGCCCCTTCTCGTTATCGCCGCGCTCCATGATTCATGTGCGCCGCGGAATGAAGCTCGTGGTGTCGTCGCCTAACGGCGCACAGGTCTGTCTTGCGGCGGCCAAATCCGGCGCGACGGTAATCGCCGGATGTCTGCGCAACGCGACGGCGGTCGCCAAGGCCGCGCTAGCGTTCGGCGCGCCGATAAGCGTGATCGCCGCCGGGGAACGATGGCAGCCTGTGGACACGCTCCGGCCGGCGCTTGAAGATCTGATCGGCGCGGGCGCGATTCTCGCGAAGCTGGGCCGGCTCCACCCTTCGCCCGAAGCACGCGCCGCTACAGCAGCCTTCAAGACTGGCTCATCCGACTTGCGTCGCGCACTGGCGGATTGCAGTTCCGGTAGCGAACTGATCGCGAGCGGCTTCCGATTCGATGTCACGTGGGCATCGAAACTGGATGCGAGCCGTACGGTTCCCGTCCTGCGCGGCGACGCCTTCGTGCGGCTCGACAGCTAGCGTGAATGAGAAACGAAACGAGCCGCTGGATTTGGATCCAGCGGCTCGTGATTCACGATCTTTCAAACGATCGCTGCTAGCGATCCATATCCTGGATTTTCTGGTCCATGTCGCGCAGTTTTGCCAGCTTCTGGTCCGTGGGCAATGGTCCGGTCGGTTTCTGCTGTGAGACGGCGACTTGCGTGCTGCGCTGGGTAGGCAATTCGCCGTCGATCTTCTGCAACGCTTCTTTCGAGAGCCGCCGCACCATCGCGCTCGGGTCCTCGTCGGCGGTCTTGACCAGATAGGGCGTCGCCTTGTCATTGCCGATTTCGCCGAGCGCAAAGACCGCCGTACCGCGCCCCTGCTCGTCGGTCTCTTCCTCGGAGTACTGGATAATTGGAAGGGTGCCCTGGGAATCGCCGATTCTGCCCAGCGCCGCGACCGCATGAAGCTTGACCGCCTGCTCGGTAGAACGCAGGAAGAGCATCTGCGATATCGGTTCGACGGCGGTGTTGGCCTCGCGGTAGCCCAGGATGTCGAGTGCTTTGATTTTGACGCGCAGGTCGGGATCGGCGAGCGATTCGATCAGAATCTGGTCCGCTTCCGGATCCTGGATGTTGCGCAACTTGTTGAGTTCGGCGACGCGGACGTTCGGATCGGCATCCTTCAACCCGAGCTTGACGTCCTTGATAATCTTGAAGGCCGATTCCTTATCGGCGCGCCCGGCCACATCGTCGACGCCAGCTTTGGTCAAGCCCTGATGCATCATCGGGCTGTTGGCGATGGCGCTGCCCAGCCCCTGGCCGCCATAGGAGTCTCCTGAGGTCTGTGCGCGTGCCGCTACGGGAAGCGCGAGGAAGATCACGCACACGGCAGCCGCTCCAAAAATACTTCGGCTTTTCGACATTTCCCAATCCCCCGCGATAGGTCAGAATTATTCGTGATCATGTGCGCGATTGCAAGCAAGAGGGCCGCAAGGCGCAGCGCGGCGTCTCCAGGAAAACGCTGTGTAATCGGGGTATTCGCAGCAGCGGCCGTTTTGACCCTCGCCCCCGCCGCATTCTCGCCGGTCTCGGCTGTGGAATCCGCTCAATCGGACGCATCCGCCCCAGCTGCCAGTGGCAATGTCTCACCCGCTCATCACGCCAGGAAAAAATCACCAGTGCCAAAGACCCCGCTTGCCCTGCCCGACGACGTGAAGGTGCCAAGCTATACTGCAGGACCTTTGCCTTTTCACGATGGCGAACGGCTGGTGTACCAGGCTTCGTGGCTCGGAATTCCAGCGGCGCGTGGATGGTTCGAGTTGCATCGGAACAAGACCAACCCGTCGCTGTGGAACGTCGAGGCCTGGATCGAAACCAACCCGCTCGTCGACATCTTCTTCCGCATGCGCGACTACATGCTCGAGCAGGTCAGCGTCGGTTCGCTCAGGGCGCACGACATATACATGCGCCAGCAGGAGAACAAACGCTCCAACGAGTACACGATCACTTTTGACGAGCGGAGCAAGCTGGTCGTCGCCACCAAGAAAAATCACAAAGGCACCGAGACCAACGAATTCATTTCCACCGATCCGTTTGGACCGATCTCGGGCGCGATGATGGCGCTGTCGCAGGATCTCGCCCCCGGCACCCGCCTGCTATTCGATGTGTTCTCCGGAACCAATCGCTACGTCTTTGATTTCAATGTCGGAGGGCACGAGCGAGTTGAGGTGCCGGTGGGCTCCTTCGATGCGCTCAAGGTATCGCCGGGAATCGTGTACCTGAGCAATGGCAAGCTGAGAAGCCAGGCGCGAGAGACGACAGTATGGATCAGCGCCGACAAGCGGCACTTGCCGCTAAGGATGGAGGCATCGACCTTCATCGGAGTAGTGCGCGCCGATCTGATACAAATCGACGGTCCGCCGGTGGAACCGGAATAGTGTCATCGGCAAGTCAACACCGCGGGATTTGATTTCTTTCCGCCTTGGTGCCTTTGTGGTGTGGTCTCAAGGAGAAGTCGCGATGGGAAAAAACCTGGAATTCTTCTACGACTGCTCGAGTCCGTGGACATATCTGGCGTTCAGCAAGATCGAAGACGTGGCGCGCCGCCACAACGCCGATCTGATTTGGAAACCGTTTCTGGTGGGTGGCGTTTTCAACACCGTCAACCCGAGCGTTTATGAAACCCGTTCCAATCCGGTCAAGCCCAAGGCCAGATATTACGGCAAGGACCTGCAGGATTGGGCGCATTTCTACGGGCTCAAGATCGGTAACCCCACGGTCTTTCCGGTGAACTCAGTCAAGGCGATGCGCGGAGCGTTGGTCGCGCACGAGCACGCGAAAATTTCGCCATACTCGCGCCGCGTGTTCGAAAGCTATTGGGGCGAAAATCGCGACATCAGCCAGGACGAAGTCCTGCGCGACATCGTGCGTCAGGTTGGTCTCGACGAGAAGGAATATTTCGAGAAGATCAACGCGCCGGAGTACAAGGCCAGGCTTCGCGCCAATACCGAGGAATTGATCGAGCGCGGCGGATTCGGCTCACCTTCGATTTTCGTAGACGGCGTGATGTTCTTCGGCAACGACCGCCTACCGCTCGTCGAGTGGGAACTGGACAAATAGACTCTCTGAGCCCTTCCTCACTCCCGCCAAAGATTCGCGCGTTCGTCGCAGTGCGGGTGAGCGATGAAGTCGAGGAAGCACTCGCCGCGTTCATCGAACGACTTCGCTCCCCGCACGACGGAATCGCGTGGGCACGGCGTGCCAAGCTGCACGTGACGCTCAAGTTCCTGGGCGCGGCGGTCGACTCGCAGAAGCTAGGTCCACTGGCCGATGCTCTCGCGCGAATCGCCGATACGACGGCGCCCTTTGAAGTGCAAACCTGCGGCACGGGAGGATTTCCGGATTTGCGGCGCCCGCGAGTCGTGTGGGCCGGACTGGAAGGTGCCGCTCTGGGAGCGCTCGCGCAGCAGGTCGAAACGGCCGCTGCATCGATGGGATTTGAGCGCGGCCGGCGGCCGTGGTCGCCTCATCTCACGATTGGCCGAGTGAAACATTCGCGGCTCGGAGAGACCGCTCGGCACCTCCTGGAAAGCGGCGGCGATGGTAACTTCGGCGTTTCGCGCATCGAGACACTCACCCTGTACCGCAGCCATCTGTCGGCACAGGGCTCCAGGTACGAAGCGCTGGCGTCATTTCCCCTGCTGGGATCGACTTGAAAACAGGCGCAACGGGTTTGGATAGCAGCACGCGCATGCGCGATAATCGCGGCGACTCGGAGGCTCCGCGACGATGGCTGAGATAATCGATCTTGCCGAGGCACAAGCGCAGCGCCGGCGCAGCCGTGCGCTCGCTCCCGCGCGCGACAGCCTCGAGCGCGCGGTCGAAGTCTTGAAAGCCAACCTAGCCGCCGCCGCGCAATTGCTCATCGATGCGCCACGCGAGGAACAGAGCGAATTGCTGACCCGCGTAGAGCGCCTGGCGGCGATGATTCGCTACGGAATGCGGATGCTCGGAGAATCGTCCGACCCCGGACTCGACGAACCTCGCATCAGCGACTCACACTGAACTACTGATCCGATTTCACAGATGAGCGATCAGCTCGATCTCAGAATTACCGGAATCGATGCTGGCGACGAGATCGACGGCGCGCGCCGGTTAACTATCCGCACCACGCGCGGGCCTATTCCGATGATATTGCACGCCGCGACCGATCCGGGCCGCGCGGCACTGTGCGTCAGCGGCGCGATAGGCGGCTTCGATGGCCCCGCGCAGCTGTATCCGCGGCTGGGACTGGAACTTCCCAAGCTCGGCATCGCGGTGGCGCGGATAAACTATCGCGCGCCCAACGAATTCGGCGAATGCCTGCTCGATGCGCTTGCGGGACTGTCGTTCCTGCGTGGGATGCAATATCAGCGTGCCGCGCTGATCGGCCATTCGTTCGGCGGCGCGGTCGCAATCAACGCGGCCACGCTGGCCCCGACGGTCACTACGGTTGTGGCTTTGTCCAGCCAGCTCGCGGGCGCACATGTCGTGGACGAACTCGCGCCGCGCCCGCTGCTGATCGTACACGGAACTGCAGACACTATCCTGCCTCATCAATCCTCGGAAGCGATTTTCGAACGTGCACAGGAACCCAGGGCTTTGAAGCTTTTCCCGGGCGCCGACCATCGCTTCGCCGGCTTCGGTGACGAACTTTTCGCCACGGTTCGCGACTGGCTGGTCGAAAAGGTCTGAGGCGAAGTGACCGGACGAAGCGCGCGAAAAAGCGCGCTTTCCGATGATGCTCGCGTCGAGGATGCGAATCTGGACCCGCGACGGCGACACCTATACGCTTTTCGGATACGATGAATGTGACTTAGCGCTATGCCAACTGGACAACGAATCGCAGTAGTAGGCGCCACCGGCGCCGTCGGGCAGACCACACTCAGGCTGCTCCATGAGCGCAAATTTCCGGTGCGCGACCTGCGCGCCTTTGCGTCGAAGCGCTCCGCGGGCAAGAAGATGACCTTCGGCGATCAGCCGATAACGGTCGAGGCGCTCAGCGCGGATTCATTCAAGGGAATCGATATAGCGCTGTTCTCGGCCGGGTCCGAGCAGTCGCGCGAGTTCGCTCCTGCGGCGGTCAAGGCGGGCGCCATCGTCATCGATAAGTCCAATGCATTCCGGATGGATCCGGATGTTCCGCTGGTGGTGCCGGAAATCAACGGTGCAACCGCGAAGCACCACAAGGGTATTCTCGCCTGCCCGAACTGCACCACGATCGTCACCGTGATGCCGCTGAAGCCGCTGCACGATGCGGGCAGGCTGCGGCGCGTGATAGCCACCAGCTTTCAGGCGGTGTCAGGCGCGGGCGTCAACGGTGTCGATGAGCTGCGCAAGCAGACGCTCGCGTGGGCCAGGGGCGAAGCGATCAAGGCAGAATTTTTTCAGCATCAGATCGCGTTCAACCTCATCCCCCACATCGACAAGTTCGTCGAAGGCGGGTACACCGGCGAGGAGATGAAGCTGGTCAACGAGGTGCGCAAAATTCTGGACGCGCCCGACCTGTTGATCGCGCCCACGACCGTGCGCGTTCCAGTCTTCACGGCGCACTCAATCTCGATCAATGCGGAGACCGAAATCAAAGTGAGCGCCGCCCGCGCGCGGGAAGTGTTTGCCAACTTTCCGGGACTGCGCGTCTTCGACGACCCGGCCCACAATCAGTATCCGATGCCGATTGTCGCCGAAGGACAGGACGATTGCCTGGTCGGTCGCATCCGCGAGGACATCAGCCATCCCAACGGGCTGAACTTCTGGGTGACGGGCGATCAATTGCGCAAAGGTGCCGCGCTCAACGGCATCCAGATTGCCGAACTGCTAATCGCCTTGAGCGACCGGAGACATAGGTAACACTTTAGACCGGCAACATAGGTAACACTTTTTCGTAGTTTTGCTGGGAGGAGAGCGAGGGGGGCTGCCCCCCTCGCCGCTCCGGTGAATGCTGAGTTCGATT
>JBKQNE010000038.1:0-4033 GCA_052146355.1 Binataceae bacterium (SeqCode) | reverse complement strand
GAGAAAATTCCGGATCAGACGAAGAAGCAGACCCTCGTGGACTTCCTGCACTGGATGCTCACCGATGGTCAGACGATGACCGAGGCACTATCTTTCGCCCCCCTGCCGAAGCCGGTAGTCGAGAAAGAAGAGCAGGCGATCGAGAAGATTCAGTGAAATGGGAGATGCGACAGCGATAGGCCTACTAACCCGGGCGCGCGATCGGATCAGCCCCGCGTCCCTCGCCAAACGGTTAGAACGGCGGGACCTCCCCGCCTATGCGCTAACGCTCGTCGCTGCGACTAGCATTCTCGTGATGACTGGGATGCTGGTTCATACTCTGTGGGTCGAGTCAGTACTCTCGAGGCACGAGTTTGGCTGGAATTTCCTGTTCACGCAGGATTGGGACCCCGTTCAAGAAATTTACGGTGCACTGCCTTACATTTACGGCACCATCATGACTTCGCTCGTTGCTCTGCTGATCGCGGTGCCGATGGGGTTGGGATCGGCTATCTTCCTGGCCGAACTGGCGCCCCAAAAGATATCGGATGCACTCACATTCCTGATTGAACTTCTTGCGGCGGTTCCCAGCGTGATCTTTGGTCTGCTGGGTATCTTCGTGCTGATGTCAGTGATGAAAGCCGTGGTACCGGCACTAAAGGACAGTCTAGGCTTTCTTCCGCTTTTCCAAGGCCCCTTTTACGGGGTCAGCACTCTCACCGCCGGCGTGGTTCTCTCGATCATGATCGTGCCGTTTATCATATCGATCTCGCGGGAGGCGCTGCTTGCGGTTCCCGTCGCACAACGGGAGGGATCGGCTTCCGTGGGAGCAACCAAATGGGAGACCACCTGGTATGTAGTCGTTCCCTACGCGAGCAAAGCCATTGTCGGCTCGGTGTTTCTGGCCTTGGCGCGGGCACTCGGTGAAACGATGGCGGTGACTATGGTGATCGGCAACAGCCCGGAAATCAAAGCGTCGTTGCTCGCGCCCGGTTATTCAATCGCGGCGGTAATCGCCAACGAATTCACCGAGGCGACCAGCGCCATGTACGTGAGCGCGCTCGTTGAACTGGGGCTGGTTCTCTTTGGTTTGACCTTCGTCATCAACGGCGTCGCCCGGCTTCTGGTCTGGAGCGTTCAAATGCCCGTGGCGCGTGATTGATCCGGATGCGACAGAGAAAACTCATCAACGTCGTAATGTTCGCGCTCACGGGCTTTTGTGCCTTCATGTCGGTTGGAATTCTGTTCTTCATCGTCGGCTATCTGCTCTGGAACGGCGGCAGCAATCTCAATTGGGATTTTTTTACCAAGCTTCCGACTCCGGTCGGCGAGCTCGGCGGCGGCATGGCGAACGCGATCGTAGGCAGCGGCAAGCTGTTGCTACTGGCCACTCTATTCGGCGTGCCCATAGGGTTTTTAGCCGGAGTATATCTCGCGGAGTTCGGCGGCAGAACTTTTCCCATCATAGTGCGCTATACCACGGACCTGCTCAACGGCGTTCCGTCGATCGTAATGGGCATCTTCGCCTATGCCATAATCGTGATGCCACAGCATCACTTTTCAACTTTCGCTGGCGGATTGGCGCTCGGGGTCATGATGATTCCAATCGCCGTCCGAAGTACGGAGGAGTTTCTGCGTGCTGTACCCCACAGCATGCGCGAAGCTGCCGCGGCGGTAGGCGCCAGCAGATCCAGGGCGGTCTTCACGGTGGTGGTGCCTGCGGCGATGACAGGCATCGTAACCGGCACCATGCTCGATCTCGCCAGGGTGGCGGGCGAAACGGCGCCGCTGCTGTTCACCAGCTTTAACAATCGCTTCTGGAGCTCGGGTTGGAACGAGCCTACCGCATCGTTGCCGGTGATGATTTTTACGTACGCGGTCGGTCCATATCCAGATTGGCATCAGCAAGCCTGGGCGGCGGGATTTATCCTGGTGCTATCTGTGCTCGCCGTAAACGTCTGCGCAAAACTGATTCTCTGGCGAGGCGGCCCGGTGAGAGGTCTCTTCTGATGGCGACTTTCACGGAGACTATCGCCGCGTTTTCCAAGGTCCGCATCAAAGCAGCGACCCACCAGCCTGCCGAGACGTCCACGAAAATGGAGGTCTCGGGCGTGAGTTTCCGCTACGGAAAACAGAAGGCGCTGGATCAGGTCAATTTGCCCGTCACGAAGAATCAAATCACCGCTCTCATCGGTCCTTCCGGTTGCGGTAAGTCCACGCTCTTGCGAGCCATGAACCGCATGCACGAACTCGTTCGCGATACCCACCTCGAAGGATCAATCACTCTCGATAGCGTAGACATCCACGCGATCGACGTATCGAGGCTGCGGCAGCGGGTAGGAATGGTGTTTCAGAAATCGAACCCGTTTCCAAAATCGATTTTCGACAACGTCGCGTACGGCCTTCGGGTGAACGGAACAAGGAACGGGAAAGCCCTGGAAGAGGCGGTGGAAACCAGCCTCAAACGCGCCTCGCTTTGGGACGAGGTAAAGGACAAGCTCCGCGAGTCCGCTTACTCTCTATCGGGCGGACAGCAGCAGCGACTTTGCATCGCTCGGGCACTGGCGGTGAATCCCGAGGTCCTCCTGCTGGATGAGCCGTGCTCGGCACTCGATCCTATCTCGACCGCGAAGATCGAACACCTTCTGATGGAATTGCAAAATACCTGTACCATCGTGATCGTGACTCATAATATGCATCAGGCCGCCAGGGTGTCTGACTACACCGGATACTTACTCCTCGGGAAACTCGTCGAGTTCGACAAGACACCGACGATTTTTCAGACTCCTTCGAAGCAAGAAACCGAAGACTACATAACCGGCCGGTTTGGCTAAACTAACCGTCCCGCCCGACATGGTAAGCGCAGCGAGCAAGGTGCGAGTAAACGTTTGACGAGTATTGAAGGCGCGGCGAACCGACGTAAGAAGCCTTCACTTAACGTTATGGGAGCATCTTCCATGGTCGCAAGGCTGAAACTTTATTTCTTTGCTTTCGTGCTCGTCGCAGTTTTGGCGTCCGGCGCTGGCGCCACGGAGACAATTAAGGGCGCGGGTTCAACGTTCATCGATCCGATTTTTCTGAAATGGACCGAGGTCTACTCCAAAGTCGATCCTTCCGTCCAGATCAACTATGAATCCATCGGATCACTTCAGGGGATCGATAAGCTCCTTTCGCACTCCATCGATTTCGCCGCGAGTGATGCGCCTCTGCGTCTGACACAATTGGATCAACCGTCCTGTGAGACGTTGTACTTTCCGGTAACCTTGGGCGCCGTTGTAGTGATTTACAACCTTCCGGAAGTTCCTTCGACGGCTCGTATCAGATTCACCGGATCGGTGCTGGCTGACATCTTCCTCGGCAAAATCCGGAAGTGGAACGACCCGGCGATCGTGGCCGTCAATCCAAGCGTCGGGCTGCCGGATCGTGACATACTCGTGAGCTATCGCCAGGACGGAAGCGGAACGAGCTATACATTCACTGACTATCTCTCCAAGGTATCGACCGATTGGGAGAAAGGACCCGGAAGGGGAATGCTCGTCCGCTGGCCGGTCGGTCTACACGCGGCTGGCAACGAGGGAATCGCTGAGGCGGTGAAGAGCCAGGCTGGAGGGATCGGATATGTCGAATTGACGTACGCGATCAATAACGACCTCCGTTTTGCGCAGCTCCAGAATCGCGAAGGTAACTGGGTGGAAGCCAGCCCTGAGAGCATGACCGCGGCCGCTGATGATTTGATCAGCCAAATGCCGAGTGATCTCAAGCAGTCGATAACGGACGCCCCGGGCGCTGCCGCGTATCCAATCAGCTCGTACAGTTATCTCCTAATGTTCAAGCGCCAAGGTGAAACTTCAAAGGTTGAGTCCTTCAGAAAATTTGTCAGTTGGGTGCTGCACGACGGACAGGCCTACGCAAAGGAACTACACTACGGGGCGTTACCCGCGAACCTTCTCGCAACCGCGAACGATCAGCTCAAGCAAGTCGAAACGGTGGCTGCCGGTTCGTCGGCAGAATCGTGCAAAGCGACCCTGGGACTCGTGCCGCATCAAACGGAGCC
>JBKQNE010000037.1:0-25116 GCA_052146355.1 Binataceae bacterium (SeqCode) | reverse complement strand
CGCGTATGAGCGCATTCTTTGCCTGCTCGATAGATAGGCCATCAAGCAACCGGATTAGCTCGCAGGCAAGCTCTAGCTCGGTTTTGTCGGTGTTATTCAAAACCGCCCACTACCGAACGACTGGGACACCTTGATTCCCGGCTTGAATCGTCATCTCTACGATGTCGTGATGAACGGTCTGGAGATCACCAGAGATCATGAGGCTGCCGTCGACTTCTCCAATCCCTATTACTACACGTTTGAGCAACTGGCCGTGCGGGCCGCTGAAGATAAGATCCAGGGATGGACGACTTGCGCGGCCGAAGGGCCGGAACACTCAAGGCCTCGTTAGCCGAGCGCATCCTGGAGAAGGCCGGAGACATCAAGGTCAAGGTCTATGACGACGAGGTTGCGGCCTACAGCGATCTGGTGAATGGCCGCGTTGATGCCGTCCTGCTCGACTATCCGATCGCGCTCTACTATGCCGCGCCGAACCCGAACCTGCGGCTCGTGGGCGATCCCATCGGCCGCGTTCGCTATGGCATCGCGATGCGCAAAGGCGACACCGCGCTGCGGCAGCAGATTAACGAGGCGTTGCAGGGCATCACCGACTCGGGTGAGTTGCGCACCATTCTGGAACGCTGGAAGTTGTGGACCCCGATGATGGCGGACGAGTTGAATGACTTCTCGCCGTCCCCCGTTGCGCCGCTGGAGTACGACCGGTTTCTTGCGGAGACTGCGCCTTTGAGCGGATGGCGCGCGATACTGCGGCGGTACATCGGCTTTCTGCCGCTTCTGGCGAAGGCCGCTGTGGTCACGCTCGAGGTTTCGCTCCTCGGCATGATCCTGGCCGTGGCGGTGGGTTTAGGTCTCGCGATTTTACGGCAATACGGTCCTGCACTGGTGAGCGCCGCCGCCGTCGGTTACATCGAGGCGATCCGCGGTACGCCGTTGCTCATTCAAGTGCTCTTTATCTTTTACGGGTTGCCGAACATCGGTATCAAGCTGCAACCCTTCGTGGCGGGCGTTCTTGCGCTGGGGCTGAATTATGCAGCTTACGAGGCAGAGAACTATCGCGCCGGCCTCGCCGCTATCCCGCGCGGACAGATGGAAGCCGCGGTAGCGTTGAACATGACGCAACTGCAGGCGTTGCGTCACGTGCTGGTACCACAGGCATTTCGCATGGTGATGCCCGTGATGACCAACGATTTCATATCGCTGCTCAAGGATTCGTCACTGGTCTCCGTGATCACGATGTCTGAGCTGACTCGTACCTACGAGCAACTTTCGACTACGTACTATGACTATTTCGGAACCGGCCTTCTGGTAGGAGCCGTCTACCTCCTAATCGGACTGCCTTTCGTTCGGCTGGCGCGCTGGACCGAGCAGCGCCTTACCGTCGATGCCCACACAGGCCATCGAAGAGCCACCGCGACAGCATCGACCCCGGTGATGGCGAAATGACTCGCGCGCGTCGCGAAGCTCTGCTCAGAAAGTAATGCTGGTCGTCAGCATCGATTGCACCCACGTCTCCGTGCCGCCGGTGATCTGTGTCGCCGCCCGGTTCGGAATCGCCGCCGACAGCGTCATCGTAATCAGCCACCAGGGCGTCGGCGCATATTCGACTGCCAGATCAATCTCCTCGGCAAGGTTCTTACTCGTGACTGGCATGACCGGTTTGGCGACCAGATCCTGCGCTCTCGAGTAAAGCATGAATTTGTAAAAGAGCAGATCCACCAGCGTCGAGTTAGAGGGTGAAAACTCCAATCGAACCTGATGAGTTATCAGGTTGCTGTTGGAGGTTACCCAGTTGCCGAGAATTTCGCCCTGATACCATGAGCCCCAATCCGAACTTCCGTAAAACAGCGGATCGAATTTATGGTTACCCGCCGAGCCTCCGCCGCTGAACGATGCATAACGATAATAGAGTGTCGGTTTCCAAATATATTCCGGGAACCTGTAGTACGGCGAGAGGTACCATCCTGTCGCCCCCGACACTTGCGCTCCGTTGCTCTCGGCAGCGAAGGCCGAAATCAGACGCAGGTTGGGAAGTATCGGGATGGGAGTTGCTTTGCCTCTCCAGTAGAGGAGGTTCATCCCATTTTCCTGCTGATTGTCCGAGTGAAAAATGTTGCAATAGGTGAAGCCCGTCGTCGCATATTCCCCGACTGGCACTTCGAGGTTCACTCCTGCCAACCGCGTATGAGTAGATGGGTTGTCGTTCGGTTCCAGATAAAAGCCCTGCAACAGGACGTCTCGCGTTTGAAGGCTGATCACTCCCGTTTCCGCGAACGCCGTCCGCGGGTTGAGCCATGACGCGCCCCGATTGCCTCCGTTCGTGGCGCCGCGAGTGAAGAGAAAACCATCAGCAATCGAGAAGTTCTGGGGCCCGCCGGAAATAGTTACCGCATCGTAGCCGAGATCGGGAAACAACGGACCCGATGCCCACTCCAGGTACCCACTTTCGAGTCCGTAGTCCCATGGATGCAGGTCGCCGGCGTTTGTTGCCCCGGCATCGAGTCCGCCACCCGTCATCGAAAAAATGCCGCTCACACGGCCAACAATGATTCCGTAATGGTCCAGGTTCAGCGAGGCGTTGAGGCCCTCTTCGTTCGATTGCTCGAAGAAATAGCGGCTGTCGCGTAACGGTTCGTTGAATTTGCCGCCCCATCCGTTGTTTGCTTCGGCAAACCCGGCAGTCTGCAAGTTAAGCGTGGGTGTTACCAGTACAGGTCCGATGTAACGCGAGCCGAGGCCAGCCGACTGCGGCAACAACGCAGGCGAGCGTCCCTGGATCAACGACGGTCTTGTTTCGATAGCTTCTGAGGCGATCGCGATTGTGACTCCGTTTGCATCAAAGCGAATATTGCCGCCGTTCCGTTCGTCCGTGAAGCGAATTTCGATACCAAGCTCATCGCGCAGGACGCAGCAGGTCTGGTTATCCGCCGGTTTGAATGTGCCCTCCAGGTCTTTGACCGAGTCAAAATTGTAGAGCGGCAAAGTTACGGCTTGCTGGTAATGGACGGGTGAAAGACCGCGAACCTTGATCGGGAATTCTTTGCCCCGATAAGTAAGTATTCCCGCCGATCGTTCACTTACCGGCAGCCCACGCCGAACGCGAAAGATACTGATGCTCGCCGCGGGTTCCTGGCCAGGCTGGTTGTTAGGGCTCGCGGCAAAGAGGGCAGGCGATCCGATAAACAAACAAACGAGCACGCCTAACGCCAACGCCCAACTGCCTGAACATCGCTTTCGGAGGGGCCGCTTGGTCACGATCGAAGTTTTTCAGTCGCGAGGGCCGAACTGAGCCGACTGATCGTGTCGCGCGTATAGAGAACCGAGATAGTCTATATAGACGTAGGGCTGAGACTCCTGCGCGGGTCGACTCATAACGATCTCGACGCCGGCCTCATTCACAAAGACGCTCCCCTGACCCGTCGGCTCATAGCGGCCGACTATGTCATCGATGTCGTTGAGCCCGTAGATTTCCCCTGAAGCGTGATATCCCTTGGGGCCGGTCGCAATTCCGTAGACCCGGACGCGATATAACTTGCCCTTGAGCCTCACCGTGGCTTCGACCAACTGAAAGCCCAATCGCTCCAGAAAGGAGCCGCTGTCTATTTGAATCGAAGCGGTCGGCTCGAGCGGCTCGCATTTTGCGCCCGTGGCGGTGAGCATCACGAGTGGCAGGAGCAAAAGCAAAAAGTACGCGCGCATCGGAGCAGCCGTTGCTTGTCAACGGTCAACGGTCCGGCGCTCACCCTAACCAGTATCGAACAGCGTTTCAACGTGGTCGCGGATTCTTAACAATCCAATCCGATTGCTCGATGAAGCCTCTGCCGCAAGTCCGCTCTAGTGGCACGCGCCCATCTCGCGCAAAGTGAGGAAGTCACGAGGGTGCTCCGGGAAACCGCGGCAAGTCGTCGCCGCTGCATGTCCAGGCGGCGCGGGAACTCCAGTGCGCGTGACATTGCGGGCGAATCGCGGGCTCGGCGTCGAGAGAGCCCGCGGGTACGATCACTTCCCGCCCGCTCCGCGTCAGATGTGGCAGCGGCGAACCGCAGCGCGTGCAAAACGTATTGGAGAAACTGCGCGCGGAGGGCAGATCAAAACGAACCACGAGATCCTGTCCCGAGGTCCATGCGAATTCGGTGGGCGCGACACGCAAATTGGAGGTGTGCGCACTGCCGCTCGCCTTGCGGCAGCGCGAACAGTGGCAGAATACAAAGCTCTGAAAGGGTTCCACCACTTGATACCTGACAGCCCCGCAAAGACACCCGCCGTGCAGCATTTGGTCCATGCGCGCAGGTTAGCGTCGAGCTTCAGGAATGGCCAGATTCGCCCAAGTGCGACCCGAAGCGCGGATCGCTAGTCGCGCTCGCCAAAAGGAACGCCTCCGGGTTCCTGCCGAAGCCCGTCTTTAATCTCCAGCCATGGCGTTTTCGAGCCGACCATGAAATGCATGCCGCCTTTCCTCAACGGATCAGAATCGAGTGTCCCGAGCCGGAAGCCCAGAACTTCAGGAGCGGCGTCATTACGCTTGTAGATAGGTGAGCCGCAGCAACTGGCAAAGAACCGGTGATAACCGGGGCTGGATTCCCAACTGGACAGAAGCTCTTTTCCGGCGATGATAAAGAATTCCTCTGCCCGCACTCCCGCCGTGGTCCCAAAACTTGATCCGGAATGTTTACGGCAGCGCCAGCAATGGCAGTAGGTGATCGGGCCGAGCAGTTCTCCGCGGATCTCGTAGCGTACGCGTCCGCAAGCACATGATCCGTTCAACATTCCCGCAAAATAGTCGAGACGCACGCGCTGTGCCACCATCGGTTGCGAATCGGCCAATCAGCGAATTTGGGGAGGGTTACGGGCACAGCGCCTTCGGCAGAAGCAGGCTCGGCCGATGCTGGAGAAGCTACCTGCGTATCTGCAGGAGCAGCGGGCGGCGGCGTTACCGAAGAGCCCGCTCGGTGCGGCCATCGGATACGCGCTGCGCAACTGGGTCGCGCTGACGCGTTACACCGAGGACGGCCGGCTCAAGATCGACAACAACGGGGCGGAGCAGGCGCTACGGCCGATCGTGTTGGGCCGGAAGAACTGGCTCTTTGCCGGGACCGAAGCAGCGGCGCACCGAACCGCTATCCTGTGTTCGCTGGTGCAGACCTGCAAGCATCTGCAGATCAATCCGTTCGTGTATCTGCGCGATGTCATCGAGCGTGTCTCGACGCATCCGGCGCGGCTGGTCCTGGAACTGACGCCACGCGAGTGGAAGCGTTCGCGCCTGGATTCGGGCGCACAAACTGCCGCCTGAACGGGACCGCGGAGCGGGCCACTGATGTGTCGTGTCCCTATCGCTGTTCACCCAAGACCGGGCGCGCCTGCAGTTCCTCCAGCAGCACCTTGGCCTCTTTCAGATCGGCGGTATCGAAGCCCTCGGTGAACCAGTTGTAGATTTCGGCCAGCATCGCGCGTGCCTCACGGCGATCACCTTGCGTGTCGAGCAGCCGCGCGAGACTCATCGTCGCGCGCAACTCCAGCGATTTAGCGCCTTGTTTGCGAGCTACTTCGACGGCGCTTTCGAGGGACGCTCGAGCCTCCGCCGGATTCGAAGGATCTCCTTTCAGCAGCAATTCGCCGCGAACGCGATAAAGCTCTGCCACCCAGCAGTGCTCCTCACTTTGCCGCACGAGGTCCAAACCTTCGCCCACCGTGTTCAAACCTTCCTCGACGCGCCCGGCTCTTGCGTACGCTTCGGCAAGGGTCGCCAAAAAGAAGGTGAGCCAGAGTGCGTTGCGGCTTTCGGACAGAACTTTAACCGCCTCCCGTATTTGATCCACCCCATCGTTCGCGCTCGTAGCCTGAACCAATGCCCAGCCTTTCACAATCCGCGCGGATAACAGGAAGTAGAAGAAGGTTGTTTCCTCGCCCATCGCGATGCCAGCATCGGCCATCTCCAGAGCAGGCCGCGGTTCCCTTACCAGCAGGTGAAACTGCGCTCTCGTGCCCAGTGCCCACATTATCGACGCTGAATCCCCGAGTTCGCGCGCGAGTGCGAGCGCTCGATCCGCATGGCGCCGTCCCTGGTCCGGAAAACCGCGCAGCCACAAGAGCATCGCGCCCCACCCATGACCGCATACGGCCGGATGATGGGCACTGTAGAGCGGCACGCGAGTAGAGCGAAGTTGCGCTTCGAAGAGAGCCAATCCATGATCGACGTAGTTTTGCGAAACCTCCAGCTCGCCACATGTCATTGCAAGCGACCACTCATGATGATCAGCTTCGAGGATAAACGCCGGCTCGGGATGCTGACGGATGAAATCTCGGATCGGTTTTATTCGTTCCCGGGCCGCTACCAATCTGCCACCAACGAAGGCGATTCCGAACAAACCGACCAGCGTCGAAAACTGTTGTTCAGCGGTGCCGCAGGTGCTGGCCAGTTCTTGCGCTCGAAGGTAAACCCTCTCGGTTTCGGGTGCTGACCATCCCCTAATCATCATGAGCATCTGGCCGAGCGCAGTTTGTAGCGCGAGCTCCCGCTGGTCGCGCACCGGGCTGTCAGGCTCCCGCTTGAGCAGATCCAAAGCGGCAGTCAGATGCTGCATAGCCTCCTGGTTGGCAGAACGCTGAACTGCTCGAAGTCCGGCGCGCTCATGATACTCAAGCGCCTTCTTCGCGTTGCTGCTCTTGCTGTAATGGTGCGCCAGCTCATCGAGATGATCGTCGATCGAATTCGCGTAGAGGTTCTCCAGCGCGGCGCCGGTTCGCTCGTGTAAGTGCTTGCGCCGCTCCTGCAACACGGAGTTGTAGGAAACCTCCTGGGTCAGCGCGTGCTTGAAAATGTACCCGGTATCACCGACGGCTGGCTGCTCGTAGATGAATTCTCCGAGTTGCAACTCGTTCAGGGTACTGTTGAGTACCTCCTCTGGCGTGGGACGCACCGCACGAATCAGCGACATCGAAAATTCGCGCCCAACGACGGATAGCATCTGCAATAAATCTTTGGCCTCGTGCGGTAACCGATCTATGCGTGCGGCGAGGATTCCCTGCACCGTCGGCGGAATCTTCAATTCGGACATTGGCTGCATAAGCCGCGTCACGCCGTTGCGCACCAGGACGCCCTCGTCGAGCAGCACCTGCACGGTCTCTTCCATGAAGAACGGATTGCCTTCGGTCTTCTCGATAATCACGCGCTTGAGCGGTGCCAATTCGCCGTTGTCGCCGAGCAGCGCTGACAACATCTCGTCCGCTGACTCCCTGCCCAAAGGATCGAGCCGAAGCTGAGTGTAATAAGTCCTGCTGTTCCACGAATGGGAATACTCCGGACGGTAATTGACCAGCAGCAGGACCTTTGCCGTGGCAATCGAATCCGCCAGCACATTCAGAAACGCCTGCGTCTCCTCGTCGATCCAGTGCAGGTCCTCGAAAATCACCATCAGCGGCTGATTGATCGACTCGCGCAGAAAGATGCGCTTGATCGCTTCCACGGTCCGTCGTTTCTTCACTTGCCCGTCCATCTGCGAAAGCGAGTCATCACCCTCGGCGATCCCGAGCAGGCCGAACAGGTAGGGCAGCGTATCTTCAAGCGAACGATCCAGTGTCAGGACCTTGCCGTTGACTTTCTCGCGCCGCGCGCGGGCGTCTTCGTCCGAGACGATGCGGAAATATCCGTGCAAGAGATCAATTACGGGAAAATATGCCGACGCCTTTCCATGCGATATCGAGGACACCTCCAGCACCATCCAGCCGGTCTGGTTTGTTACTTTGAATTCGAAGAAGAGTCGTGACTTGCCGGTGCCCGCCTCCGCCATTGCCGCGACAATCTGTCCGTGACCGGCCTTCGCGAGATCCGCCGCATGGTCCAACGCTTCCATCTCGGGCTCGCGGCCGACGAATTTCGTCAGTCCGCGTCCCGCTGCCCGCTGAAGCCGCGTCCGCAGCGGCCCAAGACCGTTCACCTCATAGACATTGACTGGTTCGCTGACACCTTTGACCTTGGTCGGCCCCAGCGGCTTGAGTGCGAAATATCCTTCCACTAGTTTGCGCGTCTGCTCGCTGATCGCTATCGACCCGGTCGGCGCGAGCGCCTGCATTCTCGACGCGAGATTGGTGGTGTGCCCAATCGGGGTGTATTCAGTGTGCCCCTGCCCAGTCGCAATCGATCGCACCACCACTTCGCCGGTGTTCACGCCGACGCGGGCTTCGATCGGAAGGTCCCCGGCTTCGCGCAGCTTTGTTGAGTAGCGGCGTAACTCGTCCTGCATCCGGAGCGCCGTATACAGCGCACGCTGCGGATGATCCTCGTGTGCGACCGGAGCTCCGAACAGCGCGAAGATTCCATCGCCGGTGGACTGCACGATGTAACCGTCGTAGCGACGGGCCGCGTCGATCATGAGCTTCAGCGCCGGGTCGACAATCGCGCGCGCCTCCTCAGGATCGAGGTTCTCCATCAACTCCGTGGAGCCCTTGATGTCGGCGAACAGCGCCGTGACCGTCTTGCGCTCGCCTTCGAGGGCACCGGAGTCGGCGACAGCTTGCTCCGCTGTGACACGAACCTTGGGAGCGGTCGATGCGACCGCGGGCTTTGCAGGCGCGGACTCCGTAGCGATCCGCGTGCCACATTTCTTGCAGAATCTGGCGCCCGGCTGATTAGTGGTGCCACAGGTGGCACAGATCGATTCGAGCTTTGCGCCGCATGCATCGCAGAACAAGGCGTCGGTGCTATTGTCGTGGTTGCAGGACGGACAGCGCATCTGGTCTCCTGTCGCCCCGGTTACTACCACACCCCGCGCGGATGACGGAAACATCCCCGGTTTTCTTGCAGGGGCCGCCGAGTGATCGAGCAGCGTTACTCCGCAGCTCCTCACTCACACTTCGTGCCAGCTTGGCAACCCGGCCCGGGTGGGGTTTGTCACCCAGTTACCAAACACGAAAGCAAAGCAAATGAATACCACGTAACCTATGATGACGAATGGGATCTTAACCAGCGTCCAGACACTGACGACCGAGGGCGACTTCTTGCCGCCTATTTGTAGATAGAGCTTCATTTCCCTCTGAACCTCTCTATCGTTTTATCCTTTAATTTTATCCTTTCATTTCCCTTGAATAGAATCGACTATGTTTCTGCGATGAAATCCGAGATTTCGCGATTGGCCTTCTCGTCAAGCGCGATAAAGCGAAAACGTCAACCACCTATTTTCCCGTGCAGGGATGCCAGTGCGGGTCCAGACTTTTTCCGTGTCCATTGGGACAGACTCCGTATCCTGTTTCCGATATGGACCAATGTTTGGGGCAATAGAATTCGCCGCATTCCGCGCAGAATCCGGCTCCATCGCAGATTCCGGTAGATTGCATCTTGTCAGGTGTTGGAGTCGCGGCGAACGCCGCAATGATCAAAGTGGCCCTTGCTTCTGTAATGGCGTCTCCGACCCATCCATTACCACCTACCGGTCCCTCATAGAGCAAGTAATGCGAGGCACTTGCACGATGTTTTCTGAACAAACTCTGGCGCCGTTGATCCCATGAAGCCCACTCCATCGGATGCTCATACGGGGCAATGACCTCGATGCTCGCGCAATGATGACCGCACACTTTGCACTTCGGTCGAAAGACCATGACGATTTTCCTAAACCAAATCGGTGGAAATATCCTTTTTGCCCTTCTTGTCCATGCTATCCCTGAGTTGCGGACGGTTCAATTAAATCACTCACCGCTGACGACCGCATCGATTCTCATTGGGAGGTCATCGCGACGCGTGCTCTTTCGACGGATTCACCCTTCTGACACAGCCATTGCGGCTACTAATTATTCTTGGCCACTGACGACGCCATTTGGGGATGAACACTGTCCAGAATCAGCTTCCCAACGCACTGCTTTTGGTAAACACTTGCGCGACAAATTGCACTCTCGTCCAACGCGACCAGCAGGTAGCATCTGGCGGTCCTCCACTCCCGAGTCTGATTCTCGCCAGCGGCCTGGCTTGCCTCAGCAATCGCGTAACGATCTCTCCCGTTGCCCGCGGATCGGATGTCCGCTAATCGTGAAGATGTTTCGCGGCGCCCCCTTAGCTCAGATGGATAGAGCACAGGATTCCTAATCCTGGGGCCGTGGGTTCGAATCCCGCAGGGGGCGCCACATTTTCTTCTGTAAATTCAGGCACTTGGTCGATTTGACCGCTTCTGGTAGATCTTCCCGATCGGCCCAAAGTGTCCAAAAAGTGTCCAAAATTTCCGGCAAGTGTCCGTGAGAGGCGGTCAACCGAGTCGCTTTGCGTGTCCGCAAACCAATGGCTGTAAACCTTGAGCGTGGTCTGCGGGCTTGAGTGTCCGAGGAGGTGTTGGACCTCCGTGACGGGTGCGCCGTCCACAATCAACGCAGAGGCAAAGCTGTGTCGGAGCGAGTGCATGTCGACGCGGCGGAGACCAGCGCGGCGCAACGCTGGGTAGAGTCCGTAACGGAGCACATTGCTCCGATGAGCCGGCAAGCCCGTCGCTGCGGCGAACACTAAATCAGGCTCGCCCTTGGGACACTCCAGCTTCCAGACCCGCAGCGCGAAAAGAAGCTCGGGTGGAGCCGGAAGCGTTCGGATTCCTGACTTGGTCTTTGGCTCGTAGAAGCGTGGTCGCGCAGGACCTGCTTCACCCTTCAACCTCGCCCAGGACAAGCTGCGTCGCACGAAAATTTTCCCAGCTTGCAGATCGATGTCGGACCAGCGGAGCGCAAGCAGTTCATCGTGACGCATCCCGGTAAGCGACGCGGTCAGAAATAGAGTCTGATAGAAACCCCGGTCGGCGGCCGCGAGCAATCGCTGCAACTCTGCCGGACTCAACACTTCCTCCGAGCGAACCGGGCGGGTGGCATCTCGCGCCGGACGCGAACCGCCCTCGGTCAGCTCGGCGTTGGTCACGCGCAGTCGCTCGGCAATCGCTCCCGGATTGCTGGTCCAGTAATTCCGGCGCACCGCGAGCTTGAATATCGCAGTCGCGGTCGTCAGAACTTTGTTTACAGTTTGCGGGCTGAGGCCGGCGCGGCGAAGCGTGTCCCGCAGTCTTTCGATTACGTTTACGTTGATCTGATCGAGTCTCAGATTTCCGATATGCGGGAGTAGATGGCGATCGATGTGCGCCTGCCATTGAGCTTGCGTCGATGGGCGATGTTCACTCTTGCCGGCGAACCATTCCGCCGCAACTTGACGAAACAACGGTGCCTGCTTCGCCGCGACAAAACTTCCGTGGTTTATCTCACGACGGAAGTCTGCGAGCCCATTCTCCGCCTCCTTGCGCGTGTCGAATGTGGCACGATGCCGCGCTCCGGTCTGGTCGCGAAAATCGACGCGCCATCGGCCCTGGTCGGTTTTCCTGATGCATCCCATACCTCAATGCTCCTTCAGGCGGTGCTGCTTCTCAGCGGCGATTTTCCTGAGCAGTCTGGCGGCCGGCTCGGAGATCGCCATCTCGCCGCGCTCCCAACGAGCCACCGTGTTCGAGGTTACTCCGATGGCCTCGGCCAAAGCCACCTGAGTCCAGCGGAGTTTTGCTCTGATCGCACGAATTTCCACAGTCGTCATAACTATACGTAGCGTATAGTTATAGATGATGAGAGTCAAGCGGCTTTGTTGGCCCGTGCGGCGAGGAACCGCTCGGCCTCTTCGAGGCTGAACCGCACGTAATGGCCGAGCCTGATGTAGGGAAGGTTTCCGAACCGCGCCTGCTCCCGAACCCACGTTTCCGGTACACCGAAACGCTTGGCGAGTTCGCCTGCGCTTAGGAGCGAACTGTCATGCTTGGCACCTCCGTTCGCGATCCGTTGGCTCACTATCAAGGCCAGCAACGCGCCTTCCAGCGTATGAAGAGACGCGACGCGTGAGGCAACCTGGGTTAACAGCTCGGGAACGGATTCGACAATCAAGTCCTTTGCTCGCGATGGGTCCGCCAGAAGTTCGTCGACACTTATCGACGGCTGGTGCATTGGCGGCACAGTTGGACGCGATGCTCGTTGTGACATGACAGGCTCCGATCTCCGAAATACTCCACACTGCCGCATTGATCCTGCGGCTCTTGAGCAAGCAGGATGCCGACGCTCGATCGCTTCCTTAGTGAGCACTTTGGCTTGCGCGCTGACGATTGGTGAGCGACATCGCCGCCTGATCGTGTGGCTCGAGCTTCGGACAGAGTTGTGCATGTGCAATTTCGGCACACACGTCGAACATATCGAGAGTCCGCGCGGCAAATTCGCCGCTCCCGCCACGGTTGTGTGCGAATTCCGCACAGTGTGCATCGCTGGAGAGTTATCGTGTCGATCGGGGCGTGCCTGGGCCTGAATCGACTCCTGTTACTGCCCGGCGCAGGGCTTTCATCGCGCGCAGGCTCCCCGAGCGCGCAAGACTGTTCAGCGGTGTCTTAGGCAAGTGTATTGCCAATTCGCGCGATTCGTGACGAGCGGCAAAGCGAGAAAACCATCCCATTCAGGCGACGTTGACTGACGCTCACCGCGTGATGATTAGCTGCGGCGCGGCGTATCGACGAAGAACTTCCCTTGCGTGGCGAAATCAATTGACAAGCCGTCACGCGTCCTACAACCTGTTTATTATGCTGACATAGGGTGGGGCGCGGCGGGGTTGTGACATTAGTTGGAGCACAAGCGAACCATGCTGGTTGGTCAGTCCCAAGCAACGCGTCGGGTCATCAGCCTGATCGAACGAGTGGCTCCCACTACCGCCTCCGTGATGATCACCGGCGAGAGCGGGACCGGGAAGGAACTCACCGCGCTATCGATTCACGCGCAATCCCCGCGCCGCAACCGTCCATTCGTCCCCATAAATTGCGCCGCAGTACCTGAGAATTTGATCGAAAGCGAGCTGTTCGGCCATGAGCGCGGCGCCTTTACGGGTGCTCATGAGCGACGCGAAGGCTGCTTTGAGCAGGCCGATAGCGGAACTCTCTTTCTGGACGAGATAACCGAGATGCGACTCGAGATGCAGGCGAAACTGCTTCGGGTGCTGGAAGAGAAAAAATCCCGACGTGTGGGCGGGAGCAGGCCTATCCCATTCGACGTGCGAGTCCTGGCTGCAACGAACCGTCAGCCCATCCGCGCGATCCGCGAGGGCAGGTTGCGCGAAGATTTGTACTTCCGGCTTAACGTGCTCTCGATAGAGCTCCCGCCCCTTCGAAACCGGGTCGAGGATCTGCCCTTATTGGCCGAGGAGTTCCTGCGACAATTCAACCAAGCACACAGCAAATCGGTGCAAGGATTTGAAGACGATTGTCTCACTCGCCTCAAGACATATTCGTGGCCTGGCAACGTTAGGGAGCTGCGGAACGTCGTCGAGCGCGCAGTCATCATGTGTCCGTCGTCGATGCTGTCGATTCGCGACCTGCCGGTCGAGCTGACTTATCAAATTGGTCCTGCACTTGACCTGAGTTTCGCGATCCGGCCTGGTGCTTCACTGAAAGAAGTCCAAGTCGAATTCATATTTCGAACCTTGCAGTCCGTTAATGGAGACAAGACGCGCGCGGCACGGATTCTCGGCATAGGGCGCCGAACGCTTTACGGTCTCATAGAACGGCACAATATTCATGTGCCAAACAGCGATGCTAACGGGCGCGGCCACCGCCACGGGCGTAACGGCATCGTCTGACAGCGATTCGCCGCACGTCGTGCGGCTACGGAGTCTGGAGATAGGCTACCGTCGGCTGCGAGATATCGCGAGGATTGTCTCTAGAGGTCTCTTTCCACTTCTGCGATAAGCGTCGAAAGCTTCATGCCCAGCGCGTTCGCGAGGCGATGCGCTACCTTTATCGTGGGGTTTCGCTCACCACGCTCAAGAAGGCCGACGTAGGTATGATGGACTCCTGCCGCTTCCGCTAAGGCTTCTTGGGAAAGCCGCTTACGCATTCGGTGCTTCTTAACGGCTGCTGAGAAGGCCGCTGAGAACCGTGACGAAGCTTCCATCACGGCCTGTAGTGCGACTAGCTTCGATAAACGACGGCACTATCGAACTATTTTCGGGCGCGTCGATCGAAGTGTAATACAAGCCATGCGATCGCAGAAAGTTCATGGTTTCGGTACGTCGAGTTTCGCTGCGAACCCAGCTCGGGTGACGGAACTCGATTGCGATCGAGGCTCCTGGTAACCGTTCGCGAAGACTCGCGAGATAATCGAAATTGGCAAGCTTCGGAATGAAATAGGGCGGAAACTGGAAAGCCACCATCCCGAGCTTGCCTGCTTCCCGCAACGGCACCATCGCGCTCCGGAGCATCTGGAACGCCGTATTGACGACCTCCTTCGAGGGCCGCGTAAGCTGGCGGTCGCTCTGCTCGGCAGCCGACAACATCTCACGCAACTGCTTTGGAAGCCGCGAGATCTCGGCAGGATGCTGCGTCATCAGGGCGAAGGGTTTGATATTGAAGGTGAACCCGTCAGGTGTGCGCTCCGTCCGCAGTTTAGCAATTTTTCTGTCTACCGCCCGCTCAAACACAGTGGGTGTGCGAAGGTTCGCTATTCTGTTTTTGTTAGTGTGAACGCGTCGCTCAGGGGCCGGCATTGCGACGCTGGCGGATTCTTCAGGCGGGATTCTCGCGGTCATGTCGACCTTGAGTTTCCAGACTTCTTAAGTTCATCCGAGATGCCTCAATGAGAAAAAAACTCGACCAAATCATCCTCCGGGAACGTTCCTCGTGTTACTCTGTGGTGGCGAATCGTGGGAGCGAGATTATGGGACGGCTCGAATCCAGAAAAGGCTGCGACTCCACGATGGTCATAGATTTCTGGCGACGCGGAATCCGATTACCTCGCTACGATTTCCGGAATCAGAGGTGTTACGGTAGGAGGAGCGGAAGGGCGTGGGGTCCATCATGAACCACGGTGTGCCGCGCATGACCCGGGAGCTACAGCCTGAGCTCGTCCACGCCGCACCGTCGCTGGGCGCGCCGTGGTAGTCCGGGTGCCAGCAATCTTCCACCCACTCGAACGTGTTTCCGGTCATGTCGTCCAAACCGAAGGCGTTGGGGCGGTACGCGCCTGCCCGCGCCGGTCCGTTGGCGCATTCGTGATAGTTCGCGTACTGGCAGACCGGCGCCGCTTCATCACCCCACCAGAACATCGTCGTCGATCCAGCCCGCTCCGCGTATTCGTATTCCGACTCTGAGAGGAGGCAATATTCGTGGTGCGCTTTTCCGCTCAACCATCCCACATAGGCCTGCGCGTCGTCCCAGTTTACATTCACGACGGGATCGTCACCGTTCTGGCCGATGGATTGCCATGAGCGATCCAGTGAATACCCACTCCCGCTGACAAACGCCTGATATTCACGTCGCGTGACCAGGTCCTTGGCGACAGCAAACGGCTTCCTGATCTTGACTCGATGTGGAGGGTTTCCATACACGCTATCGCCCATGGTGAAGCTGCCTCGAGGTATCACAATCATCTCGGGACACTCATCACAATCCCTAAATTTGGTTCCGGGTCCTAACTGGCCTACAAGCAGGGCACATCCGACGGCCGCCATGGCGGCAATCAAGAAGGCCAAGAAAAAACGAGGGAAAATCCCAAAGGGCCAATCGCCTGTCATATCTCCACCTCCGGAAGACACCGCGTATGAACCCGGCCGAAATCACGAAAATCACTGCTACTAAACCAATGCCGAGTATTGCAGGACCGAAATTGCCCGACGTTCGAACACGCTCCGCAGATTGTAACGAACCGGAATCACCGGCCGGTTCCTCGCGGAATGACAATAGAGAGAGTGGCGGTGAGCACCGGTCACTTATCCTAGCGAGGCTCGCATCAGGACCTCTTTGCAGCGCCGGTGCATGCTTTCGGTTTGTCTAGAATCTGTAGCAGGCCGCGCCGCTCAAATTCAAACCAATTGTTAACTCTCCGACTAAATTGCACGCGCCGTACGAGCGCGGGTGCGCGATACTCGCAGAGCGACTTTCTTTCGGGTAAAGATCTCGCGGGCAGATGGGCCGTTTGGCGATCGCAGTCTTTCTTGGTCAGCATGTGGCTCGATAAATCACGGCTCGCGGCCGTTGCGGCGAGTGAATCGTGCCTGGGGCGAGGTCATTGAGCTCTGGAAGAATGCACCGGATCGACCAAAGCATCAGAACCGAGGAACGAGGAAAGGGCTTTCTACGCTGTAAATCGCGGCTTCAAAACGATCGGAATGGGGTTGGAAATGCAGCGATTGAAGTTGTCATATTTTCGAATTGCGCCCGCCCGGAATCTGTTTGCAATTGCGATACTCACGACCGCGTTCATTTCGATTGATCACGCGCGCGCGACCGCTGGCGCGGGTGACGAATCCGCCGCGGTGAACAAGTTGTTCAAAGAGTGGGACACGCCGAGCTCTCCGGGATGTGCAGTCGCGGTTATGAAGGACGGGCGGATAGTGTTCGAACACGGCTACGGCATGGCGGATCTAGATCACAATGTCCCGATTACGACCGCAACAGTCTTTAATGTCGGGTCAATCGCCAAACAGTTTACCGGCGCCGCGATCCTGATGCTCGCGCAGGATGGCAAGCTATCGCTCGACGATCCGATTCGGAAGTATCTCCCTGAGCTGCCCGATTTCGGCGTACCGATCACGTTGCGCGAGATGCTGGCGCACACCAGCGGGCTGCGTGACTACGAGATTCTTCTCCACTTCGACGGATGGCGGCTCGATAGTCCCGATCTTCTCACCAACGAGGACATTGTTTATATCCTCTCGCGCCAGAAGGAGTTGAATTTTTCGCCGGGTACTGATTACGCCTACAGCAACTCCAATTTCATGCTTTTGGCGCAGGTCGTCAGCCGGCTTAGCGGACAGTCGTTCCCGGATTTCGCGATGGCCCGCCTCTTTCAACCGCTGGGAATGAAGCACACCCATTTTCGTGAAGACCACGGCGAAGTCGTGAAGAACCTCGCTTACTCTTACATCGACGACGATGGCGTGCTCCGCCTATGCCTCCCCAACTACGACACCTTCGGAGCCACCAACTTGACGACTACGGTCGAGGACCTGGCCCGATGGAACGGGAACTTTTTTTCTGGACGCGTTGGTGGCCTCCAGCTGGTTCAGCAGTTGCAGCAGCCTGGTCACCTTAATGACGGAACGCTCGTAAATTATGCCCCCGGTGAGTTCGTCGGCACCACGCCTGGCGGTTTCAAATGGGCGCAGAGTGGGACTGCGGGTGACGCTGGGTACAGGGCCGACGTGCTCCGTTTGCCAGATCGTCACCTGACGGCGATTACGCTCTGCAACCTGGGTTCCATCAATCCGACCGATCTGAATGTTCATATCGCCGACTTGTATCTTGAAGGTAAGTTTAGCGCCTCTCTCTCGCCTGTTCATGCCGAATCGTTCCGCGCGGACCCGACGCAATTGGCAAGCTACGTAGGCATCTACACTGACCCAAAGGAAAATTACGCGCTGAAGCTCGATCAACGCGGCGATGCTCTCTGGGCTGAATCATATATCGGTCCCAACGCGATTGGCCCTGCTCAACTCGAAGCCATTGGTGAAGGCCGATTTCGCGGCTTCGGAGCGGACGAGTTCAACTTCGCTCATGACCATCGCAATCTGAATGTCCAGCGCCAGGGGATGCCCTCCATCCAGTACGCTCGAGTCCCCGCATACAATCCGACTACGCGCGAACTCCGCGAGTTCGAAGGTGAATATGAAGGCAAGGAACTCGACATTCCGTACTACGTAGCGATAGGGGGTAATGGACTCGTCCTGCGTGCTCTGAAGCTGGCGGGACAACCGATCAAGCCAATCACAAAAGACTTGTTCATCGGTGAGGACAGGCGAGTTCTTTTCACGCGAGACGAACAGGGAAAGGTAACCGGCTTTCTGATGAGCGGATTTTTTAACCGGGTGCAAAATCTCAGATTCGAGCGCACGGCGCCTCATTAGATTACTTCGGACGCAAACGATGACGTTGCGCATCCATGCGACTCTTTGTCCGCGGTTGCTGATTGTTCTCGCGTCGCTCGTTGCGATGCTCAACTTTAAGATCGACTCGGCGTTGGGTTTTGATCGCGTAGCCGCGGCCCGAATCGCCGCCGTCGAAAACGGCCTCGACCCGCCCGTCGTGATTGCCGGCGAGCCGACGAAGAAATGGACTATCTCGATGCAGATGCGCCGTCTGCACGTTCCTGCGGTCAGCATCGCCGTCATCAACGACTACAAGATCGATTGGGCGATAGCTTGGGGCGTGACCGAGGCCGGCGGAAACAGGCTAGCAACGAGAGACACGCTTTTCCAAGCGGCGTCTATTTCTAAACCAATCGCATCAATGGCCGTCATGCTTCTGGTCCAGGAAGGAAAGCTCAATCTCGACGCAAACGTAAACGACTACCTCATGACGTGGAAGGTTCGCGACACCGCATGTACGCATTCCAAACCGGTTACAATGCGCGAGCTTCTGAGCAACTCGGCCGGGACAGCAGTCCATGGATTTCGCGGCTATGACGTTCACGCAAGAATCCCAACGCTTGTCGAGAGACTGGACGGAATTCCACCCGCAAATAGTCCCGCGGTCAGGGTAGAAGCCATTCCCGGAATTCATGCTGACCACGTTGCTGCAGTCACTTGGAATGACGCGCAGTACGTTCGAGCAACCCTTGCCAGCGAAGCTGCAGACCGATGCGGCTCGGGGCACTTTAGCTGACGGCACGGAAATCTCTGCCGGTTGGCACGTGTATCCCGAAGTGATGGCGGCCGGACTGTGGACCACGCCGTCGGACCTCGCGCGCTTTGCCATCGCGCTGATGGAGGCAAAGCGAGGCCAGAAGAATTCGGTAATATCGGCCACAACAGGTGCCCTGGTCCTTACGTCGCAAATCACCCAAAGCGACGGAATGGGTCAGGGCTTTGGCGTCTCGCTGTCTGGAGATGCGGCCGGTGCGCGCTTTTCTAAGGACGGAGACGACGCCGGTTTCAAAGCGATAATGATCGGTTACTATTCCGGGCGTGGAATAGTCGTCATGACAAATTCAGACAATGGTATGGCGGTCGCACTCGGAATTGTACGCGCCGTGGAACGGGTTTACGGATGGGATTCATAAGGTTAGAGACAAAGGCGCCCGCGCTAAGCGCGGGCGCCGCGATTTCTCAATTCGTCTGCTGCCGATTCAGAATATAGTCTGCTGCGTGCTGCGCCTGAGCGGCGGCATGCACAACCAGTTTGCGGTCGTCGTGCAGCTTCTTGAGCCAGCCAGCGACGTACGCGGCCTGATTGTCGATGACCGCGGTTGAGATTCCCGCTTCGGCGCAAAGGTAGGCAGCTCCCATTTCGGCGCAAAGTTCTTCTTTGGAGTAGACCGCTGAACCAAACGGGGCAGCTTCCATGATCGATTCGCGAGCCAGCCGCTTTTGATGTCCAGTGCTGTGAGTGTTATGCCGATATCGGCATAATGGACGGTCTCGTGCAGCGCAGTCGTATAAAATTCCTCCGCTCTAGTGAAACTCGCGCGGCGGCAGCGTGATTCGATCGGTGATGGGGTTGTAGCATCGCCTTTGATCCTGCGTGCTGAATCTCGATAGTCGCGTTGCTGAGAGGGCGAAACTGGCGAACAGGGCCACACACGTAAGGTAACGGCTCAGAGCCTACGGCACCCCCCATCGGCGTCCCCCTAATCTGGACTTCAGATCGAGCGATTTTTTTTGGCAATTTTTGTCAAAATCGACGCGCGAAGTACAAAAATCGAGCCAGAAGTGGATCACCCGGCTCGCCGCGGCGCTGTAAACGCCAATCCAGTAACGGAAAGTGTGCTGCGCTTTTTTCGTGTCGATACCGCGTCACACGCGAAGATCGCCCATCGACCGGACTACTTCAACTTTCTGTAGAAGGGTTGGTCGACGAAGTTGTTGCGCGCCACGCCCTCTGGGCACACAAGGTCGAATCGGTAGGTATCGCCATTCAGCTCAAGCGCGCCGAGGCCGGTGATTTTTTCCCCAACGCGGTCCTGATCCGTGTCCGGAATAAAGAATGCCGTCGGGGGCAGCCAGATGTGCCGGATGCCTTCGATCGTGCGATCCAAATATTGATGGGTATGCCCGCTGATCACGAGGCGAACGTTCATGCGCGCGATCAGGTTGATCAGGCGCCGACGCGGCTCGACCGGCACATACCTGATGTGAGGAGCAGAATCCTCACGCGTGTTCTGAAATAAAGGCTTATGAAGCATGAGCGCGACGGGACGCGTGCCAGCCTCGGGAACGCGTTCCTCCAGCCATTGCCACTGGTCCGTTTCGAAGTTGAGTTCGCTTCCGAATAACTGAGCATCGAGTCCAATCAGAAACCAATTCTCGGCGGACATAGCCCAGTAATCGGGACCGAAAGTGCGGCGAAAGCTGTCCATGAGTCGGGGAACCAGAGGATGCTTGGCGGGAAATTCAGGGCCCGGTGGGTTGTCTCCGATGTCGTGATTGCCGGGTATGAAACGAAACGGCGTCGGCCACTCATTGCACATGACGCGCGCAGTCTCGAGTTCGGTCTCGTCGCTGACCGCATCCAGAGTGATGTCGCCAAGATGAACTGTAAGCTGCGCTGATGAACGTGCAACGTATTCTCGGACGGCGCGCCAATTCTGGTTGCATGCGGGGGCTGAAGGCGCGAGATGGCTGTCGGTAACAATGATGAGACGCATGCTATTGGCTCACGACTTCGCGCTTCGATTCCTTTCCTTTCAGCTGTGCTGCAAAAGCAAACCGGACGCCACCTTGGAATCCGCGCTGTATGCAGCCTCATCCAGCGGCTCGATGATCCTCACTTCGAATCTTACCTTCGGCAGCCGATGAGATACTGGAGCTGCTGGCAAAGGTCCTGAAGGTCGATTTCGACATACAAGAGCAAGTGCCGATTCGCAACGCCCCGCGCGCATGCCCGCGGCGCATCAACGGTCAGGACGGCAGATAGTCGACGCCCTGGGCGATTGTGACAGCGGCTGACGCGCCCCTTCGTTCCGCGAGCGAATCGGCGTGTTTGCGCAGCTCGATGCGAGCCACTTGCTCGCGATGCACCTCGTCGGGACCGTCGACTATGCGCCCGGCGCGCGCATAGATGTAGGCCTGGCTCAGCACCGCATCGGCGACGCCGCCCGCGCCGAAAGCCTGAATCGCCATATCGACCACCTTGCCCGTGACCGTCGGGGTAACGATCTTGGTCATGGCGATTTCCGCTTTCGCGGCCTTGTTGCCTTCCTTGTCCATCTTCCACGCCGCGTGCAGCGTGAGCAGCCGAGCCTGGTCGATGGCGCATCGCGCCTCGGCGATTCGCTCCCGCCATACCGATTGCTCCGCGATTGGTTTACCGAACGCGACCCGCTCGCTGAGCCTTCGGCACATCCGTTCAAGCGCGCGCTCCGACACTCCAATCATCCGCATGCAATGATGGATTCGTCCGGGGCCGAGGCGGCCCTGCGCGATCTCGAAACCGCACCCCTCGCCGAGCAGTATGTTCGAAGCGGGCACGCGTACCTCATCAAAAACCGTTTCCATGTGGCCGTGAGGACCCTCGTTGAAGCCGAGAACCGGCAAGTAACGGCGGATAGTCAGACCGGGCGTACCCGCAGGCACCAGGATCATCGAATGACGTCGATGGCGGTCCTGACTGTCCAGGTCGCTCAGCCCCATCACGATAAGAAGTTTGCAGGCGGGAGTGCCGGCGCCTGATGTCCACCATTTGCGGCCGTTGATGATGTAATGATCACCCTCGCGGCGGATTTCGGTGCGGATGTTGGTGGCGTCGGAAGAGGCGACCGCCGGCTCCGTCATCGCAAACGCGGAGCGGATGTTCCCTTCAAGCAGCGGAACCAGCCATTGGCGCTTCTGCTCCTCGCTCCCGTAGCGGACCAGAACTTCCATGTTGCCGGTGTTCGGTGCATCGCAATTGAAAATCTCCGAGGCCCACACCGACCGCCCCATAACTTCGGCCAGTGGCGCGTAATCGTAATTGCCGAGGCCGGCCCCGCACTCGCTGTCGGGAAGGAACAGGTTCCACAACCCGCGGGCGCGCGCCGTTTCCTTGAGTTGTTCGACCAGCGCCAGCGGCTTCCACTGGTGAAAGTCATCCGGCTGACCATGGGCCTCGCGGAAAATCTCGGCCTCGTTCGGATAGACGTACTCTTCCATGAATGCGAGGAGCTCTTCCCGATACCGCAGCGCGCGGTCGCTGAATTGAAACATGATTCCTCCTTCGGGCTGGTCGATGCCGTTGGTCCCAAGGTAGGCGAACGGGTATTCATCAACAAATGAATTATTGGGAATACAAATTATGAACCATCTGAATATATCGAGTATTGACCTAAATCTGTTCGTGGTCTTCGAGGCGATCTTTGCGGAACGCAGCGTCACGCGCGCCAGCCATCGGCTGCACCTCACGCAGCCCGCAGTGAGCCATGCTCTGGGACGCTTGCGTGAGACGTTCGGCGACCCCCTCTTCCTGCGCCGCGGGCGTGCAGTCGCGCCGACGTCGCTCGCGCGGAAGATGATCGAACCGGTGCGCCGCGCGCTAAGCGAGCTCGAGGCCAGCGTCGCGAAAGTGGATCGCTTCGATCCACTAACGATGCGCAAGCGCTTCGTCATCGCCAGCGGCTTGCGGGAAGTGTTCGAGGCGACGGTGCTGCCCGAGCTTCTTCACGCCCTGGCCTGGAAGGCGCCGCTGATCGATCTCGCGATCGTGAAAGTCAGTCGACGGGACCTCGAGGCGGAACTCGCCACAGGAGCGGTCGACCTAGCTGTCGACGTCTCGCTACCAATCTCTGAGGAAATCCGCCGGACGCCGCTCATGGAGGGCAAGCTTGTGGTTGTGGCGCGACACGGCCATCCCAAGGTCCGGCGGGGTCTCGATTTGAATACCTACTTGGCGCAGGAGCACATCATGGTTACCAGCCGGCGGCGGGGGCAGAGCGTCGAGGAATACGAGCTCAGCCGCCGCGATCAGCGTCGGCGGGTGCGGCTGCGATGCCAGAGCCACTTCGCCGCCTGCCGGATCGTCAGCAGAACGGACCTGCTCCTGACGATGGCGGAGCGTTATGCCCGCGTCGCCAACGCGATCTTCCGCAATCAGATTTTGGCGTTCCCGCTCAAGACACCCAGGCACGACTCGCTACTGTATTGGCACGAGAATGCCGACGGCGACGCCGCCAACGCATGGCTCCGAGCCGAGCTTCTCTCCGCGTCGGGAATGTCCGACCACGCATCAGGAACCTAGGGGCCGTGACGAATCAGATCTCTTGCCAGCACAACCGCCATCCGAGCGCCAACAGCAATCAGTGCACCACGCGAACGCATCGTGCCGACGCAGACTATCTTGCTTCCTTGGACCATTTTTTTAACGCTTCGATTGTGCCGAACAAGAAATGCTCTTTCTCGTACGGGTCTGCTGCGTCTGAGGAATGGGTTGCCGGTGCCGAAATCATATCGGGTGAGATCAGCGTTTTGCTTCCGTTCTCTGCAACATAAACAAATTCTATGTGCCGCCAACCCATCAGGATCGGGATTAGAAGTGCCAACCTCTCTCGACTTTACTACATCAACGAGGGGGAAGCCGATTTCTATCCGACGGCTTACATCCCGGCTTCTCATAGGTGACTAGTATCCGGCTGAAGGAAAAAGCGATGGCTAAGACGACGCCCATCGCGAGCTCAACCGGTCGCTACCGGCCAAGCAACGAGTTGCTCGCCTTCTTGGAAGGGCTCCGATTATGCCGACATCAGATGCTGCTCGCGCATCACCCTAGATGGTTCGCGTGATCAACGCGGCATAATCCGGAAGTCGGCATAATGGACGGTCTCATGCAGGGCTGTGGCGTAAAATTCTTCGGCGCTCACGAATAGCTCGCGAGGCGGCAAAGTGATGCGATCGGTGATCGAGCTGTAAAATGCTTTTGAACCAGCGTATTGAATCTCGGGTGGGTTCGGCATTCCAGCAATGATTTTCTCCGCGGCCTCGATCGGATCATGCTCGTGCGTCTCGATCTTGGGAAGCTTGTCGACCACGGCTTGCGGAAGCTCGCATTGCTCCAGATTCCAAACGCGGTAGTAGCGAAGCAGAAACCGCCGACGCGTCGCCTCTTCTTCGCCATGGTCGGTGCTTCCTGTGCTCTCGCTTGAATCTTTGACCTTCCAGAAGACGACGATCGTGCTTTCCTCCCCCTTTCGGACGCGTCCGCCGAGTTCGTTCGCCTGGCGCATCGTCAACCAGAAAGGTGAAACATATTTGGAAGCGAAGAGCAGGAAAACATTCACGCCGCGATAGGGTTTCTTGCTAACAAGGTTGCGCGGTAGTCCCGCCGAGCTCCACGGCCTGCGCCACGGCACCACACCCTGTTCAAGCAGGTTGATTATCTTCTCGGTAACGATTCCGTAGGTGTCCATTTTGATAGCTCTCGATTTGCATTTGGATGGTAAAGGGGAACCGCTTTCGCGGCTCCCCCTGCGTGGTCGGAACTAGAAGGGGATGTCGTCGGACGCTACGGCCTTCGCCCCGTCCGCGCGATTGCCCAGCAGGCGGAGTTGGCGCGCCACGATTTCAGTCCGGTAGCGCTTGCCGCTTCCGTCCTTCGCCTCGTACTGGCGCGTAGACAGCCGACCCTCGATGTAGACCTGACGGCCTTTGCCGAGGAACCGTCCGCACGTATCGGCCAGCCGCCCGAACGCGACCACGCGATGCCAGTCGGTCCGTTGCTGCTTGGTCCCGTTTCGATCGGTGAACCGCTCGGTCGTCGCCAGCGAGAAATTCGCCACGTTCTGACCTGACGGCAGGGCACGAATCTCAGGCTTAGCACCCAGATTGCCGATCACGATTACCTTGTTGATTGCCATTGTCCTTACCTCTGATTTCCTTGGTGCGCCCGCTTCCCGTCTTCGGGCAGGGCAAGCAGCGCCTCGTTTTCATCGCCACGCAACCTTTTTCCGCGCGGCCCTTACACCCTGACTTGGAGGGCCGTGCGCAGATTCCAGATGCGCGAGCGGAGCGGGCGGCAGGGCGTGCAAGAGCGAAGCGACCCGAAAGGGCTGGCGCGCCGTGCTAGTGTCGTGTCTCGTAAATAAGTGCAGCGTTACGGATGCTGCGTCTGAGCTGGTCGGTGGTTTTGGTCCAGCGGAAGGGTTGGGCGTGGTCGTTCCAGTTGGCCAGGAAGCGGGTGATGGCCT
>JBKQNE010000036.1:0-61994 GCA_052146355.1 Binataceae bacterium (SeqCode) | reverse complement strand
AGGCCCCCTCCGATACGCCGGCCTTGGAGCCGTACTGGGGAAAACCCGCCGTACGGAATCTTAGGGAGGACGATGGAAACGTCGGCATCATTCGAAGCCCGGTCCGCGCCATCGTCCCACCCGACATACCGATAGTGATCGTGGTTATTCCTTCGCTTTTCATGTTCCTACGCGCGCGGCCGCAGGGCGAAGCAAAGTACCTGCCTGAGGACTCCGGGGCGGCCCTGCCGGGACTGGAGGTACGCGAGGCGCTGAGGTCGCGCTCATTCTGGATGATCGCGATTGCGGAACTTTTGTTTGCCACCGCGGCTGTGGGCATCAGGGTGCATCTGGTTCCGTATCTGACGGGAATGGGATACACCCCGACGCTGGCCGCGGAGATCTTCGCCGCGATGTTTGTCTTCAGCGCCATCGGCAGCTTTGCGATCGGGCCGTTCGCGGATCGGTATGGGGGACGCACCACGTTCGTGGCAATTTTCCTCGCGGGGGCAATTGGCGTTGCGATGCTGCTGGGCGCCTGGCATTTCAGCGCGATTGCGGCATTTGTCGTTATCTTCGGCTTGGTGAGGGAAACGCCTCCGGTTTTGCACCCGATCGTCATCAGCGAGTCGCTGGGCACCAAGCGGCTCGGAGCACTGCTTGGCATTCAGGCACTTTTCACCACGTTCGGCTTCGCGGCTGGTCCGGTAATCGCCGGCCGGATATTCGACATCACCGGTGCTTACTCCGGTGCGCTGTTGTTGTTCGTAGGGATTGTACTGATTGCCGCGCTGGCGATTCGCGCGACGCTGCCGCTGGCAGAAGAGCAGGCGCGAATTATTGTCGGTGAGATAGCCGCCGCGTAGTCGGGCAGAAACGCGGCTCAACTCACGTCCAGAATCGAGAGCACGCTTTTGTCCAGATACCGGCCGGCTGGGTCCAGCTTTCGTGCGGAGCGCAGCAGGCGTCGTGCGTTGGCGCTACGCAGGGCGGGCCGCAGCGACGAATCGTAAATGCGCGCCTTGTCGAAATCGAGAATTACGACCTTGAAGCTCTCGCCCGACTGCGTGACCATCAAATTGTGCAGATTCAGATCGGCGTGAAACAGTCCCTTGTCGTGCATCGTCACCATTGCTGCGCGCGCAGTCATCAGGACGTGCTTCTTCACGATTGGATCGTCATCGGTACGCAGGAATTCCCATAGCGTCATTCCTGCGACGGCACGCGAGAGAAAAAACCCGCGATAAACCCCGGGCGCGACCCACTGAACCATCGCGCCCATCGGCTCCGCGACGGGGACGCCGCGGCGGTTCGCCTCCGCGACAATCGCAAGCTCGTCAAGCGGGCGCGGACTTATTCCAAAGAAAATGTCGGTAAACAGAAATCGCGCCAGTCCTCCGCGTCTGGACTGGCGGGCGAACATAGCGGGTGCGCCCTGGAGACTTAAGCGGCGACCGCCACCGCGGTTTCCGGCGCCGTCGGCGGCTCCCGATGAGCCCATCTCGCGAAGCGCGGCGGCGATCGCTGCCGCGTGTCGCAAGATCTCGCGATGCAGCACGAACACGCGCCGCCCTAACACGAGCCGTGCGAAGCTCGGGTCTGCTTTCCATTCCGTCTGCGCCTGCGGTCTCATCGCCGCGAATCCATCTTCAACTCGCGTGTTCAGCTTGCGCCGAAATTTCGCGCGAGGCCATCCGGGAGCCGTCTTTTCCGAGCGAGAGCACGACGACCGCGCCCAGAGCCAGAATGGACGAAAGCAAATGCGCTGAGTAAAAGAGCGCGACCCGGTTGAGATATCGCCCGGGCGCGAAGTTCAGTGCCGCGGACACAATAAACAGCGTCCATGCGAGGCGGGATTCCACGCCGCGCTCCCAGAGATCATCGATGATAAGCATGTATGCCACGACCATCGCGGCGAAATAGCTTTTCCACGAAATCGGCGCGAAGCCTGCCATCAGGCAAAAAAATCCCGCCAGCCCGTACCGATCGGCCGCGGTCGGGTTACCGTCGTCAGTGGGCGTGGCGCGCAGTGTCCAGAGCGATACCGCCGCGATGAGCGCTGCTTCGAAAGCCATTCCAACCCAAAACGGCGTGGCGCCGTCCGCGGCCACCTCGTCGCCGAACCGTACCGTCAACCGCGCGACGGCGGCTACGGCCGATTGATTCGTGAGCATCGTCCGATAGCGGTCCGTCATTGAGGCGACGGAATGCAGATACGCTACGGTCTGCTCCACCAGGCCGCGGGGCCCGAAGACCACCACGGGCAGAACGAAGAACGCGACCCCGGCGACCATCGCCCACGCGAGTGCCGCCCAATTTCGCCGCAGCACAAGGTAGATTGCGGCGAGGATGGCGAATGGCTTGATCAATACCGCCGCGGCGATCATCGCGCCTGACCACGTCGGACGCTCTTCGCGGGCATACACGATCGACCAGACGCACAGCGCGAGCACCGGCAAATTAATCTGGCCGTGCTCGATGTTATTGCCGATGAGGCGGAACAGCAGAACGATCGGAACGGCTACCAGTGCCGCGGAGAGCTGGCGCGATCGCCCAAACAGCATCACGCCCGCGCCGATGATGAACGCGATTAGTCCCCAAGCGTTGAAGACGAACCACAAACCCTGTGCCGCGTGTTTGGGTAGCAGTGCGAACGGTGCGAAAGCGATCGCGAAGATCGGCGCGTAGAGAAAGCGATCGGATTCGTCGGGCGGATAGATGGCGAGCCCATGCAGAACCCGATGTCCCGTGCGGTAGTAAACGAAGAAGTCGCCCTGGACGCGCAGGATCGCCGAGAGTCCCAACCCCGCGACGTAGATCCACAGCGCGAGCCACGCCAGGCGCCGCGCGCGCTCGGCGTCGATTCGAGTCATTGCGGACGCGGGGCAAGGCTCACTTAAGCGGCTGAGCCTCCTCGATGAGCATGATCGGAATGTCTTCCTTGATCGGGTAGACGAGTTTGCACGCGTCGCAGACGAGGCCGTCCTTCGCGCCGGTCAGATGCAAATCGCCCTTGCACTTCGGGCAGGCAAGGATGTCGAGCAATTCCTGGCTAACTGGCATCGCGGGAAACCTCCTGGGCTACGGCGCCGGCGGCGCCGCTGGGCGCCTGCAAGCGGGAGAATATCAATTCGTCGAGCGCCCGCGCCTCATCATCGGCGATTGAGACCTCAACACGCAAAGCGTACAAGGAATCGCGCGCGAACGGAAATCGCTCGAGCTTGATCAGGTCCTTTTCAGTCGTGACGATCGCATCGACGTCGCGCGCGGCCTCGGCGATCGCCTGCCAATCGGCGGATGTATACGAATGATGGTCGGGATATTCGAGCACCGCGACCAGGTCGGCATCGATCTCCCGGATCATTGCGTGGAACGCCGACGGATGTGCAAGCCCGCTTACCGCAAGGACGCGCCGTCCGCCAAGCGCCGGCGCGGTCTCGCGCCATTCGCCGCGTTCGACCTGGATGAGGCCGTGGGGCCGCACGCTGGCGTGGAGCACGCGAAGGCGCGAGAGTTTCTTCATCTGGGACGGCCGGATCGTGTTCGGCCGTCCGCTGCCGGCGGACGTGATTACAATCGCATCGGCACGACCGACTGCTGACAGCGGTTCGCGCATCGGTCCTGCGGGCAGCATGTGTCCGTTACCGAAACCGCGTTCCTCGCTGACCAGGACGAGATCGAGGTCGCGCCGCAGCCGGGTGTGTTGAAACCCATCGTCTAGTATCACCGCATCGAGAGGCCCGAGGTTCGTGGCCAATTCGATCCCGTCGATACGCCGGCGCGCGACCACAATCGGTCCCGAAAATCGCCGCGACATCATGGCAGGTTCGTCGCCCGATTCTTCCGGGGGGATTTTCAACTCGCCGTGGTCGGCGACGAGGATCGCGCGGGCCTTCGATTTTGCGCCGCTATAGCCGCGGCTGATAATCGCGACTTTGTAGCCGTGCTCCTGGAGGCGCGAAGCCAGGAACAGCGCGAACGGCGTCTTGCCGTTGCCGCCCACGGTAAGGTTTCCCACGCTGATCACGGGCACCGATGCGCTCCGCGCCATCCGGCGCCACCATAGATTGCGCGCCGCGACAGCGCTGCGAAATATTCCACCAGCGACGCTTAGCGGCAGCAATGCGAGAGCGCCGATCGTGGAGGTATCGCGTTGCCAAAGCCTTTCGAGCCCCGAACGCCGCGTCGGTTCACGACCCATGGATGCGTCAGGCCTTCGCGAGCCTTCGGAGATGATGAAGGGTTCGGTGCGCGCCGCCACCGGCCCGCTCGGCCGCATCGAGGGCGCGCTTTCCGGCGGATACTCGCGCGGGTTCGTCTGCGAGCCATCGCGCGCACGCCTGCGCAAATTCGTCCGCGTCGCGCACTACGGCGCCCGCTTCGGCGGCGATAAGGGCGGCGGCCATTTCGCGTTGGTTTTCGTGATATGGCCCGAACAGCACCGGGACCGAAACGGCGGCAGGCTCGCCGACGTTCTGTCCGCCGCGGCCGGCGAACAAGCTTCCGCCGACAAACGCAACGGCAGACCGGCCATAGAGCGCGCGCAACTCGCCGATCGTGTCCAGAATCAGTACGCCCGGCTCGGTGGACAGATTGCCATTTTTGAATTCGGTAGCGCGCTGGTACGGGATCGATGCGGCGCGCAAGGTTTCTTCGACTTCGGGCGTACGCGCGGGATGGCGCGGCGCGATTATCAGCGACAGTCCGGGAAAACGCTCGCGCAGCTTAAGCCACGCGTCGAGGACAATGGATTCCTCGCCCTTGCCGGTCGATCCTGCAATCAGGATGGTTCGGCCCCCGACGAAATTTTCCAGCGCGGGTCGCAATTGGCCGTCGCTCGGCTCGTGCAGCGCGAATTTGGTATTGCCGGTTACGACGACGCGATCCTTCGACGCGCCGATGCGCGCGTAGCGGCGCGCATCGTCAGCGGTCTGCGTGAGAATCAGATCGGCAGCTTTCAGAGCCGGCGCGAACAGGCGCTTCGCGCGCCGATAACGTGCCGCAGAGCGCCGCGAGATGCGGCCGTTGACGATCGCGATGCGAGCGCCGGCTCGCTTGGCTTCGATGAAGTAGTTGGGCCAGAGTTCGGTTTCCACCACGATGAGAAGATCGGGCCGCAGCTTGCGGATGAATCTGCGCACCACGGCGGGGCAGTCGAGCGGCGCGAGCGCGCACACTTCCGCGCCGGAGATTCTGCGCCGTGCCGCATCGCGCCCAGTCGTCGTCATGGTCGTGACAATCATGCGCGCGCCCGGGAGGTCGCGCAGCAATCCCTGCGCGACCGGACGAATCGCCTCGATCTCGCCCACCGACGACGCGTGAATCCAGATGCGCGGGCGGTCGTCGTGCGCGGCGAAATCGAGCCGGCCCATTCGCTCGCGCCGGTCCTGGCGCTCGCGGGTGCCCGTCGCCATCAAAGCGAACGGAACGGCTGGGTACCAGAGCGCGTTGTAGAGAATTCGAAGCATCGGAAAATTGACTGCCCGCGGACCAGCCCGGCGGCGATCAGTTAACGAGACCGCCGTTACCCGTGGGCTCCTCCGACGAGACGAACTGAAGGTCGTAGAGCTTGCGATATTCGCCGTCGCGCGCGAACAGCTCGTCGTGAGTTCCCTCTTCGACGATACGGCCGTGTTCGATCACGACGATGCGATCGGCGCGGCGGATGGTGGACAGGCGATGGGCGATCACCAGCGTCGTGCGATTCGCCATCAGGGTTTCGAGCGCTTCCTGTACCGACCGTTCGGCCTCCGAATCGAGCGACGAGGTCGCCTCGTCCAGTACCAGGATGGGCGCATCCTTGAGCAGCGCGCGCGCGATTGCGACGCGCTGGCGTTCTCCGCCCGACAGCCGTACGCCCAGCTCGCCGACCACTGTGTCGTAGCGCTTGGGCAGGCGCATGATGAAGTCGTGCGCGTTGGCAAGACGCGCCGCCGCCATCACGCGCTCGAGGTCGCTGTCCGCTGATCCATAGGCGATATTCGCGCGTATCGTGTCGTTGAAGAGAAACGTACTTTGCGTGACCAGTCCAATCTGCCCGCGCAGCGCCGCAATCTTGATGCGGCGGATGTCGACGCCGTTGACGCTCACTCGTCCGTCCTGCACGTCGTAGAAGCGGGGAATCAGGTCCGCGATCGTCGATTTGCCGCCGCCGCTCATTCCGACCAAAGCGACAACCTTGCCCGCGCCTATCTCCAGATTGATGTCGCGCAGCACCCAATCGACGCCGTAGCGGAAGCTGACGTGCTCGAACCGCAAGCTGAGCGGCCCATGTGCGATATCGACGCCCGCCGGATCATCGGGCACGTCGCTCGGCTCATCCATCATCTCGAACACACGCTCGGCAGCAGCCATTCCAGCCTGGATGGTATTGTTCGATTTGCTCAAGCTCTTGAACGGGTTGTAGACGAGGATCATCGTCGTGAAGAAGCCTGCAAATGAACCCAGGGTGCGTGTTCCCGCCGCCAGCGAGGAAGTCGCGTACCATACGACCGCTACCACCGCGAACGCGCCCATCGCTTCGATTAGCGGCCCGGTAATCGCTTTGATCCGCGAGACGCGCATGTAGATGCGGAACAGCCGGCGCAATTCGGTATGGAAGCGGCGGCGCTCGTAATCTTCCATCCCGAACGCTTTCACTACGCGATTGCCCTGAAAGGTTTCGTGCAGCAGCGCCTGCAGTCCGCCGAGCTGCTTTTGCGCGTTCTTGGTTTCCTTACGAACGCGCCGCGAGAACGCGACGACCGGGCCGACGCCGATCGGAAAGCCGACTAGCATGATCAGCGCTAGCTGCCAATCCATGTAGAACGCCGTGAAGATCAGCGCGATGAGCGACATGCCGTCGCCCCAAATCGAGAACGCGCCTTCCGTGAGGCCCGAGACGACCACGTTCACGTCGCTCAGCACGCGAGAAACCATCACGCCGGTCGGAGTTCGATTGAAGAAGCTGAGCGATTGGCGTTGCAGGCTCTCGTTCAGATCTTCGCGAATGTCGACCACGAGTTTCTGCTGGATGTATGCGCTCAGGTAGTCGCTCGCGAAATTTCCGAACGCGCGCAGCAGGAACAGGCCAGCGAGCAGAATCGACATCTGGTGAAGATTTCCGATCGTCTTCAGATGGGTGAGTTGATCGAGAAACTTCTTGATGATGAACGGAATGCCGGCGTTCGCGCCGGCCAGCAGCAGCATTGAAACGGCCAGCAACAGAACGAACGGAAACAGGTAGGGGCGCAGGTAGTCGAACAGCCGGCGCTGTAGCGGGCTCCCGATAGTCATGACGCGATCATCTCGAGGGCCGTCACGGCGACGCGCGCGGCGGCGCCCGGCGCGCCCAGCTTCTCGCGCAGCGACTTGAGCGCGGCCACGGTTCCCGCACGGATTGCGGGGGTCAGCAGCGGCTCGGCCGCACGCACCAGGCTGCGCGCGTTCATCTCGCCTTGGATCAACTCAGGTACGATCTTCCTGCCCGCCAGGATGTTGGGCATGCCAATAAAATCGACGCCGGTTATGAGCATCCGTCCCAGAATATAGGTGAGACCCGACACTTTATACGAAATCACCATCGGGCATTCGAGCAGCGCCGTTTCCAATGTTGCGGTGCCCGAAGTGACGAGAGCCAGCTCACTCGCGGCGATAATACTATAGGTGTCGTCCTCGATAATACGGACGTCCGAGAGGTCCACGCCGTCCAGTTTTGCCAGATCGGCCGGCTTAAGGGTGGGGGCGAGCGCCACGACCGGCGTCAGGCCGTGATCGTGCGCCAGGATGCGCGCCGCCTGGGCAAATTCGCGCATCATGTATTGCACCTCTGCATGACGGCTTCCGGGCAGCAGCGCGATAAGGCGCGCGTCTGGTGGCAGGCCGTGGCGCGCAAGGGTCTCCTTGCGGCCCTGGGTGGGCTTGACGCGATCGAGCAGCGGATGGCCGACGAAACTCACTCGATCGCCGGCGCGCGCGAAGATTTCTTTTTCAAACGGCAGCACCACTGCCAGCCGATCGGCGCGCGCGCTGATCTTGCCGATTCGGCCGCGCCGCCACGCCCAGACCTGGGGCGTGATGTAGTACAGCACCTTGGCGCCCGCCCGCTTGGCAACGCCCGACAAGATCAGATTGAACTCGGCATAGTCGATGAGAATCACGAGATCGGGGCATTCGGTACGGATGATGCGACGCAGCGCGCGAAAGGCACTGAGGGTGCGCCCGATGGTTGAGGCGAGCTCCGAGAGGCCAAGTCCGTGGATGTCTTCCATCCGGACGATCGCGCGCACTCCTGCCGAACGCATCTGCTCTCCCGCGATTCCGTACAGATCACAGGCAGGATCGAGCCTGAGGATTTCGCGCGCCAAGTCGCCGCCGTGCAAATCGCCCGAGGCCTCGCCCGCGACAATCATGATTCGCGGCCGGCGCTGCTCGCCGGGCGATGCTGCCGTGCGCGGGCCTGTCTCAGCACTCGAACGCATCCGTGGAATTGTGATGGAAATCGCGCCCCCGCACCATTGGGGTGGATTTCAGCCCGCGCCGGCGGCGCGATCGATGTCTCGCACTACTGTTTGCGCGCTGACTTCCAGCCCGTTGTACTGGCGCACCTGGTGGCCGTCGGGCCCGAGCAGGAACGCGGCGGTCATGTGCATAATCGATCCATCGGCTGCGCGGTCGCGCCGCAGGCCGTAAGTCGCCAGCACCTGGTCTATCAAAATGGAAATGCCCGTTCGCATTGCAGGAAATGCCGTCAAGCCTGCGTGCCGTCGGTCAGCATGGCGTCGCGGATTCTCTCGCTGAGCTCCATAACCCGCAGTCCGTCCTTAGCCGTAACGGCGGGCGTGCCGCGCGTGCGCACTGCCTCGACGAATGATCGGACTTCGTCTGCCAGGGGATCGCCTTCGCCCAAGTCGAGTTGCTCCGCGGAGATCATCGGAAATTTCGCTCCCGGCGGCGCCGGACTCTTGCGATAAATCTGCACCCGGCGCGCTTCATAATCGACTGAGATGTACGCATCGGGCTGGAAAAAGCGAATCTTGCGCTCGCGGCGCGGCGCCACCCGGCTCGTGCTGATGTTCGCGATCAGTCCGCTCTTGAAGCGGATGCGCGCGTTGGCCACATCGATACTGTCGGTCAGAACGGCGACACCGATCGCCTCGACGGATGCAACGTCGGAAGGCGCCAGCGATAGGATCACATCCAGGTCGTGTACCATCAGATCGAGAATGACGTCGACGTCTGTGCCGCGCTCCGTGAATGGCGCCAAGCGATGGCATTCCACAAAGCGGGGTCCGTTCACGATCGATCGCAATCGTACAATCGCGGGGTTGAAGCGCTCGAGATGGCCGATTTGGAAGACGCGGCCGTGCTTCGCGGCGAGGCCGGCAAGCTCGCGCGCCTCGGCTAGCGACGCGGCCATCGGCTTCTCGAGCAACACGTCGATTCCTGCGGTGAGCATAGCAGCCGCCACTTCATGATGGGTCAGGCTCGGCGATGCAACGGTTACGAGGTCGACCTTGCCGGCAAGATCGCGATAGTCGCCCATCGCGGTCGCACCGGTTTCATGCGCGAGTTTCTCCGCGCGGTCGCGGTCGATATCCGCCACGTACGCGAGATGGACCCCGTCGATCGCTACGTATTTCTGCGCGTGGAGAGTGCCGAGACGGCCGGCGCCGATCACAGCGGCACGCAGATCAGACATGGCCGTAGACTGCGACGCCCGACACACGCGCAGCTTCCATCGTGGCCGCGCGATCGAGCACGAGCGTCACTCCCGCTTCCACTCCGAGCACGGAAGCACCGATTTCGGCCAGCAGCGCGATAGTTGCGGGCCCGATTGCGGGTCGGTCGAAGCGGAGATCCTGCCCGGGCTTAGCGGACTTGGCTACGACCAGATTCTTGCCCATCAATTGCGCGGCGCGGCGGAGCGCCGCATCAGTCCCTTCGACCGCCTCGACCGCGGCGACGATACCATCGCGAACTGCGACGGTCTGTCCGATATCGAAATTACCGATCTGGCGTGCAACCGCGAATGCCAGGTCGAGGTCGTGCAACTGCGCCTCGCTCAGTTGGGGTCCAGCGGCAAGGCCGGGACGTGCGAGCGCGTCCGCGACCAGCGGCACCGGGTCGATTATCGGAATGCCCTCCGACTCCACTTCGCTCGCGACTCCGCGCAACACCGCATCGTCGCTGAACCTGCCGATGCGCGCGAGCATCTGGAGCGCGCGCGCGTCGGGCGCGAACGAATCCTTGAGGCGTGCGCGAGAAATCCCACCGGCCATCGCGGCCTGATCCACGCCGCCACGCTTGAACACTTCGATTATGCGCTCGAGTTCGCCGACCTTTATCCAGGTGATTTCGTCGACGTACTTTTCCAACGCAGGGTCGGTTTCATTCAGATGTGCGATCGCGATGACACCGATGCCGTGACGGCGCGCTCCCGCTGCAACCTCGATAGGAAAGACTCCGTTGCCCGCGATTATGCCGAGTTTATTCACGCTCGCGGCCGACAACCCCACGCTGGGAATTCGCGATGAAGTTGACGAGGCGGCGAACCTCGGGAATGCCGCCCTGATCGTTAAGGACTTTTTTCAGCGCATCCTCACGCAGGAGCTTGGAATAGAAGATGGTGCGCAGGGCGCTTTTAAGTGCGTTGATGGTTTCCGGCTTGAAGCCCCGGCGCTGGAGGCCAATTTCGTTGATAGCCACCAGGCGGGCGCGCTCCGCTCCCGCCACCATTGAATACGGCGGCACATCCTGCGCGACCTTTGCACCCGCGGCGATGAAGGCATATGCGCCGATGTGGCAGAACTGCTGTAGTCCGACCATTCCCCCGAGATTGGCGCATTCCTCGATAACGCAATGGCCGCCGAGCTGCGCGCTGTTGGTGATGATGACGTCGTCGCCGATTTTGCAGTTGTGGGCGATGTGCGCGTAGTTCATCACCAGCACCCGGTTGCCGATCTTGGTGAGCATCCCGCCGCCTTCGGTGCCGCGATGGATACTGGCGAATTCGCGGATTCGGCATTCGTCGCCGATTTCGAGCCGCGACGGTTCACCCCTGTATTTGAGGTCCTGAGAATCTTCGCCGACCGAAGCGAACTGAAAGATCTTGTTGCGCGCGCCGATGGTGGTGTTGCGGGCGATTACGGCGCACGGCCCAACCCAGGTGTCGGGACCGATTTTGACGTTGGGCCCGACCATGGCGCCCGGCCCGATTTGAGCGGTCGAGTCGATTTCGGCACTGCGATCGATCGCCGCCGCGGGATGGATCCGTCCTGCTATTGGACTTTCTCCTCGACTTCCATTGCGGACAACTCGGCCTCTGCCGCCAACTCGCCGTCCACGCGCGCCTCAGCCGACATCCGCCACAGCGGCCGATGGAATTTCACAATTTTGACTTCAATTTTGATCTGATCGCCGGGGATGACCTGCCTGCGAAAGCGCACCTTGTCGATGCCGCTGAGCATGAACAGGATTTTCGCTTCGCCCTGTACCTGGCTAAGCGCGAGGAAGGCCGCCGATTGCGCCATCGCTTCCAGGATGAGTACTCCGGGCATCACCGGACGCCCGGGGAAATGGCCCTGAAAGAAGGGCTCATTGAAGGTCACATTCTTGATGGTTACAACGCGACCCTTTTCGATCTCCAGAACCCGATCGACCAACAGAAAAGGGTAGCGATGCGGCAGTAGGCCGAGCACCCGTTTGAGTTCGGCAACCTTGTCTTCGGCCACGGTAGTTTCCGCGTTATAGACGGCGCCCGCGCTTACTTGGAAATGCTCGAGTTTCTGGCGGCGTTTGAACCAAAGTCGCCCGGCGACGATGCCCCTGCGCTCCGCGGAGCGCCTCCCGCTCCCTCGCCCAACGTGCCGATCGGGACATGGGTAGTGTTGTAGCTACGAATGACCTGGTCGGTAATGTCGAGGCTCGGAGAGCCCCACAAAATCGATCCCTTTTCCATCACCAGGGTATATCCGTTTTGCTCGCCCAAGTTGCGGATAATCGTACCGAGGTCGTGGAGGATCTTGCTGGTTATTTCGTTGTCCTGTCGTTGCAGGTCGTCGCGAGCGTCCTTGAGGTCGCGATCGAGGTCCTTGGCCTTCCTGACGTATTCATCTTGAAGATTCTGACGGGCATCGGCCCCCATCAGCATCCCCTTGGATTCGAGTTGGTTCTTGAGCCCCTCAACTTCGTTTTGTTGGCGCTGGAGCCGCGAATCGAGCAACTGGATTTTACTCTGGAATTCGCTCTTTGCTTTCTTGCCAGCGTCGCATTCATTAAGTGCCCGTTGCACATCCACGAACGCGAGCTTTATCTGCGCGTGCGCCGGCGGCGCGAAGGCTAATACAGCCAGAAGCAAAGCGCCGATGGATAACCGTTGCCTCATCTCGCTACAATCCTTCCGTTAGTCACGAGCCGCGTCCGCGGCAAGTGATGCGGATGTCCGGGGCGTCGCGAAATTTCCGTGTCCGTCATTAAAACCAGTTTTGGCGCCCGGCGCTAGTGCCGGGTCAAACTCCGTGCCGAAGCTGCGCTGAACAATGCGGAAATCTCGTTCGTAGCGAGCCGATCCTCAAGTTTTGCGCCGAACATGATCAGAGCGGAGCCCCTGAGCCGATTTCAAACACAACGCTCTGGTCGGCGGGCCGGGGATTGATTGGGCGCGCGAGGTCGACGCTGAGCGGCCCAAACGGCGACTTCCATCTGAGGCCTGCCCCAAACGAGGCTTGCAGTGTGTCCGGGTTCATATTCTGGTGCAGCATATAGGACTGGCCTGCGTCGCTGAAAACAACGCCTCGCAGTCCCAGTCCGGACAGGATGGGGAACGTGATTTCATTGCTGAGAATCAGTTCCTTGCTGCCGCCAACGTTCTGCACGCTGACCGGCTCCCCGGACCCGTTGTAGAGCGTGACGAGCGGACCCAGCGAATAGATCTGGTAACCGCGAACAGCGTTCGGACCAGAGGCACCGCCGGGGAAGAACCGCTCATACAGCGGCAGTTCGCCACCGGTCCCGCTCGTCAGGTTGGTACCGATGCCGAAGGTGAGACCCTGCGACACGACCCATGCTCCCCAGGTCGGGCTCTTTATGAATGTGTAGTAGTAGCGGGCATGAGTGACGCCCTTGACGAAATAGTTGCCGCCGCCGAGTCCCCCGAACTGCGTGTTGAGGTTAAATACCGAGCCGCTGCGCGGGTCGACGCGATTGTCGACCGTGAAGCGCTGGATGCTCGGCATGATCTCCGAAGTCTGTGTATACCCTTTGTAACGCAGGATGTCGTAGGTCGTCAGCGAGTTCAGACCGGTGATGCCGACGCTCTCGAACTCGTAGCCGAGACCGGCGGTTACGTCTTTCAGCGAGAATGGTCCGAGTGTTTTGAAGCCCAGTTCGGTGAGCGGATAGGTCGTATTGATGGCGAAGCCCGCTGCCGACTGATTGAAGCTGAGCAGGTACTGCTTATTGTCGAACAGCTGCAGGCCAACGCTCAGCGGAATGTCCAGGAACCATGGTTCGACGTAGCTGAGCGAGAAATTCTGGAACAAAAAACCGACCTGCGCATTGAGAATCAGCGATTCGCCGCCGCCGAACAGGTTGGTGTTGCCAAGGGTGAAATTGCCAAAGATCGATGAATAGGTGTCGTATCCGCCGGAGACCTGCAGCGATGCGGTGTTGGCTTCGCTGACGTTGACGTCCAGGTTAATCTTGTCCGGCTGTGTTGACGGCTCAGTCGTGATGCGGGTTTCGGTAAAGAAGCCGAGCCGGTCGAGCCGCACCTTCGATTCGCGGATCGCCTCTGCGGAGTAGGGCTCCTGCTCCTGAATCAGCAGCTCGCGCCGGATAACCTTGTCCGAGGTCTTGGTGTTGCCGGTGATGATGATCCGGTTGACCAGCACCTCATGGCCCGGGTTGATGTAGAAGGTCACGTTGATGCGGCGCAGGGTCGGATTGAGCTGTGTGCGCGGATCGACGTTGACGAAGGCGTAGCCCCGGTTCGAATAAAAATCTGACAGCGAGAGTACGTTGTGCTGCAGCAACGTGCCTTCGAATCGCTGGCCCGGCTTTATGCTCAGCAACGGGGTCAGCTCGTGGCGCGGGAATCTCAGGTTGCCGGCGATCGTGATGCGCCCGAAACGGTAAACGGCGCCTTCGTCAATCTCGACTGTAATCTTGAGCGTATTGCCGACGCGGCTGACCTTCGGCTCGGAAACGTGAACCTGCAGATAGCCGTTGTCGTAGTAGAAGGCGCTCAGATGGTCGACGTCGTCTGAGAGCTTCTTGCGGTCGAGCGCGCCCGCTCCTGTTAACCAACTCAGGAAGTTGTGTGTGCCGGTGTCCATGACCGTGCGCAATTGTTTCGAGCTGAAGGCCTTGTTGCCGACAAATTCGATCGAGGTGATGTCGACCTTGGCCCCTTCGTTCACGTCGAATACCGCCACGCAGGTGTTATCAGGCTCGAGGATCGTGCGTGAAGTCACCTTTACATCAAGATAACCCTTGTCCTGGTAAGCCTGGACGACACCGTTGATGGTCTCCTTGACGTGCGCCGGGTCGAGAATGGAACCGGGATGAACCTTGACAGCAGCGACGATCTTGTCATCGGTTGAGCGAATCGCCTTCATGCCCTCGAAACGGACATCGGTAACCTGCGGGCGCTCCTTCACCGTATAGACCAGGACCAGCGAGCCGTTGAGGTATTCCTTGTCGGCGCTCACCGTATCGAAGAAGCCCATCTTGTAGATGGCCTTGATGTCGTCGTTGACAGTGTTTTCGTCGATCGGCTGCCCGGCCTGCTGGGAAATGTGGATGCGGATGGCGTCGGTCTCGACGCGTTGATTGCCCTCGATACGGATCTGGGCGACCACCGGACCTTGGGCCAAAGAAACTTTCGCCGCAAGCATCCATGCCGCGCTGAGCAACAGCGCGGAGAACATTAGTACGCGCCAAGCGCGTACGTTAGATTTTGCAGAATGCACTTAAGAGGCCCCAAAAAGAGCGCGGCTCAACGTAACCAATCGAGTGTGGTAAGTAAAACCGAATTACCGCCCCGGTGCAAAAGGATGTTTTGGCTTGCGGCCGGAGGCCCGAATCAATCGCGATGCTACAGCGGCACCCCGGTGCTGATCTCGAACGTAGTGCTTTGATCCTGAGGCCGTGGATTGATCGGCCGAGCAACATCGATGCTGATCAGTCCGAACGGCGATTTCCACCTGAGGCCGAGGCCATAAGAGGCTTGGAGCGTGGTGGGACTCATGTTCTGGTGCAGCATGTAAGACTGTCCCGCGTCGCTGAACATCACGCCACGCAGTCCCAATCCGGACAGAATCGGAAACGTAATCTCGTTACTAAGGATTAATTCCTTGCTCCCGCCGACATTCTGAACGCTAACCGGCTGTCCGGAGCCGTTGTAGAGCGTCACTAGCGGTCCGAGCGAATAGAGCTGGTAGCCGCGCACGTCGCCCGGTCCGCCCATCGTGCCGCCCGGAAAGAAACGTTCGTAAAGCGGCATCTCGCCGCCGGTGCCGGACGAGAGGTTGGTGCCGACGCCGAAGGTTGCGCCTTGCGACAACACCCACGTACCGAAGGTCGCGCTCTTCAGAAACGGATAGAAATAGCGCCAATGAAGAACACTCTTGAGGAAGTAGTTGCCGCCGCCCAGTCCGCCGACCTGTGAATTAAAGCTCAAGTTGGTGCCGGTGCGCGGGTCGATCGGATCATCAACCGTGAAGCGCTGGATGCTCGGGAGAATTTCGGAAGTCTGCGTGTAGCCCTTGTAGCGCAGGATGTCGAAAGTTGTCAGCGAATTAAGTCCCGTGATCCCGACGCTTTCGAATTCGTAGCCGAGTCCGGCGGTCACGTCGTCGAGCGGAACGGAGCCGAGATTTTTCAAGCCAAGTTCCGCCAGCGGATATTGTGTATTAAGCGCAAAGCCGGCAGCGGCCTGGTTGAAGCTCGTCAGGTACTGCTTGGTGTCGAAAAGCTGGAGGCTCACTTTTAGCGGCATATCGAGGAACCACGGCTCCGTGTAGCTGAGCGAGTAGTTCTGAAACAGGGTTCCAACCTGCGCACTGAGCACCAGCGACTCGCCGCCGCCGAACAGATTGGTGTCGCCGAGAGTGAAGTTGCCGAACACCGATGAATAGCTGCCGAATCCACCCGATACTGACAGCAGGGCGGTGTTTTTCTCCGTTACGTTGACGTCCAAATCGATTTTGTCGGGCTGTGTGCTTGGCTCGGTAGTGATGCTTGTGTCGCTGAAAAAGCCCAATCGATCGAGGCGCTGCTTGGATTCGCGGATTGCCTGGGCGGAATAGGGCTCCTGCTCTTGAATGCGCAACTCGCGCCGGATGACCTTGTCGGAGGTGTTGGTGTTGCCCGTCACCTTGATGCGATTGATCAGGACTTCGTGGCCCGGGTCGACGTAGAAGGTGACATCGACTCGCTGCGCCTGCGGTTCAAGCTGCGTACGAGGTAGGACATTGACAAAGGCATAGCCGCGGTTCGAATAAAATTCCGACAGCGATATCAAGTCGTGCTGCAGAGTTGAGCCTTCGAAGAGCTGGCCGGGCTTTATCGTCAGGAGCCGAGTGAGCTCGCTGCGTGGAAACTTCAGATTGCCCGCCACCGCGACGCGTCCGATCCGGTACGGCGCACCTTCATCGATGTCGATCACGATCTTCAGCGTGTTGCCGATTCGAGCGAGCTGCGGCGCCGGGATGTAAACGTTCAAATAGCCGCTGTCGTAATACAGCGCGCTGAGATGCGCGACATCGTCTGAAAGCCGCCGGTTGTCGAGCGCGCCCGCGTTCGTGACGAAACTGAGGAAGTTGTGCGTGCCGGTGTCCATCACCGCGCGCAACTGGCGATCGGAGAACGCGTGGTTGCCGCGAAACTCGATCGAGGCGATCTCGACCTGGGAGCCTTCGTTCACATCGAACACAGCCGCCGCAGTGTTGTCTGGCTCCAGGATGGTGCGGAAGACCACTTTGACGTCCAGGTAGCCCTTGTCCTGGTAGACGCGGGTGATCTCGTTAATGCTTTCCTTCTCTCGGACCGGGTCGAGAATTGCGCCGGCATGGACCTTGACCGCGGCAACTATCTTGTCGTCGGTCGAACGGATCGCCTTCATGCCCTCGAAGCGGACATCGGTTATTTGCGGCTCTTCCTTGACCCTGTAGATGAGCACGTTGGCGCCGTTCACGGTCTCCAGGTCGGGACTGACGTCCTCAAAGAAATGCATCTTGAAGATCGCCTTGACATCGGCGTCGACGGCGTTCACGTCGAGCGGCTGGCCGGCCCGTTGGGAAATGTGGATTCGGATGGCGTCGGTCTCGACGCGCTCGTTACCTTCGATCCCGATTTGGGAAATGATCACGCCAGGGATTAGCGCCCCGGCAAAGGCGGGTCGTGCGGCGACGAGCAGCGCCGCGATCAGAGTCGGCGCAAGAACAAATGTCACGCGCCGTACGGGAACATTGCATTTTGGCATCGGACGACACCAGAAAAGCGTACTCCACGGTAATCAAGAAGTTTTGTGAAGTAAACCGAATCGGAATGCGGGAGCGCCGCGAAGCTGCTCTGCGGCTATGTTCTGGGTTCGTCGAACAGTTTGCCATCGCGCAGCCGGAGCGAGCGGCTCATCCGCCTCATCAGCCGTTCGTTGTGGGTCGCGACTACCAGAGTGATTCCGAGATCGCGATTCAGCCGATGGAGGAGTTCGTGCACCTCGTCCGCGGTTTGCGGATCGAGGTTCCCGGTCGGCTCGTCGGCCAGCACCAGGCGTGGATGCAACACCACGGCGCGCGCCACGGCGACGCGCTGCTGCTCGCCGCCCGAAAGTTCGGCGGGCCGGCGATGCATCTTGTCGCCCAGTCCGACCAGCTCCAGTACTTCGCTGGCCCGCTTGCGCGCCTCGCGATCCGGCATCCGTGCGATCAGCGCCGGCATCATCGTGTTCTCCAGCGCATCGAAGTCCGCGAGCAAGTAGTGGAACTGGAAGACGAAGCCGAGCTTGAGATTGCGGAACGCCGCGAGCGCCGCCGGCTCCAAGGCGAACAAATCCTGGCCATCAAAGATGACTTTGCCCGCGGTGGGAGTCTCCATGCTTCCGAGCACGTACAGCAGGGTCGATTTGCCGGTGCCCGACTGCCCCACGATCGCGATTTCATCGCCGGCGTTGACGGTCAGGTCGAGGTCGCGCAGAACGTGAATCTCACGGCCGGCGTCGTGGAAATTCTTGACGATGCCACGTGCTTCGATCAGCACGCTACCCGCGGCATGCCTGGGCGTGATTGCGGCCGCGGCTGCCTCACTCATAACGGATGACCTCGACCGGGGAGAGTGCCCGCGCATGCATCGCCGGATACAGCGCCGCAACGATGCACAGCGCGATCGAGGCTGCGGCCACCGCGATGAAATTCACCGTATAAAGGCGTACGGGAATCTCGCTGACGATGAATAAATCGGCGGGGAGATGAATCAGATGGTAGGCGCCAATCGCCCATGAAGCCGCGAAACCTGAGCCCACGCCCAGGATCGTCCCGATGACGCCGAGCGCGGTGCCCTCGCACAAAAAGATCGCCGCGATCGAGCCGGCCCGCGCGCCCATCGCCCGCAGAATTGCGATCTCCTTGCGCCGTTCCATCACGACCATCACCAAAGTAGCGATAATATTGAACGCCGCCACCAGCACGATCAGGAGCAGGACCAGGAAATAAACGAACTTCTCGAGCTTGAGCGCCGAGAAGAGGGGCGCGTTGTTCTGCGTCCAGTCCGTCACCTTGAAGTCGGGTCCCGCGATGGCCGCGATTCGATCCGACACTTCGGGCGCATCGAACATGTTGGTGAGCCGGAACTCAAGTCCGGTCTGAAGCTGCGGATCGTCAGCGAGCAGCGCTCGTCCGCTTTTTAGGGAGACGAAAATGAGCGCCGAGTCGAACTCGCCCATTCCGGAATGAAAATAGCCGGTGATGATGAAGCGCTTCAGCCGTGGAGCGCCCATTCCGTTGGCAAGGCTCGCAGGAGAAATCAGGATGACAGGATCGCCGAGTTCGAGGCCAAGCGCCAGCGCGAGTTGCCTGCCGATGATGGCGCCCGGCAGGTCGACATCGCGCTGCCGCCCCTGATCGACAATCGTGATTCGGTGCTCAGTGTCCAAGGAGTCGAGGCTCCCTTTCTGCAGCGTATTTTGCAGCTGGGTCAGAACAGGATTGTCCCGCGAGACGACGCCGCGCAGCATGCCCGGCTCGACATAGCCTGGAGTGCCGGAAGGGGTGTTGGAAACAGCCATTACCTGCGATGAAACGAAGGGCGAGGCAGCCGCGATGCCCGGTATTGCCGCGATCTTGCGGCTCATCTCGGCGGGGTCCCATATGCCGCCGTCGGCGCGCTCGATCGTAACCTCGGGGGTAAACGCGAGCAGCCGGCTGCGCAGGTCTTCCTCGAAGCCGCTCATCACGGACAGTGCCACCGTCAGCGCGAAGGTCCCGAGCGTGACCCCGGTCAGCGAAATGAACGCGATCATCGAGACGAATCGTTCGCGGCGACGGGCACGAAGGTAGCGGATTCCTATGAGATATTCGAAGCGCACGATGCTCCCGGCAAGGTCTGGGAACTTATGCTATCACAACGCGGTTCGCGCGCCCCTGCAATGAATTCGGAAAGCCGTTTTCTTTCATGAAATAGGCGGTTCGTACATAGTTCCCGACTGCCCAATCCTTTGCAACGATCGTTGCAAACGGCGGTTGTACTTTCGCAGGTGCGTGCCATATGCTTTCGGCGAGAAACGTTCCGGAGGTATCTCGGATGGATCGCTATCGGGCGGCATTATTGTTTTTCGCCGCGGCGTTCCTGGCTCTAACAATCGGCGGGCCGGTCTACGCCGGCGACGACCCTCCGGTTGCCTCAGACCAGATAACGATGAACTTCCAGAACGTGGACATCCCGGTATTAGCCAAGTTCATCAGCGAGATTACGGGCAAGAACTTCATCATCGACGAAAGCGTGCGGGGCAAGGTGACGATCATCTCGCCGACCAAGGTGACCCCCGAAGAAGCTTACCAGGCCTTCCAATCCGCGCTCGAAATCAAAGGCTTCACGACCGTTACGGTCGGCAAGAGCATCAAGATTATCCCATCGCGCAATGTGCGCTCGGATGCACCCCTGACCGAGGCCCAGCAGCCCGGCGAAACCCGCGGCGATGAGTACGTGACCCGCATGGTCAAACTGGAGAACGTCGATGCGGCGTCGCTGGTTAACGTGATCCACTGGTTAACGTGATCCAGCCGATGGTCTCGCACGACGGGCTGGTGGCCGCCTATCCCGAAGACAACACCCTGATCATTACCGACGACGCGTACAACGTGGACCGGCTGCTGAAGATCATCGGGAGCCTGGATATCCAGGGAGTGCAGCAGAACGTCGCCGTCATCCCACTGAAGGTTGGGTTCGCGGGCGAGATCGGACCCGAGATCGAACAGATCATGACGGCCCGCGAGGGCGGCGGTCAGGCGCGCCAGGGTATCGGGGTGGTGGCGCAGGCGGCGACGAGTGGTTCTGGGACGGTGTTCAAGGTGATAGCGGACGAGCGGACCAATTCGCTGGTAGTGCTGGCAGGGCCGCTGCAGATGCGGCAGATCCAGGACATCGTGGCGAAACTGGATATCCAGCCTCCCAACGCGACCGCGCGCATCCACGTGTACCGGCTCAAGAATGCGCAGGCGCTCGAGATGGTGGAGGTGCTCAACAACCTGCTGAGCGGCGGCGGCAATCCGACTACGCTTTCACCCACAACGGGCAAGGGCTCGCTGGGCCGCGGCAGCGCACTCGGCATGTTCAACGGACTGGGCGGCGGCATGTCCGGGGGTGGTGGCGGCTATGGCGGCGGCTCATCCAGCGGCGGTTACGCCGGCCTGGGTGGCGGCGTCATGGGTTCGTCGTTTGGTGGGGGCGGCTTTGGCGGCGGCAGCAGCATGGGCGGCGGAATGGGTGGTGGAATGGGCGGTGGAGGAATGATGCGGGGCAGCAGTGGAGGTGGACTCGGCTCCAGCGGCGCGAGCATGACCGCATCATCAGGCGGCGGGGGCGCCGGCGGCAAGAATCCCGACTTCTCGAATCCGGTAAGCGTCACCGCAGATCCTGCGACCAATGCGCTGGTGGTTAGCGCCGCGCCGCAGGACTGGCAAACCCTTAAGCAGATTATTGACGAACTCGATGTGCCGCGCGTTCAGATCTTCGTGCAGGCGATCATCGTTGAGGTGCAAGCAGAGCGCACCCGCGACATCGGCGTGAACTTCAACGCTTCGACCGCGATCAGCGGGAGCACATTCGGTGTCGGAACACTGAACTTTGGGAATTTACAAACCGCGCTCGGCAATCCACTGGGACTCACCGGCCTCGGTCTGGGCCTCGCCTCGGGCAGCCAGTGCAGCGTTCCGGTGGCGGTGGCCGCCGCGGCGACTGGGACGACCACGACCGGCGGCACGAGCAGCACGCTCACGATTCCCTGCGACCTGGCACTGCTCACCGCGCTCGAAACCGACACGCATGCGAACGTGCTTTCCGCGCCTACGATGCTGACGGCGGACAACGAAGAGGCAATGATCATCGTCGGGCAGAACCTGCCGTTCGTCGGATCGGCCGCGGCCAATGCAGGCCTTCCCGGCCAGATTTTCAATTCCGTCGAGCGCCAGAACGTCGGCATTACGCTCGATATGGTTCCGCAGGTCTCCGAAGGCGACTACGTGAAACTCGACGTCTATGAAGAGGTTTCCAACGTCGTCAACGGCACCGCGACCAACGCGCTTGGGCCTACGACGACGTTGCGGTCCGCATCGACCAGCGTCTTCGTGCAGAATCATCGCACCGCGGTTATCGGCGGACTGCTGTCGAGCCAGGACACGATCGAGAATCAGGGAAGTGCCGTACATTTCCAATATCCCGGTGCTCGGCAATCTGTTCGCCGACAAGTCGTCGGACAAGCAGAAGGACAATCTGCTGGTATTCCTGACGCCGCACATCGTGCGCACGCGCACGCAACTGCGTTCACTCGCGCTGGACGAGCGCCAGCAGTTTATCAATTCGCTGGGCCGCAAAGAGATGCATGACATGCCGGCCTCGCAGATTCACGAGCTCTACAAGCCGAGCTTCTCCATCGCGGTTCCGCCCGAAGCCGATCTGGGAGGCAACATGGCGGGGCCTCACTCCTCGCCGGCTCCCGGAGCGGCGCCCGCGCCCGTACCGCCGTCCGGCGGCGGCTCCGGAGAGACGCCGTTCAATACCGAGGAGATTGGGCCGTCGAGCATGGGAGCTCCTGCCGCCGAGCCGGCGACCGCGTCCACCGGGCTCGGCGTGCCGGTCACAAGTATGGGCGCTGCTTCGACGGACGGCGCGGGCGCGCTCGATGCGAGCCGCGCAGCTCTCAGTCCGGCGACGCCTTGAGGATTATCTTCGACTGAACCCTTTTCCTATGCGGCGCGCGAGTTCAGGCTCGCGCGCCGCGATGACAAGATGGCGCGACAAATAGGCGGAGTCCAGGCCAGGATCGAATATACCGGCGTCGCCGCTGGCATAGCCGCGTTGCGCAGTTTTCCGCTCGAACGCGCGCTCAAGCTGGGCGCGCGATTGGGTTCGATGGCGATGGAGCTGGATCGGCCCAACCGGCCCATCGCGATCAAGAATCTGGAGATCGCCTTTCCCGAACTGACGCGCGAAGAGCGCCTCAAGATAATTCGCGGGATGTACCGCAACTGGGGGCGGATGGTCGCCGAGTGGGCCCACATGGGCCAGCTCGATCGCTCCAATATCGAGCGTTACGCAGTTTACGAAGGCAAGGAGCATTGGGAGGAGGCCGAACGGCTTTCCAAGGGGCGAGGCGCCTTCGTGTTGACCGCGCATTTCGGCAACTTTGAATTGTTGCCGCTCGCACACTCGATTTACGGCTATCGAATCGCCCTGGTGCATCGGCCGCTCAGGAACCCGCTGATGGACAAGGCGGTGCGCGATGCGCGCGTGAGATCCGGCAATCAGGTGGTCGAGCGCAAAGGCGGCGGGATGGAGATGATGCGGCTGCTGCACAAGAACTGGCACGTGGGGGTGCCGCTCGATCTCGACGTGCGCAAAGGTGCCTTTGTGGATTTTTTCGGCAAACTCGCATCGACCAGCGATGGCGTCGCTCGGCTGGCGCGCTTGACCGGCGCGCCGGTGGTGCCGTGTTTCATCGTGCGCCAAGGCGAGACGGCGCATCACAAGATCCAAATCAAAGCTCCAATCGAAATCGTCAAAACCAAGGATGCGGAAGCGGACGCACGCGAGAACACGCAGCGATTCGTGAAAGCGATCGAAGACGCGATCCGCGCGCATCCCGACCATTGGAACTGGATCCATCGCCGCTGGAAAACGCGCCCCCCAGGCGAAGCACGCTTTTATTGATTTGCCCCCTCTTGATGGGGAGATCACGCGCGCCTTGACTCCCTTTGGAGCGGCGCGCTAGTCCGACGATCATCACCGCAAAGGAGTGCGCCGCGTGGATACCGATAGAGCCCGCAGTGTCCGAGCGCTTCGTGCCAAACTCGACCATCCGGTAATCGATGGCGACGGCCATCTGATCGAGTCGGCGCCGTTGTTCAACGAGTATCTGCAGAAAACCGGCGGCGGCGAGATGGTCCAGCGGTACCATCGCGAACTTAGCGAGCATCCCACCGGTTCACGCGGCAACCGCGACACCGGCGATATGCGCGGCGCATGGTGGGGCATCGGCAACGATGCCTACGACATCGCGACCGTTATGGCGCCGCGGCTGCTGCACGAGCGCCTCGGCGAAATCGGCATCGACTTCGCGATTTTCTACCCGACGCTGGGTCTCGCGCTTCCGACGATTCTCGATGCGGACGTGCGCCGCGCGGCATGCCGCGCACTCAATACGATGAACGCGGAAATCTGTGGCGAGTTTCGCGATCGCATAGCGCCCGCAGCCGTCATTCCGATGCATACGCCGCAAGAAGCTATCGAAGAGCTGGAGGCCGCGGCGCGGCTAGGTTTGAAGGTGACGATGATCCCGCCCGGTGTCGCGCGGCCAATTCCCGCGCTCGAGCAGGATGCGCCCAAAGCGTTTCCGTACGCGGCGTATTTCGACAGCTTTGGCCTCGACAGCGCGTATGACTACGACCCGGTGTGGCGCAAGTTTGCCGAGTTGAAGTTCGCAATCACCTCGCACGGTGCGGTCGGGCTTCGCTATCTGCCGCTCGGCCGCCGCTCGCCATCGAACTACATGTTCAACCACATCGGCGGTCACGCCTTTCAGCAGGGAGAGTTGTGCCGCTCGCTCGTTTTCGGCGGCGTTCCGGTGCGCTTTCCGGAACTGGCGTTCGGATTTCTCGAATGCGGCGCGGGATGGGCGGTCGACCTGCTCCATTCACTCGAAGAGCATTGGGAAAAGCGCAATGTCGAAGGACTCAGGAACTACGACCCGTCGCTGCTCGACCGCAGGCGGCTCCATCAATTGATCACCGAATACGGCGGCCCCGCCTTCGCTAACGCACAGCGCGCGGGCGGGATGAGCCGCGCCTACGATGAAGGTATCGGGCGGCACGACCGCTGGGTCGATCGCGATGAATGGGCGCATTCGGGAGTTCGCGATGAAGCCGGCTTCGCGCGGGTGTTCGACAGCTTTTTCTTCGGATGCGAAGCCGACGACCCCAGCGTCTTTCGCGCGCTCGACGCGCGCGCGAATCCCAAGCGCACGCGGCTGAAGCCCGTGTTCAGCTCCGACATCGGCCATTGGGATGTTCCAGACATCAAGGTCGTCCTGCTCGAAAGCCATAAACTCGTCGACAAAGGCCTTCTGAACGACACTGACTATCGCGATTTCGTCTTTACCTATCCGGCGCGGCTGCATTTAAAGGCGAACCCTGATTTCTTTGCGCGGACCGTGGTCGAAGGCGCGACCTCCAGGCTGGCCGCGTGAGGAGAGATAAGGTGCTTTCGCCGGAACAAAAGGCGGTGTGGGAACGCGACGGCTTTTTAATCATTCGCGGTTTTGCACACCCGCACGAGCATCGCGCGCTACACGACCGCGTAGTCGAAATCGTGCGAACGACCGCCACTGGCGGCAGCGTACAGAACGTGATGGTGATGCCGGAGCGGAGACCCAATCCACTGGCGATCAATCCCGAAGATCAAATTTCCAAGGTGTTTCGGTTACATCGCGATCCGGTGTTTCAGAGGTTGGTCGAGGATTCGCGCTACTGCGGGATCGTCAGCGAGCTTCTCGGTCCCGAAATCGATTGTTTCGTCAGTCAGTACATTTTCAAGAATAACTGCGCGCTCGGGCAACCCTGGCATCAGGATTCCTACTACTTCGCGTTTGACCGCGGCCCGCAGGTCGGCATGTGGCTCGCGATTACCGAGGCGACGCTCGACAACGGATGCCTGCACGTTCTGCCGGGATCGCATCGGGAGCCGGTTCACGAGCACGTGCGCGACCGGCGAACTTATGCGCAGTATGGCTATCAGGAGATCGTAGACCACGACATGTCGGCATCGGTGCCGGTCCTGATGTCGCCGGGCGACCTGCTGGTCTTTCACAGCCACCTGATGCATTGCTCGACCGACAATCTCTCGGGATCGCCGCGGGAAGCGATCGTCTGGCATTACGCCGCGACCGGTACCAAGGATCTGACGAAAGAACGGTTCGGTTATACGAATCCCACCCACGATTTCATGACCGTCAAGCAGCGCGAAAGATGAGGCCCGCAGGGGATTGGAGTTTGTCTCATGAATGGAGCTGAAAGCCTGATCCGCACCGCCATCGCGGCCGGCGTCGAAGTATGTTTCGCCAACCCCGGCACCACCGAGATGCCCCTGGTGGCGGCGCTCGATGCGGCCGACGGCCTTCGGGCAGTACTCGGACTTTTTGAAGGCGTCTGCACGGGGGCCGCGGACGGCTACGGGCGGATGAGAGGGTTGCCCGCGCTCACGCTGCTGCATCTCGGTCCCGGCTTCGCCAACGGAATAGCGAATCTGCACAACGCGCGCCGCGCCCGATCGCCGATCGTGAACGTGATCGGAGATCATGCGACGTGGCACGCCGCTGCCGATGCTCCGCTGGCATCGGATATTCGATCGCTCGCGCGGCCGGTGTCGGGATGGGTTCGCAGCGTGCGGTCCGCGACGGCGGTCGGCGACGACACTGCGGAAGCGGTCGCCGCGGCGGGAAGGTTTCCGGGACAGATCGCGACGCTGATCGTTCCCGCGGATTGCCAATGGGATACGGCGGAAGGTCCGGCGAAGCCGATCGAGCGTGCCGCATTCCCCGCCGTCTCCGACGCCGCAATCAAACGGACGGCGGAAGTGTTCCGCGGCGGCGGCCGTGTCGCGCTCCTGCTCGGCAGCTCCGCGCTCGCCGAGCGCGGACTTGCCGCGGTCGCGCGCATCGCGGCGAAATCGCAATGCCGCCTGGTATGCGAGACGTTCCCGGCGCGTGTCGAACGGGGAGCCGGGCTGCCCTCGCTGGAGCGGCTTCCTTACTTTCCCGAGCAGGCGATCGAGGCCCTTTCGACGGTCGATTCCATCGTCCTTGCGGGCGCGAAAAGTCCGGTCGCATTCTTCGGCTATCCGAACATGCCATCGAGCCTGGTGCCCGAGGGTCGCAAGGTAACCATGCTGGCCGAGCCGACCGATGACGTGGTCTCCGCTCTGGAAGCGCTTGCCGAAGCGATCGGCGCGCCGCGCGTGGTATCTCCGGCGGCCAAAGTGGTTCGCCCGGGCCGGCCGTCGGGCAAGCTCAACGCGGCTACGGTAGGGGCGGCGCTGGCCGCGCTGATGCCCGAGAACGCGATCATCATGGACGAAGCGGCGACGACCGGGTTGCCGTTCTTTGGCGCATCGGCGGGAGCGCCGCGCCACAGCTATTTGGCGCTTACGGGCGGCGCGATCGGGCAGGGCTTGCCGTGCGCGACGGGCGCTGCGGTCGCATGTCCGGACCGCAAGGTAATCGCGTTTCAGGCGGACGGCAGCGGCATGTACACGCAGCAATCGTTCTGGACGCAGGCGCGTGAGCAACTGAATGTGACGACGCTGCTGTGCAACAATCGCAGCTACCGGATTCTCCAGGTCGAGCTGGCGCGCGCGGGGGTGACCGAGCCGGGCCGCAAGGCGAAGTCGCTGACTGATTTGTCAAATCCCGATATCGATTGGACGCGCCTTGCGCGCGCGATGGGGGTGCCCGGCGTGCGCGTCGAGGATGCGGAGTCGCTCTGCACAGAGATGGAACGCGCGCTGACAACGCCCGGTCCGAACATCATCGAGATGATGCTGTGAATCAGGCATAAGACCTAAACGATCAAGGCACCAAGGTCCGGAAAACCAAGGAGCGCTTCGCGAACGCGGAACCGGTACCGGCTTCGCTTGCGCGAAGCTGTCCGAGATCCTTCGACTTCGTTCGCGTTGCTCACTTCGCTCAGGATGACACCCTGTGGGGTGATGCGCCGTTCGGCACTTTTGCGTCGGTCTGCTGAAAAGGAGCCTGAAAGGGCGAGGGATTTAGAGGTGCGCGGCCAGTTGTTCCAGCGTCGCAGGAAGCTCCGCGATGGTTGCCACCCGGCGATCATGATCGACGCGCTTGCCCACTGCGACGAAGTGCGTTCCAGCTTCGATCGCCGCGAGCAGATCGATCGGACTGTCGCCCACGTAGACGCTGCGATCTGGCCGCGCGCCCGCGCGTTCCATGCATAGATGGAGAATATCGGGCGCTGGCTTGGGCGCCACGCGATCGTAGACACTCGCGATCGCGTCGAACACGCCGCCGAGATTCAGATGCTCGACCAGGGAGGGTACCGTCGCGGATCGATTGGTGGCCAGACCGAGCCGATAGTTGCGGCGCAGTTCCAGCAGGAAAGGGCGCAGTTCGAGCGGCGGCTTGAGCATCCGAAAGAACGCGGTGGCATCGAGCGTTCGCGCGACCGCCTTCATGCGGTCGAGCTTCGTGCGATGCTCGCGCGCGCGGGCTATGAACATCTCTTCGGCGGCGTAAGAAACCGAGCTGATTTCCTCGCGCGGGTCGAGCGGAGGCTCGCCGACTTCGCGAAAGATCGCGTTGTAATAGGCGATATTCGATTCGGTGGAATCGAACAGCACTCCGTCCGCATCGAACATCACCAGCTCGATCATGATGAGCAGTTATTGTGCGTGTCAGAGATTTGCGATGCTACCGCGTGCCGTGCTTGCGCTCGCCGCGATCGGGCCGGCGCGTCGGATGCGAGCCGCGGCGCGGAATCGCGATCATGTCGCGGGCGCCGACAGTGTCGCCGCAACTCGGGCACACGAATGCGGGGGTCGCTTTAGCACCGCAGCCGCGATGAACCAGCGCCAGCGGCGGGCCTTTTTCTCCGCACAGCCACGTGTCACCCCATCGCAGCATCGAAACCATCACCGGGTAAAGATCCATCCCCTTTTTGGTGAGGCGGTACTCGATGCGCGCATGCTCGTCTTCGCCTTCGGTGCGTTCCAGAATCTGATGGCTGACGAGCGCGCGCAGGCGCGCCGCCAGGATATTGCGGGCGATTCCGGTGTTGCGCTGGAACTCATCGAAGCGCCGGTGTCCCATGAACGCCTCGCGCAGAATGAGCATCGTCCATCGCTCACCGATTACGGCGAGCGTACGCGCCACCGAGCAATTTGCCTCACCGATCGAACGCCATCGCATTGATCTGACAAGCTCCCCCGAGCCGATTGCCGCAAACGCACACTGTCCCCACAGTCACGTTTGCGTTGCCTGTATCGTCTCATTTTGAAACTTCCGACGCCAGCCGATGCCGTTTATGGGGAACCGTCCGGTCTCTGTTGGAAAAACGTTCGGGGTTCGTCGTGGTGCTAACGAATCGGCCTTCCTAGCGTGCAGGACACAGCGCCCTGGGTACTGGTGGAAATGGTGACCAACTGTGCGTTGTCTTCGATTACACCAGAGTCGGCGAACGTCCCGCTGAGACCCGAAGCGTACGTCCCGCTATCTGTGAACGTACCGTCTGAGTTGACGATACTGGTTCCATCGAACGTCGCTTCCACGACGGTCCCGTTTTGATTATAGGTGCCGTGGCCTTGAAAATTGCCGATCCCATCGTTGGCCAGCCAGCCAACTGCGGTGACTGGCGCAGTACCGCCGCTGCCAGGGTTAGCCTCGGTACCGCCGCATGCAAACGCCCATTTTCCGTTGAGACTCCGGCGTGAGAAGGCCCCCCGCCGGGTCTGCCTTCTGGCCGCTATTAGCTGGATCTCATCGGCGTCCGTTGATTCAAACCCGATCTGATCTCCGCCGTCCGTTACGACGAAGCTTTTGGTGAACTTGTCGCCCCGCGAAGTAATGCCCGCGAAGGTTCCGGTACCGTCGCCGTTTACCATCAGCGTCCCTGAGAACGTCTCATTAATCACATTCCCGAAAAAACTAATGGTTGCGAGTCCGTCGACAGTTCCGTTTCCTTTTGCTCTCAATAGTCCAACCGCCACCAACGGCACCCCCTTGGTGCCGATGGCGAGCAAGCCATATGTTCCTCGAACCTGTCCGACTTTATCGTTTCCGCTCGCCCCGTCTCCGCAGGCAATACCAAACGCCAATATGACGACAAGCAGACCGGTTAACGTATATCGCTTCGCGCCATCGAACATCGTGTAGTGTCCTGATTTCTGCGATTATAGGTAGATTTCCAAACTGGAACTATCCGCCTGGCCAAGTTGCAAAATGCAACTGAGCGTGCGATCTTCGGCTCAGCGAGGTGACGGCGATGGGTAAGCAAGTCGAGTTCTTCTTCGATTATGGGAGTCCCTTCAGCTATCTGGCGGACACGCAATTGCCGGCGATCGCGGCGCGGCATGGTGCCGAGATTATTTATAAGCCAATGCTGCTAGGGGGCGTCTTCAAAGCGACCGGCAACAGTTCGCCCATCACGATTCCTGCGAAGGCCAAGTTTATGATGGCCGAGTTGCAGCGGTGGCCCCGGAAATACGGCGTGCCGATGAAGATGAATCCGCATTTTCCGATCAACACGATCAAGCTGATGCGCGGGGCGGTCGCGGCGCAGATGCAGGGCAAGTTCGCCGCATATCATGCGGCGGTGTTCCGCGGCGTATGGGTGGAAGAACTCGATCTCGGGCAGAGCGCCGTGCTCGCCGAACTTTTGAAAAAAGTCGGAATGGATCCCGAATCGATCGAAGGCGACGAAGTCAAAAACCGGCTGCGCGCCAATACGGACGAGGCGGTCGAGCGGGGCGCCTTTGGTGCGCCGACATTCTTCGTGGGCGGCGAGATGTTCTGGGGCAACGACCGTTTGGAGTTCGTGGAAGAAGCGCTTCGATAGATCGTCGAAACACAGACTTCACCACAAAGGCACCGAGACACCAAGGTAGGATGTGATCTTAGTGCCTCGGTGCCTTTGTGGTATCGGGTTCGCCGACTAGCATCCTTACTTCGCAGGTAATTTCAAGATCGCGAATCAGTTGCAAAACGCAACTATAAGCGCGGGCGCATCCTCTGCGCGCAAAAGATTAGGAATATTTCGCGGAACATCGCGCGGAACCTAGAAAAGAACGCGCAGTCGCAACGAACCCTGCGCCGATGATCACAAATCGGTGGATCGCGCGCGGCGCTTCTGATCGCATTTTGCGAGAGGCGCTTCGCGCTTACGTGCGCGAAACCTCAGCGCGATTGCTCGCAATCCCACGTGGCAAACAAATTGCTCTTTGACAGCGACTTTCTTCGCGAAGGAGGAGGAATTTATGAGCCTCGCGGGAATATGCAGAAGTGTGCGCTCCTTCAGGATGACGCACGCGATCACGTTCGTAGCGGCGGTCGTAATCGCGATCGTCTCGGGGGGTGCGCGCGCCGAGGTCAAGCCGGGCGACGTAATCACGGCGGACAACGCATCTAAAGTACAAGACCTGGTTTCGCCGGGCGTCTACTACAAGGTGCTGCAGGGCATGACGATGAAGATCGTACCCTCGGGACGGATCGACTGGCCACCGCCCTACAAGGATGCAACCGAGAAGTACGCATCGCAGGTGCGCCTCAGCAAGGACAACCGCACCCTGGTCGGTTACGTGGCCGGGCAGCCGTTTCCGCTGGTCGATTCGAACGATCCGTACGTTGCCACCAAGATCATGTGGAACAACGTCTTTCGGCCGCTGCTCACCGACGATTACGACCTGCGCTTCTACGATTGCGACAGCCTCTACGGCGGCCGTAACAAATCTTTCTCACCGATCCAGTACTACCAAATCGGTCACTACGCGGGTTACGACCTGGTCGGACGGGTGGAGGTCGAGCCGATGCCGATCGACCCGGACTTCAAGAAGACGGGACGGCTGTGGGTCTTCGGTCTCTATCCCGTGCTGGCGCCGGCGACGGAGCGCGGCGACGGCTTCATCCGCTATCGCTATGCCGACCCGAACCAGGGCGATGACGATTGGTCGTGGACGCATGGAACGCGCCGCGTGCGCCGCCTGGATGAAAACCTGATGAGCTCGGCGACCGGTCCCACCGCATGGAACCCCGACCATTATTCGGGTTTCAACGCCAAGACCGAGGAATACGATTATCGCTTCCTGGGCGACAAGGAGATGCTCGCGGTTGCGCACGCCGAGCATTCGCCCGAGGTCCGATGCGCGACCGACGGCGGAGCTAGTGCGTGTCCCGAAGTGTGGGAGATGCGCCACATCTATGTGGTCGAAGCGACGCCGCGACGCGATCGGATTGCCCAGGCGCTGCAGTCGAAGACGCTCGTCTACATGGATTCCGAATCGTGGTACGAGCCGTACATCGACGAATACGATCAGCGCGGGCAGCTCTGGTACAACCATATCTGGTGGATGACCTATCGCGACCGCCCGGTGCCTGACGCGCAGGTCGCGATCTATCCCTTCAAGCGCGAGTTCGAAGTCGGCGCCGTCTCGACGGACGTTCAATCCGGTTTCGCGACCATGTGCTACCTGCCCGGTCTCGGCACGCCAGAGCGCGAGTGCTGGTACATCAACATGGGCGCAGTCGACCGCGGATTCTTCACGACGCAATCGATGGTGCAAGCGGCTCCATAGTTTTCCGCCCCCCAAAAACCCCGGGAGGTTCCGTCGTTGCACCGGCGGAACCTCCCCATCGCGGGCGGCTCTTCACTTCCACGAACCGAGGGTCAGTCTATGAGTATTCGGACTGCAATCGTCACTATCGTCCTCTGCGCCGTACTGATTCCCGCGCGGGCGCGCGCGGTCTCGCTGACTCTGGGAGCCGATGGGGCCGCGGTCGCGCAGGATCGCGTCAGCGAGCTCTACGCAAGCCGTGCGGACGGCACCACGATCGCCGTCGCGCGGGTGGGAGATCGGACGGCAGATGGCGGGGAAATCGAGGAGCTTGGCGTTCCATCGGAAACCTCGGATGGCCGCGTGCTGTTCGGCGCGAGCGTCGAGGACAAGATGGGACGCGAGGCGTGGAACATCTTCATCGCCGACCCCAATGCGCCCGCACTCGATCACGTCGCGCGCGCGATGGCGCCGCTTGCGATCGCCGCGGGATGCACGCCGCGGCTGCGGGTCGATCCTTATCCAATAGCTACCGGCCGCGGCGACATCGCGTTCATGGCTCCGCGGCAGGAAGGCGGCGATGCGCTGTTCCTCTATCGCGCGGGACGTCTGGATTGTCTCCTGCGCACGGGAGATCGCCTGAGCGACGGCCGCGAAGTGGCGGGATTGTCTTTCGGCAGTGTCGAGCCGGGCGCTGGCGACTCCGTCGCGATGATCGCGTTTCTCAAGCGGGCAAAGAATGACACCGTGCAGCCTGCGTTGTGGTGGCGCGATCATCTTCAGGCCGTCCTGCTCGTATCGCCGCAGCGCGGGGTCACCGAAGTGGCAGTCGAAGGCGGACGCACGCCGCAGGGCGGAGGGTTCGGCGCCTTTGGTCTGCCCGCGGCCGCGATCGGCGGCGGTGGCGCTGAAACCACGCTGGCTTTTACCGATCGAGGCGGGCGTGGGACATCAGTCTATCTCTATCGGCACGGAAAGCTGGCCCGGGTGCTTCACACCGGCTCAGCTAGCGCCGCGGGTCGAGTCACTTTTCTTTCGCAAGGATGGCCATCGCTGACTTCCGATGGAATCATCGCCGTGCGGGCCGCATCGGGCGATCGCGATCTGATTCTGCTTGCCTCTGGCAGAGCAGTCAGGGTCGTTGTGCATCGCAGCCAGGTTGCGCTGCCCGACTGGACGCTCGCGAACCTGGGCGATCCGTGGCTGGTAGAAGGCGCGCGGCTTTACTTTCCGGCGTTCACGGGCGACCAGGACCGGTTCTTCGCGCTGGACGCATCGGGCGTCGTCCGCGAACTGGAACAGACGGGAGTGCACGAGACGGCATTCGAGGAAACCGACGCGACGCATCATCTGGTGGCGTCCGGCACGTTGTTCGCGAATCCGCGCGGGAATTTCACCTATCTGGGTGGGCGGTAGGAACGAGGGAATCGCGCGGCGAAGGAGTGCGCGAGATCACGTTCGTCATTTGCGGCTTCCCCGCGCGGGCTCGCGCCCGCAACCCACAGACGCTGTCTCGGCGATCGGGTTCAAAGGTTCTCCCACTCCCGGGATTCCTCGGAAAAGAACCTCGGAATGACACGATCTTTGCGACGGTGGTTTATAAGACAAGACCCAAACCGCAGTTGCATTTTGAAACTGAAAACGGGACGATACGCTGGTCTGCGGAGTACAAAATATTCGACCTTTCCCGCGAGGTATTAGGCGATGCCAAACTACTCGACGATTCTCTTTGACGTGCGCGACAATGTTGCGCGGATCGCGCTTAACCGGCCCGAAGCGGCCAACTCGCTGAACTCGACGCTGTCATCGGAAGTGATGGATGCGGTGATCCGTTCCGAGGAAGATCCCGAGGTGCGCGCCCTGGTGATCACGGGGAGCGGCCGGTTTTTCTGCGCCGGTGCGGACCTGAAGGGGTTCTATTCGCAATCGAGCGAGCTGAAAAGCAAGGTCTCGCTGTTTCACGCGACGATCGGACGAATCATGCGCGCAGACCTGCCGGTGATCGCGGCGGTGAATGGCGCCGCGGCGGGGGCGGGAATGGGACTGGCCTGCGCATGCGACCTGGTGGTAGCAGCGGAGTCAGCGAAGTTTACGATGGCTTACACGAAGATCGGGCTGAGCCCCGATGGGGCCACGACTTATTTTCTGCCGCGCCTGATTGGCGTGCGCCGCGCTATCGAGCTTGCATATCTCAATCGATCGCTCACCGCGCGCGAGGCGGTCGAATGGGGAATCGCAACGCGGGTGGTGCCCGACGATCGGCTTGCGGAGGAGGCGCACGCGCTCGCGGCCCAGCTTGCGGCCGGGCCGACGCGCGCATACGCGGCGGCAAAGCGCTTGATGCATTCGGGCTGGCTGACTCCTCTCGAGACGCAAGTTGACTACGAACTCAGGAGCATCGGTGAGATGGCGCGCACGGAAGACGCGCGCGAAGCGATCGCCGCATTCGGCGCCAAGCGAACGCCCGTTTTTCGGGGACGGTAGGGTTGAGGTGCGAAACGGGCGGTCGTTCTCGCGGCGGGACCTTTGCGTCGCTTCGCTCCGCAGCGCGAGCTCGCGCCCGCAACCCAAAGACGTTGTCTCGGCGATCGAGTTCAAAGGTTCTCTCACCCACGGGATTCCTCGGAAAAGAACCTCGGAATGACACCACTTTTTGCGACGGTGGTTGAACGATCTCTTCTTCGCTTCGCTCGGGTGACGGAAAAAAATAGGAGCATTTATGGCCAATACAAAGAAAGTTGCGGTTGTTGTCGGCGTTGGGGCGGGACTTGGTAATGCGCTCGCGCGCCGCTTTGGGAAGGAATATGCCGTAGCGCTGGTGGCACGCGGAGGCGACAAGCTGGCGGGTTTCGCGAAAGAGATCGAGGCAGAGGGAGGACGGGCGATCGCCGTGCCTGCCGACATGAGCAAGGCGGCAGATATCGAATCTGCGTTCGCGCGGATTCGCGGCGAACTCGGTGATGTCGACGTGCTGCTTTACAACGCCGCGATGCGCCCTTTCGGCAAGCTGATGGACACGAAGCCCAGCACGTTCGAAAACACCTGGCGGGTCACCACTTTCGGCGCGTTCCTGTGCGTGCAGCAGGTCGTCCCGGCGATGCTGAAAAAGGGCGCGGGCGTCGTAATCATCACCGGAGCGACGGCGGGAATAAAACCGTTCGCGACCTCGGTGGCGTTCGGGCCGGCGAAGTTTGCGGTGCGTGGACTTGCGCAGGTGATGGCGCGGGACCTGCAGCCACAGGGAATCCACGTCGCATACGTGAACGTCGACGGCGCAATCGACATGCCGGCGATCCGCGAGCGTTTCCCGCAAATCAAGGACGAAGACATGCTGAAGCCCTCGGCGATTGCGGAGACCTACTGGCATATCGCGCATCAGGATCGCAGCGCGTGGAGTCACGACGTCGACGTGCGGCCGTTCAAGGAGAAGTGGTAGGAGCGTGCGCGGTGACGGCGGGCAGCGCGATTGATTGCGCCAGATCGTCGACCTGAAATTTCTCAAGAGTGACGCGAAGCTGCTCGGTCGTCGACGACGGCTGGGAGCAGGCGGTGCCGGCGCATACGAACGCGAGGGGAGTGTTGCGGTCGGCCGCGGCTTCGTACATGGCGCGCGCCGTCGCAGGCATCGTCCGTGTCTGGGATGGGTCGATGCGAACCACGACCTTTCCCGGCCGATATGCACTCAGCGCAGTCTCGGCCAGCGATTGCGTGCGGGGGTCGGTCGGCTTGCCGACGATCGCAACCGTCGCGCCGCCATCGGCGCGCTCTTCGAGTGCAAGGCCCAGGGTACCGAGCGTGTAGTCCGCCGCCGACCCGACCATCCTCGGAGCCGGCGCCATGAGCGCGTTGGCAAGCTTCAGGTAGTGTTCATCGGAAGTAATCTCGCCCAGCGTGCGCATCGCATGTGCCGCCTCCGCCTGCACCGAGGGCATCGGCTGGTCGTACATGACTTCCGCGCCCGCCACCGTCATCGTGATCGGGCTTTTGGCCGTGCTGGCGGTGCAATTGACGATCAGCCCCGCGCGGTCGCGGTACTTGTCCGCGATCATCGCGGCGAGCGAGCGCGCTCCCTTCAGATATTTCTCCTCGCCCGTGGCCTGGTAGGCGTCGAGCAGAGCATTGGTCAGATAGACCTGGTCGGCAGCCATTCCCGAAACCGAGGCCTGACCGTTGGACCATACGTGATAGAAGCCGCCGCGCGGATCGCGCAGATGGTCCAATATGAAATCGAGCGCGCCGATTGCGATCTGCCGCGAGATTCGGTCTCCGATCGCATCGGATGCGGCCAGGAAGCCGGAGATCATCAGCGCGTTCCGGTCAGTCATGATCGCCCAATCGACCGGCGGAGCGGGGCGCTTGTCGCGCACCACCAGCATCGGACGCTTCGCGCGCACTTGAAGCGCTTTCGCGGACGCCGGCCACATCTCCAGTTGCTTCGCGATTTCTTCATCAGTGAACGGCCGCCGCAGGACGATGCGGCCGTCGGGCGCGAGGGCTGGCGAATCGGCCATCCCGTAGAAGATGACCGCCGCATTCGCCACATCCGGAGGCAGCGTCTTTTTCACCTCGTCGATCGTCCAGGTGTAGTAGCTGCCGTCATCGCCTTTGAACGAATCGGCATCCTGGTCGGCAAAGAACGCATGCGTCGCGGGATCGAGCAGCGTCTCGTTCGCATATGATCCGATCGCCGAGATGACGGTGAGCAAGTGGGTGTTGCGGCTTACCTGATAAGCCTCCGAGTAGACGGTCAGCGCCATCGCCTGGTCGTACGCCATTTTCTCGAAGTGCGGGACGCGCCATGCCTGGTCGGTCGAGTAGCGATGGAACCCGCCGCCGAGCTGATCGAACACGCCTCCGCGCGCGATCTTGTTGAGACTCTCCAGCGCCATCTGGCGAAACGAATCGTGCTGAAAAAATCCGTACGCGATCGCGAGTCGGATCGACGGGAAATCGTAGAAGCGAGGGCCGCTGCCGCGGCCGAATCCTCCGCTCTCGCTATCGTATGAGGTCGCCAGCGACGCGATTATTTCCCGGCGGAGAGTAGCTTCGTCGCCGCCGTTGCCCGCGGCCTGGGGTGGCGATTCGCCGGCGATTCGTTTCGCGATCGCATCGGCCTGCCGCTCGATTTCGGCCGGATCCGTTGCATACGAGGTCGCGATTCGCTCGAGAATTGGCACCATTGCGGAGGTCGGTGAAGCGCCCTCGCGCGGCATCGGGGGCAGATACCCGGCTGCGTAAAGGAGCGTGCCGGCGGGAGTCGTGAAACACGTCAGCGGCCATCCGCCTGCGCCGGTCAGGCGTGCAGCGGCGTTCTGATAGAACGCATCGACGTCCGGCCGCTGGTCCATGTCGACCTTGATCGGCACGAACTTGTCGTTGAGGATCGCCGCGACCTGCGGATTCGAATACGTCGTGTCGTCCATCACGTGGCACCAATGGCACCACACCGCGCCGATATCGATCAGCACCGGCCGCTTGAGCTTGCGCGCCAGCGCAAAGGTCGCATCGCTCCACGGTTGCCATCGGATGGGGCTTTGCGACGCTTCCTGCAGATAGCGGCTGGGTGAGTCTTTGAGCGCATCGGCGGGCAGCGCATCGGCAGATGCTGCCGGCTTTGCTGCGGTATCGGCATGGACGAATCGTGCTTCAGCAAAAAACGTGATGAAACAAAAGGCGATTGCCGATGCAAACCCGATTCGCGTTGACAGACCCATTATCCCGCGATACCAAAATCCCTGGAGAAGCCCGCGCGCCGGTTAACCGGAAGGTCGAGTCCGGGAGCGGCGCATGTTGGAAACGCCCTTCGCCGGTTCCATATGAACGGAAGATCGGCTACTCGCCGCGGCACATCAAGAGTCAATCGGGGTCCGGCCAAGATAATCCGGATGCCCACTCCCAGAGTGGTACGCCGGCGCCGTGCGATCAAGGCGGGGATGGGGTTGCTGGTTGTGCTGCTGATGGGCGTAGCGGTGGTCAGGGTGTACCTGAGCAGAAACAATTCGCAATCGCCGGAGCAGGCGGCAGGTCTCACCGACCAGGAATCGGAAATACTGGGACTCGTAAATTCCGAGCGCATCCGCGCCGGCCTGAAGCCGCTGAAATTCTCCGCACGCCTCGCGATCGTCGCGCGCGCACACAGCTACGACATGGCGCTGCGCCACTATCTGTCGCATCAGAGCCCCGAGGGGATAAGCCTGGAGCAGCGGCTCAGCGGCGAGGGAATTCACTTTCAGGCCGCGGGCGAGAATATCTATGCCGACGACTATCGCGACTTCGCGCATCTTGCCGAGCGCGCGCTGGAAGGGTGGCTCAAGAGCGCGGAGCATCGCGCGACGCTGCTGTCCGACAAATTCACCGAGACGGGAGTCGGCGTGGCGCATTCTGACGATGGCAATACCTACGTTACCCAGGATTTCGTGCGCTAGAGCGCGCCACCCGCGATGGAGTTCGCAGAGCTTGCCGCGATGGCGGGCGGGCACGCCGAAGCGCGTGCGATCCAAGTCGCGCTGAAACTCGGCATTTTTGAACTGCTCGCCGAAGGCCCGCTCGATGCGTCCGCTATGGCGTACAGCCTCCATCTCGATCCGCGCGCAACCGCTCTGTTAGCCAACGCCATCGCAGCGTTGGGTCTGCTCGGAGTTGCTGAGGGCCGCTATGACCTCACCGATTCGGCGCGTCGCTTTCTGCTGAAGTCGTCTGCCGAATACCTGGGCGGCATGATTCTGTTCGACGAGGCCATTTTCCAGGATTGGGCGCGCCTGGAAGATTCGATTCGCACGGGCGGTCCGGCGCGTACGCCGGACATGTTTCAAGCGAACGCCGCCGATACCGAGCGATTCATCCGCGCGATGGACAGCCTTACGCGCGCGCGTGGCGACGCGGCGTGGGTGGCGGAGAACGTTGATTTCGGCGATATCGCAACCGTTGCCGATCTCGGCGGCGGTCCCGGCACTTACCTGGCCGCGATACTGCGGCGGCGGCCGGCGATGCGAGGTGCGATCTGGGACCTGCCCGCCACGCTGGAAGTCGCGCGGCGGGTTATCGCGGAACGTGAGCGCGAAGTGGCGGCACGAATCGACCTGGTCGAAGTGGATTATCTGAAGGCGCGGCTTCCTGACGGCGCCGGCACGATTTTCATGTCGAACATAATCCATAGCGAAGACGAATCGGCCAACGCCGGGCTGATGGCCAAGTGCTTTGAGGCGCTGCCGCAGGGCGGCATGATCGTGATCAAGGATCACGTCATGAACCGGGAGCTGACGGAGCCGCGCGCTGGGGCGGTATTCTCGCTATACTTGCTGCTGATGACCCGGGGCCGCGACTATTCCTTCGATGAGATCGGGGGATGGTTGACGGCGGCGGGATTTACCGGAGTAACATTACAAACGCTGCCGAGCCCGCCATTTACCTCCTCGCTCGTGACCGCGCGCAAACCGTGAATCAAATCGATCCGCCCAAAATAATCGTAGCGCGACTTGCTTCGGCGCTGATGGCCATTGCGCTCGCCGCGTTGCCGATCGCCCTGGGTGCGTGCGCGGCCGCGGCGCTTCCGGCGGCCAGTCTGGTGCAAGGCGGAGTCGCGGCGATGGGCTATACGGGCATGCAGCTGGGGGCGAAGTCGGCGGACAAACATACTCCCGGTACGGTCGATGACCAGCCGGAGCGTTGCGACGCACTGGCGGATGCGCCGCCGGGCGTAGAGGAAGTGCGCAAGGACAAGGACGACACTATCGAGACGCGCCAGTGGCGGCTTATCAACTCGGCAAAGCCGATCTGGATGGTAGTAGGGACCAGGACCGCGCCCGTGGACGGCTGGGAACCGAAGCCGTCGATCGGCAGGCTTCAGTTCACTCCGCCGCTGGCCGATCAGCTTGACTACAAGAAGTCGCAATTTCTCGCCTATGCGCCCAACGACCTCGACAATATCGACGACAACCGCGTGATGATGATCGTTACGGAAGCATTCGGCCCCTCGCAGGGCACCTTTCAATGGCGCGGAAAGACCTACGGCTACGCACTCGTCGATCAGTTGCCATGCTTCCCCGTGAAGAAGTAGGGCGGCATCCAGACAAATGACCGCGGTTCGATTTGCCGTGGCGGCGGGAATTTTCATCTCCGCTCTGGCACCGGCCATCGCCACGCCATACGCTTTGGCAATGGATCCCGAGCAGATTCCCGTGGCGGCGACCCCCAACCCCGCATCGTGGCCCGACGATGACCTGACGATCGCGAATCTCGGGCACGCGACGTTGCTGATGAACTATTTCGGCGTGCGCGTGATCAGCGATCCGTCATTTTTCAATAAAGTGGGGCTCTCGTTCGATTCGATTTTCACCGTTGGTCCGCGCCGCGTGACCGCGCCGCCGCTTGCCCCCTCGGCGATTGGGCGTATCGATGTGCTGCTAATCACGCATGCGCACATGGATCACCTCGATCTGCCGTCGATCAAGAAGATTCCTAGGAGTGCAGTGGTGATCGCGTGCGACAAGTGTTCCAAATTGATCGCGCCGCTCGGGTTCGCGGACGTGCGCGAACTGCAATGGGGACAGGAGACGGAGGTCGGTGGCCTGAAGGTCCGCGCGATGGCGGCGAGGCATTGGGGCAAGCGGTGGCCTCCGTACGGCACCGACTACGGATTCAACAGCTACGTGCTGGAAAAAGACGGGCATCGGATGCTGCTGGCCTGCGACAGCGCATACACGGACAACTTCAGTGATCTCGCGAAAGATCCGCCCGAGGTTGCCGCATTTTCGATCGGCGCGTACGACCCGTGGATTTGGAACCATGCCAATCCCGAACAGGTATGGAAGATGTTTCTTGAAAGCGGCGCGCGATATCTGGTGCCGATTCATTGGGGGACCTTCAAGCTGTCGCGGGAACCGATGATGGAGCCGCTGAACCGGCTGATTGCGGCGGCGGGTAACCAATCCGATCGGATCGTGCTACGTGCGATCGGTGGCACCTGGGCGCTGCCTGAGGCAGCGCCGCTGCGCGCTACTGCGCCGTAACAAAAGACGCCGCCGCGACGGCGGTGCCACTCAGGGATTTTCTCTGCTGGTTTTCCTTCCCACTGAGAGGAGCGTGGACGGTGTCCCTCGCCCTCGTCCGCGACCTGGTCGCGAGCGCAACCCGGGAGAGGGAGGCCTCCGCGATTGGTGAACCAATCGCGAGGCGGGTGAGGGCGCTGTATGGTCGCAATCGGAGACGGTGGGGGTTGCGAATGACGCGGCACCCTCACCCGAGCGTCACGGCCCTTGCAAGAAACCGCAAGGGCCGCGCCGCTCGACCTCTCCCGCAAGTAAGCGGGCGAGGTGCGGTCGAGTCGTGCCCTCGGAATTATGATTAGCGCTTTCGCCACTTACAAAAGAATTCAGATCAAAGAATTCAAATCATGAATCTGAAAAAATCGTGGCGCGGGCGTCCCTGCCCGTGGATCGATGCGCGCCGTCCTTGGCGCGCCTACCTTTTTCCCAATTTCCGCCCGATTGCGGAGGTCGCCGCGGGTGTCGCTTACGCGCGTTTGCGCTTTTTTGAGAGGTAGTCGACCAGCATGTATTCGCCGAGGTGGTCGGGGCGGGTGTAGAGGGCGCGGCCGTGGTTTATTTGCGTCATCTTTTCCACGAAGGCGCGCAGGCTGGGCGAATCGTCGAGCATGAAGGTGTTGATGGTGATGCCCTTGCGGGTGATGCGTTCTACTTCCTTCAGCGTTTCCTGCGCGGCGCGCATGCTGATGCCGCCCAACGACAGCGGCCATTCGCAGTACAGCCGCTTGTTCAGGAAGTAGGCGGTCGGCTGGCCGTCGGTGATCACGATGATGTGCTGGTTGCGCGCGGGGTGGCGCGACAGCAGATCCGAGGCGAGTCGCAGCCCGTCCTGGAGGTTGGTGAAGGGGTCGCCCATGTTCCACGACGCTTCGGGCAGATCCTTCAGCTTCAGTTCCACCGCGCGCGTGAAAAAGCCGACGATCGAAAAGAAGTCGCGCGGGAACTTGGAGCGGATCAATGTCTCCATCGCCATCGCGACCTTCTTTGCCGCCGCAAACCGCCCCTCCCAGCTCATCGACCACGACATGTCCAGGCACAGCACGGTAGATGAAGTGCTGGCGTAATCATTCTCGTAGATTTCGAAATCATCGGGATTGAGCTGAAGGGGAACGCCCGCCTTGCGCGCCAGCGCTTTCTTGAGCGTCGCGACCAGGTTCAGGTTGAGCGGATCGCCGAAAGCGTAGGGCTTGGTCTCTTCCGGGCGCATCTCGCTGATTCCGCGATGGTCGGTGGCGTGAGGGCCCGTGCGGTCTCTCAGCAGATTCTGGTAGATGTCGCGCAAGGCCAGTTGCCCGATTCGCCGCACACCCTTGGGCGAGAGCTGAAAGTGCTCGCCCTTGGGCATCACGTAGCCGGAGTTGGTAAGCAGCACCATCACCTGTTTCAAGTTCTGAAAGTCGCGCATCGCCTGCTGGCCCAGGATCTGCTGCAGGTCTTCCATCGAGATGGTGTCGAAGTTTCCCGACATCAGGTCCTGCTCGAGCTGGCGCATCCGCTCCATCTCGCGCATCAGGTCGAGCGCCTCCTGGTAGCCGAGGCTCTTGGGCCCGTGGAACATGTGCTGATTGCGATCGCGGAAATTTTCGAGATCGCGGATATTTTCGTATTCAGAGAGCAGCTCGTCGAAGTCGGCCTTCGCCTGTTCGTCTTCGAACTGATAGCTCTCGAGCTTGCGAATCCCCTCCGAGAGCCGGCGCGGCACGTGCGAAAGCTCGCGCTGCTTCTCTTCGACGCCGGGCTTCTGCCCCTTGAGCCCATCGAGGGTGTTGCGCTCGCGATTCAGGATGTCCTCGAGCTTCTGCTCCATTTCGGAGAGCGCGCTCTTGAGATTGAAGTCGCGGTAGCGCTGGCGCATCTCCTGGCGAAGCTGCTCGATGAACTCCTCGAGGCCCATCACCTGCATGCCGTCGAAGTCCATCCCCTGGCGCATCATCCAATCCATCGCCTGGCGGACGTCGTCGGTGTAGGACATGTACTCGGCGAGCTTCTCGAACACCTTGTCGGCGTCGAGCTTGAGCTTCTGAGTGCCGTCCCACTGCGTATAGCGTGTGTTGACCATCGTTGCGCCGGTCCCGCTCAGGCGTGGTATGCGAACCGTCCGCCCTGGCGATCCTTGTTGAGCTTCTGATGGAGGTGCAGGCCCTCGAAAATGAACTCGCTCGCGGCGGCCATCAGGCCGGGGGTTTCGAACGGCCCCAGTAGCGCGATCGCTTCTCGCAACCCGGTGACCTCGCGCAGCGGTTCGGTGTATTCCGACGAGGGCGCGCGATCGGAGACCTCGACGCCCCAGCCCTGCTCGAAGTAGCCGATCACCTTCTTCAGATCGTCGAGCTTGAGATAGCGATCGAAGACCTTCAACACGGCGCGATTGACCAGCCGTTCGATCAGGTCGTCGTCCTTCTTGTCCTCGCCGACGTACTCGAGCTCGATCTTGCCGGCGGTCGACGCGTACACGGAGTGCAGATCGGACAGGCGCGGAACAATCTCGTTCTCGTTGTTGATGATCGCGCGCTTTTCGGCGTTGGACAACACCGATTCGAAGTTATTGATAGTGACGCGCACCGAAACGCCCGAGCTTTGATTGATCTCGTTGGAGCCGCGCGCTTCGAAGGTGACCTGCGCGATGATGTCCTTCAGGAACTGCGGCACGCGCACTTCCATCCCTTCGCGCGGGGGATAGGCCGCTTCCTGCTCCATGATCGCGATTTCGTCTTCGAGCTTCTTCGGATAGTGGGTGCGAATCTGGATGTCGAAGCGATCCTTGAGCGGGGTGATGATACGGCCGCGCGAGGTGTAGTCCTCGGGGTTAGCGCTCGCGACGAACACCAGATCGACGGGCAGCCGGATCTTGTAGCCTTTTATCTGAACGTCTTTTTCCTCCATCAGGTTGAACAGGCCGACCTGCACCTTCTCGGTGAGATCGGGAAGTTCGTTGATGGCAAAGATGCCGCGGTTGGTGCGCGGGATGAGGCCGTAGTGGATGGTCTCTTCGTCGGCGAGGTAGCGGCCCTCGGCAACCTTGATCGGATCGATCTCGCCGATCAGGTCCGCGACCGACACGTCGGGTGTCGCCAGCTTCTCCGCGTAGCGATGATCGCGGTCGATCCAGGTGATCTCGAGGTCGTCGCCTTTTGCCTCGAGCAGGCGGCGGCATTGGCGGCAGATTGGCGCGTAGGGGTCGTCGTTGATTTCGCAGCCTTTAACACCAGGCACATACTCGTCGAGCAGATCGGCCAGCGCGCGGATGATCCGCGACTTCGCCTGACCGCGCTCGCCAAGAAAGATCATGTGATGGCCGGCCAGTACGCCGTTTTCGATCTCCGGCACGACGCTCTCGTCGTAGCCGACGATGCCGGTCAGAATCTTTTCTTTTGCGCGCAGGCGCGCGAGCAGGTTCTTGCGCATTTCCGCGCGGACCGGAAGCGTCCGGTAGCCGGCAGCCTTGAGTTCACCGAGGGTGCGGATATTTGTCAGCGTTTGGTCCATTGCGAAGTTCCTGAAGCGGTCCTTATTTTCAGGATAAACCAGCCTTGATCGCTTTGAAAACCGGATGCAACTGGTCGTAGCTATCCAGCAGATGCTGCGACAGCACGCGGGTCGACGCAAGTACCGGCATAAAGTTGTTGTCGGCTTCCCAGCGGGGCACCACGTGCCAGTGCATGTGGTCTGCAAATCCGGCACCGGCGACGCGCCCGAGATTGGCGCCGACATTGAACCCGGCGGGCTTCAGTGTTTTGCGCAGCAATGCGACAGACCGGGTGACGAGTTCGTTGATCTCGGTGCGCTCTTTGCGCTGGAGCAGATCCGGCGCCGCGATATGGCGGCGCGGAGCGACCATCAGATGCCCGTTGGTGTAGGGGTACGCATTCAGCATCACCATCGCGCCCGGTCCCACGTACAGTATCAGCCGTTCGCGACGTTCCGCTTTATCGAGCGCGCGGAAGCAGAAGATGCAACCCTGCTGGCGGTCCGCCTTGCGGATATAGGTATAACGCCACGGCGCCCACAGCCGCAGGCCCGCGGCAGGGCCAGTGCTGCGCGGCTTACTAGCGCTCCGGATTGCCGGCGCCATTAACCTCGATTCTTAGTTCCTTGCCCGCGCGGAAGAACGGAATCCGTTTCGCGTCCACTTTGACGATTGCGCCGGTCTTGGGGTTGCGGCCCTGGCGGGCGCGGCGATTCTTCACGCCGAAGCTGCCGAAGCCGCGAATCTCGATCCGCTTGCCGCTCGCCAGCACGTTCGACATCGCATCGAACATCGCGTTGACGATGGTTTCGGACTGGCGATGGGAAAAATGCTGATGGCGCGCGAGAAGCTCCTCGATGATTCCCCGCTTGGTCATCTCGGAAAGCCTCAGGCGCGCGCGACCTTAGCGATCGCCGCCGCGGCCTCGCGATGCGCGGCGCTCTCCGTCTTCGCGGTCGAGGCGGAGTTCCTCGTTCAGGATATCTTCCATCGAGAACCGCGCCTTTTCGTGCTCGCGGCGCAGATATTCCTGCATCTCCTCGCGTTCCTCGTGCGCCTTGAGCGCCTTGATGGAGAGTCCGATGCGCCGCTCCTTGGGTTCGAGCTTGTCCACGAGCGCATCGACTTCATCGCCGACCTTGAACAACGAAGAAGGCTTGTCGACCCGCTCCGATGACAAGTGCGAGATGTGGACCAGTCCCTCGATGCCTTCCTCGATCTCGACGAACACGCCGAAGTCAGCCACCGAGCTGACCTTGCCGTGGATCCGGGTGCCGACCGGGTAGCGCTCCGAAATCGTGTTCCACGGATCGCTGCTGAGCTGCTTGACGCCCAGGCTTACGCGCTCGTTCTCCGCGTCGATTCCGAGCACGATCGCTTCCACGTCGTCGCCCTTCTTCACCAGTTCGGACGGATGCCGGATCTTCTTGGTCCAGGAAAGATCGGAGATATGCACGAGGCCATCGATTCCCGGCTCGATCTCGATGAACGCGCCGAAATCGGTGATCGACTTGACCTTGCCCTGCACGTGCGTGCCGACCGGATGCTTCTCCGCCAGCGCGACCCAGGGGTTTGGCTCGGTCTGCTTGAGGCCCAGCGAGATGCGCCGGTTCGCTTCATCGACGCCGAGCACCTGCACCTCGACCGTGTCGTTCGCGTTGACGACCTTGGACGGATGCACCGCGCGCTTGGACCAGCTCATTTCGGAGACGTGGATAAGTCCCTCGACGCCCTTTTCCAGTTCCACGAATGCGCCGTAGTCGGTCACGCTGACGACCTTGCCCTGCACGCGGGTGCCGGGAGGATAGGTCTCGTTGACCTTGCTCCAAGGGTCGGGCTTGATCTGCTTCATGCCGAGCGACACGCGCTCGCGCGACGGGTCGTACTTGAGTACGACGACTTTTACCTTTTCGCCGACCTTCAGCACTTCGGACGGATGCGACAGGCGGCCCCATGACATGTCGGTGATATGGAGCAGGCCGTCGATTCCGCCGAGGTCGATGAATGCGCCGTAGTCGGTGATGTTTTTGACGGTGCCTTCGAGGATTACGCCTTCTTCCAGCACCTTGAGCGTCTGCTCCTTGAGCGAGGCGCGCTCGCGCTCGAGCACGCTGCGGCGCGAGACCACGACGTTGCCGCGGGCGCGATTGAATTTGAGGATCTGGAAGCGGCCGCGCTGCCCGACGTAGCGGTCGAGGTTGCGCGCGGGCCGGATGTCGACGTGCGAACCGGGCAGGAACGCCGGGACGCCGATATCGACTTTGAGTCCGCCTTTGACTTTGCCCAACACGACCCCTTCGACGGGGGTCTCGGTCTGGAACGCGCGGTCGAGTTCTCGCCAGATTTTGAACTTTTCGGCCTTGGCGTGCGAAAGCATCACCGTACCGTTCTCGGTCTCGGTGCCTTCGAAATACACGTCCACTTCATCGCCTTCCTTGACGCTGACGTTGCCGTTCGCGTCATGGAACTCGGTGACGGGGACCTGTCCTTCGCACTTGTAGTTGATGTCGACAATGACGTGGTCGCGCGTAACAAGCAGGACCCGGCCAATCAGAACATCACCTGGGCGCGGGGCCTTCAGGCTCTCTTCCATCAGCGACTCAAAATCATTTTCTCCTCCGAGCGTGTCGGACAACAGTTTCTCCATTTAGTGGGACCTTCCGGGGAACTTCGAGGCTGCTGCGAAACTTACAACCGGGTTACTTGCGTTTCAACCCCTTAGGAGCGTTGCTTCCCGCGCTAATTCGGGATTTCATCGCGGCTACCACTTGCGCGGCATCCATTTTGGTCGCATCGATCAACATCGCGTCGTCCGCGCGCTTAAGCGGCGCAAGGGTTCGTCCACGGTCGCGCGCATCACGTTCCTTCAGCTGATCGAGCACTTCCGCGAGCGTTGTCTTCACGCCTTTGGCGGCGAGTTCGGCATAACGGCGCTGGGCGCGAACCTTGACGTCCGCATCCAGAAAGAACTTGAACTCGGCGTCAGGGAACACGGCCGTGCCAATGTCGCGTCCTTCCATCACTACCCCGCCATGGTCGCCTGCGGCACGCTGTAGGTCGCGCATCCTGGCGCGCACCACGCCCAGCGCGGAGAGCCTGGAGGCGAGATCGCCGATGGCAGGCTCGGTGATTTCGCTCGAGATATCGTTGCCATCGAGGATGACGCGCGGTCCGTCGAACTCGATTCTGATCGAATCGAGAATCCGCTGGAGCTTTGACTCCAAATCGGTTCCGTCGGGATCGATTCCCGCCTCGCGCGCCTTTACCGCCACCGCCCGATACATCGCGCCGGTGCTCAGGTATACGAACCCGAGCGCATCGGCGAGGCTGCGCGCGGCGGTGGATTTGCCCGAGCTGACCGGGCCGTCGATTGCGATAACCGGGTTCGCGCGCGTCATTTGATTTTCTCGCGCATCGCTCGTCCGCGCTCGAAAAGTTTTTCGAGCGCGTCGATGTCACCCGTGTCGATTGCCTGCTCGAATTGCGCGAAGGTCGCGCCGAAGAGTTTGAGCGCCGCGCGGAGCGCCTCGCGATTGGTAACAAAGATGTCACGCCACATCTCCCACGATGATGCGGCCAGCCGGGTCGTGTCGCGCAACCCGCTCGCGCCGAACTGCGCCGCGAGCAGACCACCGACACGCTCGTCCGAGAGCGCGGCGGCCAGCGTGCTCGCAACGACCTGCGGCAGATGGCTGACGCGCGCCAGGATCGCATCGTGGAGACCGGGGTCCATCCGCTCGACCCGCGCGCCGGTCGCGGCCCACAACTTTTCAATTTTGCCGATAGCAGCTTCGGTGCTGGATCCGGACGGTGTGATTATGACGCGCCGGCCGCGAAACAGTTCCGCGTCTCCCGCCGCCGCGCCGGTGGTCTCCTTGCCGGCGACCGGATGCGCGGCGACCAGCGTCATCGGCGATTTGATGAGCGGTTCGAGTTCGTGCACCACCCATCCCTTGACGCTGCCGGCATCGGTCACGACCGCGTCGGGCGCGAGATACGGAATCATCTTCTCGAGCGTCGCGCGCATCGCGACGATCGGCACCGCGAGCATCAGGAGGTCGGCGCTGCGCGCGGCTTCGATCGGATCGCGCGCGGCGGCATCGAGCATCCCGCGCTCGATCGCGATATCGAGGTTGGCCTGCGTGCGCCCGAATCCAACGATGCGGCCGACCAGGCCATCGCGCTTCGCGACGAGCGCGAGCGATCCGCCGATCAGGCCGACTCCCGCGATCGTCATCTGTTTGAAGAGCTGCGCCATTACGCGATCAAAGTATCGAGAAAGCAGGTCCTTCTCCCACCGGGAGAAGGTGGCGCGCTGCGCGCCGGATGAGGGTCGGCAGATTCATCGCGAGTATTTGTGAGGAAGCGAATGGCCCTCACCCGTCTCGCTTCGCGAGCCACCCTCTCCCGGAGGGAGAGGGGAGGGGTTGGCTTCGCTTGAAAATCGACAGCCTCACAATGCAGGAGGGGACGTTATGCGCGCGGTTCATTGGATTTGAGGATAGCTTCGAGCGCCACGATAAGCTTGCGGTTCTCCTCGGGCAGTCCGACGCTGATTCGCACATGATGCGGATAGCCGTAGCCGTGCATCGGGCGCACGATCACGCCCTTGTGCAGCAGCTTGTCGTAGACGGCGCGGCCGTCGCCGACGTCGGCGAGAATGAAATTCGCGTGGCTCGGGATGAATGAAATATGCAGCCGGCGAAAGGCGTTCTCCAGGTAATCCATTCCCTCCGCATTGACCCGCAGCGTCTCCGCGATATGCACGGTGTCGTCCATCGCGGCGACCACGGCGACCTGCGCGAGCGACGTTACGTTGAACGGCTGACGTACGTTGTTGAGCAACCGGATTATCTCCGGCCGCGCGACCGCATAGCCCGCGCGCAGGCCGGCCAGGCCGAAAATTTTTGAGAAGGTGCGCAGCGTCACGATCAGTCGGCGCCCATCGTGGTCTTCGAGCGAGTCGGGATATTGGCCGTCGCGGACGAACTCGAAGTACGCTTCATCCGCAACGATCACGACATTCTCGGGCACGCGCGCGAGGAACTGCTTCCATTCGGCGCGCCGGTAGATCGTGCCGGTAGGATTGTTCGGATTACCGAGAAACACGATCCGGGTGTTCGCGTCGATCTGTCCGGCGATAGCTTCGAGGTCGTGCGAATATCCATCGCTGGTAGGCGCGACCTTGGTGCTGCCCCCGGCGGCAGCGGTCGCCAGGGGATAGATCGCGAAGGAATGGTCGGAGAAGACTGAATTCAAGCCCGGCCGGATAAACAGGAACGCAAGCAGGTTGATCACTTCGACCGAGCCCGAGGCGGCGAAGATGTGCTCTGGCGGAAGCTGGTGGCGCTGCGCAATCTTGAGCCGCAGCTGGTAGTTGGCGCCGTCGGGGTAGCGGTTCAGTTCGGCGAGCGCGGCCTTGATGGCTTCGACCGCGCGCGGCGAGGGGCCGAGCGGGTTTTCATTGGAGGCGAGCTTGATCGATTCGCTGATGCCCAGCTCGCGCTGCAACTCCTCCGGAGGTTTGCCGGGCTCGTACGGCGCGATCGCGGCTACGGCAGGGAGGACCAGGTCTTCGACTTTTGCCAAGGGAGTTCGGGCGTCTCCGTCACGCGAAGGCCGACCTTCCTTCAGGATACGATCCGAGCACTTTCAAAAAAAGGGCTTTGCGTTCGAGCGCCTTCAGCGCGCGCTTTACTTTGGGATCATCGCGATGCCCGCCGAAGTCGACGAAGAAAATATATTCCCACGGACGGGATCGGAGCGGACGCGATTCGATCTTCGAGATGTTGATCGCGTTGCGCGCAAACAGGCTGATTGCCTCGTGCAGCGCGCCGACCTTGTCCGCGACCGCGAATAGCACGGTGGTCTTGTCGGCGCCGGAGCGTTCCACGGCACGCTTGCCTATCACCAGGAAGCGGGTGGTGTTGGTGGCGAGGTCCTGGATGTTCTCGGCGATCACGCGCAGGCCGCTTGCCTCCAGCGCGGCGACCGATGCGATCGCGCCGCACTCCGGATCCTCCGCGGCTCGCCGCGCGGCAAACGCATTGGATGCGATCGCTTCCAGCTCCCGCCCCGGGAAGTTCGCCAGGAGGTAGGAGCGGCACTGAGCGAGCGATTGCTGATGCGAGACGATTTTCCTGATCCGCGCGGGATCGCCGTCGCGCGAGGCGATGGCGTGCCGGACCGGCAGCAGGATCTCGCCGATTATGACCAGGGCCGTGTCGATCAGCAGATCGAGCGTGAGCGTAATCGTGCCGTCGGTCGAATTTTCGATCGGCACAACACCGAAGTCGGCGCGGCCGTTGTCGAGCGCCTGGAAAACTCCCGCGATCGAACTCTCGGGAACGAACGCCACGCTCGAACCGAATCGCAGGCGTGCGGCGTCGTGTGAGTAAGTCAGCTCGGGCCCCAGGAATGCCACACGCGGCATGTGCTCCAGAGCGCGGCACGCGGAAATGATCTCGGTGAAGATACGCTTGATCTGTTCGACGGAGAGCGGTCCCGGGTTCTCCGCGATCATCCGTTCGTAAATTGCACGCTCGCGCGACGGAACGTAGACGACCTCGCCGGTCGAATGCTTGAGCTGGCCGACTTGTTCCACGATACCGGCGCGCATCGAGACCAAATCGAGAATCTTGCGGTCGAGTTCATCGATTCGCTCGCGCAGGCTTTCGAGCGACGGCTTCTCCGCCTCGTTTTTTCTGGCAGGTCGTGACATGAGGGGAAAATGGCTAACCGATCGAACCCGCGTTTTCAACGGGGCGTGCCAGGAACGCATTGCCCATCGCGGCGAACTTGCGCTCGCGCGCGTGGCGCAATTCCAGGGGGCCGAGCTTGCGCAGGCGTTCCAGGTGCCGTTCTATCGCGAGGCCGAGATTGTGCGCGGCTTCGGCGGGCGCGGTGTGCGCGCCGCCCGCGGGCTCCGGAATAATTTCGTCGATGATGCCGAGTTCCAGCAGGTCGGGGGCCGAGACTTTCATCGCCGTCGCGGCCCTGGCGACATTCTCCTCGGTGGCTTCGCGCCATAGGATCGCCGCGCAGCCCTCGGGCGTGATCACCGAGTAGCACGCGTTCTCCTGCATCAAGATCACGTTGCCGACTCCGATCGCGATCGCGCCGCCGGAACCGCCTTCGCCGATGACGCAACTGACGACCGGCACTTCCAGCCGCGCCATCAATTCGAGGTCGTGCGCGATAGCCTCGTTCTGTCCGCGTTCTTCGGCGCCAAGGCCCGGGTCGGCGCCCTGGGTATCGACGAAGGTGATGATCGGCAGGCGGAACCGATCAGCCAGCTCGAAAATGCGACCGGCCTTGCGATAGCCTTCGGGGCGCGGCGAGCCGAAGTTGCGTTTGATACGATCGGCTGTGCTCTTGCCGCGCTGATGCCCGACGATGGCGACCTGATGCTTACCGAAATAGCCGAGCCCGGCGACCATCGCGCCGTCATCGCCAAAGCGCCGATCGCCATGCAGCTCGATGAAATCGCGGATCAGCGCATCGACGTAATCGAGCGTCTGCGGGCGGAGCGCATGGCGCGCCAAACGCACACGCTCGATCGCGCTGAGGCCCTGATTGGTGGCGGCGGCGCTCACCGCGGTGGCCGGGGTTCCGTTCGAGCGCGATTTCAAACGATTCTTCAAGTCAGCTCCGATCACGGCCGCGCGAAAAATTCGGCCAACAATCTCTCAGCCTGCTCGGCCGAGGCAGGCGGGTCAAGCCAGACGATCGCTGGATCGGCGCGGAACCACGTCATCTGGCGTTTGGCGAGACGCCGCGACTCGCGCTTGGCGAGTTCGATCGCATCATCGAGGGGCAGCTCGCCGCGGAGGTGCGCCGCGATCTGCTTGTAGCCGATGGTCGAGAGGGGCGGGCGATCGGGCCGGTAGCCCGCCGCGATGAGCCCGCGAACTTCCTCGACGAGGCCCTCGGCTACCATCGCGTCGAAGCGGCGATTGATCGCTTCATATAAATCCTTTCGGTCGGTCGCGACTCCGACGGTCAGGCTTTCATAGTCGGGATTCGAGAACGCGTGACGCGCCTGATGCGCACTGATTGGCTCGCCGGTCAGCTCAAGGACTTCGAGCGCGCGCGTGATGCGATAGAGATCATTGCATCCGATTCGCCGCGCTGCGGCGGGATCTACTTCGCGCAGGCGATCGTGAAGATGAGTAACGCCGCGCTCTGCCGCGACGCGCTGGAGGCGGGCGCGTATTTCGAGCGATGCGGCCGGGCCGCGGAAAATTCCCCCGCGCAGTGCCCGCAAATAGAGTCCGCTGCCGCCCACCACGATCGGACGCCGCCCGCGCGCCGCGATGTCGTCGATAGCTGCGTGCGCCAGCCGCGTGAACTCGGCTACATCGAGCGGTTCGCCGGGCGTGCGCACTCCTATGAGGTGATGGCGCACGCGGTGCTGATCTGCCGCCGACGGCATCGCGGTGCCGATGTCCATCCCGCGGTACACCTGGCGCGAATCGGCGTTGACGATTTCGGCATCAAGGTGCTGCGCGATGGCGAGCGCGAGCGCGGTCTTGCCCGCGCCGGTGGGACCGACGATGAACCCGACGCGCACCGGTGCTTCTTGCCTCACGCCGAGTGCGGCATCCTTGGCGGAGCCGACAATTGTCGGATTAGCCGCGGTTCGCGTCGCCATTGGTCAAATCACACAGGCTGGAAGCCTGTGCCACCAGGACGAGACAGTTTCCGAAAGATGCACAGGCTCCCAGCCTGTGCATCTTCAGTATGCGCAACCATCATCGTCGGAACATCCGCTCGATCTGTCCGCGCGGGAAACGGATATGGACGGGACGGCCATGCGGGCAGTTGGCCTTGAACTCGGTGCGATCCAGTTCCGCGAGCAGCGCGTGAATCTCCGCCGGCTCCAGCACGCGCCCAACACGCACGGAACCGTGACAGGCGAGCTGCTTCAAATGATCCTCAAAGGCAGATGCGCCGTTGGCGCGCCATCCGGCCTCGCCCATGCTGTCGATCATATCGGACAGCAGCCTGGCGCCTCCTTCGGGACCGAACACCGCAGGGGTGCCTTTGAGCAGCAGAGAGGCCGGGCCGAAGGGCTCGAGGTCAAAGCCCATCGCGCGCAACTCCGAAACCGCCGCGTGAATTTGCGCGGCGCGCGCCGGATGCAGCTCGATCGTGACGGGTGTCAGCAACGCCTGCATGCGAATGCCGCCGTCGCGGAGCTGCGCGCGCAGCTTTTCGAACGTCACCCGCTCGTGCGCGGCATGCTGATCGACCAGCAGCATTCCGTCGTCACCCTCCAGCGCGATATAGCCGGCAAACAATTGCCCGATCACGCGAAGCTGCGAATATGAAGGAACCGCGCCCTGCGGCATCTGCGTTGCTTCGGGTCGCGCGAAACCCAAACCGAGCGGACGCTGTGTGGCGGATAGTGCCGCAGGCGCATCGGCAACCAGGCGCAGCGGCCGCGATGGCGTTTCCGGCGCGCGACATGCTGCGGGAGTCACGGGAGATTCGGCGCGGACAGGTTCGCCGGCGGAAGCTGCTATTGCTACGGGACTGGCGGCGGATTCCGGCGCGGCCGCGACCGCACGCGCGGCTTCCGCGGTCTGATCGGACAATCGAGCGCGCAGCGCGCGATAAACGCTTTCAAACACCGCCCCCGAGTTTCGGAACCGCACTTCCGTTTTCATCGGATGGACGTTGACGTCCACTTCCTCGTGCCTGAGGTCGACGAAAATGACGATCGCGGGATGGCGTCCGCGCGGCAGCAGCGTCTGATATGCCTGCGCGACCGCGCGCGCCAGCAGCTTGTCGCGCACCGCGCGTCCGTTGACGAAGGTGAAGATCATCCGCGGCGTCGCGAACGACTCCTGGCTCATCGTAGCGAGTCCGTGCACGCGAATTCCGTCGCGCCCCGCCTCGAACGCCAGCATCTGCGCCGCAAGTTTGGGCCCGAAGAGCTGTCGCACACGTTCCAGCGGCGACGCGGCTCGCGGAAGATCGAATATCGTGCGGCCGTCGGCGGTGAGCGTGAACGCGATGCGATGGTTGATCAGCGCGAGGCGCTGAATCGCTTCCGCGACGGCGCCCTGCTCGGTGGGAACAGTCTTCAGGAACTTGAGCCGGGCGGGGGTATTGAAGAACAAGTCGCGAACTTCGATTTGCGTGCCCGCTGCGAGCGCGCATTCGCGGCTGGTTTCGATATCGCCGCCCGTCGCCGCGATCTCCACGCCCGCGGGATCGTCGGGCCGCCGCGTGCGCAGGACCATCCGCGATACGCTGGCGATCGATGCGAGCGCCTCGCCACGAAAGCCCAGCGTGCGAATGGCGGTCAAATCTGCTGCGTCGCGAATCTTGGAGGTTGCGTGGCGGCGCAGCGAGAGGATCGCATCCTCCCGGCTCATGCCGCATCCGTCGTCGGTCACCGCGATGCGCGCGCTTCCGCCGCGCTCGATCGCGACATCGATGCGTCGCGCGGTCGCATCGAGGGAGTTCTCGACCAGTTCCTTGACCGCGGAGGCCGGCCGCTCCACCACCTCGCCCGCCGCAATCTGGCTCGCAACCTGCTCTGGCAGGATGTGAATCAGCCGCTCAGCCATAGCCGTCAATATAACCTAGACAATGGGGCTTTTACTCCCGATACTCAAGCGACCAGCCGCGCCGCGGTCACGGCGCCAGATATCAAGTTGAACCAAACCCGCGATTCTGGAAAGCTCTGCGACTTGCGCGAAGGTGCCGAACGTCCGCAATGATCAAGAAGATAGCGATTAGCCTCGCGATAGTGCTGCTGGCGATGGGCACTGGTGCCGCGCGTGCCGAAGTAAGAATCGGCATTGGCGTGGTCGGCCCGATCTCGCCGCAGACCGAAGCCGATATCGACAACCTGGTTGGCGCGCTGCCCAACGTCAAGGCGGTGCCCATTCAGCCGCCGGGCGACGTCGATGCCTGCGTGAAGCGGTTCGTCGCGGGCGAGGCCGACGACCATCTCGATGCGGTGATGGTGGTGAGCCTGCCGACCGATTCGTTCCACGTGGAGCAGGACGACAAGGAAGCGAAGTTTACCGGCACGTACGAAATCTGGACGCTGAATCTTTCGACGCTCGCCGAGGATCGTCACGCTTTTACCTTTACCGACAGCGAGACCGTGGTGAGCGGCCCGGCCGCGATTCTTTCCATTCCGGCGCAGTTCTTCGTCGAGCGCGCGACCGGCAAGAAATTGCTGTCGAGCAGCGCCTGGCAGGCATACGAAGCGGTACAGACGCGAGTCGAAGCCAAGCTTGTCGCGGCGACCAAGCTCTATCTCTCGACCTCGACGATTGGCGATACTCAGGCGCTCAATATGCTGACCTGCGCGCAGGCGCTGGTCGATCGCGGCGATGCGGACACCGCGCTGCTGGTGTTCAAGGCGGCCGGCGTGGACAACCCGCAGGTGCGGCAGTTGATGGTCACCGCGCAAGCCAAGATGAAGCGCGCCAAGGCCGAGGGTCTGTTGGGCGAGACGCTCGGCGCGATGGCCGGTGGCAACTCGCATGAGGCATCGACGATGCTCGCGCAGTATCAGGCGATACCCGAGGCGGAGCCCGCACGTGCCGACGCAATCAGCCGCGCGCTCGCCGTGGAATCGGACCATCGCGCGGACTACGCCTATCGCCAGGTTCTGACGAGCGACGTACCCGGACTGGATCATGCGGCGTTCGTTGCGATGATGACGCAGATGTTCGCCGACGTGACCGGGACCGCGCCCGATGAAGTAATCGTCAGCGACAAAGACGTGACGATCGAGGCCAGGAAGGCGAACGAGAGCCTGAAGACAGCGCTCGATGCGTACGCGGCCGCGCTCGGCAAGGCGGCGTGGCTGATGAGCGTGAAGTGCGGATGCGATGCGGCTGCGCGTTTGACCGCGGATCCGTCGGGGCTGGTGCTGCTCCGTGCGCGCTTCGCACCCTCTTTCACCAGAGCCGAGGTCGGGCTACCCTAGGACGGTTATCTTTGACGAGACGAAGACATCTATATGAAACACTGCGTAATCTGCGGCAAACAGCCCTCGGTCGGTAACAACGTCAGCCACGCCAACAACAAGACCAAGCGGCGATGGGAGCCCAACCTGCAAGAGGTTCGTGCGCGCATCGGCGAGGGCGTCAAGCGGATTCGCGTCTGCACGCGATGCATCCGCAGCGGCAAAGTCCAGAAAGTCGCCTGACCGGAACCAGTCCGAATAACCACCGAGGCACCAGGCACGGATCCTTTTCTTCGTGCCTTTGTGCCTCGATGCTGAAATTCCTTTCTAAAACAGAGCGTCGAGCTTCTCGGGTGGCCGCGCGATTAACGCGCGCTTGCCGCGGACCACGATCGGCCGCTGCATCAGTTCGGGATGCTTGAGCAGCAGGGCGATCACTTTGTCTTTGGTCGTGTAGTCCTCGGCCTTCAGCTTCAGCTCCGCAAACCGCTTGTCCTTGCGCACCAGGTCGGCGGCAGGGCCTTCGACCATCGCAAGAATTTTTTCCAGCGCCGCTCTATCGAGAGGAGTTTTGAGATATTCGACCAGGTCGAACTCGACCTTGCGATCGCGCAGCATCTGCAGCGCGCCGCGTGAGTTCCCTCAGCCGGGGTTGTGATAAAGAGTGACTCGTTCCATGCTTTCCTCGCCGGTGGTTTCTGATAAGCATAAACGGCTGATGCTATCAAACGGGTGCGTTCGCCGATTGAAATTTGCCGGCGAAAGATCGAGAAAGGCACTATGAAGATCCGCGTTACGGCGAAAATTCGGGCTTTCCTCATCGGCGGTGCGGCATTACTCGCGCTCGCGGCGCCGATTGCGATTCGCGCGGGGGTGTCGGCCAAGGTCAGCGGCAGTTTCGCTTATCAGGACGGCAAGCCCGCCAACGACCGGCAGCTCCATTTCCAGAATCGAGCCTCCAACGACATGTTCGTCGCCGCGACTCTGAATGACGGCACATTCTCGACCTACCTGCCTCCAGGTATCTACGACCTTCGGGCAGAGCGGGGCATCGTCCTCAAATCGAAGATCATCGTGGGCAGCAACGATTTCGATATCGGCCGGGTGCTCGAACCCGCGCCGCTCGACGTCCGCCGTCCGTTCGAACAGCAGGGCGTGGCAGAGGCGATCGTACAGAGCCCAGCGCCGGCGACCGCGAACATGAAGGGGCGCGCGGTGGCGTCGCTGACGATGGGGCATACGCTCGTGCAACTGCTATACGGACCCGCAAAGCCGCTTCCGCCGATCGCAAATCCAACGCCGGCAATCGCCCCTGTGCCCGAAGCTTCACCCGCTGCCGCGGCATCACCAGCCCCCGGCCTCCCAATGTAGCCGCGGGACCTTCTGCGTTCCGACTGATCCTTTTCTGGAGTGGCGCTGGCGTCCCGCCGACGGACGCCGTCTATCCGCGAAATTGGTGCTCCTCATCCGGCGCGCACCGCGCCATCCTTTTGGCTCTCCTCCGGAGGGGCGCTTCTCCTTGAACTTCCGCATTGACCGCTGAGGCGGGAGCTGGCTGGACCCGACTCGTCTCGGACTGATCGATCCGATCGATCGCGATTTCGCAGTCGCGGCGCGTCTTGCCGCTGCCCATGACCCGCGATCGCTGACAATCAGCATGCGTGCAATTGCGTATTGGCGATCTTGGGGCATCGGGCCAAGCTGGTCCAATCAATTCGACGACCAACGGCTGTAGCGTCTACAGCCCGAAACCCGGAAACCAAAAGAGGGTAAAGCGATGACCCAACATGTTCTCGAGGGTAGCGAGCGTCAACCACTCAAAGGTGCACGGTCACTCGGTAAGGCCGACCCGGCCGAACGACTCGAAGCTACCGTTCTACTGCAACATCGTGGAGCCGATGCCTTGCGCGAGCGGGTCAAGAAGCTTCACCTCGCCGGCGGCCGGGCGGAACACATCAATCGAGAGGATTTTGCGCAACAATTCGGCGCCGCCCCGGGCGATATCGAGGCCGTAAAAAAATTCGCCAAATCGCACGACCTCACGGTCGTTCAGGAAAGCCCCGCACGGCGGGCCGTAGTTCTCGCCGGCACCGTCGCACAATTCAATCGGGCCTTCGGAGTTGATCTCCAGCGGTTCGAACACGAGGGCGGCTCCTATCGCGGCCGCACTGGGCCGATTCATCTATCCGACGAACTCCACGGCAAGGTTGAAGGCGTTTTCGGACTCGATGATCGCCCGCAGGCGAAACCTCATTTCCGGGGCCGCGCCCAAGGCAACGTTCAGTGGCGTGCGACCTCAACTTCGTTCACGCCGATCCAGATGGCCTCCCTCTATGACTATCCCCCTGGCACGGGACAGGGCGAATGCATCGCGCTAATCGAACTCGGCGGCGGATATCGGCCCGCGGACCTGACGACCTATTTTTCCAAGCTTGGCGTTCCGCTCCCGAAAGTCTCAGCCGTATCGGTTGACCACGGGAAAAACAGTCCGACCGGCGACTCGAACGGGCCCGACGGAGAAGTGATGCTCGATATCGAGGTTTCCGGCGCGATCGCTCCCGCTGCTCGGATTGCCGTGTACTTCGCGCCCAATACTGATCAGGGGTTTCTCGATGCGGTTAGCACCGCTGTTCATGACACGACCAGCAAACCTTCGGTCATCTCGATTAGCTGGGGTGGTCCCGAGTCCTCGTGGACGCAGCAGTCGCTGAGCGCCTTCGACCAGGCGTTTCAGGCCGCCGCCGCGATGGGTATCACGGTGTGTGTTGCAGCGGGCGACAATGGCTCGAGCGATGGCGCCAGTGGGAACAACGTCGACTTCCCGGCTTCCGACCCATACGTGCTGGCTTGCGGCGGTACCAGCGTTCAGGCTTCCGGTAATTCGATTACCAGCGAGACGGTCTGGAATGATGGCGCGCAGGGTGGCGCGGGTGGCGGTGGTATCAGTACCGCATTTCCGCGGCCGCCCTACCAGGAAGGGCTCAGCGCGGCATTGACTGTCGGCGGGGCCGAAACACTGGCAAAGCGGGGCGTGCCCGATGTGGCGGGCGACGCCGACGAGGATACCGGTTATGACGTCAGAGTAGACGGCAGCGATACCGTCATCGGCGGAACCAGTGCCGTAGCGCCGCTGTGGGCCGGTCTGATCGCACGAATCAACTCCGCGAACGGCCAGCCTGTGGGTTACCTCAACCCGACCTTGTACCAGAATCGATCGGCCTTCAACGATATTACCAAGGGTAACAACGGCACCTTCGCAGCCGCGGCAGGTTGGGACGCCTGCACCGGAATGGGTTCTCCAATCGGGACCAGGATTGCTTCGGTCATTAAGGGAAAATCTGCTTCGAAGCGCGCCTGAAGGACGGGAATAGAGCAGCGCACCAGAAAAAAATGGAGCACTCGACCTTGTCGCTAAGAGCCTTCTCTCTTGGCTCCGGGACCGGGTCCTGAGGTGAAGCCGAAGGGTGGCGCGTTGCGCGTCGGAGAGGGGGACCAACGCGCCACAATTTAATCGACGGCCATCGCCCCTGCGCCGGAAGCTTCACCCGCTGCCGCGACATCACCAGCTACCGGCCTCCCGATGTAGCCGCGAAAAGCGTCTGGAGTCCGCAGTCCGGATTCTGGAGTGGCGCTGGCGTCCCGCCGGCGGACGCGTAGCGTCTATGTACGAAATTGGTACTCCTCATCCGGCGCGCAACGCGCGCCGGATGAGGCAATCAACGCGCCACAATTTAATCGATGGCTCCCGCTGAAGCGCGTGGTCTCGACGGCCGCTCTGATTTCAACGGTCGCAGTCAATCGTTCGCGGCTGCGAGAGATGTGATTCAAAGACGTGCTACGAAGCAGGAATCGACGGCAAGGAAGTCCCAAGGTAGTTCCGTTATCCGAAGACAGAATCAACGGACATATGCGCCTTGTTTTCATCTGCTTGACCAGCGGTTACCAAATCGGATAGTTGGCGGACTTGTGATAAGTTTGACCAAATCGCACTGGTCAAAGTGGAAATTCCGGATGATTATGAAGTTCTCGATTAGGGCTACGACCGGAATACTTGCCGCATCCTCGATACTGCTGGCGTTGCTTTGCATCAGCGGCGCTCGCGCACAAGATGCCGATGAATCCGGGATAGACGCGGCGACGGAGTCTCCGCAAGAAATCCCCGGATACTCTCACACGGGGCCGATTCCCCCGGTCTTCGGTACCTGGACCGGCACGGACACTTATGTCGACGGTGGTGGCCAAGGGAGCGGTTCGATGACCTTGGAACTCACCCAGAATGTTAGAAAAATCCGTGGCACATTCAGCCTCACGACCTCCGCAGAAGAAACCGCGGCCGGGTCGGTTATGGGAAAACTCAACTTCCAGACGTTCATATTGACGCTGACATTTCACCAAACGAACGGGCACGCTTGCACCGCCGCGGTCGTGGCAACATTCCAAGGCCCCGGGCCGGACGCAATGTCCGGCACATTCCTGTTCAAGGGCAATAAGGCGAATTGCAACGCCAAGGGAACCTTCGACCTGGAGAAGCAATAGAAGCGGCAGAACTGATCGCTGGCGCGGGCGCTGTGCTTCCGTGAAAACCCCAAGCGTGGGCGCTTTGGTGGACGTGTGATACGCTGAGTGACCAGCGGTCAAGGTGGAAAGTTCAGGATGACTATGAAGTTATCGATCGGGGTTACCACCGGAATTCTTGCCGCATCCTCGATACTGCTGGCGTTGCTTTGCATCAACCCGGACGCTCGCGCTCAGGATGCCGATGAATCCGGGATAGACGCGGCGACGGAGTCTCCGCAAGGAATCCCCGAATATTCCAACACGGGGCCGATTCCCCAGGTCGCCGGTACCTGGACCGGCACGGACACGTATATGAACGGGAGTGGCCAGGGAAGCGGTTCAGGTCCCATGACGTTGAATCTCACCCAGGATGTGAGAAAAATCGGGGGCACGTTCAGCCTCACGACCCCCGCAGATGAAACCGCTGCCGGGTCGGTCACGGGAAAAATCACCAACACGGGAAGAATCACCAACGGGCCGCCCACATTGATGCTCACATTTCACCAGACGAACGGGCACGATTGCACAGCCGCAGTCGTGGCAACAATCGAAATGTCAGGCACGTTCCTGTTTAAGGGCAATAAGGCGCATTGCAACGCTAAGGGAACCTTCGACCTGCAGAAGCGATAGAAGCGGCGGAACTGATCACCCGGTGCGGGCTCTGGGCTTCCGTGGAGCCCCTCCCAAAATGTGCGCCTCGGGCGGACTGGTGATAGGTTTGGCGCAACCGCACCGGTCAAAGTGGAAATTCCGGATGATTATGAAGTTATCGATCGGCGCCAAGACCGGAATACTTGCCGCATCCTCAATACTGCTGGTGTTGCTTTGCATCACCGGCGCTCGCGCTCAGGACGCCGATGAATCCGGGGTAGGCGCGGCGGAGGAGTCTACGCAAAAAATCCCCGGATCCCGCAGCACGCCGCATACTTTCCCGCTTCCCCAGGCTGTCGGCTCCTGGACTGGCACGGACACTTATGTG
>JBKQNE010000035.1:0-14001 GCA_052146355.1 Binataceae bacterium (SeqCode) | reverse complement strand
ACGAAGCGCGGCAGTTGGGCGATATCCGGCCCGACTATCATATGGTCAAGAATTACAAGTTCCTGGGCCGCTTCGACACGCTGGTCCTGAAGGACGCCGACTTCTTCGCGTTCTATCGTCCCTGGTATGACGCGGAAGGCACGCTGAAGAACAAGGGTCGGGTCGATCCGAACGAAGACGCGTTCAATTACAATCATCAGACGCTGCAGCAGGAGTACTTCCGCGACGACCTGCACGAGTACTACGGGCAGTTGAACTTCACGGACAACTTCTCGGCGCGTATCGGCAAGCAGGAAGTCATCTGGTCGGAAGCGGATGCGCTGTCGGGCACGGAAATCACCAACTCGGTCGACTCGACCTACCACGGGTTCATCCCGTTCGAGTCGGCGGAAGACCTGCGCAAGAACCTCAGGATGGTGAAGTTCAACTACATCCTGCCCGACTTCATGAAGACCGCGAACAACGAGTTGGAAACGTTCTGGATCCCTGGCGACTATGAAGGCTTCGGCGCTGTCGTGAACACCAACGATGCACGGTCGCCGTGGGCGGTCCCAGCGGCTGAGGGCGCTGGTACCGGAACCAGCGCGGCTGGATTCCATTTCAACAACAATGGCGTCAACCAGGCCGGACAGTCGATCCAGGTCCGCAGTTTCCTGCAGCAGCCTTTCAAGCCATTGATCAACCTGGGCGGCTTCTACGCATATGAGAACATCCTCCAGACCAGCCCGAATCCGTCGAACTCTCTGGAGAACAGTGAATTCGGTGCGCGGCTGTCGAGCTTGCTGCCGATCGGTAACGGCCTCCAGGCCAGCTTCATCTACCTGTACAAAGATCGGAACAACGCGACCGGTATTTGCACGTCGTGCGAATCGCACGGGACGCCGTTGTTCGTCGGGCAGTACTTTTACGGCGGCCAACTTGGATCGTCGGTTCGGCGCCCCGCCCCGCGGGCCGGCGTTCCCGTGGTCGGCACCCTGGACGTCCTTCTGGTCAACCGGTTCCGTCGCAGCAACTACTTCGGCCTTACCGGCACCTATTACGACAAGGAATTCACGGACATCGTCTACCGCTACGACACCCTGTATACGAACAACCAGGGTATTAACGTAGGCAGCACGGCCGAATGGGCCACGCAGGGTCGCTTCATCGTGGCCGGCGATCGTCCCACCTACATTCCGTGGATTTCCAAGCAGCACACGTTCCTGACCGCGCAATACGTCAACACCTGGTATCCCAATCGCCCGACTGATTCCGTGCCGAGCATCGCGAATACACTCGGCAAGGTCCGCGAGGACAGCAACTTCTTCTTCCTGTCCGCGGTTAACTGGGTGCTCAACGGCCAGTTGACGACGACCAACGCGTGGGTCTGGGACGTCGACGACAACGTCGGCGATGTGCAATCGAACAACGTGTATCGCTATTCGCGCAACGTTCTGTTCGGTGTTAACGCCGTGTGGTTCATGGGCCGGAGCGGCCGCTATAGCGATCCGTTCCTGGCCAGTGTCGAACAACGCACTAACGAGCTGGAATTCACTCTGACGTACGAAATTTAGGTGAAAGACCGAGCAACGGCGCCTCGGATCTCGCAATTTTGCGGCGCCGTTACTCAACGAATCGAATAATCGCAGGAGCACAAGCGTCCATAATGTTGGTTCCGCGTGAACGCACAGGCGTTCCGACCGGAAGAACGCATTAGATTTAGAGGCGGCAACGCGCCGGGGCAGATCAGGTCGTTTCCGCGACCTCGTCGATCTGCCGTGCGTGCGGGGCGTGCCCTAGCCAGATGGCCGGAGGCACGGGCGACACGATCCCGTTCAGGTGCGCCCGCTGCTGAGACGCCATGAGCCCGGAGCCCTCGGAAAACTACGAACGAGCACAATCCGGGCTTTACATCGCGGCGGCTGCGGCGTGACACACCGCAGCCGCCGATTTTTTAGGGGTCACCGGTCTGGTCGTGAGGCGGCGCGGCTAATTTTGCGCGGACGTGCCCGTGATCGGAACCTCCGAGCGGGCGATCCATTGCCAGCCGGCGTTGGTCATTCGCCATACGCTCAGAACGCGCGAGGTCTTCCTCTGGGCGGCGCCGGCCTTCGCGGGAACGTAGTAATAGCTATCGTAGGTCAGGATGGCGACATCGCCGCTGTAGGTGATTCGGAATCCGATCGTATGGCTGGTGAATTTCAATCCCTGGAGCAACGCCAACTCGCCTGCGCGGTCGCGAACCTTATCGGCGCGTACCGACTGAAAGGCGGGTGAGATGAGTTTCGCAACCGCGTCCCAATTCTGCCTGCGGATGTCATCGGCCATCTCCTCTTCCAACTGGCGGCCGTAGATCCGGCAATCGGGCAGCTTCGGCTCTGCCGCCGATGCCGCCGCGGCGGAAACGTAGCTTTCGCTGGGTGCGGCCGCTCCACTCGCGGCCGGATTACCGCTCGATGCTTTCGGAGCTGAGGATGCCGGCGGCAGGACCAGAATCTGGCCGCTCATCTCCGGCTGATGCATCGTGCAGTAAATGCGAAACAGCCCTTCCCTGTGAAAAGTAAATACGTACGAAGTTTCGCGGAGCTTCGGCAGCAAGACGAACATCAACACTTTCGATGAATCGGGTCCGACCAGCATGAAGTCGTGATCGTCGTCGGCCTGGTAGTTGCGGAAGCTTATTTGCGTGGGCTCATCGCGGCGGACGGCGATGAACGAAGGCACAAACGCATACAAAAGGCAGTTCTGGGTTCCGTGCTCGTTTTCCTTTTCCGCCACCGCCTGTGTGATGACCGTCACGCCGGCCGCGGCCGATCCCGATTTGGTCACGGTAACGATACGGGAGTCTTCGGCGTTGGGCAGATAGTAGGCGGGCGCGGGCATCTGCATGGAGTTCTCCGCCCCGATGGCAACCCGCGCGAACAACAGGACGAGAGCAATCGCGGTCGTACCCAGCGACCAGGCCCGATCGATGTGCCGCTCGCGTGTCACTACGGCTGCGGCGCCTTCAAATTACCGCGAGCCGCCACGTCGTCAGGTGGGAATGCCGGGCATCTTAATGAAGGTGAGTACGCCCGTGGCGACAAGGTCCACACTGGGGTCAACGGTGTGCGTTCCCGCCGTCCGCGTGGCGGCCAGCAGGCCCGCCAGGTCAATCTTAGCGAGGTAGGTCCGATTGTCGTTGACCATCACGCCGTAGGCTTTCCCGTTGCTTGGGCTGACGTAGACAGTGAGTGCGTGAGGATCGAGAGGAAAGTTCCACGCCGTTCCGCTCGGGTCATTGGCAGGCATGGAGGCGGCGACCCAATCCACCACCGAGGGGGTTCCAGTTCCGGACGTGGCAGGCAACTGGATGGCGCCGAACGCGCTCGAGCCGCCTTCATCCTCAAGTATCCCGAGGTGGCCCGAAGGCGCGATCGCCAATCCCGTCGTCCCCGCACTAAACGTCTGGAAGTCGGTGAAGGTCTGGATTTGATTGGGCGCATTCCAGGTGCCCGGCAGACTGCCGGTGCCCGGCGCAAACGTCGCTTGTGAGAGATCGGTGATGAAGAGATTGTCCGTGAACTCCAGCGATGAGAGCGAGATACCGGTGGTACAGTCGGCCGCGCCGCCATCAAGCTCATCGTTCGGCGACACGAACACGGTTGCCGCATTCTGAAAATCAAAGATAGTCGCGGTCGTGCCGCTGGGTTTCAGCAACTGGAAGTTCGCGGGGTAAGTTCCGTTCTCGTCGACGTCCTCGCTCGGCGAGAGGATGAGGTTGCTCAAGGGGTCGATGGCGAAGCTTTCGGAAATAGCCGCGTTTTGCGCGGAAATAGGTGTCGCCAGCGAATTGTTGGAAAGATTGAGAAATTGGAAGCCACTGGCGGTGCCGAGGGCAACCCCGAGAATGGCAGTGTTGCTGGAGGAATTGACCACCACTCCGCAGGTCGTGCAACTTCCGCCGCTGAAGTTGACGGTGCCGGTGCCGCCATCGGTCAGCGTGGTTTGGAGTGTCGAGCCCGTGATCAAATAGACGTCGGTTCCATTGGAAACGCAGACGGTCTGCCCGGTCGCGCTGTTGGAAGAGCAGGAATTGACAACATTTGCCGTGCTGATAGTAGTAGCTGCCGAAACTCCAGTGCCCTCGATCGGCACCAATTGCACCCCGGTCGCCGTTTCGCCCCAGTTACCGTTAGGGACGTAAGTGCTGACGTCGGTACCCTGCACCAGTATCGACATCGATCCGGACGGCGCGCATGAACCGACCAAGGGAGGCGTGCTCGTTGGCGAGGCGGTTGGCGTAGCTGTCGCCGTTGGCGTCGCTTCAGACGTGCCAGTAGCGGTCACGGTAGCTTTGCTTTTGCAGGAAGGGCACGGGTCGCATCCCGCGCCGACCATCGTCCAGGCTAACGCGCCGGTAATCGAGATCAGCACCAGGAAAAGTAGTAACGGCCTTGAACGACGCCAGATTGCCACTGCTGCCTTTATTGCTCCAATTCCACCCAGAAACGTCGTCAACAATATCCGTTTGGATGATGCCTGATTGCAAGTACCGGAAGGCGCTTTTTTTCGGACCTGCAATTGAGCGCCATGCCGGGTCAAAAGACGCCACCTTATCGGCGAGCTTGACTCTTGCTGCATATTGTATAGTAATTCCAGACAATGCAGGGGGATCACCGATGGATTTCGCCGCAACGGAGCGCCGTGGCCTTTCCGCAAAGCCTTTCAGCGCGCTCGCGATTTCGCTCTGCCTTTTGATTTCGGCGCGCGCTGCCCAACCGCAGACAGCTCACGGCGCAGCTTCATCGGCCCCTTCGCCGGCGTCTGGCGCATGGCTTCTACAAATCAACCGGTATCGGAAGCTCGCAGGTCTTGATCCTGTACAGGAAAGCGGCGCGATGAGCGCCGGTGATCTGAATCACGCAAAATATCTCGTGAAGAACTTCGAAACCGACCTTGCAGCTGGCACCGATACGCATGCCGAGAAACGCGATGCCCCCGGGTATACAGCGTCGGGCGCCGCCGCGGCGCTACTCAGTAACGTCGCGGTGCGGACCCGATTGGATCAATCGGCGGATCCCGACGCCGAAACCGCCGAGGTAATAGACGACTGGATGATCGAGCCGTTTCAGCGGCTGGGAATACTCGACCCCGATTTGCTCGAGGTGGGCCTCGGAACGTATCGCGACGGGTCGTACTTTGCGGTCGTGCTTCAAATCAGAAAGTCGCCTCCGCAAGAAGGCTCGGTGCCGGCCGTGGGTGGCGTTGGTGAGTACCTTGACGATCACTGGCCCGCGCAACAGTCGCCCAAGTATCCGATAATGTTCCCGCCTGATGGTTCCCAAGTCTCGCTGCGAGCGTATGAGGGTGGCGAATGGCCCGACCCGATCGCGCCGTGTGGTGCGAGCGGCTCCGCGGCCGGCTTGCCGATAACGCTGGAACTGGGACCCGATGTCCACGCCGGCGCTATCGCCGGTCATCTGCTGACTGCCGACGGCGTACCGCTAAGACATTGCGTATTCGACGCGAGTACCTACGCCGCGCCGGATATGAATCAGGCGATGCTGGGAAAAGCCGATCTCGAGGCTTTCGGCACGGTCGTTCTTGTCCCACGGGAGCCGCTGCGCCCTGATACAACCTATACCGTGTCTATCGCGCTTAACGGGAAGGAGTATAAGTGGTCGTTCTCGGTCAAGTAGCGCGCTTTGTGGAGGCGGTCAGCTTCTCTGCCCGAGCTGTTTCGAGTTGAGACATCAGTTTCATCTCGTTCGCTTCGTTGAAGGTCTGGCCCATCCTGCCGCATAGCTCCGCTCGGAGTTCCCGGAAAATACGTATCTCTGCCATCAGCGCGGAGTAGAGGGAGTCGGGCTCCAGGGAGCAGAGCGTCGCGGCGAACATCTCCGCCAGATGACCATCGAGCTTGCGTTCCAGCCTGCGATGGCCTTCGAACGGCGCCTGCTGGACCCAGGCGAGCATGACCAGCAAAGCCCAGTTTCGAATCCAGGCCAGGTTGTCAAGAGCTTCCCACAATTCGCCGCGCGCGATCTTGCCGAACGTGTAGGCGACCCATCCCCAGAACTTCTGGTTGAGAATTCTCAACTGCTCCCAATCGGCCGCCGGCGGAGAAAGATCCGCTGACGCGTGCTTGAGGCGAGCCATCGATCCGTCGCTGTCCTTCAGCACGACGGACTTTCGCCATTTCCAATGCGGCTGGGTCTCGGAGCGCTTCTGGAAGATCAGGTCGGTGTGGACCGGGCCTTCGTACCAGACGATCACCTGATGATCGCCATGCGGCATGTGATCGCCCAGATAGCGGAACGAGACCCGGCCGATGCTATCGACGATCGCATCGCGCTCGGCGAATAGAGATTCGTAGTGGCTGTCTTCCGCGACGATGTAGAGATCTATGTCCGAAAAGAAATCGGGCGTTCCGGCGGCGAGCGAGCCTCCCAGCAGTATGCCGGCGACGCGATTGTCGGCAGCGAATCGTTCGACCGCTCGAGTGATCAGGCGGCGATGCTCGGGAAGCGCGTCGAGAGATGGAAGCTCCAGCGCCATTCGGGAATTTTATCAGGGCTGCGGGGTAGCGCCAGACGGCCACCCGAGGCCGGGACCGGTTCGGTCGGGGCAGACTTTAGTCGGCTGCTACCTGACCGGTGGGATGCTCTCGCTCGATTCGGCTGTGGAAGCGGCCGTAGCTGAAATAGATCACAAAGCCCAACGCCATCCAGACAAAGAATCTAATCCAGGTCAGCATCGGCAAACTGGCCATCAGGTACGCGCAGAAGAACATCCCGAGAATCGGCACCAGCGGTACCAGCGGAGTATGAAAAGGACGCGTCAGCCCGGGTTCGATATAGCGCAGTATCCAGACCCCGGCGCAGACGAGGACGAAGGCGAACAGCGTGCCGATATTGGTCAGCTCCGCGATGTCCTGGATTGGCAGCAGTGCGGCGGTGATGCCGACGGCGATGCCGGTTATCGTGGTCGGAATGTAGGGAGTGCGAAAGCGCGGGTGAATTTTGCTGAATGCCGCGGGCAGCAATCCGTCGCGCGACACGGCAAAGAAAATTCGCGATTGACCCAACAACAGCACCAGCAGCACCGAAGTGAGTCCCGCGACCGCGCCAAGCGAGATGATGCCGGAGAGAGCGTTCAGGCCGCGAATCACGAATGCGGACGCGAGCGGCGCGTTGATGTCGATCTGCCTGGCGGGAACCATGCCGGTCAGCACGCCGGCCACCAGGATATAGAGCAGAGTACAAACGAAGAGCGAGCCGAGGATTCCACGCGGCAAGTCGCGCTTGGGATCGATCACTTCTTCCGCGGCGGTCGAAACCGCATCGAATCCTATATAGGCGAAGAAGATTACCGCCGCCCCTTTCATCACTCCCGGCCATCCCATCGGCGCGAACGGAGTCCAATTCGCGGGCTTCACATAGAACACGCCGACAGCGATGATCAGGCCGATCACCACGAGCTTGATCCCCACGATTATCGAGTTGAAGCGCGCGCTCTCCGAGATGCCGACATAGAGTATTCCGGAGACCAGCATAACGATTAGCAACGCAGGCAAATCGATTATCGCCCCCGGGACCGAACCCGGGGCATGCGTCAGCGCGACCGGAAGATGAATCCCGAGGCCTTCGAGGATAACGCGTAGATAACCGGACCATCCGACTGCCACCGCAGCCGCTCCCACGGCGTATTCCAGCACGAGGTCCCATCCGATGATCCATCCGACCAGCTCGCCCATCGTCGCGTACGAATATGAATAGGCACTGCCTGCCACCGGAATCATCGCGGCGAATTCGGCATAGCAAAGCGCCGCCATCGCGCACGCAAAGCCGGACACGACAAATGAAAGAACGATAGCCGGGCCTGCGTATTCTGCCGCGGCCACACCGGTGAGAACGAAGATTCCGGCGCCGACAATCGCGCCGATGCCGAGCATGGTCAGGTCGAGCGCGCCCAGTGCCCGCTTCAGCCCGCTGCCGTCGTCGTCAGTCTCCGCCATCAAGATCGCGGCCGACTTGCGCCGGAACATCTGGTTGGTGAGGCTGGATTTGCTCATCTCAACCAATCGCGTCCGCACTTACCATGCGGTGTAGCCGCCATCAACGGCGAGCACCGCGCCGGTCACGTAACTTGATGCGGGACTGGCCAGAAAGACCACGGCGCCGCGGATTTCTTCGGGCGTGCCCAGCCGGCCCAGCGGAGTGAATTGTTCCATCCGCTCCTTGTTGCCGGCCTTGGCTATTCCGCCTTCAGTCGCCTCGGTGGGAATCCATCCCGGCGCGATCGCATTGACCAGGATTCCATAGGGGGCCCATTCCACGGCGAGCTGACGCGTGAGATTGGCCAGGCCGGCCTTGGTGGCCGCGTATGCTGAAAGCCGGTAAACCGAACTCGCGACGGTCGCGTAGATCGAAACCATGTTGATGATGCGGCCCGGCCTCTTCGCAGCGATCAGGCTCCGCGCGACGCGCTGAGACAGAATCATCGGGGCGGTCAAGTTCACCGCGATCGCGTTGTCCCACGACTCGCGTTTGAAATTCTCGGCCCGCCCGGTTGGCGAGACGCCCGCGTTATTTACCAGGATGTCGATTTCGCCGCCCAGCACACGGGTTGCCTCGGCGAGCGCGCGATCGATGCCCGCATCTACGCTCACATCGGCGCCAACGCCGACCGCCTTGGTTCCATATTTGCGCGCGAGGTCATGCGCGAGCTTTTCCACGCGGTCTCCGCGGCGGGCGATAAGTGCAACGTCCGCGCCGGCCAGCGCAAGCGCATGGGCGCATTCCACACCCAGTCCCGACGATGCGCCGGTGATCAGCGCGCGATGGCCGCGCAGCGAGAACAACGCATCTAACGAATTCATCTGCTGCAATTCCGGAGAAGATTGCTCCTGGTCCGCCACGCCTCAGTCGCCAAACGCTTCGGCCGCCGCCTCTGCCGCGATTGCTACCGTGCGATCGATATCGCGCCGGGTAACGCCATAGTGCGTGACCACGCGGAAGGAAGCCGCCTCGCGCGGCGAAATAAGCACGCCGCGATCTTTCATCGCGGCCTGGAATCCGCGAGCTGCGGGGGCATCATCGACGTCAAACACCACCATGTTGGTGCGCCGCTTCACGTGCCGCACACTCAAGCCCGCGACCAGACCGAGACCCTCGGCGAGCGCGCGCGCATTGGCGTGATCTTCGGCAAGACGATCGACCATCGCGGTCAGCGCCACGATGCCTGCGGCGGCGATAATTCCGGCCTGCCGCATTCCGCCGCCGAGCACCTTGCGCACGCGATGCGCCTGCGCGACGAACTCCTTGCTGCCGCACAGCAGCGATCCGATGGGGCAGGCGAGGCCCTTGGACAGGCAGAACGAAACCGTATCGGCATACGATGCGATCACGGTCGCGGTGGTTTCCAGAGCCAGCGCCGCGTTGAAGATGCGCGCGCCGTCGAGATGAAGCGCCAGCCCGCGGCCGTGCGCAAGCTCTGCGACCTCGTCCATGTGCGAGAGCGAGACGGGTGCGCCGCCGCATCGATTGTGCGTGTTCTCGATTACGACCAGCGATACCTGCGCGAAGTGATCGTCGTTAGGCGTGGCCAGCTCGCGTCTGAGTTCGTCGAGTTCCAGCTTGCCGTCCTCGGTATTGCGAATCGGCGCAAGCACGATACCGCCGAGCGCCGAGGCGCCGCCCGCTTCGTAAAGGTTGGTGTGTGATTCGGAACCGACGACCGCTTTGGTGCCGCGCGCGCAATGTGTGAGCATCGCCGCCAGGTTGCCCATCGTGCCGCTGGGGACGAGCAGCGCGGCCTCCTTGCCCATCATCGAGGCCGCCATCGCTTCGAGCCGATTGACGGTAGGATCTTCACCGTAGACGTCGTCGCCGAGCTCGGCGCGCGCGATCGCCTCGCGCATTTCCGGCGTCGGCAGGCTGACGGTGTCGCTACGCAGATCGATCAAAGGCGCGGCTTTCCTCGCAACGCAATCAATTGCCCAGCGGGTACAACGGGGTGAAGTTTCCGTTCGACGTGTCGGTGATTTGGACCGAGTTCTCGGTCGTATCCGAGTAATACAAAGTGTGTCCGTCGGCAGTGACGGTGCATCCCGAGCCGATGTGTCCATTCACCAGGGTGAGCGTGCTCACCTCGTTGCTCGTGGTATCGATCTTCCGAATCGCGTGATTGTCGCCATCCATGACGTAAAGCGTGGTCCCGTTGATGCAGAGCGCGCCCGGATTGGAAAAGGTCGCCTTGTCGCCCGGGCCGTTGTTGTTCCCTTCCTCGCCGGTGCCCGCGATGGTCTTGGTTTCGAGCGTCGAAATATCGATTTTGCGAATCAGGTCGTTGCCTGTGTCGGAGATGTAAATAAATTTTCCGTCGGTCGCGATGCCGGCCGGTCCGTTGAAGGTGGACTTGGTAGCGGGACCGTCGTCTTTTCCGGTCTGTTGCGCTTGCCCGCCGATCGTCTTGACGATGTTCTCGGAGATGCTCAAGCGGCGAATGGTGCTGTTGCCGCTGTCGGTAATGAACAGCGAGCTGCCGTCGCTCGCGATCTGGGTCGGCAGGTTGAAGTGGGCGGCAGAGGCAGGACCGTCCTCGGTTCCCGAGATGTTCGCCGTGCCGGCCGCCGTCGTCACCGCCCTGGTGTCAAGGTTTATCTTGCGCAGGTCAGAATTGTTGGTGTCGAGCACGTAGAGCGCGCGGCCCACCAGCACTATCCCGTCCGGGCTGTTGAAACGGGCCGACTCTCCAATGCCATCGTTGCTGCCTCCCTGAAAGGTCTCGCCGGCGACGATCGTGATGCTGTGGCTCGTGGTATCGACCGCCGTGATGGTGTTGTTGCGTGAGCTTGCGATCCACACGGTGCGGCTGTCGGTTGCCAGCCCGGCGGGAAAATCGAGTCGCGGTCCGGTTTGCGCGCTGACGGTCGGCATCTGGGCGCGGGCGGTCGAGCCGAACGCGAGGATAGTTGCTGCAAATCCCGCAAGAAGAAGCGGCTTCATGCATCGGGAGAGAGTTGTCATCTGTGCCTTTCCTTGCTGGCCGCAAAATCCGCGTTGGCGTGCGGGTCGCGGCGAATCGGATTACGGAAAAATCGCCTTCACCACTTCGTCAATCGCCCGTTTGCTGTCGGCTTCGTCCGTCAGCGACCAGGTAACCGCCACCGTCGCGGCGCGCCGCGGCAGGATGCCCTGTCGGATCAGCTCGCCGGCGTAGATCAGCAGGCGGGTCGAAACGCCTTCTTCCAGTCCTGATGCCTTCAGGTTGCGCACCTTCTCGCCGAGCAGCGCCAGTTGCATCGCCATGTCGTTATCGACGCCGGCCTCGTGCGCGATAATCGCGAATTCCTTGTCCGCGGGCGGGTAGTTGAATTCGATCGTCACGAAACGCTGGCGCGTGGAATGCTTCAGGTTCTTCTGGATGCTCTGGTAGCCAGGATTATAGGAGATGCAGAGCAGGAAGCCTTCGTGCGCCTCGATTGTCTCGCCGCGCTTTTCGATCGGCAGAATGCGCCGATGGTCCGACAGCGGATGGATGAGGACGGTGGTGTCCTTGCGCGCCTCGACGATTTCATCGAGATAGCAGATGGCGCCGCGGCGCACCGCCTGGGTCAGCGGTCCGTCGACCCACACCGTCTCGTCGGCCTGGATCAGGAACCGTCCGACCAGGTCGCTGCCGGTCAAATCCTCGTGACACGCGACGGTGATCAATTCGTTGGGGCCGTTCTCGAGCGCGGCGAGCTGATGCGCCATGTGCTCGACGAAACGGGTCTTGCCGCATCCGGTCGGGCCCTTGAGCAGGACCGGCAGACGGGCCTTGTAGGCGGCGCTGAAGATTTCCACTTCGTCGCCAATGGGCAGGTAATAGGGCGCATTGTGCGGATCGAGGTGCTTTACCTCGGGACCGTCGCCCTGAAGCCGCGTATCGAATTTCTTTAGCTCAATTCCCATCCGTCACCTGTCGCGCGGGCCGATGCTACGCCAAGGCGCGATTGTAAGAAAGCATGGCAGTACCGTTCAAGGAGCACCATCTAGTTCCAAAAGGGCTCATATAAGGACGTTCCGTTAGAGTGGTCCTTTACCTTCCAACCTAGCGCGCCAAGAATTTGACGAATTTCGTCTGAGCGTTTGAAATCTTTTTTTTGCCTAGCGGCCGTTCGTTCGTCAATTAAAGCCTGAATGTCAGAGGGGGGCTTAGCGCTGTGGAGAAAAGTGTACTGCTCTTCAAGACGGATTCCCAAAACACGATCGAGAGTCTTTAGCGTGTTCCATATTCGATGGTCGCCGTCACGGTATGCTTTGCCGACCAACTCTAGCGCGACGGCTAGAGCCTCGGGGGTGTTTAAGTCATCGTTCAACGCTTGGATAAAGCGTTCTAAATAGTCTGAGGTCCAAGCACTGTCTGGTGAGTCCCCGTCAGCAGTAGATGTAAATCCCCAGAAATAATAGAGCGTTTTCTCTGCAGATCGGATCGATTCCTCGCTCAGTGCTAGCTCCGACCTATACTTGGAGCTGAAGCAGAAAAGACGAAAAGCCAGAGGATTGATTCCTTCCTTAACTAGCTCTTCGAGCAGCGGAAACTTACCGCTGCTTTTGCTGATCTTCAGACCGCCTTTGCCAACCAGAAAAGCGTTGTGAACGAAACAATGGACAAACGGATGGCCAGTCGCGCTTTCGGACTGCGCGATCTCGTTCTCGTGATGAATCGGTATGAGATCCATTCCGCCGGTGTGAATATCGATGGTCTCACCCAGGTACCGCATCGACATCGCGGAGCATTCGATATGCCAGCCCGGATACCCACGTCCCCAGGGGCTGTCCCACTGCATCATGTGATGGGGTTGGTTCAGGACCCACAGGGCGAAGTCGTGCGGGCTCTTCTTGTCGGGAGAATGCTCGAGCCGCTGCTCCGCGTTCTGTTCATCAAGGCTCTGGCGCGAAAGCCTGCCGATTTTGTTCGAGCCGCGATATTTCTCGACGTCGAAATAAACGCCCGAAGGGGTGACGTAGGCCATGCCGACCGCGAGGATACGTTCGATAAGCGCGATCATGTCGGCGATATGGTCCGTCGCACGGCACCAGACCTCCGGCGCTTCCACATTGAGGGCCGCCAGATCGCGCTGGAACATCGTCAGGTAGTGGTTGGCGATCTCGAGTGGCGACTTGCCTTCGGCACGCGCGGTCCTCTCAATCTTGTCTTCGCCGGCGTCTTCGTCAGAGGTCATGTGGCCCACGTCGGTCACATTTATTACGTGACGAATCCGATAACCGTTGAGTTCCAGCGCCCTGCCCAGAAAATCCCAGCATAAATAGGCGCGCAGATTGCCGAGATGCTGCGGCAAGTAGACCGTCGGGCCGCATGAGTAATACGTCACCACCGGGGGATTCAGCGGCTTGAATTCCTCGACGCTACGCGAAAGCGTGTTGTAGATGAAAAAGGGCTTCACAGTACGAAAAACCTAACTTAGCCTGCGCCTCTCAGGTGAAACAACCGACATCGGCGCGCCGAGATCGGCCCACTTTACTCGCGCGGGACTGAACCTCATTGTGAATCTCACGCCACGGCGATGAAGGTCACATCGATCGATCACGTGCAGCTCGCGATGCCTGCCGGGGGCGAAGCCGAAGCGCGCGCCTTTTATGCGGGCATCCTCGGGATCCGCGAGCATCCCAAGCCGCCTCATCTGGCGCGGCGCGGTGGATGCTGGTTCGAGCGCGGCGCGCTCAAGGTACATCTGGGCGTCGAAAAGGAATTCGCTCCCGCGCGCAAAGCGCATCCTGCGTTTCTCGTGGAGGATCTGCCGGCGCTGGTGGAGGCGTTGAAGCAGGCGGGCCACAAAGTCGTGGATGACGAACCGCTCGAAGGCTACGAGCGCGTGTACGTAGATGATCCATTCGGCAATCGCATCGAGCTGATGGAACCGAAAACGATTCGACCCAAGCCCTGACCTTCGCTCGTAGGCGTACTTCGCAGAGACTTTCGCCTGACAAAGCAGGATCGACGCGCCCCTCGCCCGCGCTCGCGACTTGGTCG
>JBKQNE010000034.1:0-10110 GCA_052146355.1 Binataceae bacterium (SeqCode) | reverse complement strand
TGGGCGCGCGTGAAATCGTAAAGGCCACGGACAAGGCATTGAATGAAAACGAACACGTCATCGCGCTCGACAAGGCGCGCGAAATCTACACGACGAGCGAGATTTTTGAGCTTGAAAAGCAGACCGCGTCGCAACTCGCGGAGCTCGCGGCGCGTCAAGATCATGCAGTCGATGAGCAAACGGTGGCGCACGCTCTCGGCGCCTTGGAGATGGCCAAGGCCTTCAGCCTCAACGAAGAACAAATCCAGGCGGTCAAGTATGTAGCCGCCACGGGTGATCTCAAGCTCATCCAGGGCCACGCCGGGGCCGGCAAATCGTCTGCGGCTTGGGCCATTCGAGAAGCCTTTGAGACCGCCGGATTCGAGGTCCTGGGAGCTGCCCCGAGCGCAAAGGCAGCGCACTCTCTGGCAGAGGGAAGCGGGATCGAATCGGTCACCGTCCACCGCCTGCTCGGTGACCTGGAACCCTGGCAGGATCGCGCGGGCCGCATCCATGCGGCGGCCAAAACGCTCGGCCCCGAGACGCTGGTTTTGGTCGACGAGGCGGCGATGCTGGATAGCCGTGCGGCCGCGCGCCTGGTGGAGCGCGTACACGTGGCGGGGGCGAAACTGGTGATGATTGGGGACACCGCGCAGCTGCCGAGCGTGGGCCCCGGTGCCGCGTTCCGTGTCGCACTTGAAAGGCACGGTGCTGCCGAGATCGCGACGGTACTTCGACAGCGGGAACCGTGGGCGCGCGATGCTGCGGAAGCTCAGCGTCATGGGCGCGCCCGCGAAGCGCTGCAAGGCTTCGCCGCCCACGGCCAACTTCACATCGCCACCGATCGGGACGCAGCTCGCGAAGCCGCGATTGCGCAATGGGAGGTTCATTTTTCGCGCGAACGGCCCGGGGAGACGTTGATAGTTGCTGCGACCCGCGCCGATGTGCGCGCGCTTAATGATCTCGCTCGGGCGAAGCTGATTTCGCGCGGCGAGCTCCCCCGTCCTGCGGTCGAGATCGCTGTCACAAATGCACACGGACACCGGGTGGGAACGCGCGAAGTCCGCGAGGGGGAACGCATTATTTTCAGAAAAAATAAGCGAGAGCTTGAGGTTAGAAACGGCGATCTCGCGACCGTGGAAACGATCGGGCTGGTGGAGGGGGAACCGGCGTTCGCGGCGCGCCTCGACGACGGCCGGCGCGTGATGATCAACACCGCAGAATACTCGATGTTCGATTACGGATACGCCACCACCGTGAACGGGTCCCAGGGTGCCACCGTCGAACATTGCATCGCCATGATCGACAGCGGTTCGGTGCCCCGCCGGGAAGCCGCTTACGTGGCGCTAAGCCGAGCGCGCGGATCAACAGAAGTAATCGTGACCAGGGATTCGGCCGCATGTGATCTCGGCGAGCTATCTCAGCAGCCGCCAGAGGCGGAACACAAGCCCGTCACCATCGAAAACACGCTCACATCGATGTCCAAGCCGCAGCAAAAAGAGTCCACGCTCGACTTCGAGTTCAAATTGGGAATGTGACTGAAAAGTGTAGTTCGCCATCATGCATTGTTCTGAACTACATCGACATCTCATAAGCGGCTTGAATTCGTTACAGAATTCCCCGTCCGAGCGCATGGACCGCACTTCATCGCGTATTACGCGCGGAGCTGGGAAACGCCAGCGAACGCGCAGCATTTCCGTGGTTGTCTGGTCTGGGCTGCACTACACCGTGGTGAGTCGGTATGCCCGCTTACAAAACAACTGGATTCATAGCCTCAACTGTCATTGGGCGCTGCCAGGATCGCATGGAACACGAAACCGAAATGTAACGGCTAGTGGGTAAGAACGAAGGAGGACGTGAGAGATGAAGTTCAGAAAAAAATCAATCGCACCAGAAACGAAATCGGTAAAACTGTTGTTGCCGACTGACATCCTCAATCGATTCGAGCAAATGAATACTCGTGCGGAAGAGCAAGGCTATGAGCACGTCGACCTGTCAACGATCGTCGCGCGCTTGCTCGTGCGCGAGCTGGCGAGCGCCGAACGGCAGTTATCACCAACACGAGCCATGAAATGAGCGCGTTAACAATATCGCCGGCCGTGACACGCGATACGCCGCGTCATCCGTCTCGTTATTGGCTCGATGCCAACAGAGTTCCTTTCGAGCCGAAAACTGCACCTAACGCGGCGAAGCGCTTGTGGTTCGCTTTTCGTGACGCACTTCACGGTGCCGCAGTCGGCTGGCTATGCGCCTGCGCACTCGTGGCGACGCGAGAGAGTCGTCTCGGAGTCAGGTTCCTCGCGGTCGCGATCGCGCTAATGTGTATGGCAGACGCGAGCTATGTCGTGGCGCGGGCATTACTCAGGGCGATGCGGCATTAGGACCCGTCAGATGCATGACTCGCGGCTACCGTATGGAGCACGTCTATGGATGCACTCTCGCAAGATTACCGGGATGCGATCTTGTTCGTCGGCGACCCGCACGGGCTGACGACGACGGTGTCAGTGGAGGTTGCGCCCTTACGCCCAGCTGCAGCGGTGTTTCTCGGGGATTTCGATCTCCGTTTCCCATTGGAGCGCGAAGTTGAGGCGCTCACCGAAGTCGGCACACAGGTGTGGTGGATCCATGGCAATCACGACACCGACGGGATCGAGTACTACTACCGTCTCTTTCGATGCGAGCCGCCACTGCGTGAGCGCAATCTACACGCTCAAGTCAGAGTCATTGCTGGAGTTCGGATCGCAGGACTCGGCGGCGTCTTCAAAGGTCGGGTGTGGAAGCCGGACCCCAGTATACCTGCCGATAAGCGGGCCGGGGCACTGACTCGCAAGGCGTGGCTAGAGGGCCAGCCGCGTGGAGTGAAAGAAATTCCGCTGGGTTTGCGGGACGCTATCTTCTGGGAGGACTACGAGGCGCTGTGGGGCGAGCACGCGGATGTCCTGGTCTGTCATGAAGCGCCATCGAGCCACCGCCACGGCGTTGCGGCGATCGACGAGCTTGCCGAAAAGATGGGCGTGACACTTGTCGTTCACGGCCACCATCACACTGACTACGAAGCAACCATCGGTAACGGACGCATCAAGGTTGTTGGAGTGGGAATCGCAGGCGTTGTCGCGTTGGACACTGCGGCCGGCCAAGTTCGCAGGATCCGCCCCGGTACACCCAGCAATCGCGCACCAGTCACGTCGAACTGAGCTTCGAGTAGTGCCATGAAAGAGACCCTGGCCGGGGACCTATGCCGGTAAACCACTGTCAGCGGGAAGTACTGAGACTGCTCGCGGCAAACCGGGACCGAAAGATTTTGCCGCCGGCGGTACCGTATTCAACCGCGAGTGTTGAGTTCGGTATAATCGAGCTAGCGGAGCGCAGACAGCCTCGAATCAAAGGCGCTTTCGTTGCGTTCCGATGTTTCCCATTGCCGAAGTAGCCGCAGTTCTTGCAAAAGGCGACCGGCTCAGGTTCGCGTTGGCAGAATGGTTGGATCACTTCTATCGCGGCACGCAGTCTGAGCGTGCGGCGATGATAAGCTCGGCCCCAGCCACGACGGGAAAGGCTGTCTACGATGCCTATCTCGCAGCCGTGGTGGAACATCTCGCGGGATTGGCGGGACTTCCCATACCTGCGTGGACCCAAGCCTCGTCGCGATTTTTGAAAGAGCCGCATTTCCCCGATTCAGTAGGGGAGCTTCTGAAGCCTGTACTGCGCGAGGAAAGTCCCGCCGCGTTTCGGCGCCGCAACATCTTCGTCAGCGCGAATGCGATCGAGCGCGCTACGACGCCGAAGGCGTGGCGGTCAAAGGGTGGCCTTTCTCCGTTCGCCGATCCACCTGCTCGATGACGCCCGCTGATTACGTCGCCTGGCAGAAGGCCAATATTGTCAAGAAGAACCGAGGCCCACGGGCAAAACGTTAAAACGCCCAACATAAGTACTTGAAATGTATAGGGTTTTCTCAATTGTCGGTTTCTCTTTGAGCTAAAACAGAAACCGACAATTTCAAGTAGCATTTCTTGAACCTGTGACTGGTGACGTGAACCGCGTCGCGATGTACGCAAAGGCGCCTCAGAACAAAAGCTCGGGGCGTCAAATGTTCGTAGTGGCTTTTCATTTCCACAATAAATCAGAATTTCAGGACAGACGTCACCTCGAGAACGCCAAGGGCGTTGCCACCAACGCTCCGCGTCCTGGCGGGACGACAGGCGTTGCGTCATAACACTCCCTGCTGGTTATAGGTAAGCCGATGGCCCAGGAAACACTGAAGGAAATAAAGCGGGTTGGGCGGCTTTTCAGGCTCAACATACCAATCAGCGCGGGAATCTTTGGCGCTTCACTGCTGCTCGTTCTGGCATTTTCTTTCGCGTTTTTTGAATTTCCAACGTACCGAGACGGAATCACATTCGTAGCGCTTGCCGTAACCGCCGCTGGGGGCGTCGCTGGCGCCTTCTACGTCGGCAGATCGCTATCGCTCCAATTGGAGCAGCAGAAACAACAAGAAGCATTCGCCTTGATGGCTCGCTTCAATAGCCCGGAATTTTTCGATATCCGCAAGGCCGTCCGTGCAGCTCTCGAAGTATTTCAAAAGACAAAAGACGCCCACGAGGTGAGCAACCTCATGAAGAAGGACGAGAACCTTGCGGCGCACGCTAGAAGTCTACTTAGTTTTCTTGAGGAATTAGCCATCGCCGTGAGGGTCGGGCACGTCAATGAGGAAACGACCGCGGTCGCGTTTAGTGGTTTGGTGATCCGGCTATGGGAGGCATTCCAGTACTGGATCAATGAACATCGAGGAGATGCCAATCGTCAGGACATATGGAAGGAATTAGAGATTCTCTACGGTGCGTGGAAAAAACGCTACGATCACTGACATACCGCGAACAAGAGCTTGCTCACGTGACTGAGATCACCAAGGAAATCTCTTTCTGTGATCTTCTCGAAATCACAGTGGGTTGTCCCCCTTTGTTTTGACCACTTGGGCGAGGCCGAAGGGTTCGTCTTTGAACGGCTCAATTTTCGTGTTGAAGAAATCCAAAGTGTTCACGTATTTCACTTGATCGTTCGGCTTCAGCGACTCGAAGGGGCCGAAGCTCGGCTCAAAAATCTGATAGAAGTCTTGAATGGAAAGCGGAGGTTTTACCTTCAGCTTCCGTCGGTGCGATGCCGGCCAGTTGACTGCGGGTCGCTTCTCACTTCCAGCCTTCAGAGGCACGATCCAAGGTTCAATGAGCAATATTTCCTCTGTGACTCGAATGGCGAGCTTCCTACTTCTTAGTTGGACCATCGGATCTACTACGATTCCGAGCCACTGTGCAGTTTCGCCGAGTTCGTAAGCGCGTACTACCGGAGCTCCCGCAAACAGCTTACGTTCCTCATCCCAAGTCAATCTGCCGTACGCGATTCCCCCTCTGATCGGGATCCCCGCGTGAAGGGCGGCGAAGAAGAGTTCACAACTCAGATAAACGATTGCCTTAACGTCGGCATCCGTACTGCCGCGCGTAAATGCCAAAATGGTGTCAGAAAACACGACTGGTATGATTCGATTCTTGACGATCGCTCCATCCTCGAGAGACTGAACCTCCAAGGCAAAACTCTTTTTCTGAGCCTCATAGATTTGCTGGATTGTATGCCAGGCCCTGCCCTGGTTTTTCTCTAACAAAGATTTAAAGCCTAAGACGTCAAAATGAACGACAAATCGATCGGCAGTTTCAATCATTGGCTAGATCTCCGCGCTTATTTCTAATGGCGGGCAATGGGAGACAGACCGGTGTTCTAAATCAAGTGGCGTCGTTTCCGACTGGGGCCATTATGAATACGATCATAAAATACAGCCGCACCTAGACAGGAGGAAACCGTCCATGAGCCAAAACGGCATCGATGCGATCGAAGAGCGGGTAGCGTACTTGGAGCGCGAAGCAAGGCTGTGGAAGGGCGGCGCTGCTGCGATGCTGGCTCTGCTTGCCGCGACGATCGTCTTGAGCGACGTCAGGGGGATGGATAAGGCGCGCGCTGCCAGTCCGGCCCCCGCATCGCTTGATGTCCGAAAACTTATCGTTGTCGATGAGCACGGCAACCAGCGCATCGTGCTGGGAGTCAACGAGCGCGGCCCCTTCTTGGAGCTTTTGGACGAACATGGAAATCCGCGCGTCGGCCTCGACGTCTCAGGGGACGGTCCCTCGTTGTCGCTAATGGACGAAAACAGGAAGCTGCGCGCTGACCTTTCGACGGATAAGGACGGCCCCTTGTTCGCACTCCGGAATGAACATGGGCAACCTCGCACCGTTCTTGCGACCATTAAGGACGGCTCCTCGTTATCGCTCTTTGACGAAAATTGGAAACTGCGCGCCGAGCTGGTGGCTGTTAGGAGCGGCCCCTCGTTGTTGCTGTATGACGAGAATGGGAAGCCGCGCGCCAACCTCTCGAACAGTAAGGACGGCACCGCGCTTGCGCTTGGCGACGAAAACGAGAAGGCGCGCGCCATCGTTTCGACCGATAAGGACGGCCCTTCACTGACTCTCAATGACGAAAATGGAAAGGCTCGCGCGGTTTTCGGAGCAGAATCGCTTGTAACACCTAACACTGGCGCAACGGAGAACACGGGGCCGAGTGCGATTACGCTTTTCGGCACGGATGGGAAAACGATTTGGCGAGCACCTTAAGGCGGACTAACGCGAGGCGCAATTTCTAATCGACTCCACGGTTCGGGAACCCCGAGCAAGTTTCCCGGCCGTCTCTCTCACCCCTTCGATCGAGAGGCGCGGCGGGAATCGCACGTGCCGCCTGCCCACCAGTATCGGGGGCGACCAATGAGCGAAGTTGAAGCAGCGCTAGTCGTGACGGGCGAAGCCCGAGGCGCTGGACCAATGGCGCGCGACCTGGGTGGAAGCGAAGCAGGTCAGCCTGATTGAGCGTCTCGTCTCTCAACGCTGACTTACACAGACCTAAATTTTCACAAGCCAATGCTGCAACCGGGTTAGCGACCAACTGTGGCCTATCGGCAGGCAACGCTACCCGCCCATAATCTCCGTTGTCACAGTTACGAATGGTACCATCGCTAATCGGTAGGCATCGCGATCCATCAAATCGGAGCCTACGGCTCGTCGCACAGTTTGCGACAATCCCAGGCCCTTGGTGAGAATGCGACGGAGCTTCTCGGTTTAGAACTGAAAACGCGCCCGCACTACCCTACGCAGAAACAGCGATTCGCGCGACGGTGCAAAGCAAAAGAAGCGGCAACCTGAGAATGGAAGAATGCAGAGTGATTCCCTTTGGTTCTGCCTGATGAACTCAGCCGAAGACTCGGAAAAGAAGAATCCAGAGCCCGGTGACGAATGGAAACCATCCGACGACGAAGCAAGCGGCGCAACCAAATGGATGAGACCTAAATCGTCCCTTAGGCTGTCGCTATATGCGGGTCTTTCCTCGCTTTTCGTCACACTGCTCTACCAGTCGATTAAGTCATTCATAGCCCTTCCGGCGCTCCAAAAGGTGCGAACGGCCGTGACGATTGTTCTTGTGTCGATTGGCATTCTAATTGTAATCGAGCCGCTCCTTTCGCGAATAAGAATATCGCCTCTGGACGGCGCAGTTTCAAAGAGACGTGAAAAGCTTCTCGTGAGGATGCTTTCCTTAGCTGTCATCGTCTTGGTGAGTGTCAGCGATGGCCTATTACACGAGTATCTCGGTGAGACCATCAGGCAGCGTGGCCTGAACGGCATCGAGCAACTCGTGTTTTCGTTAGTCGGCCCGAGTGTGATCACTTTTTCTTGGCTCTATGGTCTGCGTACAGCGCCTCGAAAAGCGAGAACGTACGGCCTTTATGCTGCAATATTGGTCGGCCTTGTTTACTTTACTGTACCGACCATCTTTCTCATAAACCAAACGTCTAAGACGGTTCCTCCTACGCCCGGACTTACTCAGTTCGGGTCTATAGAGGCTGAGGTGGTAGTCAGCTTAGCGTTTTTCTCGTGGTTGCTGACGTGCGCCGTCCCGAGCGGATATTTGGGAGGGCTTGCAGTTGATCGTGGATGGTGCCGTCACGCTTGGCAAAGGATCGCCATAGGGCTGGCGGTGGCAGCGAGCATCGTACCGGTTGCAATAGGTATCATGAGCGAGTTGCTCTCTGCATACTCGGGAAGGAAGATATCCGGCGCGTTCGCCTGGTCTTTCATACTCGAACCGACAATCGGGAATATAGGCTGGGCCCTGGGTGTCGCTCTGGTCCCGGATGCCGACGTTATTTTCCAAAGTGACCGGACTAGACCCAGTGGAGACCTCAGTCTTATAAGAGAATCGGCCAGGGTTGCGTGGGCTGCCGGGCTGATGATCGTTGTACTCGTGATATTTTCTTTAGCCTGTATGACGATCCCCACTCGTCTCATCTTTATGTCAGGCTCTCATTCAATGGCGGCGTCGTCGCCGCGTGCAAGGAGCACATCAGGCCACTAGGTGTAGACGACGCTGCGGAACAGGCGGGCTACCGGGCGGCGCATAATTGTCCTTGATGCTTTCGCCGCGCGCAAAGAACTGCAAACCGCGGACATGACGAAATTCGATCGCGCCATGCGCGCGCTACATAAGGTTTCAAGTGCCAAGCCGCAAACACAAAGGCGGGCTGGGTATCTTTTCCCGGAACGTCCGGAAATCGGATCGCTCGAATGCGCGTCGGTTGGTTACGTGATTGCCGAAGATGCGAAGTCAAAGACCATCGCTCCGCATCTCGGGTACCCAATGATGACGTGAATGTTCAGGGCAACGGAATTATCGTCATCCCGCGTGTCGCGCTTCTCTCAACGGACCTACTCGCTTAGCAATCTCGCTATTTCCGCTGCGCGGTTGCGCGGATTTAGTTTCCTTCCGACTTGTTTGTGCGGCTCTGGATCGTTCTTTTCGTCGTCCATAATTCGAGCCGCCATTCTCTGTGCGTCTTGTCGTGTCGCGGTTTCTGGATGCTTCAATATCCGAGCTGCGACTTTTACGACATCTGGAAAGGGTTTTTGTTTCTCCGCCATCTACCTGCCTCTTAGATCGAAAGAGTACCCCGAAGGCACACGGAGTCAATTGGTCGATAATTTCACAGGAAAGCGTAGGCCGTTCTTGGCGAGCAGCGCCATAAATTCTTCGACATGAATTAACGCCTTGAGCGCGTCCGTGCCTTCATAGTTCGCGCGAGTATGCATCGCTGCGTCGCGTATGCCTTTGAAGTACACGCATTGCGCGCGAGCATCGGAATAAAAGTCAAGAAGCTTTTGCCTATTTCGTTTGGGTTTGGTCTTTGGCGTACCTGGGGTTCTGGGCGCATTCATCGCTTCAATCTTACTGCCTAGATCCCGAATGATCGGCCCCCATTCCAGCTTCTCGAATTTCGTGCGTGACCCGAGAACGCGGCGGGCTAGGGCACGCAATCCATACTCCGCCGCTCGCATGCTATGAAACACGCTGGCAGTAGGTTCGTCGTAAACGTAGCAGTTTGCGGCTGACCTAATCTCGGGAACGGCTTGAGGAAAGGCGTTATCGACTTCATCGCCATAACTCTTGTTGTAGTACTTAAGAAACTTCTCTCGGTCAGGTAAAAAGATTCGCTGTTTCTTTAAGTCATCGATCAAGGATTGTTCCAGAATCTCGATCTCAATTTTCAGCCGTTGGTCCCCAACAAAATCTACGCGGTCCTGCTTGGACACATACTCGGTAATGTGTGTCAGACGATCCGCGGTGTGACTCAAGTCTAACTCGCTGGCATCACGGCTAATCAGCGCGAGACTGTTGGCGAGTTCATCAATGGTTAGCTTGCGTAAAGGCTTTGTCTCGATTTCGGGAAGAGTCCCAATGGGCTGTCCTAAACCGCCGCCGTACCACGCACCTTTCCCACTCGGCGGCGGTGGTATGCCGATTAGGTCTTGCAGCGCGATCAAGACCTGATAGATGTGCAAGAAATAGGTGCCAATCCGTAAGTTCACGTCCCATAGACTGAGCCATCCTCGACAGGACGCTAGCCCCCTTGAGGGCCGGACTATTTCGCTCGGTGCCCATAGAGTCAACCGGCACCTAATCGCCGCGAAATCCGGCGACCGTTCCGCCCGGTGCGCGCAGGGGGCTGAGGCTTCCAGGAAATCAGGTGAAGGGGGGCGCGGCCCCTTTGGG
>JBKQNE010000033.1:0-10330 GCA_052146355.1 Binataceae bacterium (SeqCode) | reverse complement strand
AGACGAAATCGGCTTGGATCATTACGAAGGCCGGGGTTGGCGCGGGTTTCACCACCACGGCGCTTTATGCATCGCCGCCTATGCCTTTCTGGCCGCCGAGCGCGCTCGGCTTCCCCCCCCAGCACCTTTTGACTTACTGCACCCCGCTAGCTTACCCAGAGGCTTCCGCCCCCGAGGCGCCGCCCGTGCGTCCTGAACGGCACAATCCTGCTTCGATTACCACCTTTCGAATCTGCCATGCGCGCCTGCTTACCGCGGCGCTGCGTTCTTGCCCCTGGTGTGGCACCACACCAGCGCCTAAAGTATTTTTATGACACAGTAGTACTAGTAGCTCGTCGAAAGAGCGCCCAACATGCCTGATATGAATGACACAGTCGATTGGTTCAAGCGTTTGCGGGAGGAGCGAGTTCGACCAGCAGCGCTCCGTGATCGACCATCTGGCCTTCTTTGACGGGCACTCGCTTTACGATCGCGGCGCTCTCGGCCGCCAGCGTGGTTTCCATCTTCATCGCTTCGAGCACTACCAGTGGTTGACCTGCCTCGACGCTATCGCCTTCCTTGACCATCACGCGCAGAACTTTCCCGGGCATCGGCGCCGTAATTTCCGCGGCGGCGAATCCGTGCGCTCCGCGCCGGGCTCCTTCCTCGACCCGAGTGAACTCGAACGTCCTTGGCCCCACCGCGACCAGAATCGCGTCCTTGCGCCGCGCACTCGCGATACGAAAGCGGCGGTCTGCGATTGTGACAATCCCGCCGCCACCCGCGATCGGTTCAAAGCGCGCTGAAACTTCGCGACCGTCGATTCGCACGCTGAGCGCGGCACCATCGCGAGCGGCAATCTCGATATCGAATTCCCGATTGTCGGCGGAATGACGAAGCTTCACAGCCGCCTCCACAGCTCGAAGCCACCAAGTTCCGTCCACGGCGAGCGTGATGCCCCGTTGACACTCGCATTGATGCCCGTGGCAGCCAGGGCGGGAATTTCCGCCGCCAGCGCCGCGGCGATCAATGCGGCATCGGTCTCAACCTGATCGACTCGGGCGGGATCGGAAAAGAACTCCTCGATGAATCGCGTCGAAAGATCCGCGCGCGCGAACGGGTCGCTCGCGACGACGTCGCGCAGAAATCCCGCCGTGTTCGTGACGCCCAGAATCGCGAACTCGTCGAACGCCGCGACCATCCGCCGCCGCACTTCCTCGCGCTCCGCTCCGAAGCAGATGAGCTTGCCCAGTAGTCCATCGTAGAACGCGCCGACTTCCGCGCCCTGTACTAAATGCGTGTCGAGGCGGATGCCGGGGCCCGCGGGAATTCTCAGGTCGAGCACGCTCCCGGCCGCGGGACGAAACCCGTGCGCCGCGTCCTCCGCATAGATACGGCATTCGATCGCACATCCGCGTGGAGCCGCCGGTGCAGAGACCCGCTCGCCCATCGCGATTTTCAACTGCTCTGCCACCAGGTCGCATCCGAAGCGGATCTCGGTAATGGGATGCTCAACCTGAAGACGCGCGTTGACTTCCAGGAAATAGAATTGGTCTCCGTCGACCAGGAACTCCGCCGTGCCCGCGTTGGTGTAGCCCGCGGCACGCGCGAGCCGCAAAGCAGCTTCGATCATCGCCGAGCGCGTGGCGTCGGAGAGTCCCGGCGCGGGCGACTCCTCAATAACCTTCTGATGCCGCCGCTGGATCGAGCATTCGCGCTCGCCCATCGCGACCACGTTGCCGAACTCATCGCCGAGAATCTGCACTTCTATGTGGTGCGGCCGCGCGAGGTACTTCTCCAGGAACACGCGTCCGTCGCCGAACGCAGCGTGCGCTTCGCGGGAGGCGGCTTCCAGAGCGGCATCGAGGTTTTCGAGCGACGTGACTGCGCGCATCCCGCGTCCGCCACCGCCCGCGGCGGCCTTGACCAGAATCGGAAAGCCGGCGCGCTGGGAAAATTCGCGCGCCGCCGAGGTATCTACGATCTCCAAACCGGGCACCACGGGCACGTTGCTCGCAGCCGCGATTTTGCGCGCGGCAACCTTGTCGCCGAGCTGCACCATCACATCGGCGCGCGGCCCCACGAAGATGATGCCTGCGGTTTGGGCTGCGCGCGCGAATTCGGCGCGCTCGGAAAGAAAACCGTAGCCCGGATGGATCGCATCCGACGAGGTTTCGTGCGCCGCCGCGATTATCGCGTCGATATTGAGATAGCTCCTGGCCGCTTCGGGCGGGCCGATTAGACGCGCTTCGTCGGCAGCCGCAACATGCGCACTGTGCGCATCGGCCTCCGAATAGACCGCGACGGTTTCGATGCCCATGACGCGCGCGCTGCGGATGATCCGCAATGCAATTTCGCCGCGATTCGCAATGAGCAGCTTCTTTATGCGCCGCCTGGCCATTATGCTTCGCAGGCTATCACACGCATTCGACGCCTCAACCGCAATTGCAACTTCTGAGCGCATCGGATAATCGGCGATGCAGGCGGAACCGAGGCCGCTTACCATCATGATTCGCTACTTCGAAGATTTTTCCGCCGGCCAGATTTTCAAGCATTGGCCGGGCCGCACCATCACCGAATTCGACAACACCTGGTTCACCCTGCTGACGATGAACACCAACCCACTGCACTTCGATGCCGCCTATGCGGCGAAGTCGCAGCACGGGCGATGCCTCGTCAACGGACTGCTGGTACTCTCGACCGTGGTCGGCATGAGCGTCAAGGACGTGAGCGAAAACGCAATTGCAAACCTGGAATACGAGTCGGTGCGGCACAGCGGCCCGACGTTCGCGGGCGACACGCTCTATTCGGAAACAACGGTGCTGGAAACGACGCCCTCGAAGAGCAAGAACGATCGCGGCATCATCTATGTCGAAACGCGCGGCCTCAATCAGAACGGCGAGCAGGTGATGATCCTGCGGCGCCGCATCCTGCAGCCGCGCCGCCCCGCTTGAGCCGATGGACCATCACGGTCTCTAGCCGCGCTCATTGCTACTTTTTCGGCTCTTTCGGCGGAACGACGACGGTTTCTCGCGCTGCCTCTGGACTTTGGCTGGCGCTGCGCATGATGAGTATCTGCGGTCCTTTGTAGTAGCGCGCGATCGCGACGCCCTCGAACCCCCATCCGCGCTCGGGGTTGAACCATGCATTCAGTTTGGGCACGAACGGCGCGATGAACATGTCGTACCATCCGAAGTGCGGGCGCACATCAACCTGCACGGCTCCCGGCGGCGAGTCGGGTCCGGAGGGTTCTGGCGCGACGGTGACCACTACGGCATATACCGACGGCTGCGAAGTGCAATTGAAGACATGCAGGTCGAGTTCGCCCGCGCCTCCTCCCATCAGAAATTGCTGAATTGGAATGAGCACGCTGGCTCCCGCCCAGGTGTCATGCGGAAAATCGATCGTCTCCGAGTTTTCGCTTTCAGCGGCACCATGCTGGATACAGCTCCCGGAAGCGTTGATGAAATTGGCGTGAGACTCGCGCGTCAGCGTGCCGTCGGCCGAATAGAAAACGTGATCGTACTTCTCCAGGATGGGCAACGCGGTCGGAGAGCCTGCCGAGAGCGTGTCGGTTTCGAGGTCGTAGTCTCCGGCTAGGTAATGGCTCTCACCCCGCAGCACGATTCCGTCGACGCGCCGATCGATCAGATAACGGCCGTGGCCCAGAGTCTGGCGGCCATCGGCGCTCAGGATGTCGTAATTGAGCGAACTCAGGTCAAGGATACTCGCCGCGTGCGCAGCGCTCGAAACGCAGACCGCCACGAGCATCAGCAGCGCTATGGCGCAGAGTTTTCGTGGTGGGCGTTCGAGGTGCGACAAGACGCTGATCTTTCGGTCTACCCGCCGGCGGGCTCGCTTGCCCTCACTCAACCAATCTGAAAAGTTTGGTCCCGTCCCTGAAATTTTCCGCGTGAACCAGCCTCAAAACAACCCCGATTTTCCGTCTGCCGCGCCATCCGCATCGGGCGCCGGACTTGCGACCCGCGATTCGAGCTATCAATGGCTGCTGCTCGGATTGCTGATGTCGGTGACCATCTTCGAGGGCTACGACGTCACCATATTTCACCTTTGCACGCCCGATATTGCGCGCACGTTTCGTCTTGATGATGCCGCGGTGGGCCACATGGCCTCGCTGGTGCGGGTTGGCGGAGTCGCCGCGTTTTTTCTGGTGATGTATTCGGACCGGGTCGGGCGCAGGCCGATCGTTTCGGCCACGGTCCTCTTCTACACGCTGTTCACTTTGTTCACCGCGCTCTCGCAGGGACTGGGCACGTTCACTCTTTTTCAGAGCTGCGCGCAGCTTTTTCTCTCCGCCGAATTCGGAATCGCGATCATCATGATCAGCGAGGAATTTTCCGCCGACTCGCGCGGCAGCGGCATCGCGATGCTCAACATGGTCGGCTTGCTCGGCGTGGTCGCCGGCGGCTTTCTCTATGGCGTCGTAGTGGATACGCGATGGGGCTGGCGCGGGATGTACCTGATTGGAATTCTGCCGCTGCTGCTGGTCGCGTTCCTGCGACGCAATGTTCGCGAGACTGCGCGCTTCGAAGCGTTGCGCGCCGCGCGCGAAGGCAGCAAGACGCCGGACCCCGGAATCCTCGCGACGGTGAAGCTTGCGATTAAACCGCTGCTCGGTCCCTACCGCGGGCGGGTTCTGCTGGTCGCGCTGCTCTGGAACTGCGTCGGATTGGTCGGCGGTCCCGCGGTGACTTTTTTCAGCCTGTACGCAAAACGCGACCAGCATTGGACCTCGACCCAGATCAGCCACGCAATCGTCCTCGCGTATCTGGTCGGTACGTTCGGCAACCTGATCGCCGGATGGTCGCTCGATCGAGTCGGTCGCAAGGTGACTACCAGCGTCGCCTACGTCATCGGCGCCTTCGCGATTCTTGCGCTCTTCCAGACCTCGACACACGGCGCGATGCTACTGTCCCTGGTCATTACCGTGTTCGCTTTTCAGGGCGCGCGCACCGCCACGGCCACTTATTCCACTGAGTTGTTCCCCACCGAAATCCGCGCGACGTCGTACAGCCTGACGGTCCAGGTGCTGGGACAGATCACCGCTTTGCTTACGCCCACGATAATCGGCTCGCTCTCCAAATCGCTCGGCGGTCTCGGCAACGCGGTCGCGGTCGTCTCGATCGGACCGCTTATCGGCGCGGTTTTGGTCTGGATCTATGCGCCCGAGACGCGCGGGATGACCCTGGAGGAACTGGCGGCAGTCGACTAGCAGACCCGGCTTTAGCGATAGGGCAGTAATTCGTCGACTCGTCATCCTGCGAGAACCGCGATGCTCGATAAGATCCTTGGCGAAAATTCCAATGTCCTTCGCATTCAGTCTTCCGCAGCGAAAACGCTCAGCCGGCTCCGGGTGCACGCCGATGCCGCGACCGCGCTTGCTGCTGCGACGGGAGTCTGCGCTGGAATAGCGTTCGCCCGGCAGGAACCCGGATGGGGCATCGTGCTGCTGGCGATAAGCGCCGCGCTCGATGCGATCGACGGCACTATCGCGCGCCAGCAGGCGGCGCCGACGCTGCTCGGCGGCATATCGGATTTGGTTTCGGACCGCGTGGTCGAGAGCGCCGTAATTATCGGTATCGCATGGCCGCATCGGGAGCTTTATCTGCCCGCTCTGTTCCTGGTCGCGAGCTGGTACGTGAACATCACCGTGTTTCTCGCGGTGGGCGCCGCGCTCGAAAGACACGGCCCGAAACTGATCGACTACCCGCCCGGCATTCTGGAGCGGACCGAAGCATTGATATTTTTCGTAGTGCTGGGTGCGATCTCATCAATCGCAGTTCTGCGGCCCGTCGGCCCGACCCTGTGCTACGTGATGACTGCGCTGGAGATCGCAACCGGTGCGCAACGCTTCCTCTTCGGCCGGCGGATGTTGAAACGACCTAACCCTTAACCCCTTCCCTGAGAGGGGATTTTGTTGCAATCGACAGTCACATGAAAATGTGCTGAAATGTCAGCATGAATTTCAGGCTGGCTCAAAATCCGATACTAGCGCAGAGAAGCTTTCGAGTAGTAGCCGCACTACTGGGAGCGTTTTTCTCGTGATCGTCCTTTACGGCAGTTTCTTCGTTAGGATTCACAAGATGCTGTCGCAACTTGAGCGGCTCATTTTGACTGCCCCAAACGACTCAACGACTTTGGCTTTAGTAGAAGCTGAACTTCAAAAGATTTTGCAAGACGGTATCAATCCATTGATCGAACAGGCCTTTCACCTAAAATTAAAGCGCACTAAGGATCGTCTGATTCGACTTGCCGATTACTTTAAGACCACCACAAACTTACCCAAGCCTCCGTCAGACTACACAGCGCGTGTTGGTGCGGAAGTACGCGCATTGAATGAGGCACTTGAAGACGATTTGACGGAACGTAGGGTTTTGTTTCCGGAGCCGGAAAAAGTCGAATATCACGAAAGACCAAAGCTTTTTGGAGAGCCGGTGTTTGAGGCTTTTCCTTCTGCGCGTGCCGACGTTACCGCAGCAGGTAACTGCTATGCGACGGAGAATGACACGGCTTGCGTGTTCCATTCGATGCGCGCTGGTGAGCTAGCCATGCGCACACTGGCGCGCCACTTACGAATCACGCGTGTCAGTGGGCGGCCTTTGGATTATTCCGAATGGGGGCCGATTTGCGGCGCACTCGCCGCGAAGGTGAAAGCACTTCAGCAGAAAAAAGGCAGAGGACCAAAGAAAGCCGCAGACCTAAAGTTCTTTTCGGATTTGGCGAGTCAGGCTGACTATCTGAATGAAATCTGGCGCAAAGATGTTGCTCACGCGCGACTGCCCTATAACGCGCCGGAAGCGTTGAACGCGCTGACTAGAGTGCGTGATTTCATGCAGACACTGGCGCAACGAGTCAGAGAAAGACAATAACGTCGCGCTGGTAGCGTGCGAGACTCAATTAGTATGCTGCGCGAGTGTCGTTCCGCATTTATCGGACCTTGCGTCGCGCGATTACGATCCGCGATGCGATCATCGCCGCGATTGCAATCGTACTTTCTTATGTACCTAGGCTGCTTGATGCTTTCGACCTTCTTCGACGGGCAAAAGACGATTTTGTAGCAATGGCTCCATGGCTATCTATTCTTCGACCGTTTGTTCTCTCGCCGTATTTCCCTATCGCCGTGATAGTGTTGGCGTTCGGAATATTGCTGTGGCTGCACTGGCCCGTTCCGAGTTCCGCAAGAGCCGAAGCATTTATCGAGATGCTGGAAGAAAGGATTGATCTTGCGCAGAGGCTGCTCAAACACACGACGAACATCAGCATGATCGAAAGCCGAACATGGGAAGAGCAAACTGTGCTCGACATGGCGCACTACGTCCAGCCCGAATCACGATACATCGCACTATTCCGGGAGGCAGGCGCACTGACTGCACACGAATATGAACTCGGACATGAGGGAATCAGGCGAGCGCTGATTCGCCAAGTTAGGGCGCTACGCGAAACTATCGATCACGTCGATTTAGGGAAAGTTCAAGAAGAAGATCGGCGATTGCGTACGACAGGCCGAACTATCTAGCTGTTTTGATCGCCTTTTCCAAAGCCTTATCGAATTTCCTTAGATCGAAATTCCGCAATTCGTCTCTTAGCTTCTCGTCGCTTGCGCGCTGCTTCTCGCTTAAGACGTGCTTTTTGCGGGCCGGTCGGGCGATGCGCTTTGTGGAAGGCACCCCGATATTTTAGCGCCGGAATGTTCGCAGGGCTAGCGACCGCACGTCGTAATCAGATCGGCAAAGGCGTTCGGGTTTTTGCGGTTGTTGAAACGCCATGAAAACTCGTTCACGTACAGCGGCAGATAATCCTTGCTCACCTTGTGGTAGCTGCCCATGATGCCGCGCTTGAACAGGCTCCAAAAACTCTCAATCGAATTTGTATGTGCGGAGCCAACCACGTACTCGCCCTGTCCGTGACGGACCACGCGATGATTCATGTCGCGGCCCAAGAGCCGGTAGCCGGAGTGTTCGTCGGTCGCAACCAGCTTTACGTTCTGCGCGACAGTCTTGCGTACGAAACCATCAAGAGTCTTGGTGTCTGTGTTCTCGATGACTTTGGCAACGACCATACCCTTACGAGCGATAGCGCCGATGACGGCGACCTTTCCCTTGATGCCAGTGAGCGCGGCTGCCTTGCGCTCTTTCGCGTGCATGTTGTGCGCCTTGCCGCCCACAAAGGTTTCGTCGATCTCGACTTCGCCGGTCAGGGGCAACACGTCGCCTTGCATAGCTGCGCGCCAGCGATGGCAGATGTACCACGCGGTACGCCAGTCGGTTCCCGAATTCTCGCCGAAGATGACGCGGCGAACCTGTAGCGAACTCATGCCCTTCTTTGCAGTCATCATCAGATAGCCGATCTTGAACCATATCCGCAGAGAGACTTTGGTGTCCTGAAAGATGGTCGCGGTGGTCACGGAGAAGCGATAGCCCGCACGTGCGCCACAATCCTTGTTGCAGCAAGTCCAACTGAACGGCTTGGACTTGAGCGCGTAGACCTTCTCAGTGGCTCCGCAACGCGGGCAGCTAACGCCTTTGGGCCAACGCTTCCTGACGATGTATTCCTTGCAGGTTTCGTCAGTAGGAAAGGCGCGGTCGAATTGTTCGTAAGTCATCATGCATGGAATATTAGCCTAAGTTGCGATGACTGTCAACACCAACAAAATCCCCTCCCTGAGAAGGAAGGTGAACGCGACAGAAAGACGATGCTTGCAGGAGTGGCGCGGGGCGTCCCGGCCCGCGACCACCGAGGGATCAACTAATTAGTAGAGCTGCTAGTTTTTGCATCTCGTCCGCGCTCATGTCGGAGACGATCGAGTAATTCATGCCGGCGTGGATGAAGCGGTCGATGTTGTAGCCGCTGCGAGTCGTCATCACGGGGGCACGCTCTGATTCATCTGTCGGCCAGATGAACACGTTGACTACGTGCGCGCCGTGCTGATAGACGAGCGCCGCCACCGTGCGATCATCGAGGTAATCGACCCGGCCGCCAACCAGCTTGAACCCCTGCACCGCAAAGTCTGCGACCGGCGGCGAGAAATCTATCTTGCCCGCGAACCATGGTTTGACAGTGTGCCGATCGGTTGAGGCTACATCGGTCAGATGCGACGCCTGCGTCGAACGCACATGCGCCGCCACTACCTCGCGTAGTAGAAAATCGACCTCGTCGCCACGGAACGAACGCGGAATTACGACTAACGCGACTACGATTGCGGCCACAGCCGCGGGGACCACGATATTCAAAATTTGCGGAAGCCATCTTGCCCGGCCGTATTCCCGGACCCTTGGACGGTCGGCAACCTCGGCCTGTCGGCCCAACGACTCCCCGATTCGCCTGCGCAGTGCCTCGGGTGCCCGCTGATATTGCGTCTCAGTGCCCAGCGCTGTTTTCAGGGCGCGAATTGTTTCCACCTCACGAGCGCATCGGTCGCATTCGCTCAGATGCCGCGCGACTTCGCGGTCCGTCGCCGCATCCAGCTCGCGATCGACGTGCGCGTCGAGCAATTGCCGGGCGTCTTCGCAGGTCATCGTCCGCCTCCCGGGAAAACCCGCTTCAGGAGCGCGCTTTTGAGCCGCTGCCGCGCACGCGCCAGCCGCGACATCACCGTTCCGATCGGAACATCAGCGACTGCTGCTATCTCCTTGTAGGAAAGCTCTTCCAGATCGCGCAGCACGATCATCTCGCGAAATTCCGTCGGCAGTTCCTCCAGAGCATCATGGAGTACCTGCGCGTCTGCCTTGCGGATAAGCTCGATATCGACCGGGATCGCCTCTCCCGCCTCCGAATGCTGCTCTTCGTCGAAGCTCGCGGGCGAATCGGCCGCCCGGTTGCGGCTCATCCACGTGTAGGCTGCATTGCGCACTATCGTGAGAATCCACGCGCGCGCATCGCCACCGCGAAAGCTTCGCGAAAAGCGGAGCGCACGGAGATATGCATCCTGCACGACGTCCTGCGCATCGGAGTCGTTACGCAGGAGCCACCGCGCCAGGTTGTAGGCGGCATCCAGATGAGGAAGGAAGGTGCGCCGAAAGTCGTCGGGATTGTCGATGAGCGCCAAGGGGTTCTCGCGCGATGGCTGCCGCGGTTCTGCCGGCGCCTGGCGCCCCGGCAGAACCCGCAACCTCGGGTTGACGGCGGTCCTCATCTGATGGAAGACCATCGCGCGCGCGATTTTATTCCCCATGCCCCTCAGGACTCAATCGCGAGTTCTCGCCCTGTCTTAGTTCAGCGATTATGTCCGCCTTTAATGGTTCAGCGATTGTGTCCGCTTTGCATAGGTTAAGGTTGTGCCACAAGAGCTTTCTGACCGGCTCTCCTATCGCCGTCTGGAGAGCCGGACAGA
>JBKQNE010000032.1:0-5687 GCA_052146355.1 Binataceae bacterium (SeqCode) | reverse complement strand
ATCGACGGGCCTCCTGTTCGACCTGAATGACCCGGAGAGATTTAGGTATATCTATTATTTCTATTTCCTATTTTTAAATTGGAAATACGTAAAAATTAGGTAGCATCGATAACCGTCGTATTGACTTAATAAATCTAACATGATAGCTTTAAAGCTAGAATAGGTGGATGTTTGAGAGCAATGGCAAGAAGACGCGGAAATAGTGAAGGTTCTATTTATCAAAGAAAAGATGGCCGCTGGTGTGGCGTTGTCGATCTTGGCTGGGAAAACGGGAAAAGGAAGCGAAAGTCTCTTTACGGAACGACTCGAAAAGAGGTTGCGGAAGCGTTGAACAATGCTCTGCGTGAGAAGGAGCAAGGATTCCGAGTTGCCTTCGAGCGCCAAACGGTCAAGGACTTCCTTGAACTATGGCTGACAAACTCCGCCAAAGGCTCTACACGGCCGAGAACCTTCGAGCGCTACGGTCAGTTGGTACACCTGCACATTATTCCGACCTTGGGTACGCGAAGGCTTGAGAAACTGACGGTTTTGGATGTGCAGCATCTACTGAATGACAAACTGTCTCAAGGGTTGGCGCCAAAAACAGTGAGGCACATACGCGGGGTTTTGGCTACGGCCTTGGGTCGTGCTTTGAAATGGGGCCTAGTTCATCGAAATGCCGCTGCGCTTACTGAAGCGCCGAGGGCAGTACGTTCCGAGATTCGTGTGTTCAGTTCGGACGAAGCACGTCGCTTTGTTGACGTCGTCAAGGGCGAGCGTCTAGAGGCTCTGTATTTGTTAGCGGTCACTCTTGGGGTCCGACGCGGCGAGGTTTTGGGTTTGAAATGGCAGGACGTTGACTTTGAAGCGGCGACGATTGACGTCAGGGCCTCGCTTCAACGCGTAAACGGCAACCTAGAACTTTCCGAACCCAAGACCAAGCGATCGCGCCGACAACTTCCGTTGCTGGATTTTGTCGCGAGGACGCTTCGAACGCATAAGGCACACCAATCCGAAGAGCGTCTTGCTGCGGGTTCAAATTGGCAGGACATGGGGTTCGTGTTCGCGACCAGAGTCGGTACGCCGGTTGACCCCGCTAATCTGCTACACGACTTCAAAAGAATGCTGAGAAAAGGAGAACTGCCAGACATTCGCTTCCATGACCTGCGACACAGCGCCGCCAGTCGACTAGTTGCGCTGAATGTCCATCCGCGAGTTGTGATGGAACTTTTGGGGCACTCTCAGATTAGCTTGACGATGGACACATATAGCCACGTAGTGCCCGACCTACTGCGAGAGGCGGTCGGCAAGCTGGGCGCCGCGCTGCAGTAAGGCTCGATTCATCCCCGTGGCTGTCTAAGTGGCTGTCAAACCTCATCGCGACAGACTCGCGGGAAAGAAAACCGCTTGATTTGCTTGGTTGCGGGGGAAGGATTTGAACCTTCGACCTCCGGGTTATGAGCCCGGCGAGCTACCAGACTGCTCCACCCCGCCCGCGCAGTCTAGGGTGCATGGGGTAGTGGGTCAATAAGCCGCGCGCCGGAGAATGCGTGCACGATGCTGCAAATGCGCGAAGTCAGATCGCAATGTCACGGCTTGGAGTTCATATCGGGCTTGCCGGTTTCGAGATCCACTGGCACTGAAACGTGCTCGTGGACGATGAGCCATTTGCCGTCGATCTTCTTGTAGGCGTCGGTCACGCGAAACGTCACGTCCAGCTTCTGGCCGCCGCTCGCCGCGCAGGTCATGTGCTGGATATTGTGGCCGTAGGCGTAGCGTTTGTCGCCCTCGATGAACAGATCGCTCATCTCCATCACAGGAGCGTCCTTGCATCCTGCCAGCACGCCCTGCCAGTCCTTGCGATAGGCGTCCCATCCCGTGTATTGGCGCGGCGGGATCAGATCGAACACGATCAAATCGGGGCTCTTCTGGTAGTTCGACATGATCCGGTCCGCGTCTTTCGCTTGTACTCCGGCGACAAAATTCTGTTCGACTGATTTGATCGCGGCAGTATCATCGCTGCCGGCAAACGCAGCCGGGCCGACGGTCACGGCGATTGCGCACGTCATCACGAATGCGGCCAGAGTCTTCATTTCATTCCTCCCACGACGAACTGTCGCGCCGGAATCTATGCAGACCGCCGTCCGGCGTCAAACGGCGCGATAGCCGCCGCTGATCGCTGAGTACCGAAGATCAGCCGGCAAGGATGCGGATATTGCAATCGCGATGGATTTTGCCGAAAGCGATGATCTCTTTCTCTATCGGGGTTGCGTCCGGCTTGGAGTCGATGAGCATCAGTTGCCTGGCAGCAGCGTTGTCGACGCCGTCCGCTTCTACATCGAGGTTATGGTCGTCGCAGATGATAAAGGCCATTCGTCGGGCTCCTTAAACCCGTCCAGACTATCCGAACTGAAAAGCTGAGTCATTAATTGCGCTGCAGGTACTCCCACGATGCGCCCTTCTCCCGTCGGGAGAAGGTGGCGCGCTACGCGCCGGATGAGGGTCCGCGGATTCAGCGCAGATGCCTGCGACCATTCGGCTCGCGAACCGCCCTCTCCCCCAGGGAGCAGGGATCACGCTGACGCTCGATTTTGTGGTAAGCGATCGAGCTGCGACGTGGACGCGGACAAGGAGACCGAGCATGAGCCTCAAGGGAAAAGCCGCCGCGATCGGAATCGGAGAACTGAAGCCGCTCAAGGAGCCGGGCAATGCGACCGCGCTCGGGCTCATGGGCAAGGTCGCCGCCGAGGCGATCGCCGACGCGGGACTCGAAAAGAAGGACATCGACGGGTTCCTGGTCGGGATGCCCTTCTCCGACCCCGGGATGATCTATCCCGCCAGCGCCGCCGAAGTGTTCGGAATAAATCCGCGGATGCTGAACGTCGTGGATATCGGCGGCGCCAGCCCGGCCGGAATGATTTGGCGCGCGGCCGCCGCGATCGACGCGGGCATGTGCAACGCCGTGCTATGCATCGTCGCGGACCTGAACCGCGCGGGCGATCAGCGGGTGCCGGTGGTCTCGGTGCAGCGCGAGTTCGAAGCACCCTACGGAAACATCGGCGCCAACTGCGGCTACGCGATGATCGCGCATCGCCATATGTTCGAATTCGGCACCAAGCCGGAGCAGATGGCCAAGGTCGCGGTCGATCAGCGCGCTAACGCGCTCAAAAATCCGCTCGCCACTTTCAATGACAAGCCGCTCACGATTGCCGAAGTGCTTTCCTCGCGGATGATCGTTGACCCGCTCCATCTTTATGAGATCGTAAGCCCGGTGAGCGGAGGCGCAGCGATCGTGGTCGCATCGCCGGACGTCGCGCGGCGCTCCAAAAACGCTCCGGTTTGGATTCTCGGCGCGGGCGAATATGCCAATCACGCGACTATTACCTACGCGCCATCGATCGTCGATTCTCCGATCAGGCCCGCCGCGGAAGCCGCCTTCAAGATGGCGGGTCTGGCGCCGAAAGACATGAACTTTGTCTGCCCCTACGACTGCTACACGATCACGGTCATCGTCACGCTAGAAGACGCCGGCTTCTGCAAGAAAGGCCAGGGTGGCCGCTTCGTCGAAGAGCACGACCTTACCTGGAAAGGCGATTTCCCCTGCAACACACACGGCGGCCAGTTGTCGTTCGGACAGCCTGGTCTGGCCGGAGGGATGAGTCATGTCACGGAGGCGATTCGCCAGTTGATGGGCCGCGGCGGCGAGCGCCAGGTCAAGAACGCACACCTCGGCTACGTCAACGGCAACGGCGGAATCATGAGCGAGCAGGTGGCCCTGGTCCTGGAGCGCCGATCATGAGCGACTACATCAAGCCCCTTCCCAAACCTTCTCCCGTAAGCCGCCCGTTCTGGGAGGCTGCGCGTCGGCATGAACTCAAACTGCAGCGCTGCACGGGCTGCAAGGCGTTCATCTACTATCCGCGCGATCGATGCCCGAACTGCTTCTCCGATAGCCTGGAATGGCAGCCGGTGAGCGGACGCGGCAAGGTGTACAGCTACACGGTCGTGCGGCGCGCATCGGCGCGGTCGTTCGGCGATGGGCCGTACGTGCTCGCGATTATCCAGCTCGATGAGGGTCCGCGCATGACATCTAACGTCGTCGCACCGCCCGAACAGGTGCGAGTCGACATGCCGGTAGTCGTGCATTTCGACGACGTCACGCCCGATCACACGCTGGTCAAATTCAAACCCGCGTAATCGCGCAACTCAGGCGAGCAATACCGCGACGATTCCGGTAAGGAAGATGCCGTCAAAGGTGCCGGCGCCGCCAATCGATGCGACCGGCGCCCCGAGATCGCGCAGCTTGTCCAGGTTCAGGATGTCCGCGCCGATAAGCGTACCCATCACACCGCTCACATAAGCCACCGCGTCGGCGTGATGCCCCGATGATCCCAGCATCCATCCCGCCAGCGCGGCAACCAGCGGCGGAATCAGCATCGGGGTGGCAATCCCCATCCCCGGCACGGGGCGCGCGAAACGATGGACGATGAAAGCAACGAACGCGGTCCCGAGAATCGCGGGCACGATCGCCGTCGTCCAATGAAAAAGCACATAGGATGAGATCGCAATAGGCACAATCGCGCCGCCCACGTTGATGGCCACCGTGGTCGATCCGCCCGCATACTGCATCGGCACGCGGTAGCGCACGCCGAAGTTGCGAACCACGTCAATCGGAGGCAAACCGCCGCTCGCGACTTTCGTAATCGGGATGTTGAAGTAACTGCCGATCAGGCTCACCAGCAAGGCAAGAAACGCAAGGTGAGGAGGCAGGCCGAGCGCCTGGAACACATAATTTATAAGGCCGATCTGAATGAGCGCGAAGAGAAACGCCAGCCCAAAGAAGAACAGGAGCGCGTAAAGGAACAGGAAGGGGCCGAAGACCACAATCGTGATAATAGCACAGATGCGGCGGCACTGTGGTAAATAAAACCAGGCGTCGGTTCCGTTCCGGTGAAAGGAAGAAATCGTGCGCTAATCCGGCAGAAACAACGCGTTAAGCACTTCAGATAGCCGAGGTTACGAAAGCAAATCAGCTCTGGTCACCAGAAGAACCAACTCGGCTGGCAAACTGAACCAACGCCCATACAAATTACGTGCACGCCAGCCCGGATTGCGCGACAATAGATTAGCGAACCCGAACGGACGCCTGCGCATATCGCGCATGGAATCGCGGCGAGTCTTCGTCCGCGGATGGAAATTTTCAAGCCATGATGATGTTTCGCGCTAGCAAAGGATTCGTCTCGTTCGCTGGTAAATCCATCAGTCGCCCAGGAGGTGACCTATGAATCGTCTCGTCTACGTGTTCGGTACACTCGGAATCGTCGCCATGATGTCGGTCCCGGCTCTCGCTCAGGACGCTTCGCCGAGCGTGACCGGAGTGGTGCAGCGCGGAGATACGACAATCGTCTTCGAGCGCAGCAACGCCGACCTGAATCTGGATCAACTCGATGCGTTCGGCCAGGTCACGGCGAGTGATCCTGCGATGGCCTCGAAGCTCGCGCGCAATCCTTCGCTGGTAAACGACGAGGGATTCGTCGGCAAGCACCCTGCCCTCCAGCAGTACTTGGAGAAGTATCCAAACGCGCGCGAGGACATCGCGGCAAATCCGGGCAACTATCTCACGCCGGTCTCAGGCTCAGCGTGGTCCCACGCAGCTCCGGGACTTAAGGAATAACGCTATGCAAGGGTTTGCGGGCGCGCCGCCGGCG
>JBKQNE010000031.1:0-7170 GCA_052146355.1 Binataceae bacterium (SeqCode) | reverse complement strand
TGAGCGTCTTGGAGACTGCTCCAGCCTTCGTTCCGGCCGGCATCTTGGGAAAGGGACCGAACTTCGCCGTCAGCTGGCTCCAGTCGATCCGGTCCGGCTCGGTGTCGGAATTGAGGGGCTTTAGATCCTGCGCCTGCGCCGCGGCAATAGCGAGGAACATCACGCCGGACAGCAATATCGACTTCAACATCACACATTTCCTCCAAGCTTCACAGTTTGCTGGGGTTTACCCGTCGTTAGCTAGGCGTATTGCCAAACATTGCCGAGCGAACGATGGATTGCGTCTTGACGGCGTCCTGCTGCGCAAACGCTGCGCTAAGCTGGTTGTCCCCGTCGAGTTTCCGGACGATGTTCAGCATCGACTTCACGGTCGCGATGTTGGCCTCGCATCCGCGGACTGGGTCGAGACCGGTCAGATCGGGAAAGGTGTCGAAGTAGATCGGCCCGTCGAACCCGTCTGAATAGACCTGCCGCAGGAGTTCGATGGTCTGGATGGAATGGACCGCTCCGACCATGAGACCGTCGTCGCGCTTCGCGTAGCCGTCATTGAGGTGCAGGCCGAGAATGCGGCTATAGCGGCCGATAAGCGCCGCGGCGAAGGCCGGCTGCTCGTCCGCGTAGAGCACATGAGCGAAATCGAGCGTAACGCCGAGGTTCGGCAGGTTAATTTCCTTAAGCGCGAGCAGAGTGGTCGCGCAGTCGGGCATCAGGCTGTAGGAGCGCGGCTCGTTGGGCTTGTATTCGATGCTGAGTGTCCGTCCGGGGACTCTGCGAGTCGTTTGAGTCGGTTGTCGGGGGTTGAGAAAACCGCTTGAGGAGCACGACTCTGGTATGATCCCCTGTGGCGTCGATTCGTGAGGCGCCCTATGTGGACACCGGAAAACCGTCCTCTCTACAACCGCGACCAGCTGCGCTATCCGAGCGATCTGACCGACGCGGAATGGCGGCATATCGGCCCGCTGATCCCGCCCGCCAGGCATGGCGGCGGCAAGCGGCGCGTCGACATGCGCGAGGTGGTGAACGGCGTGATGTACGTCCTGAGCACCGGATGCCAGTGGCGCTACATGCCGAAAGACCTGCCGCCGCGCAGCACGGTGAACGGCTACTTTTGCCTGTGGAGCCACGACGGCACATTGGAGAGGATGCACTACGCGCTCTACGTCAAATGCCGCGAGCAGAATGACCGCGAGGCCAGCCCCACCGCCTGTATCGTCGATAGCCAGAGCGTGAAAAGCGCGGAAAAAGGGGGGCCTGCATCGATCCGCATGGGTTCGACGCCGGCAAGCTGATCAAGGGCAAGAAGCGCCACATCCTCGTCGATACGTTGGGTCTGCTGCTGCACGCGCTGGTCACCTCCGCCAATGTTCAGGATCGCGACGGCGGACTGATGCTCTTGTCCACAATGTTCGGACAGTTCCCGTTCCTCGAGAAGCTGTTCGCCGACAGCGCCTACGCCGGACCGGTTTTCCATGACGGCTTGGCGCGCGTCATGCCGGGCCTCGCCACCGAAATCGTGCGCCGTTCCGATCGCGCCAAAGGCTTCCTCGTCGTCCACAAACGATGGATCGTCGAACGCACCATCGGTTGGCTGGGTCGCTGCCGCCGCCTCGCCAAGGACTGGGAAAACCTCAGCCACAACGCCCTCGCCTTCCTGCGGCTCGCCTCAATCCGCCTGATGCTCAGAAAACTCTGTAATCCCTCATGAAGTCTCCGGACGGACTCTATACCCGCCGGCATGTCAGAGAATCCGCGGAGAAAATCATGCTCAATATGCAGGAAGAAGTCTTTCACGGCAAAGAACAGAGACGGACCGATGAGCCCGAACAGGCAAAATGAAGTGGAAGGCTACTTTCTGCCTGCCGTGGCGAAGACTTTCGCTGGCGGCGTGTTTCACCCCAACGACGAAGTCTGGGAGGTGTGGAGTGCAACTCATGCCCTGCGCTTCGATTTCTCAAGCATCACTGGCGCAGACCAGAAGCTCATCCAGCCGGCAAAAACCGTCCTTTCCTGGTATGTCCAGCACCGGTCACCCGGGCGGGCGCATAATGTCTTAATTTTAATACGGCATTTCTTCAACGAGATGCTCCTCCAGACTGGAAAATCCGTCACCTCCATCAACAACCAGCATCTGATGGGCTATCGCGACAGCCTAGGTGCAGAACGCGAATACTTCCTGTCGTCCTTGGCTGGCTTCCTTAAGAAGTGGCATGCGTTCGGCCATCCCGGCGTCGACGCCAGCGCGATAGACTTCCTCCGCAAGGTGCGTCTGAGCAACCATCAAAAGGGTGCGGCGGTGTTGACGATGGATCCCTTGGAGGGGCCATTCACTGACCTCGAATTCCAGGCGATTCACGCCAGCCTCAACGAGGCGTTCCGAAAAGCGGACATCAGCCTTGAGGACTATCTGGCCACCCGCCTGTTCATGATGCTCGGCTCGAGGCCGGTTCAGATAGCGCTTTTGAAAGTCGGCGACTTGTCGGTCGCGGACAATCCGGATGGCGCCAAAACGTATTCGCTGAAGGTGCCGCGGGCCAAGCAGCGGGGCGTCGCCCCCAGGGGCGAATACAAGCGTCGGCCGCTCATCCCGGACCTCGGGGCGCTCCTCGCCGAACATTGCAAGCGGATCCGTCAGCGATTCGACGCCAGCGTCGAGAATCCTGACGACGCCCCGATGTTTCCCCGCGAGGCAGCGAACCCGATAGCGCCTCAAGGCCTGGAATGGCATCTCGGCGCCGAAGGCCTGTCGACCCGAGTGATTGACGCCTTCGGCGCCATCGCGCCTGTGTCGGAAAGGACCGGAGAGCCCATCCACATGACGCCGAGGCGGTTCCGCCGCACCCTCGCCACCCGCGCCGCCGTGGAGGGACATGGCGTCCTGGTCATTGCCGAGATGCTCGACCACACAGACACGCAGAACGTTCAGATCTACATCGAGGCCCGTCCAGACATCGTCAAGCGCATCGACAAGGCGATCGCCATGCAGATGGCGCCCCTGGCCCAGGCTTTCGCCGGCGCGGTCGTATTCGGCGACGACAAGACGCGTCCACGGATCACGGACCCCCGTTTCGACGCCATGCATCCAGTCGGGTCCTGCGGCCAGCGCAGCCATTGCGCCTTCTCGGCGCCCATCGCCTGCTACACCTGCAGCCAATTCAACGCCTGGGTCGACGGGCCCCACGAGGCGATCCTTGGACATCTGATCGCCGAGGAGGAGCGGCTGTGCGAGATCGTCAATGAACGAATAGCCCAGATCAACCGGAGGACGATTCTTGCCATAGCCCAAGTTGTGAAGCAATGCGACGAGCGCAGACGGACGGTGGCGGGCCATGAGTGAAATCTACCATTTCGTCCCCAAGGCCCATCTGAAGGCTTCCGACAATCTAGCCGCCTTCGTCGACAGCTGCCGGACCCAACTGACCGTTTTTGGATCCGGCCTGAACTTCGATGCCGGTATTTGGGACATCGCCAAGGCCTGTGACCGGCGGGGATCAAGCAAAGCCAAGCGAATCATCTTCTGCGCATTGGCGACGACGGGTCGGGAAAAGAAAAGCAATCCGATGGCGGAGCCCTTCAAGAGCTTTGCCAAGGCCCACATCCGTTATCAGCAAGGGCTTCGGCCAACGAAACAGCATTACCACCGCATGGCGGCGCTCAGGGTCCTTGAGCAGATCCTGCGCGAGACCCAGGGAGAATCCTTGGCCGATCCAACCGACATCACGGCCGATCTGCTCAACCAGGCGGCCGAACTGACGAAAAGGAGATTCGCACCGGTGACGGCGTACGCAGTTTGCGCCCACCTCGAACTGCTCTCCCAATTCCTCGATGAGCATCGTCTGACACCCGCCGCGACAAGCTGGCGAAATCCCATCAACCCACCAGAAGGTGGGGTTCGTGTCGGCAAGGTTTTCGATGAACGTCGGGCCGAGAAAATGCCTTCGGCGGCGGCGCTCGACGCCCTCGCGGTCTCCTTCAATATTGCAACGGAGCCAAGAGACGTCATCCAGGCTTCGATCGGCGCGATCCTGATGTCGGCGCCGGCACGAATCGCCGAGGTACTAACCCTGCCAGAGAACTGTGAAGCGAGTCCGCCTCCGGGGGGCGACCCAAACCAGTATGGTTGGCGCTGGTGGCCGGCCAAAGGGGCGAGTCCACAGGTGAAGTGGGTGATTCCCTCCATGGCCGACATCGCCAAGCGGGCCGTCGACAAGATCCGTCTGGCGACCGCGCATGCGAGGAATATCGCCCTGTGGTATGAGCAGAACCCCGGGAATCTTTATCTGCCGCCGGGTTTCGAGCATCTGAGGGGGCGGGACCTCGAACTGGAGGAACTCGCGGCCCTGCTCGGCCGCGCGGAGAGCAGCCAATTCTGTCAAAAATACAAACTCCGCCCACGCAAAGGACGAGTTCGTTTCGCCGGGGCGGAGGCCGCAATCCTGACGATGCTGCCGCCGGACTTTCCAGTCTTCGACAGGGTGTCGAGCACACCCTACAGCAAGGCGCTCTTCGTCGTCCTCAAGCGTCAGTTCGGTAATACGCGCCCGAGCGGCTGCATGATTGAACGTGTTAGCCTCAACCACGTCGCGCATGGCTTCGGCGCCCACGTTGAACGAGGGGGCACATCGCTGTTTGACCGGATGGGATTCAAGGAAGCGGACGGAACGCCGATCTTCGTGACGAGCCACCAATTTCGCCATTTGCTGAACACTATGGCGCAGAAAGGGGGCGCGGCCCAGTTCGACATCGCCAGATGGAGCGGTCGGAAAGACTTCTCGCAGAACACCCCCTACGACCATGAGAGCGCAGGCGAGCTCTTGGCCCGCGTGCAGGCCATCGTTGGTGACGACAAGGGTGTCTTCGGCCTGCCGGCCGAAATCCGGATCAACGAACCCAAGACCCGCGAGGAATACGGCCGGATTGTTGCGCCAACCGCGCACACAACCGAGATCGGCTTCTGCCTGCACGACTTCTCCGGATCACCATGTGAACTGCATCTCGACTGCCTGCGTTGCACCGAGCATGTCTGCGTCAAAGGCAACCGCCACAAGACCGGGGTGGTGCGCCGTCAGCTTGCCGAGGCGCGAGCCTTGCTCGCCAAGGCCGAGAAGAGCATGGCCGCGGAGGCGTGGGGCGCCGACCGTTGGGTCGAGGCGCACAAGGAGACTGTGGACAGATTGGAAGCGCTGTTGGCGATCCTGGAGGATCCAGACATGCCCGACGCCAGCATCATTCGGGTCGGCGGACCCGCCGGACCTTCCAGGCTCATCGCCGCCGCGGCCGAACGAGGTATCGACCTTTCCCCTGTGGGGCCGAGGAGCAAACCGGCCCTCGAATTGGCGGGAAATCTCCTCCACGACATGGGAGACCATCATCGATAGACGCAAACGAGCTCCGAACCTCACCGACCGCGACATCGGCGCCATCGTCAAGATCATCGACGGCTGGACCGGGGAGTTGACCTGGCAGGCGTTCATTGAACGCGTCGAGACCGTGCGGCGCGCCCGCTACACCCGGCAGACCCTGGCCAAACACGGGCGCATTCAGCAGGCCTTCTCCAACCACATCCAGCGGCAGGAGCAAAAATCGACACGGCGGCCGGAGGTCGAGATCCTCAAAGACCGCATCGACCGGCTCCAAGCCGAGACCTCCCGCCTTGAGGCGGAAAACAACCGGCTGCTTGAACAGTTTGCCCGCTGGGCCTACCATGCCGGCCAGAAGAACCTCGACCAGAACTACCTCAACCAGCCCTTGCCCAAGATCGACCGCGGCGGCCAATCCAAATGAGAACTGAGCTATCTGTCAACCGCAAGGTAAAACCAGCCAGCGGGACGGTGTAAGACCAGGCGATCTGCACGTGTTTACTCTGTTTTTTTCGAAGACATAGTTCGTTTGTTTGAAGGTGAGACCAATCCTTCGTCCCGCTTGGCATATTACCCGCGCCAGCCGCAGCCCCGGTGCCAGAGCTCTCGGATGTCACCAAGTTGGCCGGCGACCGATGGACTTAGCGTCATAACTGCGCCAGAGGCACCGACAACACTTTGTTATTTCAGACTTTCTCGCGCAAGCGACAGCTCCCGGTGATGCTAACAATTCTATGTTGTCACACACAGCTAAGACGGTTGTCATCGTCATGGCTGGCATTTGGTCGGGGGCGGCCCTCGCCATTGAGCCCTGCCATCATGGCGTGCCCGACATCAGCTTGATTGAGGGGTCGTCGTCGCCGCCGGGCAGGCTTGCCCCAGATGCGGAGACGCTGCACCCCAATGGCAAGCTGCAGGAACATCGATGGCGCAATCTTCATGTCGCACAGCGGCCGCTCACGCTTGTTTGCCGATACGCCAATAGGGAGGCGCCTGTCGTCTTGCCGGATACGATCGATACGTGCGTCATGGACTACGACGAGCGGCGCGTGCACTGCTTCTGACGGAACAGCGGGGCGAGCGCGCGAGCGCCGCCCTGCTGCGCCGACAGGCGAAACGGCGCGCTGAAAGCGCGCTGGCGGGCCGCGACCCCCGCTGGCCCGAAGGCCAGCACCCAACCCGCCCCCCAAAGGCCGGGAAGGGTGCATTGAGGCGCGCTCATCCCGGCAGTCCAGGGCCTTTCTTGTTCGACCATGAAATTCGCTGTTCTCGTTCGCGCCGTCGCCGCGAACGATTGGGGCCTCTTGTTTGGAAGGAGGCTTCATGTTCGGGAACACGCTTTTGGGGCTTTGCGGTGCGAGCGGACCGCCGCATGGCGGGCGCTTGCGAGTGCGATGGACGACGGCAAGCGTCGTTCTCGGTACAGGGATTAGCGTGATAGGGGCGGCCCATGCCGATCCCAGCATCGTGCTTCCGAATGGGTTGCCGGTGCAGGTCCACCCGACGTTTCAGGAGCCGGGCCTTCCTGCATTTTCGTTTCCGGTCGGCGGTTTGTCATCTGTGGGCGGATCGAGTTCGAGCGTTGACGACAGCGGAGGAAGCGGGAGCGTGGGAAGCAGCAGCGGAAGTGTCAGCAGCGGTGGCAGCGGCGACGCCTACAACACGATGATGGCTCAGGACTGGGGCTCGGCAGCCGCGGATGCGGCGAGCGCATTAGGGGTTAGCGCCTCTGCGCTGGCGGCGACCTGTTCGATGGAATCGAACTGCCAAAATGTCGGGGCATCGGGAGGAAGCAGCGCCGCCGGCGCGTTCC
>JBKQNE010000030.1:0-12172 GCA_052146355.1 Binataceae bacterium (SeqCode) | reverse complement strand
GATCCGGCGCGCGCCCGGCAAGTTGCGCAATCTCGAAGAGTCGATTCGCGCCACTCCGCTCGATGGAGTCTACGGCATCGGCCACACGCGCTGGGCCACGCCCGGGCGCCCCACGGAAGAAAACGCGCATCCGCATCGCGATTGCACCGGCGATATCGTCGTCGTGCACAATGGCATCATCGAAAATTACATCGACCTGAAGAAAAGCCTGGCCGCCGAGGGCCACAAGTTCGTCACTGAAACGGACACGGAAATCATCGCGCACCTGATCGAGAAATTTTCGAAGGACGCGCCGCTCGAAGAAGCCGTGCGGAAGGCCGTGAAAGCGATGACCGGCGCCTACGCGCTGGTCGCCGTTTCCGCGAAGGATCCGAACAAGATCGTCGCCGCGCGCCTGGGGCCTCCGATCGTGGTGGGTCTTGGCGACCACGAATTCTTCGTCGCGAGCGACATCCCGGCGATCCTCGCGCACACGCGCAGCATTTTCTTCCTCGGCGACGGCGAAATGGCCGTTCTCACGCCGCAGGGAGTGAAGCTCAGCGATTTCGAAAGCCATGCGATCACGCGCCCGCCCCAGCACATCACCTGGGACCCGATCATGGCGGAAAAGGGCGGCTTCAAGCATTTCATGCAGAAGGAAATTTTCGAGCAGCCGCGCGCCGTTCGCGACACGCTGCTCGGCAGGATTTCGCAGGAGACCGGCAAGGTTTTTCTCGACGAGATGAACATCACCGAGGGGGAATTCCGCAATTTCCGCGACGTGAAAATCGTCGCATGCGGCACGAGCTGGCACGCCGCGCTCGCCGGAAAATTCATGATCGAGCGGCTGGCGCGGATGCCGGTCGAGGTGGACTACGGCAGCGAATTTCGCTATCGCGACCCGATCGTCGACAACCACAGCCTGATCATCGCCATCAGCCAGTCCGGCGAAACGGCCGACACGCTGGCCGCCGAACGCGAGGCGCGCCAGAAGGGCGGCAAAGTCATCGCCATCTGCAACGTCGTGGGCGCAATGTTAACCCGCGAAGCGAGCGGCACGATCTACACGCACGCGGGCCCGGAAATCGGCGTCGCTTCGACAAAAGCGTTCACCGGCCAGCTCACCGCGCTGCTGCTGACGGCCCTGTATCTCGGGCAGGTGCGCGGCAAGCTCGCGAATGCCGAATCGCAGAAGCTGATGCAGGCGCTCACGCGCGCTCCGCACAAGATCGAAACGATCTTGCAGCACGACGCGCAGATCGAAGATCTCGCGCGGCAGTTTTTCCGCCACACGGATTTCCTCTATCTCGGGCGCGGCATCCATTATCCGATCGCTCTCGAAGGCGCGCTAAAGCTGAAAGAAATCTCCTACATCCACGCCGAGGGCTATCCGGCGGGCGAGATGAAGCACGGCCCCAACGCGCTGATCGACGAAAACCTTCCGGTCGTGATGATCGCGACCCGCGACGAATCCGATCCCGAGTCGATCATGCGCTACGAGAAGACCATCTCGAACCTGCAGGAAGTGAAGGCGCGCGACGGCATCGTGATTGCAGTCGTCACCGAAGGCGACAATCTCGCAAAAGGCACCGCCGACCACGTGATCGAGATTCCCTCGGCGCCCGAATTGATCGCGCCGATCCTCGAGATCGTACCGCTGCAGCTGCTCGCGTATCACATCGCGGTGCGCCGAGGCTGCGACGTCGATCAGCCGCGCAATCTCGCAAAATCCGTCACAGTCGAATAGAATCGGCGCATGAATTGCTTGAACCGCCTGCCGCACGGTTCTGCGCGCGTCCGTTTCGCGCGTTATTTCCTTGTCGTGGCCGCGCTATGCGCGTCCGCGATGCTCCTTTCAAATGCGGCCGCCAAATCCGACACACTTCGCCTCGCGAAGGTGTCCTTCGTTGGCCTGAGCCGTTACACGGAGGCACAAGCGTCCGCGGCTGCGGGACTGCACGTCGGCGATCAGGTGACGACAGCGCAACTCAAGACTTCCGCTGATCTCCTCGCCGCCTCGGGCGCGTTCGACAGCGTCGCCTACCGCTACTCGACTCAGGGCGGCGATCTCGATGCTGAATACGAGGTCACCGAGACCAAGTCCCTGCTCTCGTGCCGATTCGACAACTTCATCTGGTTCTCGCCCGAGCAGCTTGACCAAACTTTGAGGCGCCGCGTTCCCTTGTATACGGGGTTTGTGCCAGAGCGAGGTACGCTTCCAAAGCAGGTTTCGGACGCGCTTCAGACGCTAGCGACCGACAACGGAATCCACGGAACCGTCGAATATATCGCGTTTTCCGAGAGTATCGGGGTGCGTGTTTCGGCGTTGATTTTTCGCGTGAGCGGCGTTGCCATGCCGGTGCGAACTCTGAGTTTTCCCGGCGCGTCCGCGCTTTCCGAGAAGGAGCTCGCAGCGGCGGCACCGGACCTTACCGGACGGGACTACTCCGCTAACGATGCGGAAGCCGCATCGTCGGCGGGTTTGCTCCCGCTGTATCACCGCCGCGGCTACTTGCAGGCGCATTTCGATCATCCACAGGCGAGCATCATTGCCGGCACGTCTTCGGACGTCGCGGTCGCATTTCCTGTAACCGAAGGGCCGCAGTATTCCTGGTCGAAGGCGGATTGGACCGGCAATCATGCTTTCTCGCCCGATGATTTGGCGAAGCTTCTCGACATGAAGCCGGGCGAGGTCGCCAACCTCGATAAAATCGACGCCGGATTCACGGCGGTAACCAAGGCGTATCAGGGAAAGGGCTATATCGAGGCGAAGGTTCAGCCTACGGAGAGTTTGGATAGCGGTTCTCGGCAGGCGAGCTTTCAGGTTGCGCTCGACGAAGGCAATCAGTACCACATGGGACAGCTCCGCTTTCAGGGTGTTCCCGACAAGCTCGCAGCGGAACTCGCCAAGAAATGGAACATCAAGTCCGGGCAGGTCTATGACGGAAATTACAGTCAGGACTTTCTTAAGAAAGAGGTCCTCCCGAAGCTTGCGGAGATGATGAGGACAACAGGGGGACGCATCGGCTTGAGGGTGACACGCGACCCCGCGAATGCAACGGTTGACGTGCTGATCAGCTTCCAATAGGTTTGAATGATGCGCATTGCGTCCATTCTGCTTTTGATCGCGCTGCTCCCGGCGTACGGGTCGGCGCAATCGCAAGAGGCGACGTCTCGCCTCGATTCGGTGCAGGTGACGGGCTCTTCGCGCTTTCCATCCGCGCAACTGGCCGCCGCCACTGGCCTGCAGGCGGGCACGCAGGTCTCTCGCGACGATCTGCAGAAAGCGGCCAACACGCTCGCGCAGCTCGGCCCGTTCATTACCGTCGATTATCGTTTTTCGAGCACCGATGCGGGCGTGCGCGTCGAATATCAGGTGACGGATGGCCCCGAGGTCGCGGTTTCGTTCGACAATTTTCCCGGCTTCACGGACGACGAGCTGAAAGCGGCGATCAAATCCGCCGGCGTGCTTTTCGACGGCCAGGCGCCGCCGCATGGCGCGATTCTCGATGCTATGTCGGACGCGCTTGCGCAGCTGATCGCCAAGCGCGGCATGAATTTCGCCGTATCTCACGCGCTCATCACGCTGCCCTCGGGCGATCAGGTTCAGCAGTTCCACATCGAGGGCGACGCAATCCGGATCGCGTCGATCGATTTCTCCGATCCTCTCGCGCAGACCGACCGCGATATTCGCGCGCGCCTGGGCGACGTTGTCGGGCAGCCCTTTTCACGCAGCGCGATCGAGATTTTCGAATTCGAGCAGGTGCGCCCCGTGTATCTGGCGCACGCCTTCCTGCAAGTACGTTTCGATCCGCCGCAGGCGAAATTCGTGAATGGCGCGGTCGCCGTCACGGCGCAGATCGTTCCCGGTCCTGCATTTACCTGGGGCGGCGCCGCGTGGAGCGGCAATACGGCCGTCGGAGTGCTCGATCTCGATACGGCAATCCCTCTGCGCGCCGGCGAAGCCGCCAATGGAATGAAGATCGAGGCGGGATGGGACGCGGCGCGCACGCTTTACATGCAGCACGGTTACCTCGATGTCGATCTCAAGCCGGTCGCGAAATTCGATGCCGCTGCGGCGAAAGTGAGCTATTCCGTCTCGGTTACCGAGGGACCGCAATATCACATGGGCAAGCTCGTCCTCAGCGGCCTTTCGATCGACGGCGAAAACCGCGCCCGCGCAGCCTGGAAGATTCCGGAGGGCGCGGTGTTTGACAACGGCATGTACCAGGATTTTCTCGAGAACGGAATCAAGCAGGCGTTTGCCGGCTTTCCCTTTCACTACGAAAAGATCGGGCGCTTCCTCCAGAAAAATTCCGCGAACAACACAGTCGACGTCCTGCTCGATTTTCAATGAGTCGCCAATCGATGCGCCGAATGCTGTGTGACCCTTGCGACGGGATGGCCGCCTGATGCGATCTGCTTTCCTACTCGCGTTCCTCGCCGGAGTTCTCGCTTTGTCGAGTGCCGCCGGCGCGCAGGAATCCAATCCGGCCACGCCTTCCTCGAAGGCTGCCCAGGACGCCGAAGCAAAAAAGCAGGCGGAGGCCGAAGCTGAGTTGCAAAAGGCGCTCGCCGACGCGGGCGACGACAGCGCCGCGCTCGTGCGAAATCTCACCGCCTATCTCGCGCGCTTTCCCGATTCGCCGCGGCGCCCTAGCATCTATCGCGCGCTCGTCGAGGCTTGCCAGCAGATTCGCAACAACGATTGCGCCCTCAATTACGCCGAGCGTTTCATCGCGCTTCGCCCCGATGATTCGCAGATGATGTTGCTCGCAACGAGCCTTCTGCAGAAAAGGGGGGACGACGCGAGCCTCGTGCGGGCCTCGGGATACGTGTCGCGCGTGCTGGATCGCCTCGAAAAGACTTCGCCCGACGAGAAGCCCTCCAGCGAATCGCTCGCTGAATGGCAGGACGGTCATGCGCAGCTCCTCGCCGCTCTCTATTACGTTCGCGGCGAGATCGAAACTTCCCAGAAGAATTACGATGCGGCGACGAAGGATTTGCAGAAGAGCAATTCTTCACGGCCCAACGCGCTGGCCGCTGAAAAACTCGGCGAAATCGCCGAGCTAAGAAACGATCCCGCCGCGGCGATCGATGAATATGCCCTCGCGTTTGCGCTGCCCGAAAATGGCCCGGCCGGCTCGGTGGACCGCCGCGATTTGCGATTCAAACTCGGCAACGTCTGGCGGCACGTTCACGGCAGCGACCAGGGCCTGGGCGACGCCATTCTCGCCGCGTACGATCGCGCCTATCCTGCGCAGTCCGACGCCGCCAAGGCGCCCGCGGCGCGTAACAAAGAGGCCAAGGATGCGTTCGAGTTTGTGGTGCGCCGGATGGATGGCACGCCGCTTCCGCTCGCCCCGCTCAAGGGCAAAGTGGTTGTGCTCAGCTTCTGGGCCACGTGGTGCGAGCCTTGCCAGGAACTCGAGCCGCTCTTCAATCAGGTAGCCATGAATTACGTGGGGAACGCCGATGTCGCGTTCTTCGCCGCCAATACCGACGACGACCAAACGCAGGTGCCGCCATTCGTGGCGAGCCAGAAATGGGATGTCCCGGTGATCTACGCCGATGGCCTCGACGATTTCATGAAGGTCGATAGCCTGCCGACGGTTTTGATTCTTGGTCGCACCGGAAATATCGTGTATCGCGTCGGCGGCCTGCCGCCTGAAGGATTCACCGAATCCCTCACAGCGGCGGTCCAGAGCGCGCTTGGGACTGCCCACCAGTAGCTTGTTGCGTGTATAATCGCGAAAAGAAGTCTGGCTGGCGGTCGTGTTAGGAGGTATTAAGATGGAAAGCAGCCGCGCGTCTCGGAAGCACTACTTTCTGTCATTCGCCGTGGTTTTCGTCTTTGTAGCATCCTTGGCCCTTCTCGTTTTATGCGTCGCTATCGACCTCCGATACGGCGGTTCGAACACTGCGATCATGGTTGCCGTGGGAACCGCTCTCGCAGTGCCGATAGGAAGCGCGATGTTCCCGCGAAAGCCTTCCCAGCCGGCAAACTATCCGCGCATTGAACATCTTCGAATAGCCGGGAAATACGCTCCAACGGGTGCCTCGAAAGTCGGCGTCTCTCCTATGCATTTACGGTAACGACTCTCGCGCATAAGATCGCAGCGTCCGCGCTCTTACAGGCCGCGGGAAAAAACGCGCTGTCATCCCTCCTGCCCTGACGAAGGAAGGGAGCGCTTTAGCCGTTCCCTCCTGCCCTGACAAAGGAAGGGCGGTGTGTGCGGGCGCGGGACGCAGCGAGGGATCTGCTGTTCACGGAGTACCTGACAGAACCTAGCAGATCCCTCGGGCCCGCCTGCTGCGGGCAGGCAAAGCCCGGCTTCCGAATGACAGGTCGCCATTTTTTCAGCAGCCTCTTTAGCCTTTCGCTTGCGCGGCGTCGCGAGCCGCAAGAATCGTGTTGATGTGGATGCTCACCGTGTCTTCGAGCTTCCGCGCGTAGCCTCCTGCCAGCGTGATTGCCACTGGCGCACCGTTTCGCCGGGCGTAATCGAAAACGAGAGCATCGCGGCGCGCGAGGCCTTCCATCGTCAGCGAGAGCCCGCCCAGTTGATCCTCGCGGTAGGGATCGGCGCCGCCAATGTAAAAGAGAATCTGCGGCGAAAAATCGTGAAACGCCTGGTGCAGATGCTTTTCGAGAATCGCGAGATAGTCGACATCGCCGATGCGGTCGGGCAAGTCGATATCGATGGTTGAGCGCGATTTCGGGAACGGGTAGTTGTGTTCCTGATGGATCGACAGCGTGAAGACGTCTCCATCGCCGCTGAAAATCTCGGCGGTGCCGTTGCCCTGGTGGACGTCCGTATCGACCACCATCGCCCGCTCGATCTTGCCGTCGAATTGCAGCCGCCGGATCGCGACGGCCACATCGTGAATCACGCAGAATCCCTCGCCATGATCCGGGCAGGCGTGATGAAAGCCGCCGCCCACGTTTGCGGCCCAGCCGTCTTCGAGAGCGCGCTGTCCCGCAAGGATCGATCCGCCCGCCGCGAGCCAGCAGGCTTCGACCAGCTTCTTCGAATAGGGAACTTCCATTCGCTGAATCTCGGCGGGGCTGAGCGAGCCCGATTTCAGCTTGTAGACGTAATCCTGCGAATGGACGCGCAGAATATCTTCGTCGGTGGCAAGCTTTGGCGCGAGGAAATCATCGGGCGAAGCGAGTTTTTCCGCGAGCAGCCGGTCATGAATCAGCCTGAATTTCTGCGACGGGAATACATGCGTCCCCAGATTCAGATCGTAGCGCTCATCGTAGACCAATTTGAATGGCAGCACGATTGGGCCAGCCTATCGCGAACAAGCACGGAAAACAATTCGCGCCGCGCTCCGCCGGTGGGTCAGTTTCCGGTTACGCGTCTTATCAGGACTTGACCCTAGGCTACTTGACCTTAACGAAAGGCGAAGGCACGAAACGAAACTCCTTCGGTGACCATCGAAACGTCCTCGTTTCCACGATCCGTTTTCCGTTTTTCTCAGTACGCCGTTTTTCCTCAATTCCTCCTGAGCCGTCACGCGTGGCCCGTGTCAAAGCAAATGAACTTCTTTGATTTAGCACATGCGTTTCGGGCCAATCGCTTTCTTTGAGGATTTCCTTGGTACTCAGGACGAGCTTGAGTTTTGAAGATGCAACCACGAACACATTGAAATTCTGTTGAAGAAACCCCGTCCCACGCCCTTCGCACTCATGATGCACAAATACGTCATCCGCTTTGGGGCTGCGAAGGGCTGTCACTCCAACTGAGACGCTGTCATCGTAGTGACAATCGAACCCTACGACGTCGGTAACATGCCAACTGTGGCTGGTGCTTTCAAGTAGGTACAGGGAAGCACTGGAAAGAGCATCGCAAGGCAGGAACAAAATCGCCGTTTCACGCTGCGCGTCAGTTCGCACCACTCGCCATTCAAGGTTTTCTCCAGTCGCTAGTTCAGCTGTTTCGCGTTCAACACCGAGAGAGACCATCTTCTCGACTCGCTCTTCGTTCGTTCCAGTGTTCAGCCACGATTGCATTTGCAACTGCTGTGCGGCCACGGGAAGATTCCAGCAGAGGAAAGCGATGCAAGCGAGTAAACCGAGTCTCATGCCGAAAGCGTACCATTTGAAAGTGGCGGGTGGGGAGTAGATCCTGAGTCACGTTAGCGCTTTATCGGACGCGCGTTTTCGCCGAGGGGCGAAATTGGGCGAGGCGCTCTGCGCGCGTTCGATAAAGCCGTGAGAACGAAGCCGCCCGTGGTTGCGGCGGACGCGGGACTTATGCAAATTCAAAAGATGGAAGAGGAGGTGTCGAGGTGCACCGAAGCTGTGCGGCGAAGCGCAGCAGGCAACCGGGCGCGCCCGGCAGCTGGCCGAAGCGCAAGGTTGTTGCTAACGGGGAGTGTGGAGAAGCGGGAAGAAGAGATTTGTTCGGCGGTAAAACGCACAGGAACGGAGCGTGGCGAAGCACGCAAAGTTTTCGGGTTGTGGACGGCCGTTTCATGCGGCAGCTCTGGTCAGAACTGGTGGAGAACGGAGTTGGATCTGGGCAGCCGTAAGTCTCTCGAGAACGACCATCGGCCCCCCACACTTGGGGCAGCGCCAAAGTTCCGTTGAGTCAGGGGCAGATGAGACTTCTTGTTCAGCGGGTGATTCCTGTGCCGCGCCGAGCGATTGAAAGCAAAGCGGCAAGAGAGTGGCGCGCCGCCGGTTGGCGAGGAAGCCGAAGTTCCGAATGCGGACGAAGCCCTTCGGAAGCACGTGCAACAGGAAGCGGCGCAGGAACTCATCGAGCGATAGGGACATCAACTTCTGTTCGTTGTTGTGAGCAGAGTCCCGCCAACGAAAGGTGACCTTCCCATCGGCGCACGAGAGGAGGCGATGGTTGGAGATAGCCACGCGATGCGTGTACCGACCCAGATACCGGAGAACATACTCCGGGCCACCGAAGGGCGGTTTGGAGTAAACCACCCAGTCCTTTCGGAACAGAGGCCGTAGCCAGGCGGCGAAGATTTTCGGTTGAGCGAGACAGGTCAGGCCCCCATGGAAGTTGAGTTGGCCGTCCTGGAAGGCCTGCCGGAGACCGGCAACGAACTTGCCGCGGAAAACGCGACGGAGCACGTGAATGGAAAGAAAGAACCGATCGCGTGATGCAACCCAGTGGGTGTGATCGAATGACAGACCGCCGGCGGGAATCACGCAATGGGCATGGGGATGAAGTTCGAGTTTTTGGTTCCAGGTATGCAGCACGCTGAAGAAGCCGATCTCGGCACCCAGATGTCTGGGATCGCGGGCAACTTCGAGAAGTGTTTCTGCACTGGTCCGGAGCAACAGAGCATAGATGACCTTGGTGTTCTGCAGTGCCAGTGGTGCCAGTTGACGAGGCAGTGTGAAGACGACATGGACGTAGCGCGTCGGGAGAAGTTCTCTTTGACGTGCTGCGATCCACCGTTCCCGGGCGCCCGTCTGACACTTCGGACAGTGTCGGTTTCGGCAGCTATTGTAGGAGATGGCGCGATGTCCGCAGCGGGTACACTCATCGAGATGTCCGCCCAGTGCGGCGGTGCGACAGCGCGCAATGGCCAGTAGCACTTTGATGTGCTTCCAGCGGATCCATTTGCGACTTCGCTCGATGAAAGCAGCTCCGGCGATGCGGATGAGATCGGCCACCTCGAGGGGCGGCCGGCTCATCTATTCCTCCTGCGGTGACCTGCCTTTCAGCTTCAACGAGTCCAGAGGACTGGAAGTCGCGTGAAGGTGACGTTCGGAGAGATGGAGGTAGATGGCAGTCTCTTTCAAGTCGCGATGGCCTAACAGGATCTGAATGGTGCGTAGATCCGTGCCTGCTTCGAGCAAATGTGTGGCGAAGCAATGCCTCAGGATGTGTGGATAGACCCTCTTGTGGAGGCCCGCTCGCTGGGCAGCTTGCTGGCAGGCGTTCCGAGGTGTTTTCGTGTCGATCGGCTGATCACTGTTGTGCCAGCGGTTGCCTGGAAACAGCCAGGCGCGGGGTTTTCTCGGCAGGCGGCGCCAGTGTTCGCGCAGTTCTTCCAGCAGCTTTGGGCTGAGCATCACATCTCGATCGACGCGTCCCTTCCCACCTTGAATGTGAATCACCATCCGCTTGCTGTCGATGTCGCTAACTTTCAGGTGCGTCAACTCGGCGTTCCGCGCTCCCGTCGCGTAGAGCGTCATCAGCAGAATGCGATGGTACGGAGTGAGCGCGGCATCGATGAGTTGCGTGACTTCTTCTTGGCTCAGGATCGACGGAAGGCGAAATGGTCTTCGCGGATAGGGAGTCTCGGCGATGCCCCAGCCCTTCTTGAGCGTCTTGATGTAGAAAAACCGCAGGGCCGCCAGGTGGTGCGCAACGGTTCCCGGCGACAACTTTCGTTTCTGAAACAACTCGGCTTGGTATTCACGGATGTGCCGTGGGCCCAAGCGATCTGGCGGTCGGTTGAATCGTCGAGAGAAATCTTCGACTGTGCGGATGTAGAAGCGTGTGGTATCTTCCGAATAATTACGACGCTGTCCTGTAGGGCCGACCGGCCCGCGAAACCTCATGAAAATCACTTTGAGCTAAGATCGCAGCGGCTCGGAGCGGCGAGGTCGAGAACTCAATGGAGAAGTCGAAGCTGCGACGCTGTCTGATCCGGAGCGTGCGTGTTTGAGCGGATAATTGGGCGTTGCTGTTCTCCTCTGGGGGAGCGGCGATAGCCCGCGACCCTGGTTAAGTTAACCGCAGCACGCTCTCCACTCCCAGCCAGGAGGAACTATGTCCTATAGGATAGCGGGGATTGATGTCCACAAAAGGATGCTGGCTGTAGTGGTGACTGACGTCGAAATCGAAAGCGAATACCAGTTTGAGCGGAGGATGTTTAGCAGCAACCCCGAACAACTGCGCTCGCTGGCGACCTGGCTGCTCGAGCAAGAGGCCGAGGAAGTAGTCATGGAATCGACGGCCCAATATTGGAAACCAGTGTGGGAAACGCTGGAAAGGTATTGGAAGCCGATATGCGAGAAGCGAGAAGGCGCAAGGCGGAGGTCCGGAACGTTGCACTTGGCGCAGGCACTATCCAATCGCGGACGACGGGGACGCAAGAGGGATTTTCCCGATGCCGAACGCCTGGTGAAGCGGCTGGTGGCCCACGAATTGACTTTGAGCTTTGTGCCCGATGCCGAGCAACGTTTGTGGCGGACAGTTACGCGCAAGAAGTACCAGTTAAGGTGCGATCGGGTGCGGCTGCAGAACCAATTGGAGTCTCTTTTGGAAGAGGCACATATCAAGTTGTCCAGCCTCGTCTCCGATCTGTTGGGCCTCAGTGCCCGGCGGATGCTGAAGGCGCTCGCCGAAGGTGAAACCGACCCAGCCGCTCTGGCCGCTTTGGCGGATGAGCGCTTGCGCGCTACGCCGGAACAGTTGTGCGACGCGCTTGGTGCCTGTACGGAGTTGAACGCTGTGTACCGGCGGATGCTGAAGATGGCCTTGGAGGAGTTGCGATTGATCGACGAGCAGATCGGCGAACTGGACAAGGAGATGGCCAGTCTGCTCAGCGAGCACCAAGATGCCGTTCAGCGGCTGGCGGAGGTGCCCGGTCTGGGAGTGGACTCAGCGCAGCAGATCATTGCCGAAGTCGGCGCTACCGCAGCGACCTTTCCCTCCGAGAAATGCCTCTCCTCCTGGGTCGGTGCCTGCCCGGGCGACGACGAGACCGCAGGCGTAAATTACAGCCACCGCTCTCCAAAGGGCAACCGCCACATGCGACGCTTACTCAATCAAGCTGCGAACGCCGCAGCCAGGACCAAAGGAAGCATCTTCGAGATCGTGTATCGCCGCTCCGTCCCGCGCCTGGGACACAATCAAGCCATCGGGGCCATCGCCCATCGACAGTGTCGACTGATCTGGCTGATCCTGCACCAGGGAGTCCGTTACGAAGAACGGGGCCCAGCGGTCACCAAACGATCAAAGCAACTCCGCACTTGGAAGATGCTTCGGCAACTCCGAAGGCTCGGCTATCGGGTCGAACCACCGAATCCTCAACCCAGCCAAGCACAAGCGCAGTGATTTTCGACCCTGGAGTTCCTCCAGCATCATTTTTCTGAGATGGGTCACAGGGACCTCCTTGTGACCCAAAATTTATCTCAACCATCAAGCAACACTGCCCCGTGGCTCCCCACGCGAAGCGTCCGCCGCGCGGGCGGCTTTGTTCT
>JBKQNE010000029.1:0-5226 GCA_052146355.1 Binataceae bacterium (SeqCode) | reverse complement strand
GATGTGCGAGGCGGTCGCTGAAAGTGCGAAATGGTATGTGAAGGGGCGAAGTGGTTGCCAAACGTGCGAATCCGGTTTGTGTCGCGGCTCGGCTCGGCTTGGCTCCAGGGGCTCCGGTTGCCAAAGGTGCGAAATGGTCGGCAAAGGTGCGAAACTGGGCGCGATAGTGCGAACGCGGCGGTGATAGTGCGAATCGGTTGATTAGCCGGACGCGGAGCGCTAATCCTTTTAAATGTCCACTTTTCTTCCCGAACGTCATCCTGTGCGTGATTTCTTTGTGCTGGATGCTTTTGACGCCGTGCCGCGCTCGGATATGGCGTCCATGGAGCATCCGATTTACTCGCTTACGACGAAGCCGGATCTGCGTTCACTGTGTTACGAGCATGAAGACGCGAAAATAGAGATCATCCCGGGTTCGCGTGGACTGCCGACGGTCATCGACAAAGACATTCTGATTTATTGCATTTCGAAGCTGATGCATCTGAAGAACATGGGCAAGCCCATCGGTCCGAAGGTCCGGCTGACGACCTATGACCTTCTGGTTTCAACGAACCGGCAAACGAACAACCTTGGCTATGAGCGGTTGGAGGCAGCGCTCGAACGGTTGGCGGGAACTGTTATCAAGACAACGATCGAGACGGGAGACGAAACGACGGTCGAGGGCTTCGCGCTTATCAGCAGCTTCAAATACAACCGCAAGGGTTCGATGCATGCCGAGCGCCTCCGGTATCTCGAGATTACGCTCAGCGAATGGATTTTCCGGGCGATCGATTCAGCCGATGTGCTGCCTATCAGCCGCGACTATTTCCGGCTGCGCAAGCCGATGGATCGCAGGCTCTACGAACTCGCCCGCAAACATTGTGGCAGCAAGGACAAGTGGCGGATAGGCGTCGACAAGCTCCAGAAGAAGGTCGGGTCCTGTCAGGAGCGCAAGCACTTCATGAAACATATGAGAGAAGTGGCTGCTAAAAACTACCTGCCGGACTACCTCGTCGAACTAGACTATGAGTTCGTGATCTTCCACAGGCGTGAAACTGCGGAAGCGAAAGCTGCCCCCCCGCCCCCCGCCCCGGCGGTCGAGACAAGAGAGGATCGGGAAAAGCCGAGGTCAGCAGTTCCAAAGCAGGAAGCCCAATCAGAGCCGCGCAAAATCTTCATCAGTTCCGCAGCGATCGAGCGCGTGCGTGAGATGTTCCCCCGCATCGACGTCTACTGGCTTGAAAATACCTATACCGGCTGGGCAGCGGACAAGGAACTCGCCAAGAATGAAGACGCCCGCTTCCTCAAATGGGCGCAAAGCTTCATGAAGAAGCAGCCGACGATGGCCTAGTCGGGCTTGCCTATGACGCAGAATGCCCCGTCTGCATAAGCTCGAGTAAATTGTCAGCTGCGTGGCCTGTCTCGCTAAGAGGGGGACTGCTTCATGTTGATTTTTCGTCTCCTTAGTAAGGAGAAAAAGGCCTCGCCGCGACGTACTAGTTCGGAAGGGACAGTGTCCTGGGCATGGGCCATCTTGAAGACAAGACCGAGACTATTTTCGTAGGTGAGGTCACCAAATTCATCCAATATCTTTTCTGTCCGGCGTCGGCCCGCTGGCACAATCGTCTTTGGATCGATTTCGCTTCGCCCGCACCAATTATGAAACGCTCGGTATAGTTTATAATCAAGGTGCCTCAGATCACCCTGCGTCATTAGGCCTTGCTTGATGTACTTGCCATATACTCTGTTAATAAACTCAACAGGCTTCTCTCTCTTCGGGGCGTCTTCCCATAAGACGGGCGCCGTTTCTGGAAGTTCTGTAAGTAGTGCATCGGGCTTACTCATAAACTCGTTATGAGAAGTTATGATACCTCTGTATATCGCAATAATACTTTCAATATGAAAAAGCGCATCGTCGTTTTTAAGAATCTCAAAATCTGCCTGCAAAAGATGCAATTTTGGACCATCTGTCACATCCAGACAGACAGGATAGACCAATCCCATGACACTTGCATCTTTGGATGGGTCCGAATGCCGGTTTTTCTCAAAATTGATAACCTTATTTCTGTCTATCATCTGATGTTTAAATAGAGAACCGACAACATATTCATAGTATAGGTTTTCGTCCTGATTCCATAGCTTCAGGTTTGACAGAATAAGGTTATTAACAGGGCCCGTCACGTCTATCTGGACCTTAAGTTCTTCAGGGTAGGAAGTCGCCTCAAGAGGTTTGCTGGGGGAACTTTGTCGACCTGGATGGCCCTGGCTTGGCCAATTGATCGTGAGGCCCGTGCCAATTATCGGCTTCGGCTGGGGCACAATATCGATGATCAACGTTCTTTTCGGCGCAGGGACGTTGGGGTCATGCGCTTTCTCAGATGGTTGGTTCGGACGCTTATGTGACGTTGTTTTCATCTGAGATTGTCCGCCTTGGATCGAAGCCTAACCGTCAATCTAGGATAACGGATTTCGCATGTCATACTCAAGGTGTGACGATCAATTCGCGCGTCAATGGCAAAAAGAGAATATGCGCTGGTTGTGCACAGAAATTGAACGAGCACGAATGACGCGCTAAAAATGTTCGCACGAGTATTGCAGTGGAGCATGTCATACTTATCTTAGGGCGAGGCCTGGGACGAAGCTGAAACGGAGGAAGCGCACCGCGGGCGCTCGCCTTCATCAATCCAACAACGAAGTCAGGGAAAATATGAAAGCGAAAATAGCGGCCTGCGCCATGAGCGCGGCGATGAGCAGTGCTGCCTACGCGGACAACCTCTCCGCTTCGAGCGACGTCCTCGGCGTTAAGCTCGGGATGACGGAGCGGCAGGCTGTCGAGGTCTTGAAACCTTCGACGATCCAGACGGAGAAGCTCAAGGTCGGCGCGCTTGAGTTTGGCTGGGCCTTCACGCTGAAAGCCAGCCAGCGCGACGCGCTGGAGCAGTATACCTACAACAGGCTGTTTCCGGGCCGCGGGGTCGCACCCGACAATGGCGCTGCCGTCGATGCGATGTTCGGCCCCCGCGACAATCTGAGAATGGTGACCAAACTGAACGCCAACCAGTCGCAGGTCACCGGTATCTACCGTCAGGTTCGGTATGTCGGGCACGACAATCCGGTTCGCGAGGTCGTGGTGAAAGCCGTCTATGAGAAGTATGGCCGCCCCCGCTCCGAGAGCGGCCAATTCGGCATGTACACGATGCAGTGGGTCACGGGGTCTGCGCGCCCGGATTTTTGCGTGAACCTGATGCAGGGGCTGATCAGGCTCGATATCAACTATCAGCTTTTCATGCGCCGGGGTGGCGAAGGTCTCGAGAGCTTCGAGCGCCGGGGCGCCGCGAACTGCGGCGTGGTCATGCGGTTCTGGATGAACGTCAACACGCAAAATGGCGAAGTCATCGAGATCCAGCAGGAGCTGATGGATGTGTCCCAGGCGGTCGAAGGCGTTCATGGCTACAAGGCCTTTAATGAGGAGATCGAGGGCCGAGTCAGACAGCAGCGGTATCAGGATCATCTGGCGATCAAGCCGAAGCTTTAGGCCCCTCGACGGAGACACGGATCATGTCGGATTTCGAGAACGAGCTGCGCGGGGCTTTGCCCCGCGGTCTCAAGGGGCGGCCGAATGCTGTGACCGAGTCCGAGTGGGCCGGGATCGAGGATCTTGGCCCCGAATGGACCTACGACCGATCCAGCATGTTTCTCGGCTACAGGGGCGGTCGCGGCATCGGCTGGGGAGATGATCGTCACGTCATGACGGTTGCCGGCTCGCGCGCGGGCAAGGGCGTCGCGCTGATGATCCCGAACCTGCTGCTGTATCGCGGCTCGATTCTCGCGATCGATCCGAAGGGCGAACTCGCGGCGATCACCTGCAGGGCGCGGCACGAGATGGGGCAGCGCTGCATTGTCCTCGATCCGTTCGGGGCGAATGGCCGCTATGCGTCGGCAAGTTTCAATCCTTTGGACGAACTGGATGTCGGCTCGCCGACCATTGTCGACGACGCAATACAGATCGCTGATGCGCTGATCGTCCCGAACCAGAAAGACCCCTACTGGACGGACAATGCCCGCCGCATGCTGAAAATGCTCATCCTGTATGACCTGTGGCGGGGGCGGCACAGGCCAGGGTCTGCCAATCTCGTGTCGATGCGCAAGCTGCTCATGCTGCAAGACGAAGAGCTTCAAGCCTTGTCCCTTGAGCTCAAGAAGGAGCCCCTGGAAACGCTGCTGGCAACCATTGCGGCGGAGCAAGATGCCTTCGACGGTGTCATCGCTGGGGAGGCGGAGTCTTTCTATTTGCTCTACAAGAGCGGCGCGCGCGAATTCGGGTCGATCCTGTCGGCGACGCGGACGCAGACGGAGTTTCTCGATAGCCGGAAACTGAGGGACATCCTGCAGCGCAGCGATTTCCGGCTCGCCGATCTGAAGCGCGGGAAGGCGACGGTTTACCTGTGCCTGCCCGCCGGGCGCATGGCGAGCCATGCGAACTGGCTGCGCGTGATGATTGCGCTGTCGCTCCAGGCTTTCGAGCGCGAGCCTGGGAAGCCGGACATTCCGATCCTGCTGATGTTGGATGAGTTCCCGGTTTTGGGTTACATGCGCTCGATCGAGGCGGCGGCCGGACAGATCGCGGGATTCGGCGTCAAGCTGTGGACGGTGTTGCAGGATCTGGGGCAGATCAAGAAGCTCTATCAGTCCTCCTGGGAAACATTCGTCGGCAATGCCGGGGTTCTGACCTTCTTCGGCAATACGGACCTGACGACGCTGCGCTACGTCTCGGCGAAGCTCGGGCGGATCGGCATGAATCTGGAGCGCGCCTCACGCGCCTCCGGCCCCGACCTGGCGCGTGGCGTCAATCCCATTCAGGAGGATTTGCGGGAGAGCGCCCTGCTCGAACCCCATGAGGTTGAACTCACTCTCGCCCGTGAAACCGGCCGCGTGCTGGTCCTTGCCGCCGGGCGAAAGCCGGTCATCCTGCAGCGGGCCCGATACTACGCAGACAGGCCGTTTGGCGGCCTGTTCGACGACTCCAAGGAAACCGCCAGCATGGCGCGGCCGATTCCGCCGAGAATCCCGGCGCCTCCGGGTCTTGTGCGGAGAGGTTAGGCTTAAGAGGGAGGAGCAAGTGACGCGAACCTGGCATACGAAAGGCCCGTTGCGTATCGGGGTGGACCTTGAGAGCGGACAGCCTCTGAAGGTGGAGTTCGACGAATATTCCTGGCCGGAGAAGAGAACGCACCGGCTCGAAGAGGA
>JBKQNE010000028.1:0-4190 GCA_052146355.1 Binataceae bacterium (SeqCode) | reverse complement strand
ACTACCTTCAGCATCGGTGGCGTCCTCCTTCCACCCGGCTCCCACCGGGGTTCGCGTTGCCTACGCGCAAGGGTACGCCGCCTTTTTCATGCCGTCATCGATCCACAACTTTCGGTAATAGCTCGCCCGATAAGCGCTGGCGGACTCGTCGCTAGATCAGAATCGTTGTCGAAGCTTAGACTCATTCGGTGCTGATGGCTCTGAAGCGGATTCTGCTCGCGACGATTCTGCCCTTGCTGCTTGCCGGTTCCGCATGCCTCGCAGAGTCTGCGTCCATGAAGCAGGGCACGTCGAGGGACTGTGCGACCGCGGCGGATTGCGGTGCCGGTATGATTTGCCAGGGAGCGTCGCCCAACACGCGCGGGGTTTGCATCTCACCCGCGGCTTTCAGACACGTCGAGCCGAAGATGGCGTACGACGCACCACCGAAGGGATTGCTTGGAACCGTGTACGGGCAGCCGATGATTCGGCGCCAACCTCCCCGCGGGGTGTCGGCTGATCAGGCCGGCGGAACGTGGGACACCGCAAACGCGATCTACTATCCTCCCGGCGGCGGCGGATGGCGCTATCAGCCGGACCGGATCGAGGATTCAACGGAAAATGGATCTTCGATCCAGCGCTCAAGAATCCCTCTCCAGATGCTGACCAGATAGGCTCCGGTAAGCGATGAAGCCTAAAGCGCCGCTTTCTAAGTGGACTTTTGTGCGTGGTCTTGCTAACTGAAGCCCTGATTTTTCTCGTTTGGCCCAAATAAACAAGATTGAGAGGTAGACGATGATCCGGCGTAAAACGTCCCGGATGCTCTTCGCTTCACTCCTCGCAGGCGGACTCGGGGTCCTCCTTATGCCGCTCATCTTGCGCGCCGGCAATGCGACTTTACATCCTCGCGCGCCGCTGACGATGCGACAGCGAATCGAGCGCGACCAGTACTGGGCGAGCAAACGTGGCCTGCAATTTGGCGTTCCCGCAGACGCGTACCGAACCGCGGTCGCCCAGGTGAGTGCAAGCGCGGCGCAAGCATCGTCGCCTCAATTGCCAACGGGTCAGACTCTTATATGGAGTGCAATCGGCCCCCAGCCGATGCTGGAGAACTTTCCGAACTTCGGTGGATTCTTCACGGGACCCCCCGTTGAATACGTCGGCCGGGCGATTCTCTGCCGTCGCCGCGGATCCCACGACGAAGAACCTGGTATTCGGAGGTGCGGCAGGAGGCGGAGTCTGGCGCAGCACCGACGGCGGCCAGACTTTCGTGCAGGTGTTCGACGCGCAGCCGGTGCAGGCGATCGGCGCGATCACCGTCGACCACACTGGCACCGTGTGGGTGGGAACGGGAGAAGGCGTCCACAGCGACTCGTACTACGGACAGGGCATCTTCACATCGACCGATCACGGCAACACCTGGACGCAGATAACCGGAGGAATGAACAACCCTTTCCTGCTGCAGTCGTTTCGCCGGATCGCGGTCGATACCAACAACCCGCCGCACATTTTCGCCGCAGTGACCTATGCAGACAGCCAGGGGCGAGCTGATCCGGACTGGGTCGAAAGCAACTACAACAACGACGGGTTGTGGCGTTCGCTCGACGGGGGCATGACTTGGAATCAAGTCGGCAACAGCAAGACCAGGGCGGGTAATCCCACGTTCAATAGGTGCGAGTTCTCCGGCGGGCCATGTCCTGCGGTCGATGTAGTAATCGATCCGAACAACAACAACAGGGTGTATGCCGCTATCGATCACGTGAACGTATTCGTTTCGAATGATGGAGGAACGAGCTGGAACGAGGCGAACTTTCCGGGAATCCAGACAGGCACCGTCGACCAGACCGGCCGCTCTGCGCTAGCGGTTACGAGTGGGGGTCCGGGAAAGCCGGCGACGGTTTACGCCTCGGTCGGAGCCGAAAATGGCAACTACTACGTCGGCTTTTTTGCGTCGAAAGACTCCGGCTCGACGTGGAAAGCGAAAACGATTCCCACGGTCACTATCGGCGATAGCACGGGATCGATCACGCTCGATGGGGATGGGTCTGCTGCCAATCCGTATAGCCAGTCAGGATACGACCAGACGCTGTCGGTCGTTCCGGGCAGTCCGCAAACCGTCTATTTCGGAGGAGTGGGTCCGTATCTCTCCACCAACGGCGGAGCGAGTTGGACGTTTCTGGCAGGTTCCGGGACCAACACCACCGTGCAGGTCACTCACACAGACCAGCAGGCGTCCGATGTGGATCCATTCAACCGCGGCAAGTTGTACGTAACCAACGACGGAGGCTTCTACGTATACGACCTCAATCAGCGGAACTGGACGATGTTCGGCAACGATCAGAACCGCACGATTAGCAGCGCGCAGATCCAGGGAGTCGGGCCGGATCCGACCGACGACAACAAGCTGCTGGCGGGTTTCCAGGATAACGGTACGCAGCTCTACACCGGCAGCATCGGGTGGAACACGGTCGACACCGGCGATGCGGGGTTTGCCTTGTTCGATCCAGGCGACCCGAGCTATGCGTATCACACCTACGCAACCTCACAGGGTGTCGCGCAAATCGCGTTTTCCAAAGATGGAGGCAATAGCTGGAACTCCGAGAATCCGACGAACAATCTTCAGAAAACTGCAAACGGTGACCGGTTCAATTTCTATCCGCCATTGGCTCCCGACCCTTCGAGCCCGCATCGAGTGCTGATCGGAGGTCACCAAATCTATGCGTCGACTGACGGGATGGCCACGTGGCAGGTGCAAACCACTCAAAATCTGACCGGGACCTGCACAACAACGAAAACCGGCTGCTCGTTGCAAGACATCGAGTTCGTTCCGACTGAGCCTACGATGGCGTGGGCGCTTTCGCAAACGTCGGGCACTGACGGTTTCGTGTTGTCGAACACGAATCAGGCCAACCTTGATTCAGGAGCGACCTGGAGCAACGTGACGGCGAACCTGATGTTCGATCCGACCAGCACGCAGGCGACCGGAATCGCGGTGGATCCAAATCCCGGACACAGTCAGATTGCGTACCTTTCCATCTCGGGATTCACTGCTGCGACCGGAGTCGGCCACATCTATATGACTAACGATTTCGGAGCGTCGTGGAGTCGCGCCGATGGCAACGGCGGAGCTTCTCCGCTGCCGGATGTGCCGACTCTTCGAATCCTGATCGACAGCACCGACGCCACCGGCATGACGTTGCTCGCAGGCACCGACATCGGGGTCTTCCGCAGCACCGATGGCGGTACGACTTGGACGGCATTCAACCAGGGTGTAATTCCCACCGTGCCGATCTTCGATATCGAGCAGAACCAAAACGGCACAATCTTCGCGGGCAGTCACGGCCGCGGCGCATACAAGCTGGCATCGTCGGTGGGGCCGATCCCTGGCGCACAGGCATCGACTCTGCCCGCCAACGCCTCGGGAGGTCCCGGAGTGACCGTAACGAGCGGCACTCTGACGATTGCCAACACGACCAGCGCCGCAGAGACCATCAGCTCGGTAACGATCTCGGTCGGCAATCCGGGACTGTTCAGCCAGATGTCGCTCAGCTCGGGCGGACAAACCGCAACTGCGACTTCCGTCGAATCGAGCACGGTGTTCAACTTCAGTCCACCAATCGCGCTGGCCGCGAACGCCTCCGCGACGTTTACGCTCGGTGCAACGTTGTCGGGTGCATCAGCAGCGCTGACGGTCGCATATGCGGGTGCGGATCTCGTGACCGATACCATGGCACCTGGCACGATGCGGCTGGCGGCAGTGCTCTTGATGGTCGGTGTTGCGCTGATGGGTGCATCGATTCCGAAACGGCGCCGACTCGCGATAGCTGTAACATTTGCGATTGGCCTCAGCGCGGCTGCGGCCGGATGTGGTGGAGACAGCTCTTCCTCAACGCCTCTGCCGGGATCCATTCAGAATGTAACGGCTGCGTCAGTCAGTAATTCGAGCGGGGCAGTAGGCGTTAACGGATTGCCGGCCGGGCTGGGCAAGATCACGAAGAAGTGATCGGTACGGGGCGGCAGAAATCATGAATCGCGCGAACTACACTCGCGCTGAATAAGGATCGTGTCTGTGGCGAATTCCAACTCAGGCGGCAATTGGGGTATGAAACAAGCCATTGCAGTGCTGGCGCCAGCGAAATGAGTCGAGGCGTGCGAACGGCGGTGCGGGTGCGCCATTCCTTTGCGCGGGCGTCACTCCGGCCAGTCCGGTG
>JBKQNE010000027.1:0-2897 GCA_052146355.1 Binataceae bacterium (SeqCode) | reverse complement strand
ACGGTTTGCGGGCGAGAAGCTGTGTGAGCCAGGGATACTTCTCCGGCTGCTGCCGCGCGCGTTTCAATACCGCATGGGCTCCGACCACCAGAATGCGTCGCAAATAGCGGTCGCCCTGCTTGGAGATGGGCCCGAGCTTCTGTTTGCCGCCGGTCGAATCTTGGCGTGGGACGATCCCGATCCAAGCCGCGAAGTCGCGACCCGATCGAAAAACCTTCGGATCCGTGACCGTAGCGGCGATGGCGGTCGCGCCCACAACGCCGATCCCAGGGATGCTCTCCAGCCGCTGGCTCGCCTCACTCGAGCGATGCTGCGCCATGATCCGTTTCTCGACCGATCCAATCATCGTCTGCATCGCCTGAAGCTCCGCTGCCAATACGACAAGGCTCGTGTGAGCATCGACCGGCAAGCGCGCATCCTGTTCGCTCGCAATGATCTTCAGCAGCTCCTTGAGCCCCTCACGCCCTTGCGCAGACACAATGCCGAGCTCGGCCATATGCGCCCGCAAGGCATTGATCACCTGGGTCCGCTGCCGCATCAAAAGATCGCGCGTGCGATGCAGCATCAACCGACCCTGCTGCTCGGCCGATTTGACCTGCACGAAACGCATAGTCGGCCGCCGCACCGCCTCGCAGATCGCCTCGGCATCGGCGGCATCATTCTTGTTGCGCTTGACGTAGGCCTTCACGTCTTTGGCCGGCATCAGCCGCACTTGGTGACCAAGCTTCGTCAGTTCACGCGCCCAGTAATGGGCCGTGGCACAGGCCTCCATGCCGACCAGGCAAGGCGGCAGCGCCTTGAAGAACCCCAGCACCTGGCTGCGCCGCAGTTGCTTCCGAACGACGACCTTTTCGGTCGCGTCGATGCCGTGAACTTGGAACACGTTCTTGGCGATATCCAAACCGATCGTGGTAACTTGCATGTGGACGGCTCCCTGATGTGATTCGATCGCAACGATCACCCTATGGCACTTCGTTGCCGGGAGCGGGCACCGTCCACCACATCAATCGCGTCGTGCTCGGTCGAGACAGCTCACCTTTCCATTTCCGCTGTGCCCCCAAACCGGACGTCAACGCGACGCGCGTTGGCGGAAACCGGGATACGGTGACCTACTGCCCGCGGCCGGGGATTTACGCTCGCCCGTAGGAAGGCCTAGGAAGGGCTTCAGCTGGCGCCCCAGTACAACCGGGAGCTACGCGTGTTTCATCGTCCGCGACGCCACCAGACAGGCGCTCGGCTATTTCTATTTCGAGGACGAGCCAGGTCGGCGGTCGGCGGCGAAGGGCACGGCGCATGGCTTCGAATTTCCATGCGACGCGCAAGTCACGGATGATTTCCGAGGTCGGAGATGAGATGGCGAAATAGGATAAAGATTGCGGGTAAGCCGACGAAACGATTTCGCGTATGGCACACTGACATTACTGATAAGCCATACGAGTGCGAAGGCGAACATGACGCGGTCGAGGGGCTAAACGCACATCGGGGGAGATTAGATTGGGGTCATAAAATAGAGGTCGGGAAAAAGTTCATGACCCGACGCGAGTTTGGTGATCGGGTTGAAGCCAAGGTGACGTAGTGGCATGCGCCCGACCGCGCATTGATCGACCTAGTGTTACGGCGAAGAAGGGGTCCCTCTAGCACGCCCGCTTTGCTGTGGTGACCTCTCACGTTTGTTGAGGGTTATTCAGGTCGTTTGAGCACGCTCAAGGGTGCGAGGCTATCGAAGGTTTTCTGTAGAAGCCATCTATATGACTGATAGTCTTTCACATCAGTCTATAGCTCGTGAAATGGGAAAATGCCTTCGATACCCCCGCTACCTTCGCGGCCGGTCTGTCGTATTGCTGAAAGGGTCATGCAAACCCAAAGCACGCCCGCCTTATCATTTTGCGAGAGCAGCAATGTTTCGTCGTAGGGGTCGACAATGCCAGCAAGCGGGGCTCCGCATCCTTCGCATTCGAGGCTGCAGCTCTCGAATCCGCAACAATCGATTTGGGGAGTGCTGCTTCTAAAAAACATGAACCGGTTGTCGCACTGTGGGCAGGCGATGACTTGAGGGCGCGGACGCGAATACACACTTCCCATGGTGCGATTCTCCCTTTCACGGGTATCGGCATCAGCGGATCGCCCCCTCTTAACAAAAAGTATCGGGAACACTCTTGGCATCTCTACGGCGAGCCCGCGACGTAAAAGCGACCGCCGAGACGGACAACACCTAGATGATCGAGTCGTTTTATTATGGCTAGTGCGAGGGGAATACATTGTATTGTTCCACGAGTAGCCCAACGTCCGGGAAGCGGAGTATGAAATTGAGTGCAATCAAGAGGCCAATTGCGGAAAAGAGCATCACCGCGATCAGATCGGGATTTGTAGTCGCTGCGGCGATCCGATCCCACGTCATTTGCAGCATCTTGAATCTACGAGCCTCGGGTTTTGCCGTCGGCTCAAGTTCGCGTGTGAACAAGTGTTTCATGACACTATCCTCATCGCCTCGGCTGACTTGATGAGGACGTATATGATGAAGGCCACTGTGTCAGTGCCGTACGTCACAGCACCGCCGCCTTGGACCGTCGATGAGCATCCGGAGAGCTTCATCGCCCGCGACACGACCCGGGCAGGCGCTTGCGTATTTCTATTTCGAAGGACGAACCGGGGCGGCGCTCGGCGGCGAAGCATCAGCGACGAGGCCCGCCGCATGGCGGCGAACTTCGCCAAGCTGCCGGGGCCGCGGCGGCCGACCTCATCCAAGTAAGTCCCCGAGGCATCCCGCTGCGACGCAGCGATTTGGTCGCTATTGGGGGGAATGTGTTGCAAAACTCACATTGAGACTGCGGTTGAACCGTGATTCCGTTGGCTTAGCACAGCGATTCGCGGGAGCGGTCGATGATGGGGCGGCGAGA
>JBKQNE010000026.1:0-3968 GCA_052146355.1 Binataceae bacterium (SeqCode) | reverse complement strand
GCTCAACTGAGAGTGCTCGCTATCGGCGACAATGTACTCGGCATCGAGTTCTCCGTTGGCCACCATTTGCGCAAGCGCCATCATGGTTGCTGTATAGGGCCGGATCGGATAAGCCGCGATCACATCGACATCTGCGTATTTGGCGGCCTGGGCCGACGCGACGCAGCCGTTGATTCGAACCATTCTCTTCTTTGCTGCTGTTACTGTTTGCATATTTCGCTCCGCAGCATCCGCCCTTATGGCGAACGCTGCAATCTATGGACTACGCAGCTCCAATGCTGGCTCTGCGCCGTCTTCTAAATGTTCTTCGCCGCGCGGTCGCCCAGGTTTCTCAACTCCTCCGCTTGCCGCCCGTGCAATCCTGGCGAGATGGCGAATGCTGTGTCCATGCGGACCACACCGGTATCGAAATCGAGTTCGGGAACGCCTTCGAGGCATCCAGTCGGACATTCCTCGATACACACGCGGCAACCTTTGCAGTAGTCGACCAGGATTTTGTACATGCCGTTCGAACGCTCCGGACGCGCAATGCACGGTTCGGGGCAGACCAGATAACAGTTGTCGCAGGCGTTACAGGTGCCGCAACTGAAACAGCGGCCTGCTTCCTCGACTGCCTGCTCTTCCGTGAACGCCTGAATCACCTCATCCTGGGTCTTCTTTCGGCTCACCGACGGGAGCATGTCCTGCTGGACGCGAGGAAAGTGCGGGAAATACGTCATGTTCATGCGATTCAAGTCGAAGATGACGTCGACCGGAATCGTACGGGGTTGCAACGATTCACCGCGCATCACCTTATCCAGATTGAACGCAACGCGCTTGCCGTCACCAACCGCATTCACCACCATCAGCGGCTGACCTGAACCAAGTTGCACAATGTCGCCGGCAGCGAAGAAGTTGGTGTCGCCGAGGCGTCCGAACTTGTCGATCTTGATGGTGCCGCGCTCGGTCTTGAATTCATCCGGCAGCCATTTGATCGACGCACGCTGTCCCACTGCGATGATCACGTTATCGACGTGAAAACGCTCAGGCTGGGTCTCTCGATCGACAGTGATCGGCGAGGCATTGATCGCTCCAGAAAAGCGCGCCGGATGCAATTGAAGGGCTTCGACCTTGCCGTTGCCGAGCACGGCGGTCACCGCGCGCCCGTGCTTCAACTCCACGCCTTCTTCCAGCATGTCGTGCAGGTCTTCAGCGACGCATGGCAACTCCTTATGATTTGCCTCCACGGTGATCATGGTGACTTCCACGGCGCCCTGACGCAGAGCCTCGCGAGCGCAATCGATGGCCGTGTTTCCGCCACCGATGACGGCAACCCGAGCGCCCAGCTTGACCTTAGAAGTGCCCATGCCGATATCGCGAAGGAAAGGAAGCCCGTAGAGCACTCCCTCCTTATTCTCACCTTCGGCACGCACGCTATTCGGCTCGGTAAGGCCGACGGCCAGAACAACGGCATCGTAATTCTTCTTCAACTCATCCCACGTGACATCCTTGCCGACTTCGACATTCGTTTTGATGGTGATGCCGAGTTCGACGAGGCGCTCGATTTCGCGATCGAGTACCTCCTGCGGCAGGACCCAGTCAGGAATGCCGCCGCGATTGAGTCCGCCGGCTTTTGGTGATTTTTCAAGGATGGTGACGTTGTAGCCGAGGCGCGCCAGTTGGTACGCGGCGCTATGACCGGCCGGGCCTGATCCGACTACGGCAACTTTCTTCCCGTTCGGCTTGCCGGGCTTCACCACGTCATGCTTCAGCGCTTGGCCGAGATCGCCAAGAAAGCGCTCGACGGCGCGAATCGAGATAGCCTCATCGTACTTCCCGCGATTGCAAGCTTGTTCGCAGGGGTGGTAACAGACGCGGCCGGTTACCGAGGGAAACGGCATGTCTTCCTTGATCAGCGCGTAGGCGTCCAGATATTTGCCGCGCTTCACCAGGTCGAGATAGCCCTGGATTTTTTCGTTCGTTCCGCAAGCATTGTTGCAGGGCGGCAACTTGTCGCGGTAAACGGGCCGGATAGCGCGCCAGTTGCCGGTGGGGAACAAGTCCTGTCCTTTTTCTTGCGAGGGCGCAGGCGTTATGCCGGCGAACGGAATCTTCAGACGATCGGGAATATGTGTGCCTTTAGTCGACATGAAATCCTTCCTATGCAGCCACTGGGTTCAGCTTCATGATGTGCAACTGGTCGAGTGCCAAATCGAATGCGGTTTTGTTCGCGATCATCGGCTGGATCGTCTGCATTTTGACGATGCCGGTCGTCTTGACCACGGCGGCGATGAGCGGAGCGGCGATATCAGGCGCGACCAGCTTGCTGCGCTCGGCAGCGCCTTCGGTTGAAAGACGGTCGAGGCCGAGTTCGCCTAGCCGGTAGTAGAGCCACTTGTGGTCCGCGAGGTGAGCGGCATCAACACAGACGAGTTGAGCCAGACGCTCAGGGCGGGGCACGAAACGAATCATGTAGTCGGGCGTGTAGTGCGTATTGATCACCAGCGTGCCGCCGGGCGGCATGCCGCGCATGTAGTCCCAGCCCTTGACCATCGTTCCTTCCACCAGCACAACGATGTTGGGATTCTCGTTTTCGTAAGTGAGTTCGTTCTCGAGCACGTCATCGCTCACACGGCAGTACTTGCGCGTCGGGCAATTGGTGCGATCGGGATTGTCGACGTAGTTTTCCATCGCCTGCGCGTACTTGCCTTCGATGCGGGCGGATGCGGAGATGGAATTTACGATGTCGCGGCCCTCTTTATCCATAATGATGCCGCGCGTCCAAACTGTAAGTTCCGTGTAACTCATGATCAGACCCTCGTCCTACCTAGTAGATGCAACTCAATCGGAAGCTTCAGCGCAATCTCCAGCGCCATCGCTCACTGCACTCGTCTTTTTCCATTCGTTGATGACTGCCACCTGCTTGGGGCTTCCGCGATCCGAATCAAGGACCGCGAGGAAATCGCTTCGCAAAACCACGAATGGCGGTTTGCGAGTACCATCCTGAAATTCTGCAATTGCAAGCAGCGTCGCCTTCTTGCACAAACTTTCAATATCAGCGCCGGTGGAACCTTCCATGCAGCTGGCAAATTCATCGAAATCGACATCCGCCGCGAGTGGCACACGCCGGCAACAAAGCCGCATGATTGCCGCACGGTCCGCCGCGTCGGGCTTGGCGAACGGGAGAATATAGTCGAAGCGCCCGCTTCGCATGAGCGCCGGATCGATGCGCTCCGGGCGATTGGTAGCTCCGAGCAAAATCACGCCTTTCACATCGCGCAAGTTATCGATCTCACGCAGCAGCTGACTGAGAATCCTTTGATAAACGTCCGTGCCAAATTGGTCGGCGCCGAACTTGGGCGCGACCGCGTCAATCGTGTCGAAGAAGAGAATGCAGGGCGCCGACCGTCTCGCTTTCTTGAAAACCTCGCGCAGCGCTCGTTCGGATTCGCCTAACCATTTCGAGTACAGTTGCGGGCCGTCGATGGCGATGAGCGGAATCTGCTTCTCGCCGCTGAGAGCTCGGGCCATGGCCGTCTTCCCGGTGCCGGAGGGTCCGACCAGCAGAATACCTCGCGGCGGCGTCAGCGCCACCTGCTCATAAATCTCATCACGCACGTGCGTGTGCTCGAAGACAGCATCGAGCAGGCGCTTCACCTCGTGCAGACCTCCGAGGGACGCGAATGTAGATGTGCTCTTCTCGATGAAGAATTCGCGAGTCGCGCTGGGTTCGACTTCCTTTAAACCGGCGAGAAAGTCTTCGCGCGTCACCTGCAGCGCCGCGAGGTCCGACGATTCCGCGCCATCGTTTTCGAGCGGGCACGTGGAAAGGAAGCGGCGCAAGGCAAACATGCCGACTTCCTGGCCCAAGGCTTCAAGATCGGCGCCGACAAAGCCGTGCGAATGCTCGGCAATTTCCAAAAGGTTGACATCGGTCGCGAGCGGCATTGCACGGGTGTGAATCCTGAGAATTTGCAACCGCGCTTGCG
>JBKQNE010000025.1:0-9069 GCA_052146355.1 Binataceae bacterium (SeqCode) | reverse complement strand
ACCGCATCTTCTCGTCCATGGAACAGACCTCTCGCCACGGCATCCGCTGCTTCCTCCTGCCATGACTTCTAATCTGTTACCCATGTTGCCGGTCTATTTTGTTACCGATCTTGCCGGTCCGTACCCGCGCCACCTTCTCCCCAAACGAGGGAGAAGGCCTTTTCGTCGCAGCATGCCCTGTTTCTCCCCTGATGTGTCGCGACCCACGTCGCGTAACCCGCTCGGAAAAGAACCTCGGAATGACACGATTTTCTTACGATGATTTCCGGCCCGGATTGTTATTGCACTACAACTGCAATAATTGTAATCTGAGATGCGAAAAGAGGTTGCTATGAAAATCCTCAGGACCCCTGACGAGCGATTTGCCAACCTGCCCGGCTATGCGTTCGCGCCGCACTACCTGGAGATCGACGGGATCCGCGTTCATTACGTCGATGAAGGCGGGGCGCGGAACGGCACCGTCATGCTGATGCACGGCGAGCCCTCGTGGTCGTTTCTCTACCGCAAGATGATCCCCGCATTCGTCGCCGCGGGCATTCGCGCGATCGCACCTGACCTGGTCGGCTTCGGCCGCTCCGACAAACCGGCGGATCGCGACTATTACACTTATCAGCGGCACGTCGACTGGATGGCCGCGTGGCTGAGGCGGCTCGACCTCCGCGACCTTACGCTGGTGTGCCAGGACTGGGGCGGACTTATCGGGCTGCGTCTGGTGGCGGATCATTCGGAGCGATTTTCGCGCATCGTGGCCGCGAACACCGGTCTTCCGACCGGCGACGGTCTGATCAGCGAGGCGTTCAAGGCGTGGCAGAAGTTTTCGCGGGAGACGCCGCAATTTCCGGTCGGACAAATCGTTGCCGGAGGATGCGCCCGGCCGCTTGCGCCGGAAATCATCGCGGCCTACGACGCGCCCTTTCCCGACGACAGCTACAAAGCCGGCGCCCGCCAGTTTCCATTGCTGGTGCCGACTTCGCCCGATGATCCCGCGGCGCCCGCGAACCGGCGCGCGTGGGAAGTCCTGCGCCGATGGAAGCGACCATTTCTGACCGCATTCAGCGATTCAGATCCGATCACGCATGGCGGCGAAGCGATTTTGCAGGCGCAGATTCCCGGCGCGCAGGGGCAGCCGCATACGACGATCACCGGCGGCGGCCATTTCCTGCAGGAAGACCAGGGCGAAGAATTCGCGCGCGTCGTGATCGATTTCATTCGCAGCACCAATCGCCAAGGAGACTTCCAATGAGCTCAATCGTTCCCAACCCGGAACAAATTCAGGCGCTCGTCAGTGATCCCGACCAGGGCCCGGTCGTGATGCTCAATCTGCTCAAGTTCAAGGCGCTAGCCGAAGGCGAAGAGGGGACCGGTGCCGATGCGTACCGGCGCTACGGCAACGCGGTCATCAAGATGGTCGAAGCGCGCGGCGGAAAGGTACTCTGGTCGGGGCGAGCCAGTCACGTGCTGATTGGCAGCGAGGCGGACAACTGGGACGCGGTCGCACTGGTCCAGTACCCGAGTCCGAGTGCATTTCTGGAAATGGGCACGAGCAGCGAGTATCAGAAGATTCACGGGCATCGCGAGGCCGGGCTGGAAAGAACAGTCCTGATCGCCGGCCGTTCTGTCGACATGCTGGGATCACGCTAATGGGACGCAAGATTCTTTTCATCACGACCGACCAGCAGCGCTACGATGCGCTCGGCTGCAATGGCGGCAAGATCGCGCGGACGCCGGTTGCGGATCGGCTGGCCGCGACGGGAATCAATTTCCATCGCGCGCACAATCAGAACACGGTCTGCATGCCGGCGCGCTCGACGATGATCACCGGGCAGTACGTCCGCACTCATGGCGTCTTCGCCAACGGCGTTCCGCTGCCACCCGACGCCCCCAGTATCGCGGCGTGGCTGCACGATCAGGCGGGATACCGCACGGCGCTGATCGGCAAGGCGCATTTCGAGCCGATGCTCGACCCGGCGGGGCGATGGTTTGAAAACCGGATGGCTGACGAGGGCAAGACGGGACCGTTTCGCGGCTTCGATCACATGGAGCTTGCGATGCATGGTCCGATGGGCCGCTGGCATTACACCAAGTGGCTGCGCGAAAACTTTCCCGACGAAATCGCCGGCTTCAGCGCGATGCTCAGTGGGGCGGCCGGCGGCGACACCGGCGCGCCGGAAGTCAAATACAACCCGGTGCCGCGCGAGCATTATCACACCGATTGGGTCGCGGATCGCACGCTCGCGTATCTGGATTCGCTGCGCGCCGAGGACGACTGGTTCGTGTGGATGAGCTTTCCCGACCCGCATCATCCGTGGGACCCGCCGGTCAGCGCGACGGGGCGCATCAAGTGGCGCGATCTCGACCTGCCGCCGGGCCATCCGGGGTCGCGCGAGAAGATCGAAAAAATACTCGGGCAAAAGCCGCGCCACTGGCTCGATTGGTACCAGGGCCGCTTTCGCAATGATGAAGGCGGACCGGGATCGTTCGTGCCGTGCGAAATGACTCACGACCAGGTCCGTGAAATCAACGCGCTGGTTCACGTCAAGAATGAATTGATCGACGAAGCGTGCGGCCGTGTGCTGAAGCGAATCGCGGAACGCGGATGGGAGCGCGACACCGACATCTTCTTCACGACCGACCACGGCGAACTGCAGGGCGACTTCGGCCTGTTGTTCAAGGGGCCGTATCACGTCGATGCACTCATGCGCGTGCCGCTGATCTGGCGGCCGGCGCCCGCGGCGGGAATTGCGAACGCGGAGGTCCGCGAGCCGGTCGGGCATCTCGACCTGGCGCCGACCTTCTGCGAAATCGCCGGCGTCGCCGTTCCCCCGTGGGTGCAGGGCAAGGCGCTGCCCACGGCGCCGGGCTCGGGCGGCGAACGGGTCATAACAGAATGGGACAGCCAGTTTGCGCAGATCGGGATGCATCTGCGGTCGATTTATCGCGAAGGATGGGTATGCACCGGGTACGAGAAATCGACCGGCGACATCGGCTTCGATCTCGCGCTGCTCTACAGTGGCCGCAGCAAGCGCGCGTTGCCGGACATCCACTACGAGGGCACGGAGGGCGAACTCTACAATCTCAACGAAGACCCGCTGCAGTGGCGCAATTTGTGGAACGACGCCGGCTACCGGAAAATGAAGTCCGATCTGATGGCTGATCTCTACGACCATCTGCCGAAGCCGCGCGAGCCGATGCTCACCGTCGACGCGCCGGTGTAGGGATTGCCTCTCCCTGCAAGAAGAGCAGCGCAGTACTAAGGAGCGCTTCGCGAACGCGGAACCGGTACCGGCTTCGCGTGCGCGCAGAGGATCCTTCGTCCCGATCGTCCGCAGCGATCCCAATACGGATACGGGTGTAGTGCCTGAGTGGCAAACCGCGATCGCAGGCGCCGTCTATCGGGCGCGGAACGACACCGCGACCGTCTCTATCGTTGCGCCCACCATGGACGGTACGAACCTCACGGCTGACGTTATGGTGCAAAGTAACCGAGCAGATAACCGCGACCTACGCGGCGATCAGCTCTTTCTGACGATTGGCAATACGAGGGTCAGGAGTGACGGGGGACGGAAGGTTGCTGACCCTCGCCGCAAACGTAGAGTACGGCAATCCCATAACCCCTCCGCAGGACTGTCCCCCGAACCTAGTGGATTATCCCTTCATTACGGGACCTCAGGGATCGCTGGTCGTAGTGAGTTTCAACAACGGCGATCAGCTCTTTCTGGCGATTGGCAATACGAGCTACGAGTGCGACAGCCCAAATCTTCCTTACCCAGGTTACGATGTTGCGTCGGGCACGATCACCGGAGGCGAGGGCACGTACGCCAACGCTACTGGGACCTGGTCTATAAGGAGCCACGGCGGAATTTTGAGAATTGACGCAGCTGGCCATTTATTTGGCAACGATACCGGGAAACTCGTTGTATTCCTGGTGAGGTGTGAACCTAAGGTGTGAATCTGACGGTGGAGGCGTGAACCGGAGTTAACCCCCGGACTTCCTGATTCGCTTGTGCAAGGCTTCTCGCGAGATTCCGAGTGCCCGCGCCGCCGGTGCGACTTTGCCCCCATTTTGCGCCAGCACTCCCGCGATATAGCGCGCCTCGAAGTCCGCGCGCGCACGGGCCAGCGGGAGCACCGCTGCGCCGGGATGGTGCGGCGCCGGAAAGACCGAGTTTGTTTCAATTGGCGCGGGCGCCTTCGGTCCACCTGCGACCGCGGCCGAAAGATGCGTCACGGCGATTGTCTGACCATCGGCGGCAAGCGCTACCGCGCGCTCGATCTCATTCTGCAACTGGCGCACATTTCCAGGCCAATCGAAGCGAGTGAGCGCATCGAGCGCCGCTGCTTCGAATCCCCCCAAACGCTTGGCGCTGCGCTTGCTGCTAAGCTCCACAAAATGATTGGCCAGCAAGACGATGTCTTCGCGGCGCTCGCGCAGCGGCGGTAAGCGGATTGGAAACACCGCCAGGCGGTAGAACAGATCCTCGCGGAACGTCCTGGCGGCGACCGCCGCTCCGAGGTCGCGGTTGGTAGCAGAGAGGACTCGCACGTCAACCTTGTGCGGCCGAATGGCGCCGACCGGGGTCACCTCGCCCTCCTGTAACACGCGCAACAGCTTCGCCTGCATCGGCAAAGGCATCTCGCCGATTTCGTCGAGCAGCACCACTCCGCCGTCCGCCGCGCGGAACAGGCCGGGCTCATCGCTGGTTGCACCGGTAAAACGCGCCTCGACGATGTCCGAACAGTTCACTCTCCAACAGGCCTTCGGCGAACGCTGCGCAATTGACGGCGATGAACGGGGCAGCCATGCGATCGCTGGAGTGATGAATCGCCCGCGCGACCAATTCTTTTCCGGTCCCGGTCTCACCTTCGACCAGTACCGGAATCGACGATGATGCCGCGCTCCCGATCAGCTTGAAAACCTGCTCCATTGCCGGGCCGGTTCCGACGATCTCGCGTTCAAAGTCGTGATTGGCCAGCCGGAGCGCACCCATCTGTCTGCGCAAGGCTCGTTCGGCTTTCTTCGCCGCGGCGAAGAGGTCCGCATTCCCGAGCGCAATCGCAATAATTTCCCCGAGCGATTCGAGCAGCCTTAAGTCATCCTCGGTGAATGGTCCGGTGCGATGGTTGACCGCCTCGATCACTCCTGCGGGCTCCCCCCGGGCAATAAGCGGAGCAGCCAGGATCGACCTGGTGGTTACTCCGGTGGAGCGGTCCACCGCGGAATTGAAACGCGGATCATTGGCCGGATCGTCTACTCGCTCGGCCCGCCCGCTCTCCAGCACCGTGCCCGCGATTCCACGGTTAGCGGGGAACCTCAGGCCGGCAAGCCTGGCACTGACTTCGGGGTCGTCCTGCGAGTTGTAGGGGAAGTACAACTCGCCGCGGGTCCCGGTCGAGCAGCATGATCGAAACGCCGCCTGCGTCGAGCGCATCGCGGCATCGGCGCACAATGAGGGGGATCAATAAGTCAAGGTCCAGCTCTGCCGCGAATGCCCGCGCCAGATCAAACAAGACCTTGTTCCGAGAGTCGCGTGGGTCGCGTTCCATCCCGGCGGTATTGTGCCATCCCGGAAGCCAACCGTCACGCGGAGCGCAAGTACGCACGGCGGTCGCGATGAAGCCACAGCTCTTTAGCCACGGTCCGCGTACGCCATTGATCGTATACGGCGCTGGTTGCGCCCGGCACCGTAAACCCATCGCCGTAGCGAGCGGCGCGGCGCAGGGCAGCCGGGGTAAAGCCGCCCGGCCAGACCGGGAGATTTACGCCCTTTCGTCCATCAAGGAGGCCGTCGCGCATGCGCTACGGGGCGGAAAGATTCTTCTGGACGTAGCTGGATCATCCAAGTGACCCCGGAACACGTATCTGAGTGTTGAACACTGTCGACGAACGAGGGTCTGCCTTATGAACGGCGAGATTAGCTGTTTGTTGTTGCCCGCAATTTTCTGCGTCATGGCTATACTCAGGGCGGATTGGGGTATGCGGCCAAGGGATCGTCACGATGACGATTGATCGCCAGCCTTAGCAGGCTTTGCGGCAGAATTTTTTTGGTCCGAATCCTGTATATGCAAGCATCGATGGACGAGACTCGGATACGAGCTAGAATACCAATTGGGTCCGGCAGTCAGGTGTGCCGAGATTGTATTCGTGGTGGAATTTGATGCAGTTTGGAAGCTGTGAGGAGAACCAGTGCCAACATACATAATCGGGGTCAAACTAGTCGAAAACCGGACCGATAAAGAATTCGCGGAAGCGATCGAGCGAGTGGCCCAAGTCCGTGCCGCGCATCAGGGCCGGCTGATCGCGAGTTACGTGACCTTCGGCCGCTATGACATGGTCTGGATTTCGGAATACGAGAACGAGCGTGCGGCATTCGACGCGATGAACATCGTTGGGGCTCAGGGGATGTTCAAGCACGAAATCTCCGAGGCGATCGCGCTGGAAGAGTTCCTGCGTATCAAGGACAGTTGAACCCGCATACGAACCATCACCAGCCGATGTTCGCGGTCCCCGTCCTCCATCAGCAAAATACTCAACAGCGGTTTACTTCTTGAAATCGCGACGCTGCGCTGTGAGGCCGCCCCCGCCAGAGCTCCCTAAACTCCGCATCGCGACCCGCCGCCACTCCCCCTTCTGGTCTTACGCCTCCGCTTCATCGCCGCCTGCGCGTTCGACGCCTGCCGTTTCGACTCGGTAACGAGAGTGTTTGGCCAGGGGGCTGCCAACGTGGCAGTCTATGCCCATGCCTGACTACAGCTTGTTCGGAGACGAGCACGTCCGCCGCTACGAAGCGACGGGAGGTAAGACCGGCCACGATTGGAACAACACCAGTTGTCTGGTGCTGCACACGATCGGGCGGAAATCCGGCCAGACGAAAAAGTTCCCGCTGATCTACGGGCGCGACGGCAACAACTATTTGATAGTCGCTTCGAAAGGTGGCGCGCCCGACAATCCCGGGTGGTACAAAAACCTGCTCGCCCATCCCGAGGTGGAGATCCAGGTGTGGGACAAAGTACTTCCGGTCCGGGCGCGGACTGCGACGGCCGAAGAAAAGAAGCGCGTGTGGCCGATCATGACAGCGCAGTGGCCCGATTACGACACGTACCAGGCCGGAACGAAACGCGACATCCCCGTAGTGTTGCTCACCCCGCGTTAGCGGCTTGACGGGGGTGTCCGCTCTCTGCGCGGCGAGCGCCCGAGGATGTTGCGGTGCGCGGACGCACCGCGACAATTTTTTTCATCCTGGCGATCGAATTGGACGCCGCCGCCGCCAGGAACACAACGAACCTAAGCTCCGGATTATCACTCACAGGCCGGCTGATGCATGCGAGAGCGGCGGTTGCGGCGCGCGGACGCGCCGCGATCCCTCCACCACGGCAGCCTCCGGTCGGGATGACACAAAGGCGCCGTCCATCCATCTTTTTCCGTCATTTTGATTGAGCGGAGTCCGCGGACGTCGAGCCGCGGACTCACCCGCTTGACAGATGAAAAACTAATATGATTAGTTTTATTCCTATGAGACGTAGTAATCACCAGCGAACGATCGCCTTAATCAGCATCCTTTTCTCCTTCCTTGCCCTCGCCGCTGCTCCTGCGGCTTGCGCTGATGACACCAAATTTCTTGAGCGGCCCGGCGGCAAGGTGGCCTACTCGGATTCGGGCGGGACTGGGCCTGTTGTCATCTGCGTGCCCGGCATTGGGGACGCTCGGGCCCAATATCGTTTTGTCGCACCGATCCTGGTGCACGCCGGCTATCGCGTTATCGCGATGGACCCGCGGGGACTGGGCGATTCCAGTGTCACCTTCAAGGACTACTCCGCCGCGGCAGTCGGCTCGGACATAACCGCGATGATTCAGAGCCTCGGCGCGCAGCAGATTTATGTGATTGGAAACTCCGCCGCGGGCGCTTCGGCAATCTGGGCAGCGGCCGAAATGCCCAGCCAGATTCGCGGCATCGTGCTAATCGATCCGTTCGTTCGCGACATGCCGATGTCGTTTTTCACGCAGACCACCCTGGAAGCGGCGATGCATCGTCCGTGGGGACCGGCGTTCTGGTCGATGTACTACGGCTCGCTGTACAAAGGCTCACCGCCGCAGGACCTGCCCGAATATCGCGCGGCGCTGGAAGCGAATTTGAAAGAACCGGGCCGTTTTGAAGCGCTGCAGGCGATGCTGTGGGCATCGAAGGCGCCCTGCGAAGCGCGCATTCCCGACGTTCACGCGCGCGCGATCGTTTTCATGGGCAGTGCGGACCCGGACTTTGAGAATCCCGTGGCGGAAGCGAATCTGGTCGCGGACCGCCTGCATGGCAAAGTCGTGATGGTTCCGGGCACGGGGCATTATCCGCACGTCGAACAGCCCGAGATGGTGGCACATGAAATTATCGGCTTCATCGCCAAAACGCCTCGGTAGGCCGGGGCTCACGCGCGCCGCGGTGGTGGCGGCCGCCGCGGAAATCGCGGACCGCGGCGGGCCGGGAGCGCTGACTCTCGCCGCGCTGGCGGCGCGGCTGGGTATCAAACCGCCGTCGCTGTTCAACCATATCGATGGGTTGGCGTCGCTGAGGCGCGAGCTTGCGATTCTGGCGCTGCGCGAACTCGGCGACACGCTCGGCAACTCGGCGATCGGAAAGTCGCGCGACGAGGCGGTCCGCGCACTCGCGGCGGAGTATCGGAACTTCGCGCAACGCCATCCGGGAATCTACGCCGAGACGCTCGCGGCGGTGGACCCTAAGGATCGCGAGATAAATGCGCTGTCGGACCGGATTTTGGAAATCTGCGTGAAGATTCTCAGCGGCTACGGACTGGATCGCCGCGCTTCGCTGCACGCGATTCGCGCCCTGCGTTCCATAGTGCACGGCTTCTCTTCGCTCGAAGGCGCGCATGGCTTCGGTATTCCGATGAGCATCGACGAGAGCTTCGCATGGCTGATCGACACTTTTATCGCGGGGCTCAAATCGGCGGACACCGGCAAACTTCGCGGCCGAAATCCGGGGTGACGCGAAGTTGGAAAGAGCTGAGCCATGCGATTCCGGGGTAGCAGAACCCTCACCCTAACCCTCTCCCGCTTTTTCA
>JBKQNE010000024.1:0-147793 GCA_052146355.1 Binataceae bacterium (SeqCode) | reverse complement strand
GAACAATTCCACAGGCCAGGTTCAGCAGCCGTTTCATCCCACCGGAGAACGCATGCATAGGATCGCTGGCGCGATCTCCGAGACCGACCTCCTCGAGCGCCCGCCGGCAATTCTCCTTCGCATCGTCGCGCGCGAGCCCTTGCATGCGTGCGAAATGCCATACGTTCTGCGCCGCGCTGAGGGTGGGATACAGCGCGAGCGACTGCGGCACCAGCCCAAGCATCCGTCCCAGTCCAGTCGGGTCGCTCTTTCGCGGCTTACCATTGATAAGAACATGACCGCTATCGGGTTTAAGTAGAGTAGCCAGAATCGAGAGCGTCGTGGTCTTGCCCGCGCCGTTGGGTCCGAGCAAGGCGGCAATTTCACCCGGCCTTACTGCGAGGCTGACATTGTCAAGCGCGAGCCGCGCGCCGTAACTCTTCGAAATCTCGATCGCCTCGAGAAGTGGTGCCTTTGCCGAACTCATTGAAACATTACACCGCCGATACCATCATCCGCTCGGGGTTGACGACGAAGGTCTAGTGCTCAGCGAGTGCGGCCGGAGCGATGACGATAGCGAGGGCCAAAACTGCGAAGACTTTCATTGCATCTCCCATGGAGAGTTTTGACTACGAGAGTTGTGTTGGCGTCCTCGATTTCAGTTGGCGAACGCCTGTGGAGCAACAGCGGCGGGCTGGGTGACACGCGTGAGCCTGGCCGTTACGCGCATCGCGCCGGGCCAGACCCTGAGGCAGAACGGCAGCACAGCGCGCGCGAGTGCGTTGTTCAGGCCGACGTCGGCGACCTCGGCAAGACGCATCTGGGGCAGCATCGCGGAGCGCAGTTTTGGCTGAAAGACCTCCGCCGGCTCCCCTGCAAGATACGCCGCGGCGGCAACGCGGGCAGTATGCAGCGCGATGGATATGCCGTCACCGGTGAAGGAGGGGATAACGGCTGCCTGATCCCCAATGCAGTAGAGCCCATCCTCCGTTGCGCGACGGATGTAACGGTAAGGGATATGAGCGATGGCGATCGGTTTGTCGAGCAGCGGCTCCGCACCGTTAAGTCGCATTGCGAGGTGGGGACAATCCTGCTGCATCTTCGCAAGGAGGCCCCCCCAGCGAAGACCCGCACGTGCAAAATACCACCGTTTCACCACACAGCAGAAATTCGCAATGCCGTCTTCCACCGGTTGGATACCACCGTAGCCTCCGGAATAGAGCGTCAACTCGGAGGCGTCCGCCAGGTCGCCGGTCTGGCCGGCAGACAATCGATAATACATCTTAAAGGCGACCCATTGGTCTCGGTCCTTCGGGCGACCATGGCCGCGCAGATCATGCTTGCCGGTAGCCAGAAAGGCGGTTGGAGCTTCGTATTTGGTGCCGTCGTCGAGCGTAGCCCGCCAGAGGTTGGCGGTCGCGCGGCTGAGCGACTGTACACTGCGACCGCGCTCGACGCGGACTCCGGCGGTGACCGCCTCGGCAATGAGCGCTTTATGGAGCGCCTTGCGCGTGAGCGACGCTGCGGGAAAAGGTAGCGGAGCTTCCGCGGCGCGTCTGGCTGCGGCGAGGCGAACGTAATTGATGGGCACCGCGCCAAGAGAGGCCACGTCGATGCCAAGAGCATGCAAGTCTTCAAGGGCCTCACCGCTCATGAATTCTCCGCAGACCTTATGGCGCGGCGTGGGCTCGCGTTCGATCAACGTGACGCTTCGTCCCTTTCGCGCGAGCGCGATGGAAGCGGCACAGCCTGCCACTCCACCACCGAGGACAAGAACTTCATCTCGCAAGGGATTCCTCCTGATTCACGGATGTTCCAACCATGTGTAGCTGGATTCCATTTTTCTAGTGGTGAAGATCGGTGGACAGCTGGGTGGCTACCGGCCTGTAGTCAGCTCGGATCTGAAGAGAGCCAGCTTCGGGAGATAGACCATCCTCTACCGTCAGACTGCGGCGCGTGGTGAGTTCGTTCCAGTTGAGCCCGAGATCGACCGCAACGATGGAGGCCAAGGTGAAGGCGATGACCCCAACCGCCGACAGTACGTCGCCAAGATGGCTCCAGTAGGCGGGCACCAGGTTGAGTACACGGCTGGAGACAAAGACAAACGTGACTGCATAGGAACGGGCCATCCACTGGCGGTGGACGGCGATCTGTTTGTTACGCGCGGCGATCACGGCAGCGGCAGTGCAGACGATCCATGCAGCGCCTTGCATGGCGGTCCCAGGCAACCCGGGACGTCCGGTGGCAAGGGCGATCCCGGTAAAGGCGCCGATGATGACGGAAATGAAGTACACGCGGCCTGCGACGCGATGGAGCTTCAGGTGACGCTGCCGAAGGCGCGACGAGAACTGCAGAGGGCCGGCCAGCAGGGCGAAGGTTCCGCAGAACGCGTGCGGGATGAGGAGTCCGCGGTCGGCTATGACCTGCAGGCGGTAGGCATGGTACATGGGGTAATCGGTGAACAGAAGGACCTCTGACGTGATGAAGACAAAGAGCGTCGTGACACCAAGAAAGATCCAGAGAACGGCCTTGAATCCGGAACGGCTGGCACTGGGTGTAGGCAGGGTGAAAGATGCCATTATTCGCCTCTCAGATGATTAGACGTGATGAGTGCGCCACGAGGGCGGCCTAGGCGATATGCTTCACATCTCTTAGTCTAACGAGACGCTTCAGAATCACCGACCTCACATCCACCGCCCCACGCACAATCGTCCCGGGCGCCAATGTTCTACCGTCGCCACCTCCCGCGGAACATCAGCCGCAGCCAACAAGCGTACCCAATCCTCCCTCCGGAAGGCCCGACGGAACGACACGAGCCCGTCATGCCTCATAATGGGGCGCCACGGCACCAACCCAAACATCCGACGACTCCACTCCGCCCGTTCCAAATCGTTGACAAACCAACCCAGCTGCACGGTCGCTTCCATCCGCCGCAGCAACGCGACGATCTCTTCGTCCTCTAGATGATGTGCCAGCAGCGAACTAACCACGATGTCCATCGGCTTCTCCGGCCGATACACCCTGGCATCGGCGGTCACCCATGTAATTCCGAGTTCCTTCGGCGTGGACTCCGCTGCCGCGCGCGCCGCATAGGGATTCAGGTCGATTCCCGTTAACTGCACAGCGATGCCCCGTCTCCGCGCCCAGCGTGCAATCTGCCGCAGTAGATCTCCACCGCCACAGCCCATGTCGACAATGTGCATTGGCTCACGCAAGCTCCGTGGTAGCCGCTCCAGCCACGTCAGCGTCGGCCGATAGCCTAGCAGCCAGCGATTCGCTTTTTCCAAACCGCGCAGGCAGTCGCGGAAATCCTCATAAGTACAGTCACCATCCATGAGCTCCGGGAACTCACGCGGAGAAACCCGCCGACTAAGATCACCCGATTCATGCCCTACAGGGCTAACCATGTTGTTCGATTTACATCTAAGTCTCGGAACGACTCTCCTTGGTGCCCGAGCGACTATTTCGTTGGACACGCTCCCCGATAAAGGTTGACTTTCCGAAGATTGATCGAACCGCGATTCCGGGCGACTCATACGCTAATTTCGGCGCGCTCGTTCGACACCGTCACAGGAGCGTGTTTTTTCATTGCGCTCTTCATTTCTTCACGACTGATTCCCAACGTCGTGAACAGCGGCCAGACGACCCGGACTAGAAACGATCGAGGGCTTATCCCGGCACCCGAGTTCTTCTGAGCAGAAGATCTTCACTCGGTCGCCGACCTGGTCACTCGCCTTACCAGAGTCCAGTTTCTCCCACGGCACGTCGTTGAAAATGTTCCAGCGTCGCTTGTTGTCCGCCGTTTCGAGGAATTCGAGATATATCTGATACGCCCGGTCACGCATCGTCTTGCTCGTCTTTCGGTCGAACGCGGTCGGCTTAATGAACTCGACGGCATTCCGAACCGTAGGTCCTGACGGACCTTCAGGGCACGATTCCTGTCGTCCGCGCATGGAGGCGATGTTCTTGGAGTGAAGCAAGGCAGCAGCGACAGGTGCACACTCTGAGCAAACGGCTTGCCATCGCTTTACCCTGGTTATCGACGGGTAATCGCAAGGCTTCCGGATTCCCGCTTCGACGATGAGGCCCATCTGTCCGAAAATTTGAACGCGAGTAACGGCACTAGGTACAAACTTTTGAACGGAATAGAGTAAACCAAGTATCGAACTTGCTCCGTGATTGAACAAATCCACTCGCAAGTGGCGGCATCACGTTTGCTCAATGCCCCCTTTGGAGTCATCCAGGAATTGTGTCCGTCGGCGGCGTCGCCTCTCCAGCGACACCACGACGAGAGCAAGGGCAAAAGCTTATTCGTATCGACCCTTTCCTCGCCGCTGTTGCCATGGCTCGCTTGTCGCGGCGGCTATGCCGAGCGATGACCAAAGATGATCGAACATAAACCCGCCAACAATCTCTGGGCGCTCAGTTCGCTTGCAACCACGATGGGCGATGGAGCAGTCGACTTCGCTACTGGCGAGCATCAGACCTTTCGCCGGCAGGAATTCGTTTTTGCCTCTCTCAATTTCCTGCTGATTGGCTCGCTATTGGCGCTGCAGGCATTCTCACGGTTCGTCCGCGGCAAACCTTCAGCGTCGGTCATCCTCGTTCTGACGGTCGGTTTTGTAATCCAGGCGACGCATCTCATCTGGCTTCGAAGGACGAACGCACCGCTCTCTCGCCCCGCACGGCGGATCCTCACGTTTTGGTCGCTCGGATTCAACTCAATGCTGGCGTTGGTACTCACCTCGCTGACTATCAGAGGAGATACCGCGTACTACGCCCTGATGCTGCTACCCATACTGGAAGCAGCTTTCAGACTTGGCCTGGGCGTTACGATCGCGATGGTGGTGCTGGCAGACATCATCTGCTTCATCGGCGCCTATGGGCTGAAATTCGGCGAGTACATCGAAGCCGGCGCGATGTCGGTAATTTACAGTGTGATGGGAGTGCTGGTGTGGCTCCTGATCAACAACCTGCGTGCGCGCGAAGCCAGATTCGTACGTAACCTCGAGGAACTAGAGCGAACCCGCCAACAATTGCTTTCCGAGGAGAAGCTTGCCGCGATCGGCCGCCTGTCCAGAGCAATTGCGCACGAGATCCGAAATCCGGTCGCAATGATTTCCAGCTCGCTGGCAACCGCTACCCGGCCGGGTCAGGACGAAACAGAGCGAGAGGAAATGTTCGCCATTGCCGCCAAGGAAGCTGTGCGTCTGGAGCGCCTCACGACCGACTTTCTGGTCTATGCGCGGCCCCGCCCGGTACAGGTCACGGGCGTAAGCCTCGCAGACACGCTGAATTACGTCGCTACCGTCGCGCGCGCGCACGCGGCCAATGAAGGTGTGACGATCGACGTGGCGGTCGACAGCAACCTGGAGGGAGACTTCGATTCGGCCCAAATGCATCAGGCGCTCTTAAACCTGGTTCTGAACGCGATCGATGCGTGCAGGCGCGGCGACATGGTGAACCTCAACGCCCAGATAAACGGCCACGGCTCGATCCGAATCGACGTGATTGATCCAGCCGGACCGATCCCCGCTGAAATTGTGGCACGCATTTTCGAGCCGCTGTTTACCACCAAGCAGGGCGGCAACGGACTTGGTCTCGCGATCGCGCGCAATATCGCTCGCGCGCACGGCAGCGACATCAAACTGAGAATCAACGAAACGCGGCGGGTATGTTTTTCCATCGAGATACCGGCGCACTCCCCAAGCCAATCCATCGGATAGGGACACATTATGGGCAAGATACTGGTCGTAGATGACGAACCACACTTGCGGCGGATATTGATCTCCAATCTGAAGCAGGAACATCACGAGGTCATCGAGGCTGCCAGTGTCAACGACGCGCGCGGCGCGCTTGCCGATCACACCTTCGACGCAGTCATAACCGACCAGAAGATGGGCGATGGTGAAGGCTTGGATGTCCTGGCCGCGGTGCAGGAAGTCGACCCGACTCTGTCGGTGGTTTTTCTGACCGCGTTCGCGACGATCGAACTTGCCGTGGAAAGCATGCGCCGCGGCGCATTTGATTTCATTACCAAGCCGTTCGTTCCAGAGGTACTGCTGGCATCGGCCACGCGCGCGGTGGAACACACGCGGCTGGTTCGCGAGAACAGCAGACTTCGCGACACGGTGGTGCGCCTTGAAGGCTCATCGGAGATCACGGGGCGCAGCGTGGCAATTCTCGAACTTCGCCAGAAAATTGCGCGCGTCGCGCCAACCAACGCTACCGTCCTGATCACCGGCGAAACCGGAACCGGCAAAGAGCTGGTCGCCCGTGCAGTTCATCGCAACAGCGCACGCGTCGCAAAGCCCCTGGTCGCCGTCAACTGTGCGGCCTTTACCGAGACCCTTCTGGAGAGCGAGCTGTTTGGACACGAGCGCGGTGCGTTCACGGGAGCCGACCGCGCGCGCGAGGGAGTTTTCGAGGTTGCGCACGAAGGTACGCTCTTTCTGGACGAGGCCGCCGAAATGTCGCTGGCGGCGCAGGCCAAACTGCTGCGGGTGTTGACGGACGGGCAGGTAACGCGACTCGGCTCGACCAAGCCTCGACACACCGACGTGCGCCTGCTGGTCGCAACCAACAGGGATTTGAAGCGGCGTGTACAGGAAGGGCGTTTTCGCGAGGACCTCTACTACCGGCTGGCGGTAGTTCCGTTGACGGTTCCTCCTTTGCGTGATCGTCGCGAGGACATACCTGAGCTTTGCGCTCTCCTCCTTGCACAGGCGGCGCGCGATCTGAAAACGCCGGCTCGCACGATCAGCGCCGGAGCGATGCGCACGCTCCTCAGCTACGATTTCCCCGGAAATATCCGCGAACTCCGCAACCTCATCGAGCGCGCATGCATTCTCTCAACCGATAAGGAAATCACTCCGGAGAACTTCCCGGTATCAATGCCTCGCGCTGCGGACGGCATCGCGCTGCGCAGCTCTGCCGAGATCACTCCCGCGCAACTCGCCGAGATGATACCCGAGACACATAACCTTCGAGAGTTCCTCGCCTCGCTGGAAAAAGCGGTGATCCAGCGCGCGCTGAAAACCACCGATGGTGCCCAGGCAGAAGTCGCGCGCCGACTCGGGATGTCGCGCAGCGACCTTTCCTACAAACTCGGCAAACATCACATCAAAGGCGCGGCCGGCTGAAGAATGGAACCCTACAGCTCGCCGAAGAGATCGTGAATTCCTGCGCGACCGTCGTCACGAACCGCATGGACTTACCGTTTCAACCGGATCAGATGGATTCGATTGCCAGTCGAGATAGCTCAGGTAGTACAGGGAGACATTGTCGTAGCCTGCGTCGATAAGAGCCACGGCGGCGAGCGAGGACTTTGCGCCATCGTGGCAGTACGCGATGATTCGGTTGTGGGTGTGAAGTCCGAAGTTGCGGAAAATCGTGCGCAAATCGGACGGCGAATCCAGAAATGAGAAGTCAGGGTCACTCGTCTGCGGGGTAAGCAGGTTTTCGATCGGCAGATTGCGCGCGCCCGGGATGTGTCCGGGGCGCGTGACCCCGGGCAGCTCCACGCATCCATCGAATTCGGCAACCGTGCGTACGTCGACCAGCGTAACTGTGGGATCGCCGAGAACCGCGAACACATCCGCCTGATTCACGAGATGAATCGGGTTGTTCTGTACCGTTACCTCAAACGTCGCCACAGCCGGTGTACCGGGCGGAGTCTGCGTCAGCCGCCCGTCGGCGATGAGCGGCAGCATCGCATTGTAGCCGCCGTTGACGATGAAGGTGCGACGAACGCCGAAGTAGTACAGCAAAAAGCGGATGCGCGACGCGAATTTCAGTTCGCCATCGTCGTACAAGATAACTTCGCTGTTCGCGGATATGCCGAGCGCGCCGAATTGCTCCGCCCACGCGCTGAAATTCGTGAATGCGCCCGGCGACTCGCTGAGCAGTTTCAAAGCCAGCTCGTCGACCGGCACGGCGTTGTTGACGAATCCGGGATTCGAGATCTCTCCATCGTCAACGCCCTGCACGGACAACAACACGACTCCTTTGTGCTTGAGCGCCGCCGGAAGACGATCGACCGGCAGCACAAATCGGGAAGAAAGCGTCGGCCCGGTGCTCGCACCGGACGAACCGGAACCGCAACCGGCCGCGGCGACAATCGTCAGGTGCAACACGAGCAGCATCGCAATCCGACCGAGTCCCGGCTTCAGTCTGACGGCGCGCGTTTGGGTTGTCTTCAGGGAGGCAGCCAACTTTCAACCTGACTGCGGCCTGAACACTTTGATCGGGAATGGCTTCAACGGAGTATCGTGAGTTTTCAGGTAGTGCGTTATCTGCTTTACGTCAACGACAGTGGCGTACGAATTAACTCCATTGATCCAATACGGCGGCCTGAAGCGACCGTTCTCAATTGTGAAACTGGAACTTGAAGGTGCCGTCAGGGTCAAACACCTCGATGCGGTCGTTGCCGGCATCGTACACCACGATGTCTCCGTTGGAGTGAATCGCGATTGCGGTGGGATTGCGGAACTGGCCCGGACCCGCACTTGTGGTGCCGAACTGGAACTTGAAGTCGCCGCGACTGTTAAACACCTTCACAGTGTTGGCGGCGCCGTTGACTTCAAACACGTCACCGTTGACGGGGTCGGTAGCGATGCCTCCCACCTGCGAAGACGCCGCGACCCCGCCTAGCACCACCGTGATCGGTCCGGTCGCACCCGCCGGGACAGTAACGCTCACTACGTATACGCCGACGGTTCCATTCGCCAGGACGGCTGATGAGACTGGCACTAGCGCGCCGTTCATCGTAACTGTGGGCGTGACCAATGCGATGAAGGTGCCAGTGGGAGTAATGATTCCGCTGGGCACGGCCGGAGTAACGGATCCTAAACCGAACGCCACGATTGCCACCACGGCTCCAGACGTCGCCGTAACGATAGCGGTGTTGGCCTGCGTTACATTAAAGATTTGCGTCCCCACCTGGCAGTAAGCCATGCCCAAATCCGCTCCAACAACGTTGAGCATGTAGGGCGCGCTCGTCGCGCCGCCGGCGGTAACGGTGACATTGACCGATGGCACACCAGCCGGAATCTCGAAGGGCACTTGCACGTCGAGTTGGGTAGGACTGGCGTAAGTGATCGGCGCCGCTAGACCGCCGATGGTGACCGACGCGCCACCCAGACTCAGTACGGGGCTGGTTGGAGTGAAATTGGCACCCAAACTGGTCGAAAGGTCCGTGCCATAGACGCTGATCAACTCGCCGCGAGCCACGTTACCAGTGGCCACTGAATCGGCCGCGGCGTTCGCGATTAGATTGACCACGGGCTGCGCGGCCGCAACCCCCGTCATTGCCATGAGGGCGATACCGCAAAACACAATCCGTTCGAGTGCCGCTCTTCCTGTTATCATCAATCCCTCCACAAGTCTGGCAGGGTGCGGAATTTACACAATGCTTGCATTGGCATTTCCCGTAGTCACCCGGGACTTTGTGTGAGCGTCCCCAAAAGGTTTATTACCCGTCCCAAAGATGAATCAGAAGCCGGAGATTTTCGTTTCTTGAAGGGCGGACGAACCTGAAGCTATACTGCCTTGAACACAGCTTTCTAAAGCAGCCAATAGCGTCAACTGCGGCAAACATCCTTAAGGTTTCATGGCGGTCGAAGGCCTGCTCGTTCCTGAGCGAATCCATAAACTAACGTCGAGCGTCTTCACGACCGACCAACCGGGCGTCATAGACCGCTTCGAGGCCTGGCGCGAGAGCATCGGGGTGATCTTCGAGGTGGAACCGGGGGGGAAGGAACCGCCACCGGGGTTCCGCGCATCGGTCCGCAGCTACGATCTCGGTGAGATACTGGTCAGCAGCACGAATTTCGGCGCCGAGCGGTTCAAGCGCGACCTGCGCAAGGTTTCGTCCGACGGAATCGATCACTACATGGTACAGGTCTACCAGTCGGGCAGCCTGGTCGGATCGACCAAACGCAACGATATGAACGTGAGGCCCGGCGACATTCAGATTATCGATCTGGGTCAACCACACACCTCTACTGTTCAGAATTCCTCGACGATCAATGTCGTGGTACGACGCGACGTCATGGCCGAGATGCTGCCTGCGCGGGCTGACCTGCACGGGATGGTCTTGCCGGGCGATCGGGGGGCGGGAGGCTTGCTCGCCGACTATATGAGATCGCTGTTCGCGCGGATGGAGTCGGTCGACGCGGTCGAAGCTCCATTCATCGCGCACGCCACGGTCAATATGATGGCGGCCTGCTTTCAGCCCTCGGCGTACGCGAACGCCCGCGCGCGAGCGCAAATCGAAGGGACTATTGTCGATCGGCTGAAGCGTTATATCGACGAGAATCTTGCCGCGCGCGATTTGTCTGCGGACGCGCTCTGCGGCCGGTTTCGAATCTCGCGCACGCAGCTATACCGGATGTTCGAACCGCTGGGCGGGGTCGCCAGCTATATTCAGGCGCGGCGGCTCGATTGCGCGTTCGCGCAACTGCGCGATCCCCTGTACCAGCATCGGCGGGTTTTCGAGATTGCCTTCAACGCCGGATTTTCCAGCATCGCGCATTTTAGCGGGGTCTTTCGAAAGCAGTTCGGATTCAGCCCGAGCGACCTTCGTGCAGCTCCGCACCCCGCGGCCGCGTCAGCGAATGGCCGGGCAAATCCGGGCCGGGCCGGTGAAGGATATGAGGAATGGCTGAAACGGTCAGCACGGCGACTCCCGGCCGGGACAAATCCGCGAGTTTGGATACCACGCGAAGCTAATGGGAGAACTTGAGCGCGTTACATCCCGATATGCAGGTGCGCCAGGATTTGATGGCCGTGATTGATCGCGATTCGTGACAGCGCGAACACCAACCCGAAGAACGCGCCGAAAATTCCGCCGTTGACGCGAATCCAATCAAGATGCGTGCGCGTCTTCGATTCGATCTGAAACCGGATCTGCTCATCCGATAGCCGGGCGAGATTTTCCCGCACCATATGCGAAATTTGACCGCGGCTGGATTCGACCGCGCGGCGTACGATCGCATCGATCATGCGGCGCGCGAGCTGATGCCCATAGCTGTCCGGATCGTGAAGCTGGGCGCCGAACTCGTGAATTGCGTTCTCAACGGTGCGAACCAGCTCGGGATCGTTTTGCAGCTCGGGCAGGCGCCTGCGGAGATTGGCCGCGATCCGCGCGCTCAGTGATTCGGCGCCCAGACGATTCATTACCGCGTAAATTCGCGTGAAGGTTTTCGGCAGCGCCTTGCGCAGCATCGTCTCGAGTTGCGCGCGCCGCTCGGGAGATTCCAGGTATTCGATGACGCGGGCGAGGATACGCTGGAGGCCCGCCTGCCCCAGGATGTCGCTGAGCTTCAGTTCTTCGAGGTAAGTGCCGAGGCGCCCGACGAGATCCATCTCGCTGAGCCGCTGGCCGATCATCTGCGGCGTCAGCCATTCATTCTCGATCGTGCTGGCGATGCCGTCGACAAGCTTCTGCCGGTTGCGTGGCAGCACACCCGAGTTGGGCAGGTACCATCGCCGCTCGAAGATCATCTTGAGCGCGATGTAATCGCAGAGCCCGCCGATCAGCGCCGCTTCCGCAATCGAAACCGCGATTTCAGCGGATCGATGAAAGCGCGTGAACATCAAAATCGCGCAGCTTGCGAGGTAAACCAAAAGAGACAGCGAGAGCGTCAGATCGCCCTTGTGCGTGAGCATGAATTCACCCACGCCCATTTCGCGCCCAGCACGGATTTGCGGGTCAGTAGTCATCGGTTTCGAGGCTCCTTCTAGTCCGCTCGCGTGATCTGAGACTGTCGGTTAACGTGGTCCGGCGTAACTCAAGCGGCACCCCAATGACACAGGAATCCTCGACTCCGCAGAAGATACTCCGCTCGGAATAATGGAAGGCAAATGGCAAGTCGAAGAATCATCAAGTCCGTCTTGCATAGTGAAGCGTATCACCCGGCGCAGCTTCACGACCTCGATGATCGCGTTAGCCGCGGCGCCGCCGCTGCTGTTCGCGGCGCTGGCACGGGCTTCGGAGCAACCGACCCCACCGCCGTCCACTAGTGATCAATCCTCGCGGAACCAAGGAGACCATCGCATGCCTCCGCAATCATCCCGGCGTATCTTCGTCGACAGTGAGTTTGCGCCGCTACGAACCGTCGTGCTGGCGCAATGCCAGATGCGGCTTCCGGACGTGGAGCCGGGCAGCGCCGCCCAGCTCAACGACGAAATGGCGATAATGCCGCCGGAGCAGCAGAAGACAATCCTCCAGCTTCTCGGGAAGGATCACGCAATCGCGATGCCTGAACGCCAGCGTCGCTGGGAAGCGGAGCGCGAGGCGTTGAAGCGAGTCTTCGAAAGGCACGGGGTCGAGGTCCTGCGGCCCCGGCTTCTGACCAAATGGGAAAAAGAAGCCGGCGGGAAAGACGGCTACAGCAACTCGTACGTGCGCGATCCCTGGTTCGTCGTGGGCAACATGGTAGTCGAGGGCTCGTTGCGTTTTCCGCATCGCCGTAAGGAGGTCTTGCCCAGCCGCGAAATCTTCAAGAGTGAGGTCTATCCCGCCGCGTGCACTTACTCCGCCGTGCCCCAACCGGAAATTATGCCACTGGATGTTGACAACGGCGGTCCTGGGCCCTTCCTCGAGGGCGGCGACGTTCTCGTGTACGGAAGGCACGTGTTCGTGGGCAACTCCGGCCGCGCATCGACCGCGCTCGGTGTCGAGTGGCTTCGCAAGCTGATTGCACCCCAGGGCTATACAGTCGAAATGGTGCGGCTCAAACCGAATATTCTTCATCTGGACTGCGCGATGGGGCTCGTGCGCGAGGGCTTGTTCGTGGTGTACGAAGAGGGATTCCCCGACGGTATTCCGCAAGTGCTCAAAGACTGGACGCGGATTCCGGTCACGATGGAAGAAGCGATGACTCTCGGCACCAACGGCTTGCCGATTTCTCCCGAGGTTTACGTCACCGACCCCGCCTTCCGCCGTATTGGCGATGCGGTGCAAAAGCACGGCGTCACGGTGGAATACGTGGAGTTCGACATCTCCCGCAGTTTCGGAGGAGCCTTCCGCTGCAGCACCCAAACCCTTCAGCGCGAGTAAGCGCTCACTCCCAGCGTTGGGCGCGGCACGACCGCTGTGCGGTGCGCCTTGACGGACTGCGCCTTGTAGCGTCATCCTGGCGCCACGCTGACGTCGAGTGTTCCGTAGATGCGTAAAATTGGTGGAGCAGAAGGGATTTGAACCCTCGACCCCTATGTTGCGAACGTGGTGCTCTCCCAGCTGAGCTACTGCGCACGCGCAGGCGACCTCATTCAGAGCCAGCGGGAGCCGGCTGGAGCTTGTACAGTGATCCGGCCGCGCCTGGATAGAACATATCGCCGAAGTAGTACGGCTGGACCATCGTCCCGGACGTCATAGCCGGCAACCGCGCCGACCGAGCGATCTCCTGACCCGTCGCTGCGTTCCGCCACACGACCTCGTCCTCCGTGTTGATACCCGGAATCTCGGCTCCTGGAATGTTCGAACCGACGATGACGCGCTGATCGGGCGGCCCGATGATCGCGATGAACTCGGTGGTCGTTTGCGCCACCTTCCAGGCCGTCTGCAGTCCGGAGGAACTGAGATGCACCGCTGCGATCTCGCCTGGCAGCGCGTCCATGGCGTAGATCAGGTTCGATTGCGGATCGACAGAGACCGTTGCCGCATTCCAGCTGATAGCTTGTGTGCCACCGGGAGCCTGTTTCGAGAATGCAGCCTTGACGAGAGGCGGGATGGGATCGCCGGCGAAGGGCTGGATCATGAATTGCTCCGAAGCATCTCCCTGGTTGACCGCGAAGACGCTCAACGGGGTGGATGCGGGAAGCCCATTGCATTGACCGACGACCCAGTCGTGTAGGACCACCAACGCCCACCCCGCAGTCTGGCCAGAGACGAGCAGCGGACCAGGATTCCACTTGGAATCGAGTGTCAGTCGTCCCTTGTTGATTTCATAGCGGATGCACGTGTCCACCACGAAGAAATAGACGTATTCGCGACCATTGTACTCGGCGATCGTAACACGCCCGATAACGTCGGCGGGCAAGGTGGTCTGATCAATGACCTTCATCGTGTCTGGATCGACTGTGACCACGACCGAGTTGGGGACATCCGAGGGGTCTGGACATTCCGTCAGCGCATTCGGGCCCTGAACGGTACAGCCAGCCTGACGATAGAAAGCCTTAGCGACGATCGTGCCGTCGCGCGTTGCGTTGAATCCGTTGTACGTTGTGTCGCCTGGCGACGCTCCGCCGCTTGGTAGTGCGAGCGTCGCAAGCACGTGGCCGGTGGCCGGGTCGATCTTCGAGAGGCGATACCCGTAGATGACGTACAACTTGCCGTTGTCGAGAAGGGCGTGGGCGCCCGGATAGTCCCACTCGCCGTTGTCGGCAGTGTTGATAAGTTGATCGTACCAAATGGCCTGAAGGGTATCCGGATTAAACCGTGCAACGTAGGCGCCGATGGAAGAGGGATCGTTGCCCGAGCCACCGCCGTACAGAAACGCCTGGTCAGGACTCAAATAGGTAATGTTCCAGCCGGACAGGTAGATTCCATCCGACTGCACCGTCGTGACGGTGTTGTTCCCCGCGAACTGTCCCCCGAACGAGGCCTGCGCAAAGAGATGCGAACGGCCAGAGTCATGGTGTTCGAACGCGGCGAGCGAGGGATACCAGGGACGATTGGCGACCGTTCCGGTCTTTCCGCTATTCGAATCGCCGCAACCGGCAATGACAGCCAGCACAACCGCACCTGTCAGGACGCTGAGCGCCATCGGCCGAGCCATTCCCCACCTCCACTATTTCGAAGGACTGATCTTCCCACAGTGCGCGCCTAACACTGTGTCCATATAGCATTCGGCCGATTTCTCCGAATCGGTCGCTAAAAAACTATTCTCCGGGTCCGCATGCGACCGCGAATCGCGCGCCCCATTTTCAGAGAATCTCCGTTATGTGTGAAAAGAACTGGATGGTGGAGCAGAAGGGATTTGAACCCTCGACCCCCACGTTGCGAACGTGGTGCTCTCCCAGCTGAGCTACTGCCCCACCGTGGGCGAGAACGGCGATTATTGCCCGAATCGCCGCTTCAGGAAAGCGTCTACAAAACCGATTTCAAATAGGCGCGTAGCCGCTCGGCGAGTTCCGGCCGCTTAAGCCCGAAGCCAACTTGCGCCGTGATAAACCCTACCCGATCTCCCAGGTCGTAGCGGATGCCTTCGAATTCATAGCCGTAGAGTTTGCGGCGCTGCGCCAGCGCCATCAGCCCGTCGGTGAGCTGAATCTCTCCGCCCGCGCCCGGCTTGCCCGATGCAAGCAGCTCGAAAATATCGGGGGTCAGCACATAGCGGCCCATGATCGCGAGGTCGCTGGGCGCTTTGTCGGCGGGCGGCTTCTCGACCATCCCGGACAACTCGAAGAGCCGCGGCCCGGCCGCCTTCGCCGCGACGATGCCGTATTTGGTAATCTCGCTGCGCGCGACTTTCAGCAGCGCAACCACCGGCGCGTCCTTCGCCTCCGCGGCCTCAATCAATTGTCCCAGGCAGGGACGCGGACAATCGAAGATGTCGTCCGGCAGCATCACCGCGAAGGGTTCGTCGCCAACTGCATCGCGCGCCTGCAGCACCGCATGGCCGAGGCCTAGCGGCTTGGCCTGTTCAACGGTGGTGAAGGTCGCGAGGGTGTTCGTGCGGCGAACCGTCTCCAGGATGTCGTACTTCGCGCGTTCTTCCAGGTGCCGCTCGAGGTCGATGGCGGGCTCAAAATGCTCGACGACTGTCGTGCGCCCGGGAGCGATCACGACGATGATCTCCGTAATGCCGGAGGCAACCGCCTCTTCCACGACCACCTGGATGGCGGGGGTGTCGATGACGGGCAGAATTTCCTTGGGGATGACCTTGGAGGCGGGCAGCATACGCGTGCCCATGCCCGCCGCCACGATGACCGCCTTCGTGACTTTCATGGTGCCGTGGAAATCGGTCGGGAGCCTAACTCTGACGCTCGCGCTCTTCCTGTGCCGATTTGCACGCTATGCAAAAGGTGGTCACCGGGCGCGCTTTCAGCCGTTCGATCCCGATCTCGCCTCCGCATTCCTCGCATCGGCCATAGGTGCCTTCATCGATGCGCGCGAATGCTTCCTCGATCTTGCTCAGCAGTTTACGCTCGCGGTCGCGCAACCGCAGCAAAAAATTGCGGTCGCTCTCCATCGTGGCGCGGTCGGTCGGGTCCGCATAGCCGCCTTCGGAGCCGTTATGCATTTCCCCGACAGCGCGATCCGCCTCGCCAAGAATGTCCTGTTTTCGGTCTTCCAGAATTTTGCGGAAGAGCTTGAGGTCTCGTTGCCTCATTACTTTTCGATCCCACCCTGAACCAAGTTTCTGATTCTATCGGTGCCCTGATACCATGTAAAGCTGGGATCGATGAGAACGGCTTATCTAGACGCGTTCTCGGGCCTCGCCGGCGATATGATCGTTGGCGCGATGCTCGATTGCGGCGCGGATTTTGCGCAACTCGATCGCGCCGTCGCGTCGTTGCATCTCACCGGCTACCGCCTAATGCAGAGCCGCCGCGTGATGAGCGGAATCTCCGCCGTGAAATTCGACGTGGAGGTAAGCGAGAAGCAGCCCGAACGCCGTCTCGGCGAGATCGCCGCGATGATCGATCGCGCGGCGGCACTTTCACCGCCAGTCAAGCGCCGCGCGCAAGCGATCTTCGAGGCGCTGGCGGCGGCCGAGGCCAAGATTCATGACACGACACCCGAACACGTGCATTTTCACGAGGTCGGCGCGGTCGATTCGATCGTCGACGTGGTCGGCACTGCGTGGGCGCTCGAAGCCCTGGATATCGGTGACGTGCTGGTGTCGCCGCTGCCCGCGGGCTCCGGCTTTGCGCGTTCGCAGCACGGAGTGATTCCTGTGCCCGCGCCCGCGACCGCCGAACTGCTCGCGGGTTTTCCGCTGCGCCTGGGCGACGGCGCAGCCGAGATGGTTACTCCCACCGGCGCGGCGGTGCTGAAAGCGCTCGCGCGGCCCGCATCGCTGCCGCTCGCGTTCGACATCGAAAAAATCGGCTACGGCGCCGGTACTCGCACGCTCGAAGACCGGCCCAACGTGCTGCGCATCATGATCGGCCGCGAGCACGGCGCATTCGGCTCCGACGAAATGATCGAAATCGCGGCCAATATCGACGACCTGAATCCTCAGGTCTATGACCATGTGATGGAACGGCTGTTCGCGGCGGGCGCTCGCGACGTGACGTTGACGCCTACGATGATGAAAAAAGGGCGGCCCGCAGTGATGCTCGGAGTTATCGCTGAAGCAGCGATGCGCGACGCGCTTGCACAGATAATTTTCGCCGAGACCTCGACGATCGGTCTGCGGTTCCATCCGGTTGCGCGCCTCAAACTGCATCGCGAAATCCGCGAGGTCGAAACGCGTTTCGGCAGGATTCGCATCAAGGTGTCGCGTGCGCAGAACGGCGCACACGCGCACGATCAGGCCAACCTCGCGCCCGAGTACGATGACTGCAAGCGCGCAGCGGTCGAGCACGGTGTGGCGCTGCGAGTCGTCATGGAGGAGGCGCGGGAAGCGGCGCGCAGGCAACTATCCTGACATGACCTCCGAGCGGCTCCACATCAACGAGATCTTTTACAGCATCCAGGGCGAGTCGACGCACGCGGGCCGGCCTTGCGTGTTCGTGCGGCTCACCGGATGCAATCTGCGCTGCCGATGGTGCGACACGGAGTATGCATTCTACGAAGGCCGCAAGTTGACGACGGCTGAAGTCGCGGCGATTGTCGCGGGCCACGGCTGCAAGCTCGTCGAGATAACCGGCGGCGAGCCGCTCCTGCAGGAGGGCGTCTACCCGCTAATCCATGCGCTGCTGAAGTCGGATCACACCGTGATGATCGAAACGTCGGGCGCGGCCGACGTAAGCCGACTCGACCCGCGCGTCATCAAGATCATGGATCTTAAATGCCCCGGCAGCGGCGAATGCGATCGCAATCTGTGGAGCAATCTCGATCACCTGAGCGATCGCGATGAGGTGAAATTCGTCGTCGCCGATCGCGCCGACTACGAATGGGCGCGCGACGTCATCCGCACCCGCGGCATCGCCGACCACGTCAACGCGATCCTGATCAGCCCCGTGTTCGGCGAGTTGGACCCTGCGGCGCTCGCCAAGTGGATGTTGGAGGATCGCATCCCGGCGCGCCTGCAAATCCAGATGCACAAACACATCTGGCCCCCCGACACCCGCGGCGTGTGATCCGGAAAGGCGCAGTGCTCCTGTCTTGCCCGATCACCTTGACCCTTGGTGCGATTCGACTACGCTTGGACGAATCATGGCCGCCCCGATGCTCAGCGACGTTTTGCCCGATTTGCTCGAAGAGATGGTCTATCTCGCGCGACAGGCCGGCGCTGATCCGCTCGAACATCAGCTCCGCGCGCTAAAAATAGAATCCGTCTGCGATTGCGGCGACGAGAACTGTGCGAGCTTCGCCACCGCGCCCCAGGTCAAGGTCGCCAATTTCGTCGAGCTGCAATCGATGGAAGGTCAGCTGATAATCGATCTGAACGCGGAAAATGAGGTCTGCTTCATCGAGGTGCTGGGCCGCCCCGACATCAAGTATCTGCTCGAGGAGTACTACGACGCCGCGCCGCGGTAACCGCTGGCGGCCACGTCAGTTCGAACTCTGATCCTGCGAAGAATCAGAGTCGTTGTCATTGCTGTTGTTGTCGTTGTCGTCGGAATTCTGATCCGAATCATCGGAATCGCTGCCGCTCTGCGTCGCATCGGGCTGATCGCTGTCGCCGCCCTGACTTGTCGAACTGCTGTTTGACCCGTTCGGGTCAGATTGGCTTTGCTGGCCGTAGCCGCGATCGTCGGCGCCTTGAGGACTCGCCGCGCGTGCTGTCCGGGCCGCCGCGAGCACCATCGCAAGCGCGACAATCAAGATGCTCCTGACAATGAGCGACCTACCGCGCATGACACCAAAACTCCTGGCGAGCCAGTCTGGTTACAGGCTAGCGCTGGCAAGTGACGAAGCCAACCTCGATTTTCAAACTGAATAGGCGTCGTCCCGGGTCGGGGCGACGCCATGCGTACTACGAAGTTTTAGGTCGGTTTCTCGACGTTACGGCAAGGCCGATGAGACTGGATCGTTGCTCGGTGAGACGCCACTGGCGGGGGCGTTGGGACCGGGCGACCAGATCTGACTCGTCTGGTCGAAGATTTCGGAGTAATCGGTCTGCGCATTAGCACCGCACCCCGAAGCCGCCAGGTCGGTGCCAATCACATACGACGCCGCTGTGCCGTTGGCGCATTCGCCGCCGACCGTCAGTACGTCCCCGGGATTCGAAGGCGTGGTTACGAGGCCTATGATGCCGAAGCCCTGACCGCCGCGCGCCTGATTGAGGCTGCCGGTAGCAGCGAAGGCGCCGGTGGTAGTGGCGGCTGGATTGTACAGGTCGGCGCTGGCAGTGGTGGTCTGCGTCAGTGAAGTACTCGCGACGCAGGTGGACGGGAACGTGCCAGCCTCGAAATCGATGCCGCCTGCAATCAACGAATCGCCCATGAGAACACCGACCTGCAGCGGTAAGGCGCTATGCGCAGCGCGCCTTGCGTCCATGCTGTTGCTCACTGGGCTCCAGGTATTGTTCGCCGGATTGTAAACCTCGGCCGTGTCATTGGTCGTGACCAGCAAATCGCCGCCTGTCGCGCATACATTCGATGCCGCGTTGACGCCGCCCGCTGCCAGCTGCGGTCCCAGCCCAATGGCGCAGCAGGGCAAGCTGAGAGGCGTCAGGCTGAAGAGCTCGCGTGGCGTGCTCATCGAGGCCGCAGCGGTGAAGGTCTGGGTGCGGGGGTGGAAGATAAAGGCGAGATTCGTCGATTCGACCAGCGGAGCAACCAGGTCGCCGCCCGCGATCAGTACCTGGCCTTGATCCAACGGATCCAACTCGGTTTCGGAAACGCCGATCAGCGCCGCGGCATGATTGACCAGGCCGCATGATGTGTTTTGGTGGGCGCCACAGACCGATGGAACCGGCACTGTGGCCGCGATCGGGCTGAAAGTGTCCGAGACGGGATCGTAGATTTCTGCCGTGTTCTGCGCCACCTGGCCAGTCGGCGCGCCCGAGCCGGGCGGCGGCGGCGTTGCCGACAGGAACGAGCTGCCCTGCGTGCCGCCGACGATCAAAACCCGGCCATCAAGAAAAGTGGCGCCCGAGGTGTGATTGATAAGCGTCGCGGTGGCCCCCGCGCGTGCGGTGCTCATCATGCCGCAACTGCCGCTTCCGGCCATCGTGAACATTTTCGTCGTCGGGTCGTAGAGTTCAGCCGTATTTAAACTCTTGCACTCAAATCCGCTGGTGCCGCCGAAGGTGGCTGGAAAGCATCGCTCGCCACCAACGATAAGGACCTTGTTGTTCTCCAACAGAACCGCGGCCGAAGCCTCACGATCGGTGTGGAGCGATGCGACCGCATCAAACATCGAGGTGTCAGCGTTGAAGATCTGCGCGCCGCTGGTCGAATTGGCACCGCTCGCGATCGGAGTAGTGCCGCCCAGTGTCCCGCCCGCATCGCCGCCCGCGATAAAGACGTCACCCGCCTGTGGGCCCGGCGACGGAGTTGGCGACGGCGTCGCAGTTGGAATCGACGTGCTCGTCGGCCGGATCCTGCAAGCCGAAATCGGCGTGCCGCTGGCCGTCGGCGTCGAACCGGTTATTCCCTGTCCTTCAAGCTCGACATGCTGCTCTTTAGCCGTGTCGCCGAAGATCAGCCCCATTTTGTTATTTGCCTTCCCAGGGGAAACCGGTTGGAACACGACATCAACCTGACACGAACTACCCACGGCCAGTCTCGCTCCCGAGCAGGTGTCCCTTTGTATGAAGAAGGGTGGTGAAGCAGTGGCCCTGAACACGTCAATCGAAGCTGACCTGGATTTGTTGATGGCAGTCACCGTCAGCGGCGGACTGGTGAGAGAGACGATGACTTCGCCGAAGTTGTGGCTATCGGGTTTGAGTATCAGCGTTCCGGCCGAACCGTTTGCTTCCGGCTGCGCCGCGGCTGGGTCCGCCGCGACTGCAACATTCGATGCGACAATCCCCGCAGCCAGGGCAAGCATCGCGACCAGAATCCATACCGCGGCATAGATGGGTCTGAATTCTAACGATCTCCCGTCACACTCCGGGCTGGAGCATTGAAGTCGTGTTCGTCGCTGATCTTGAGTTCGATTCGTCACGGCTGATCTTAGCCGAAACCCCCAATTCTGAATTCAGCTTTGATCGAGCCGTCGCACCAATTGGCGCCAGGACTATGAACTAGGAGCGTCCTCACCCGGCTGCGAGCTGCCGTTGCCGGAACTGCTCGACGAATGTCCGGACTTCGGCGGCGACCCGTTCCTTTTCGCCGTCCACGGTGATCACGTGATAGCTGTCTTCCAGGACCACGTCGCGCCGCTCGCTGCTGCCCAGATGCCTGGTCACGAACCGCATGTTGCGTACCATCGGGCAGGTGTGATCCTGCTTTGAATAGACCGCCAGCGTGGGCTGGGTGATGCGGCCCAGGCGGTGCCGCACGATACTGGAAAGATCGAGCAGGTTAATCGGCGCCGAAAGCGGGAACAGCCGCATCGTCGGATGAATGCGGCGCGCGGCCGCATCGTGAATGTCCGATCCCCTATCGTTGTGCAGATAGATATGATTGGCGAGCGGGCCAAGTTTCTGAACCGCACGCGTCGCGATCGTCGCCCGCCAGGCGAGAAAGAATGCCGGCGCCAGCATCGCGATGCCCGCTACCGACTGGGGCTGATCGGCAGCCAGCCGCGCCGCCAGCACAGCGCCCAACGACAATCCGACCACCACGTTGGGATCGCCGTGCCGGCGCAGGTCCTCGAAACCCTGCACGACGCTCTCGTACCAATTGTCATATGTCGATGCGCCCAGCTCTTCGGGGTCGCCCGCATGACCGGCCAACTTCACGCCGCGCACGCGCACTCCCGATGCCGCAAGCTGCATGCCGAGCCATCGCATCTCGTACGGTGTCCCCATGAGACCGTGTATCAGCAGGACGCTGGCGCCTTCGCCAGGAAAATAGAATTCGCTTTTGTCGACGCCGGGAAACCCCGGCGATGGTGGCTCTTCGTCCGATGAGTTCATCTGTTGACTGGCTGTGCCCCCGTTGAATTGCCCCTGGCTACATCGATGATTCCGATGTGCCGCCGAGCTGGTCGGCGTTGATCGTTATCTTTGCGTGCGACTTGAGTTCATCGAGAAACTGCGTCCACGCCCGCGCACGCCGTGAGGAAAGATATTCCTCGGTGAATGAGTCCCTGGCGGTCTGCCACGCGTCATCGTCCGGAACGGTGCGTGAAGTGACCTCGAAGATGTACGAATTGCCGCCCTGTTCCATCACACTGCCGATTACACCCGGCACCTGCGCGATGACGCCGGCCGCATCCGCGACCTCCGGGAACTCGCCGAGGCCGGGAATGACTTGCTGCGATCGCTCGAACGGGTCGACATCGTGAATCGTCAAATTCCCGGCTTCCGCCACCCGCTTGAAGTCGGCGGGCGTCTTTATTTGATCGATCAGTTTCTGCGCCGCAACGCGCGCGTCGGCTTCGGCCGCGGCCCGCACGTACGCATCGCGCACTTTAGCGTCGATCTCCTTGAGCGGCGGAATTCGTGAGGGCGTTCTTTCGATGACTTTCAGCAGATATGGCGCCGGGCCCGGCACCGCGCTGATCTTTCCCGCATCCACGGTGAATGCGGCCTGAGAAAGCCCCGAATCCTGGCTCACGCCCTGAACCGGCTCGCCCTTGGCAAAGCTGGGCGGATTGACCGCATCGAGTCCCCGCTTCTTCGCGATATCTTCGAGCGACTCTCCGGTGAGCGCGACGCTCAGGTCCTCGTCGATCGCCTGGCGCGCGAGCTTGGCGCCCGCCTGGGAGCGAAGCGCATCGATGATCTTCGGGCGTGCTTCCTGGAGCGTGTCGACGTGCGCGGGTTTCGATTCCTCGACCTTGACCACGTGGTAGCCGAACCTGGTCTCGACTATCGCGATGTCGCCGGGCTTCATCGCGAACGCAGCGTCCTCGAACGGCTTGATTATCTGGCCGCGCGGAAAAAATCCGAGGTCGCCGCCCGAGTGCTTGTTCGACGTGTCGTCGGAGTACTTTTCCGCCAGTGCCTTGAAATCTCCCCCCGCCTTGAGTTGCTTCAGAACCTCTTCGGCCTTCGCCTTGGCCGCAGCCTTCTCCTGCGGGGTTGCGCCGGACTGGACTTCGATCAGGATGTGGCGCGCGTGAACGAGGTCGGGATGCGTGAATTCCTTCTTGAGATTGTACTTGTAGTAGGACTCGATCTCCTGGTCGCTTGGCGTGTAGGTCGCGGCCAGCGCCAGCGGCTCATAGTGGATGAATTCGACCTTGGCGCGCTCGGGTTCGCGGAATTCCTCCGCGTGCTGCTTGTAGTAGTCCGTGATCTGCTTGTCTGTCGGATTCACTTGCGCGCTGAATTGCTGCCACGGCACCTCGATGTAGGCGAGGCCAACGCGCTGGTTGCGCAGGTCGTACGCGTGCTGCGCCTCGTCCTCGCTCACGTCGATGCCCTGATCGATCATCTGCTTCAGCGTTTCGGCGGTCATGTCCGACCGCATCAGGTCTTCATACTCGTTCGGCTGCATCCCATGATCGCGCAGAATTTCCTGGTAGGCCTGGAAATCGAATTGGCCGTCGACCTGAAAACCCTTTTGCGCGGCGATTTTCTGTTCCAGTGCCTGGGTGCTGACCTGGATACCCAGGCGGCGCGCCTCCTGCGCGATGAGATGGTTCTCGATAATCCTGTCCAGCGCCTCTTCGCGCAGGTTCATGCTCTTAAGCACGGCAGGTGCGTTCTGCCCGTACATCGACTGGATGGTATCGCGGAGCTGCCGCGCCTCGGTGTCGACCTGGTCGGCGAGAATTCGCTGGCCGTCGATAGTGGCAATGGGATGGACCTGGTTGAAAAGCCCCGACCCGATTCCCCAGAACATGAAAACCAGGACGATAAATCCCAGCAGTACCCGGGTCACCCACGAGTAGGCATGGCGGCGCATCGCTTCAAGCATGGTTTCTCATCATATCCAAGGAGGTTTTCGAGGTCCAATTACCGTGGCTATCTTGCCTGTGCCGCCGGGCATCTGTTAGCTTCCTTCGCAGGCGGCGATTCGACAAACGACCCGATTTCCCGCCATTTTCCGGGCCTTGGCGGACCTCATCCTTGGGGGAATTTTCGGGCGAGGCTCTTTCGTAATACGCCCGCTTCCGGGCGGCGCGGGCAAGAGGCAAAACTCCGGTGGTTCTGAATTCAGTTTTCGGATGGTTCTCCAACGATCTCGCGATCGATCTCGGCACTGCCAACACGCTCGTCTACGTGAAGAGCGAAGGCATCATTTGTAACGAACCCTCGGTCGTCGCTGTGCAGCGCGACTCGCGCGGCTCGCGGCGCATCCTCGCGATCGGCGCGGAAGCGAAGCGGATGGTCGGACGCACACCCGGCTCGATCACCGCCATTCGGCCGCTGCGCGATGGCGTCATAGCCGACTTCGAGATCACCGAGAACATGCTCCGCTACTTCATCCAGAAGGCGCACTCCGGCAAGACCCTCGTGCGGCCGCGGCCCCGGGTCGTAATCGGAGTGCCGTTCGGAATCACGGCCGTGGAAAAGCGCGCGGTGCGCGAATCCGCGGAGTCAGCCGGCGCGCGCGAAGTCTACCTGATCGAAGAGCCGATGGCCGCGGCGATTGGCGCCGGACTGCCGATCACCGAACCGGCCGGCAACATGATCGTCGACATCGGCGGCGGTACCACCGAGGTCGCCGTCATCTCGCTCGGCAGCATCGTGTTCCCGCGCTCGGTCCGCGTGGCCGGCGACAAGATGGATGAGGCGATAATCCAGCACATCAAGCGCAAGTACAATCTGCTCATCGGTGAACGCACCGCCGAGCTGATCAAGATCACCATCGGCTCCGCGTATCCGGGCAACGAGATCCAGACCATGGAGATTCGCGGACGCGATTTGGTGGCCGGCGTGCCGAAGGAGATCGAGATCACCGACGAGGAAATCCGCGAGGCGTTGCAGGAGCCGGTCCGCCAGATCATCGAATCCGTGCGTATCGCGCTGGAGCGCACTCCGCCCGAGTTGGCGTCCGACATCATGGACAAGGGCATCATGCTCGCAGGCGGCGGCGCGCTGCTGCGCAATCTCGACGTGTTGCTGCGCGAGGAAACCGGATTGCCGGTGACACTCGCCGAAGATCCACTGACCGCCGTCGTGATGGGCGCCGGCAAGGCACTTGATGAACTGTCACTACTCCGGGGCGTTACTGTTGACTGACGGACGCGGCGGCGCGCGCTAAGGCAGCCCGCCCGGCCCTGGGCCAACTTAAGTGAAAGGCTCTTTTCTCTGGCGCAACCGCGTAGGCCTGATGGGCGGTGCGCTGATCGTGTTTTCGCTCTACCTGATGACGGCTGGAGTGCGCCACAGCGATCGGATCGCGGCGCCCGCGCGCGGGATGCTCGAGGTGTTGCGCCCGGTTCAATCGGGAACCGCGGACTTCGGCCACGGCATCCGCTCCGTCTATCACGATTATCTGAACCTCGTGCATGTGCGTCAGGAAAATGAAAAGTTGCTCGCGGAGCTGGCCCAGGTTCGTGCCGATCAGGCGCGGATGGCGGAACTCGAAGCGGAGAACCGCCACCTCGCGGAGTTGCTGGAACTGCGCGATGCGCTCGGGGTCGATGCGATCGCGGCGAATGTCATCGGCAGCGACGCGACCGGCCTCTCCCATACCCTTATTCTCGGTGAGGGTTCGGTCAGCGGCCTCAAAGCCGGCATGGCGGTGCTGTCCAACCAGGGCGTGGTGGGCAGAATCATCGCCACCAGCCCGCACGCATCGCGCGTGCTGCTTATTGATGATCACAACTCCGCGCTCGACGGATTCGACCAGCGCTCGCGTGCGCGCGGAATCGTCGCGGGCGTCGTTGATGACGGAATAATCATGAAGTACGTCGACCGCTCCGAGGACCTCAAGCCCGACGATACTATCGTCACTTCCGGTCTCGACGGAATTTTTCCGCGCGGGCTTCTGGTCGGTACCGTCAGAAGCGTCCATCGCGAAGGTCCCGGCCTGTTCCTGACCGTGCAGGTGGCGCCGGCCGTCGACTTTCGCGGGCTGGAGCAGGTCCTGGTCGTCACCCAGCAGCTGCCGCAAATGACCGCCGACCAGAAGGGCTGACGGTTTTGCGCTTGGGCATCCTGTTCGCATCCCTCACGCTCGTGTCCCTGGCGATCGAGACGGCGGTGCCTTACTGGTTTCCGCTCAGGATGCTGGTGCCGAACTTGATCGTTATCCTCGCGGTCGATCTGGGGCTGCGGCATCACGGTGCGATTCCGATCGCGCTCGCATTTGCCATGGGGTACGCGACCGATGCGTTCGCGGGCACGACCCTGGGCCTGAACGCGATGCTGATCACGATCGTCTATCTGCTCGCTTACGAAGTCTCCAGCCGTCTGATGGTCACGACCGCAGTCGTCGGCTCGATCATGGTCTTCTTCGGTGTCCTTCTCTCGACGATCGGCGGACTCGTCTTGAATTCGGGTTTCGCGGCGCTATCGGACGCGGGACCGCTGTTTCCCCACTTCGCAGCCGAGGCCGTGATTTCGGCTATCATCGCGCCGCTGATTTTCGCCTTTCTGAGTGGCATTAAGCGCATCACCGGATTGCCTATAGGTCCCGTGCGTGAATAGATATTAAGCGGTAAGTTGTCGTGGCGAAGTTCCGCCCCAAACCGCAAAATCGACCTGTTCCCAAGCTGGAGCCGAGGATCGCAGTGCTGACCGCATTGATGGTCACGATGCTGGTGCTCGTCTCGGGACGGCTTTATTACCTGCAGGTCATGCAGCATCAGGAGATGAGCGAGCTTGCGGACCGCAACCGAATCCGGCTGCGGCGCGTGCCCGCACCGCGCGGCCTGGTCTTTGACCGGCGCCATCGCCCGCTCGTCGACACCCAACCGACCTTCGACGCGGAGATCGTGCCCGAAGACTCGAATAATCTCTCGGAAACCATTGAGCGGCTGGAAGGCTACCTCGGCGCGGATCACGTCGCGGACCAAATCGCAGACGCTGACGACGAGGGCCGCCCGCCCTACGAACCGGTACTGGTCGAAGAACGGCTCGATTGGCCCAAGGTCGTCGCGCTCGAAGCGCATCAGCTCGAGCTTCCCGGCGTGAGCCTCGAAATTACTCCGGGCCGCCATTATCTCTACGGCAAGCTTGGGGCCCATTTGCTCGGTTACGTCGGCGAAGTGAATCGCGATGACCTGATTAAGCAGGCCGCGTATCACATGGGCGACGAGATCGGGAAGTTCGGTCTCGAACGCGGATGGGAACCGTTCCTGCGCGGCGAAGCCGGCGGCCAGGAAGTCGAAGTCGACGCGGTCGGGCGCAGGCTGCGCGTCCTGAAAGAAATTCCAGACACGCCCGGCGAAAGCGTCGTGCTCACCATCGATCTCGATTTGCAGCAGGTGGCCGAGCAGGCGATGGAAGGAAAGAACGGCGCGCTGGTCGCACTCGATCCCAACAACGGCGACGTGCTCGCGATGGTCTCGCATCCCGCCTTCGATCCCGATGTGTTCGGCGCGGGCGTCAAGGCTGCGGACTGGCACACGCTGATGACCGACCCCGACCATCCGCTCGAGAATCGCGTCATCCAGGGAACCTATCCTCCCGGCTCGACCTTCAAGGTCGTCGATTCGATCGCGGGCCTGCAGGAGGGCACGCTTAGCCAGGGCACCGCGTACAGCTGCGGCGGCGGCATATGGTTTGGCGGGCGCGAATATCACTGCTGGCGCAAGCAGGGCCACGGGACGATCGAATTGCACGATGCGATCGTTCGCTCTTGCGACGTGTACTTTTACAACGTCGGACAGAAGCTCGGAATCGACAAGCTGGCGCATTGGGCCAGCCTGCTCGGATTCGGAGCAAAGACCGGAATTGACCTCGATAACGAAAAGGGCGGCGTTATGCCCTCGTCGGAGTGGAAGCAGAAGCGCTACCACGAGCGATGGTACCCCGCGGAAACTCTGTCGGTCGCGATCGGCCAGGGCTACGTGGCTGTCACTCCGCTGCAACTGGCACAGTTCGTCGCGATGGTCGCCAACGGCGGCACGCGCTACCGGCCGCAATTCGTGAAGGAGGTCGAGGGGCTGGACGGTGGCGTCGCGAAATCGTATCCGCCGATCGTGGAGGAGCACGTCGATATCTCGCCCGAGAATGTGGAGTTTCTTCACGACGCGATGGCCGATGTCGTCAATGGCGCCGGCGGCACCGCCCATAAGGCCGCGCTGCCTGGAATAACGGTGTGCGCCAAAACGGGGACCGCGCAGGTCGTTGGCGACAAGGGCAGCCTCACGGCGGGCGAGGACGAAGACAAGATGCCGGAGAAGTTCCGCGATCACGCATGGTTGATCGCATTCGCGCCCAAGGATCATCCGCAGATCGCTATCGCATGCCTGGTCGAGCACGGTGGCCACGGCGGCGCCGCTTCCGCGCCGATCGTGCACGCCGTGATGGAGCGCTTCTTCCAGCTCTATCCTCCCGCGCCGCCCGCACCGGAACTTACCGATGCCGACCAGGCGCCTCGGCCCGCCATCGCTCACGTGATCGAAGACAACACCGATGACGCCGCCGACGCGGCCGCCGAGCGCTAATAGGACGCGGAAAGAGGTCCGCTAGACGCCAGTGGCATTCGATCGCCGATTAGTAATCCGCTTCGATTGGACGATTTTCTGGATCGTTCTCGCGCTGGCCGGCATCGGGCTGTTGAGCGTAATAAGCGCGTCCTACGGGAGTCACCACAAGGGTCTCGACCCGCTCGTGATTCGCCAGCTGATCTGGATCGCCGCCGGAACGGTGGCGATGATCCTCGTGGTCCTGTTCGATTACCGCGCCCTCGAAGGTTATTCGTACCCTTTCTATGTCGTAGCGATCGGGCTGCTAGTCGCGGTCGAAGTCATCGGGCATTCGACCGGCGGATCGCGCCGATGGATCAATCTCGGTTTCTTTCATCTCGAGCCCTCCGAGCTGGCCAAGCTCGCCGTCGTGCTCGTGATGGTTCGTTACTTCCGCGAGGAGCCTCCCAAGGGTGGATGGAGTCTCCGGCAGATGATCATCCCCGCCATCCTGTTGGGCATTCCGGTCGCGTTGGTTCTTAAGCAGCCCGATCTAGGCACCGGACTCATCCTCATTCTGATCACCGTCACGCTGGTGTTCGTCAGTGGCCTCAATGCGCGCACGATGATCGTGCTGGCGCTCGCGGCGCTCTGCGTAACCCCCCTGGGATGGCACTACCTGAAGCCCTACCAGCGGCAGCGGCTGGTGAGCTTCGTCAATCCGCAGGCCGATCCGCTGGGCTCCGGCTATCACATAATCCAGTCCGAGATTGCGATCGGTTCGGGCGGCCCGTGGGGCAAAGGATTTCTGAACGGCACCCAGGCGCGGCTCAACTTTCTGCCCGAGCAGAGCACCGACTTTATCTTCGCCGTGTTTGCCGAGGAGTTCGGACTGGCGGGCTCGATCGTTCTGCTCATGCTCTACGCCATACTGATCATGCGGGGCGCGTGGATCGCGCAGCATACGCGCGATCGCTTCGGTGCCCTGCTTGCGGTCGGATTGATAGCGATCGTGTTCTGGCAGGTCGCGATAAATATCGGGATGGCGACCGGGTTGCTGCCGGTCGTCGGCATCACGTTGCCACTCGTCAGTTACGGGGGATCGTCCCTAATCGCGATGATGCTGGCGATGGGCCTGCTAATCAGCATCAACATTCGCCGCTATTTTTTCTGACGCTCTGTGTCATTCCGCGACGCCACTGTGTGCCCGCCAGGGCTCAACCTTGCTATAGTCGAATTTCGCCGCGCCCGCGCGGCATTTGAGGCATCACCATGGCTCGAGCGAGAAAATTCACCGACCCGACCGATATCGCGATTTGCGAGGCTCACCGCCGTTTCGTCGAAGTGATGGAAACTGTCCGCTTGGAAACCATTAGCGGCGAAACCAAACAGAGCTACCTGGCGGTGATCTCATCGCTGACGGACAAACTCGCGATGCCGAGCAAGCCGCTGTCCGAAATCGTCGGGGAAATAATGTCCGAAGCGGCCCCGTTCCTTTTCCAATCGATGCAGCGCTAAACATCCTCGCCCGTTCGGTTGCGGAAGGGCAACGGTGGCTCCTGACGCCCCTCGCCCGCTTTGTTGCGGGAGAGGGAGAAGTGGCGCGGCCCTTGTTCTTGATTCTGCAAGGGCCGTGACACGAGGGTGAGGGTGCTGGATCGATCGAAAGCCGCCGCGAATTCCCGCTCAGCCTTTGGGTAGTTGCAGCACGCGCTCGCCGATCATGTTCTTCTGCACCGGCGAGGTGCCGCCCGCGATCGTCATCGACTCCGACTGCAGAATCCGCTTCATCCAGTCGCCGTGCGGCGCGTAAGGCGAGTGCGGCTCGAGCATCGCGTACTCGCCGAGCAGACGCGTCGAAAACTTCGTCATTCGTTGACCGAGCTCGGTCGAGATGAGCTTGGAGACCGAGGCTTCCGGTCCGGGCAACAGTCCCTTGAGTCGGCGCGAGAGTGTGCGCAGTCCGTTGTACTTCTTCGCTTTGACTTCAATCGCGAATTGCGCGAGCTGCTGGCGAATATCGTCGTCCTCGATCGCGGGGCGTCCATTGAGCTCGGCGTTTTTGGCGAGATCGACGAGCTGCGCGAGCACTTGCTCGGTGCCGCCCAGCGTCTCTCCGATTCCGAACCGCTCGTGCATCAGCGTCGAAACCAGCACCTGCCATCCCTGGTTGATCGGGCCGAGCAGATTTTCCTTCGGCACCTTTACGTCTTCGAAGAAGATTTCGTTGAATTCGGAATCGCCGGTGATCTGCTTGAGCGGCCGTACTGTGACGCCCGGCGCCTTCATGTCGACCAGCAGGGCGCTCATACCCTTGTGCTTGGGCGCCTCGGGATCGCTGCGCACGAAGAGCTGGCAGTAGTCGGAACGATGCGCGATCGTCGTCCACACTTTCTGGCCGTTGACGACGAAGTCGTCGCCCTTCAGTTCGGCGCGCGTCTGTAGCGCGGCAAGATCGGAACCTGCGCCCGGCTCCGACATTCCCTCGCACCAGATCTCATCGCCGGCGAGAATCGGCTGCAGGTAGCGCTTCTTCTGATCGTCGGTTCCCCACTGCATCAGCGCGGGGCCGGTCATGATAACGCCGAGCGTGTTGCAGCCCATCGGCAGGCCGAGCCGCCCGAGTTCCTGCTGAAAGATGACCTGCTCTATGAACGTGGCGCCGCGGCCGCCGTATTCCTTGGGCCAGGTGAGCCCCGCCCATCCTGCCGCATACAGCCGCTTGTGCCATTCCTTGAGGCGCTCCCATTGGGCGTCGTCGCCGCCAAATTCCGGGTCGTCGTTTTTCGCCAGTGTGCGAGGCCGATTAGCCTCGAGCCACGACCGGACTTCCATGCGGTACTTTTCCTGTTCGGGCGACCAGTTGAAATCCATCTAAACAGAACGCTCCTGTATTATTCCGATATCTCGGCAGCCAAACATTGATGCTATCGAAGCAGCCGCCTTTTGAGTAGCTCCGCAGAAGCATCCTCGCAAGGGCATACTGAACGGATGGTATGTCCGGGTCAGTCGCGGAGCGCGGCGATGTTCGATATGCAACGGATGCCACGGACATGAATCGACAAAGCGCGTTTTCTTATCTCTGCAACGCGTGCGGGCGATGCTGCCGTGACAAGGTGATCACGCTGTCGCCGTTCGACGTGCTGATGATCGCGCGCGCGGCGGGAATATCGACGCGCGAAGTGATCGCGCGGTTTACGCTGCGGCGCGGTTCGATTTTGCGATTTGCCGACGATGGCGCATGCGTTGCACTCGACGGCGTGCGATGCGGCCTGCATCGCGGGCGTCCGCTCGCGTGCCGGCTCTATCCGCTGGGCATTGAGCGAGACCCCGATGGAAATGGCGCGCGCTTTGTTCAGCTTGAACCCGCGCCGGGGTCGGCTGGCATTTATGGGACCGGCGGAACCGTCGCGGACTTTCTCGAAGGCCAGGAAGTCGCGACGTGCCTCGCGATGAATGATCGCTATCGGCCGCTCATCGCAGCGTTTCGCGATCGAATCGCGGCGTTGGCTGATTTCGAAAAGACAGAGCCGCGCGAGTTCTGGCGCTGCGCCACGCGCGAGGCTCTGGCTGAGTCGGGCTACGACGCGAACCCGCTGATCGACGCGATGTTCGATGCCGACCGCTTCGCCTTATCGAATCAAGGAATCGACGAAACAGTAGCAGCGCACGTCGCCGCGCTCACTGACATGTCCAGCCAATCGCGCGACCCGGCTGCGATCGCCGCCGCCGCGGTATTGCTGGCGGTCAGCCTCGGCTATTCGCCATCAGCCGCAATGGAATCCTGACGAAGAAAAAATGAGACACAGGCTGGAAGCCTGTGCCACCTCAGAGCGATCATGCAGATAAATCGTCTCGCAGTGGCACAGGCTTCCAGCCTGTGTTTCAAGCAACGACGGGCTGTCGACGCTAGTTCTGGGCCGATGACGGCGCGGCGCCGGGGGCGGCCGCCGCGGGCGCCGAGTTCTCCGGAACCTTCAGCGCCGCAAGAATCTCCGTCGAATGCACCGACGGGTCGACCTTCGGGTAGACCTTCACGATCATCCCGTTCCCATCGATTACATAGGTGATGCGGCGGTCGAGGCCCAGGATAGGGATGCCGTTGGCCGCGCCGTACTCGGTCGCGATTGTCTTGTCGGGGTCCAGCAGCAGCGGAAACGGAATGTTGTACTTCTTGATAAACGCCTTATGTGAATCGGAGGTGTCGATGCTGCATCCGAGCACGATTAGTCCTGCGGCCTGAAAGCGCGCGAAGCCGTCGCGGAACGAACACGCTTCTTTGGTGCATCCGGGCGTGTCGTCCTTGGGATAGAAATACAGAATGACCGTTTTGCCGTGCAGGTCGGCGAGCGAAACCGGCGTCACCTGATCACCCTGCACCATCTGGGTCGAAAAAGGCGGCGCGACCTGTCCCTCTTTCAGCAGCTCAGCCCGCGCAATACGCGGCCGCAGCGCAAAAAAAGCTACCGCTGCCACGACGACTACGAAAAGGATTCCTGTGAGCATCTTCATTGGCGACTTTCCCCTGTCGGGGGCTTAACACGCGAGATGGTCGCGTGGTTCCCACAAGCCCGGCAAACGTGACCCAAATCTGACTTGACGCGACCTACACGAAATAAAGCCAATCGCGATACTTCGGCTCCCGCCCGTGCAGCGCCCCCTGGAACACCTGCTGCACCTTGCGCGTGATCGGTCCCGGCGTTCCGGAGCCGATTTTGCGATCATCCAGTTCCACGACCGGCGTAACCTCGGCGGCCGTGCCGGTCATGAATGCTTCATCGGCGACATAGAACGCGTCGCGTGCGAACAGCTCCTCGCGCACCTCCACGCCCCCATCGTGCAGGATTCGAATCACCGCATCGCGCGTGATGCCCGGAAGGATCGAAGTGAGCGAGGGCGTACGAACGATACCGTCGCGGACGACGAACACGTTTTCGCCGCTCCCTTCCGCAACGAATCCCTGCGTATCGAGCAGCAGCGCTTCGTCGTAACCGCCGCGGCGCGCTTCGTAGCCCGCGAGAATCGAGTTCACGTAATGGCCCGAGGCCTTCGCCGCCGGCATCATCGAGTTGTGATGGAACCGCACGAAGGATGACGTCTTGAGCCTGACCCCCTTGGTGAGCCCATCGGCGCCCAAGTATGCGCCCCACGGCCACGCCGCGATTGCGACCCGGGTCTTGTTGCCGCGCGCCGCCAGGCCCATTTCGCCTTCGCCATAGAACGCGAGCGGACGCAGATAGCATTCGGCGAACTTGTTCACCCGCACCACGTCGGCGCAGGCCTTGAGCAGCTCTTCCGAGCTGTACGGCATCGGCATCTCGACGATATGCGCGGATTCGATGAGCCGGCGGATATGTTCGCGCCCCCGAAAGATTGCCGAACGGCCATCGTCGCCCTTGTAGCAGCGCATCCCTTCGAATACTGCCAGCCCATAGTGAAGGCTATGGGTGAGCACGTGGACGTTGGCCTGGTCGTACGGAACCAGATTGCCATCCATCCAGATCTTCTCGGAGCGCAGATTATCCGCCGCCAAAGGGGTGACCTCGCTTGGAAAGTGGGCGCCGGCGGTCGCCATGGCGCCTGTTGAATCCGAAGTTAGTAGATAGCGGATCGCGGAACAAGGCAGCCTACAAGCGCCTTTTTCAGGCTCGGCGCGGAGTCTCGTCGGGCTGCCCTTCGGCAGGGGCGCTGCTAAGCCCGTTCTCGCGATTCTGCACCTGATCGGCGGCCGAGTCGCTTGCTCCGCCTGCGATCGAGGCAAGCGCGCCATTGGCAGGTCCATGCGGGCGCCGGCCGCGCCGTCGCCGCCGCCTGCGGCGCTTTCCCCCATTCGGATGCGCACCTTCCGTGGTCGCGGCTGCCACCTGGCGGCGCGCGAAAAAATTCTCGGGGTCGGCGAGAAATTGCTGCAACACTCTCGTGTCGATTCCGTAGGTCGGCGCGGTCATTTCAAAGAAACGGCGCGCTTCGCCGAAATACGGCCGGCGCATCAGGCGCCGCGTCCGTCGCGATGGGGCCGCCAGATGCTCGAACGCATCGAGAATCAGGCGCATCCGCTCCGTGTCGCCGCGTGCGAAACCATGACTGCGCAACTCGGCAAGGAGATCGAACTCGTCTGACTCACGATGGACCCGGCGCGCCCGAACGAAGTCCAGGAACATCGCGGCCAGCACGATCTCATGGTCGGGCGTCAAACCGTTTTCCAGCGCCTGGCCGAGCGCTTTCATGTTCAGCGCCGTCGGAGCCTCCGGCGCATCTCCGATGTGCTTTGTCAGATGATCGGCGAGAAACGGCAGCAACGGCTCGAGCAGTCCGAGTTCCTGCATCAGCAGCAGAGCTTGCGCGGCGGCGGGCTGTCCTAGAGTCCGGAAAGTCTCCTCGACCAGCCGCGGCATTGCGGCTTTGAGCAAGTCCTCGCGATGACGCTCGATCGCGGCGCGCGTGGCCGGCTCGATTTCGAAGCCAAGCTTCGCGGCAAATCGCGCCGCGCGCATCATCCGCACCGGGTCTTCACGCATCCTGAGTTCCGGTTCGCCGATCGTCCGAATCAGACGGGCGCGCAGGTCCTCGACGCCGCCCGTGTAGTCGATAACGTGGAAGGTCGCGGGATCGTAGAAGAGCGCATTGACGGTGAAGTCGCGGCGGAATGCGTCTTCCTCGGGGGTGCCGAACGTGTTGTCGAGCCGAATCAAGGGATCGCCGGCGGTCTCCGTTTCCTCGCTGCGGCGGCGGAACGTGGCAACCTCGATATTTTTGGGGCCAAAGAAAACGTGAACCAGCCGGAAGCGCCGCCCGATAAGACGCGAGTTGCGGAACAGGTCGCGCACCTGCTGCGGATGCGCCGAGGTGGCAACGTCGAAGTCCTTGGGCCTCCGCCCCACCATCAGATCGCGCACGCCGCCGCCGACCAGATAGGCGACATGCCCCGCGTTGATCAGGCGATAGAGAACCTTAACGACGTTGGGATCGATATCGTTGCGCGAAATCGGATGCTGCGAGCGTTCGAGTATGCGAGGTTCCAATGGCGACCATTAGGGGATCGGCCGATAACGCCCCCCTGAGCGCTCCAGCCGATGCCACGGATCAAGAACCTAGCACGAGACGCGACGGTCTTCACCGTGGGTTCCGCCTGGCATTTTTGGGCTCCCGGCCGGGAATCCAAGGCTCTATCACGCCCGCACGATTCGCTTGACAGTGCGCCCATCCGGCAGTGGCAGGGGAGTAAGGACGGAACTTAAAGCGCTGCGCCGAACGCCGTTCATCTGAGTGGCGCCGTCGTCCCGACGGCGTTTTTTGGATCACTTCAGCAGCGCGGACTAGCCCGAGAATTTACGCGCGAAGCTCATCCAACAACTCGCGCGCTTCCTTTAGATCGCGGGCGTCGCGACCGTTCGTGAATGATTCGTACAGCGGCTCGACCAGATCGCGTGCGGCGCTGGTTTCGCCGCGCGCCTTCAGAATGCGCCCGAGGCTCGTTGCGGCGCGCAGTTCATACAGCTTCACGCCCATCGCATGCGCGCACTCCATCGCCGCGCGGAAATCGCGCTCCGCCTTTTCCACCAGGTGCGGATGCTCGCCCGCTTTCGCTATCAGCAGCTCGCCGCGCTTCCACAGAATCGACGGCTCCTCGATTCGCTGTTCCGGCGCCACTCGCAACGCTTCCTCCACGTTTTCCAGCGCGTCATCAAGAGCGCCTGCGGCTGCTTGCGCATCGGCAAGCATGCAGAAGTACCGGCTTATCTGGAGCCGGCTGCCTGCGGCGGTGTACAGGTCGAGTCCCTTCTTGAGCGTGGCGAGGCCTTCGGCAGGCTTTCCCATCGTCGCCTTCGCCCAGCCGAGATGGATGAATCCCCACGCGAGGTAGGCCTTCATATCGAACTCATTCGCATCGGCGATTAGCGCTTCGGCGTGAACTGCAACCTCAGCGGGATCGCGCAGATGGAAGTAGAGCGAAAACGCCTCCAGGCGAGCCTGTGCCAGGTCGAGTGCGCGATTGCGCCGCTTCGCAAACTCGATCATCTCGCGCATCTTGATGCGCCCAGTCTCGATTTCGCCGGACAGCAGCGCGGTAGTGCTTTCCTGAGCGCGCGCGATGACGATTGGATCCATCGGATCGGCGCGATGCGCCTCTTCGTCGTAGGAGGCGATCGCGCGCTCCGCCAGCGTCTTCGCGCCCGCGATGTCGCCTTCGAGAAAATGCACGACCGCTAGCAGTGAGTTCGCCCAGACGGTCGCGTAGGCGCTACCGCTGCCATCCGCGACGGAAATCATCTCGCTTGCGATCACGCGTGATGCCGCCAGCTCGCCGGCCGTGAACGTGCTGCCGAACAGCGATGCGAGCAGCAGCGTCGTCGCCATCGGGTCGTTGAACCGGCGGCTTACCTCGATCGCATCGTTAAAGATCTCCCTGGCTTCCGGCGCGGACCATCCTTTCCTCGCCACCAGCGCGGCGCCGAGATCGCCCTTGAGCGCAAGCTCCTGCGGAATTCGCGTGGCCCGGTCCGGAAGCGTCGCGAATACTTCCAGCGCGCGCCGCAGATGGCCCTCGCCTTCCGCGAGTGCGCCCCGCTTGGTCGCCATCTGGCCCGCTCGCTGCCACGCCAGCACGGCGGCATCGGTCTCGTGTGCCTCGGTCAGATGCCGCGCGATAATTTCGGGCTGCAACTCCGCCACTTCTTTGAACTTGTCGGAAAGCACCCGCGCCACCGTGCGATGAAGCTCGCGCCGGCGGGTCTTGAGCAGCGCCTCGTAGGCGGCATCCTGCACGAGCGCATGTTTGAAGCGATACAACGCTTCCGGGGGAACGCCGTGCACGTTCAGGAGATCGGCGGCGACGAGCTTGTCGAGCCCGGCCTGCAATTCGGCATCGGAGGCGCCGCTGACGGCGCGAATCAACTCATAGCTGAATTCGCGTCCGAGCACCGCACCGATTTGCGCAATTTCCCTGGCGTCGCCGACCCGGTCCAGACGCGCCGCCAGCGAATCGTGAAGAGTGGGCGGAATCTCGCGCGCGCTCGTGCGCCCGCCCGACTCGATCACGAGGCGGGTCAACTCCTCCACAAACAGCGGCACGCCACCGGTGCGCTGCACGACCGCTTCGATCGTGGCAGCGCTAAGCTGCGTTAGCGCAACAATTTCCTTAACCATCGCGCGCGTCTCGCTGCGACTCAGCGGGCTCAGCGTAATTTGCAAATGATGCGCCCGGAGCATCCATGGCGCGCGAAACTCCTGGCGTGCTGTGAACAGGATTAGCAGCGGGAGCGTCGCATTCTGTTCGGCCATCGCACGGGCAAGCTCCAGGCTCGACGGGTCGCACCAATGCACGTCCTCGACCGCGATAACCACTGGCTGCGTCCGCGCCAGCGAGAACAACCAATGCGCGAGTGTGGCCAGCAGCCGCTTGTGCTGCTGGCCCGGCGCGGCGAGCAGGGGCGCATAGCTGTCGGGGACCTCGAGGTCCAGCAGCGGGGCGAGCAGGGGCACCGCTTCGGTGGGCTTCAGGCCCACCATCTTCAGTGTCTCCTCGAGAATCTGGATGCGGCGTGCCGGCGGATCTTCCGGCCGCCAGCCAAGTCCCTGCAGCATCATTTCGACGACCGGATGAAACGGTGTGTTCTGCAACAGCTGATCGCAGGAGCATTCGATCCAGGTGTGCGCCACTCCCGCCAGCCGCGAATGCATCTCCTCGAGCAGCCGCGACTTGCCGATTCCGGCTTCACCGGTGATCACGACAAGCTGCCCTTCTCCCTCACGCGCGCGTTCCCAGCGCCGCCACAAGAGGCTCAATTCCTCTTCGCGGCCGACGAACGGAATCAGGCCGCGGGCAGCGGCGGCGGCGTGAATTCGCCCGCGCACTCCGCTGGATTGGGTGACGCGAAAAAGTTCGACCGCTTCGGGAACGCCTTTGAGCTGATGCGATCCGTGCGGCTCGATGACGAACAGGCCCGAAACCATGTGATTCACCGGCGCCGTGATCAGCAGCGTGCCGGGCTCTGCCGCGGTCTGAACCCGCGCCGCGAGGTTGGTGGTATCGCCGAAGACTTCGGGATTGCCACCCCCGTCTTGTCCGACGACGACTTCGCCGGCATGGATTCCGACGCGCACCGCCAGATGCATACGATCGTCTGCGCAACTGGCGTTGAGCACCTTGATCGCGTCGAGAATCTCCAGTCCGGCCTTTACCGCGCGCTCCGGAGCGTTTTCGTACGCCTCAGGAAAACCGAAGTACACGACCAGACCGTCGCCGAGATATTTCGCGACGTGTCCCCCAAAACGCGCAACCGCATCAGCCGCGGCATGCTGGTACCGGGCAGACAATTCGCTCCATTCTTCGGGGTCGAGCCGTGCCGCGATTCCGGTCGAATTGACCAGGTCCGAAAACAGCGCGGTGACGTGGCGGCGTTCGCCGACCGTCGTATCGGGCGTTGGCGCATGCGGCACAGCTTACAGCGCCGTGCCGCAGTATGCGCAGAACCGGTCCTGGGATTGATTGGGCCGCGCGCAGTTCGGACACGCGACGGGCAGTTGCGCGCCGCAGGCGGTGCAGAAGCTGGCCCCGCCGCGCCCATCGGCGCCGCATGCCGGACAGTTCATCACCTACACTCCGTAATAATGCTCGACGAGCAGTGTAATCTTTCGCGAATGCCAGTCTACCGCAATTCCGCCGCGCCGTGGCGCGTCCGGTAGGCGACCGCGCGCTCGATTATCGCCGCGATATAGAAAAGGCCGATCACCGGTATCATACCATCCAGATACGTCCGCGCCGCGGAACCGGATTTCGTGAACGCCAGCGTCAGCACCAGGGCATAGTTGATGATGCCGCCCCAATGTCCCAGGCGGCTGCGCACCGGCCTGCCCGCGCGATACATCCACCGCGAATCGAACGCGTATTGCGCGAACGAAAACGCTATCAGCACCGGGATATACAGCGGAACCTCGCGCGCATGCGCATAGCATCCAAGCGCGGCCAGTACGAAGGTCACATCCGCAATCGAGTCGAGCCATCCGCCTGATTCGCGCGCCACGCCAAGACGCCGCGCGATACGCCCGTCGATAAAATCGGTCGCGGCCGCGATGACTGCGAAGATTGCGAAGACCCGGCGATCGCCCGGCGTAGTCAGTGCGAATGCGACCCAGGCGGCCGCGAATGCGAAGCGCGAGATCGTGAGCGCATTGGGCGTCTGCGCAAGCAGGCGAGAGCGCGGTTCGCGCGGCTGGGCCGAATGCTCTAAGATTTGTCCCTTATGTCTTCCCGGCGCACCGTGCAGATCGTCAGCCACGGGCCCTCATGCCTCGATGGGGTGATGGCCGCCGCGGCTGTCGCGCGCTTCTATTCGAACCAACGCGTCATTCCGACCCTGTCCGGCAACAACGACTCCGATCGCATTATCCAGGGCCTGAGCCTCAAGGCGCGCGAAGGCATCGATGAGATCTGGATTACCGATCTGTCGTGGACTTCGACCGATACCGCCGAGCATCTGAAAACGCTCATCGAGCGCGGCGCGCTCGTCTACTGGATCGACCATCATCGCACCGCAGTCTCGCGTGCCGACGCGCCCGAGTTCAAGGTGCCGTTTACGGGCAAGGTTCTTTCAGAGCAGTACTCCGCCGCGCGGCTGACGTTCAACTATCTCAAACGGCTGGGCGGCAAGATGCTGTCGATCCAGCAGCGCGAAGCATTCGAGGCGTTCTTCCCGTTCGTCGAGATCGCCGACGATCACGATCGATGGGTCCACAAGATCGCCGAGTCTCAGGATTGGGCGTTGGCCGTTCAGACTCTGGGCGGGATCGGATCGTATCGCGAGATCCTGAAGCTCGACCGTCCCGTGATGACGAAACGGCTCGCGATGGCGCTGGCCTCGGGGAAAGAGGCGATGCGCAAGAGCCTGGAACTGGCGCGCGCCACGACCGTCGACCGCGAACTGAACAACGGAATCAAGGTGCGGACCGCATGCTGCTTCGGCTACAGCAGCGAGGTCGCCTCTCATCTATACGAGGGGCAGCGTCGCACCGTGGTCGCCTTGTTCGATTTGCGCAGCCAGGGCATCAGCCTGCGCCGCAGCGCCGACTCCGACGTCAATCTTGCGGTGCTCGCCGAAAGCTTCGGCGGCGGCGGCCACGCAGCCGCATCGGGCTTTGCAATCGCCGAATTGCGCCGGGTCCCGGCGGAGCGGTTGGCCGAAATCCTGGGCAAGAAACTGGAAGCCTTACCGAACTCCTGAAATCCTTGCGTAGGGCCGGCGTCTCGCCGGCCTGACACCGGGAATCGCCTACCCCCACATCTCCTTTTTCTGAAAATCACCCCCGTCCCTTCGTGGCAGGCGGGCGGGCCGCCCGCCTTACTCGGAAGAAGGGCCCGGCTTTGAAATGGCTCCTTCTTCCGACTTGCCTCGTTTTCGTCAGCGTGCCTAGACTGAACATACGTTCATCTGACTGAACGCTCATTTATGGCAACATTATTGACCAAAGAGGCTGTGCTCAAGGAATACCGAGTCCGGGAACTGATGGAGGCCGCACGCCGTGTGATCGGCCGCCATGGGTTCGAGGGCACGACGATAGACCGTGTTGCCGAAGAGGCGCACGTCGCGAAGGGCACTATCTATCTCTATTTCTCCAACAAAGAGGATCTGCTACACGCCGCCGTGTTCCAGGGACTGCGCGCGATGATTGCGGAGACGCTCCGCGAAGATCGCGAGGACCTGCCCCCGCTGGAGCGGTTGCGCGCCCTCGTCATGACCCAATTTCGCATCCAGAGTTCGAATCAGGACTTTCTGAAGGCGTTTTTCCTGGAGAGCAAATTCGTCGCCTTCGAGCCCGGCGATGAGCGCGGCGAGGCTTTGCGCCATGTGTATGGCGACTATCTCGACTTTGTGGCCTCGGTTCTCCAGTCCGCGATCGATGCGGGCGTGTTCCGGCCGATAGATCCCCGCTTTGCCGCGTTCATGCTGAGCGAGATGCTAACCGGGTGCCTGCGGCGGCGTCTGCTTGGCCTGGTGTCGACGCCCCTCGAAGACGACGCCAACGAAATTCTCGATCTGTTTCTAAGAGGAATTATCGCCGCGCCATGCGCGTAATCCAGTTCCATAGCGTGCGCATGGCGACGCTTCTAAGCGCGATAGGTATCGCGGCGCTCGCGATGGCCGGATGCCGCTCCACCGCCTCGGCCAAGGCGGTCAGCGATCCGGCGGACCAGCCGATCGTCGTATCCGTGGCTGCGGCCGTTGAGCAGCCGCTGGAACGCACCGCCGAGGTGCAGGGCGCCCTGTATCCTCGCGAGCGCACGACACTGGCGGCAGATGTCGACGGCACCGTGGTGCAAATCAATGCCGACTTCGGCGACACGGTACCGGCAGGGCAGATACTTTTGCGCATCGACCCGCGCGAATATCAGCTTCGGCTCGACTCCGCCGAGGCTGCCGTCGCGCAGGCGCGCGCGCGTTTCGAGAACTCGCGCGAACGATTCAATCGCGCGCAGACGCTCCGCAGGCAGGAACTCATTTCGCAGCAGGAATTCGATCAGGCATCCGCGACCATGCGCATGGATGATGCCGACGCTGACTCCGCCGTCAAAGCCGCCGCGCTCGCGCGCAAGAAGCTCGACGACACCGTCGTGCACGCGCCCTTCGCCGGCTCGGTGCAGAAGCGGACGGCGTCGCTCGGCGAATACGTCACGGTCGGGACGCAGCTTTACGAATTGATCGCGACCGATCCGATCAAGCTGCGCTGCCCGATGCCCGAGCGGTTCGTTCCGCTCGCTCATCCCGGCATGCCCGTGCAGCTGACGATCGATGCGCAGCCCGGAGTCTCGTACACCGGCGCGATAACCCGGATCGCACCGGCGCTGGATGACCAGAGCCGCACGCTGCTCATCGAGGCCGAAGTTCCGAATCCGAAGGGCATCCTCAAGCCCGGCTACTTTGCGCACGTCACGATGGATCTCGGGCAGGATCGCGCGCTGTTCGTGCCCGACAGCGCGGTTCTGCGCTACGCGGGCGTCGCGCGTGTGTTCATCGTCCAGAACGGCGTGGCCCACACTCGCGAAGTCAAAACCGGCGAGATGATGGGCAACCTCGTCGAGATAACCGAAGGGCTCAAGCCCGGCGAACGCGTCATCACCACCGACGTTGATCGCCTGGCCGACGGCGTGCCCGTGGCCGCCAGGGGAGCATCGTGATTATCGCCGACCTGTGCGTGCGCCGGCCGATTTTCGCCACGATGTTCGTGGGCGTGCTGGTCGTGCTCGGATGGTTTTCCTACGAGCGGCTCGGCGTTGACCTCTTTCCCAAGGTCGATGTGCCCACGGTGATGGTCACGACCACGCTGCCCGGCGCGGCTCCCGAAGAGACCGAGGCCCGCGTCACAAAGCCGCTCGAAGAAGCGATTAACACCGTCAGCGGAATCGACGAGATGCGCTCGAACACGATGGAGGGCATCTCGCAGATAATTATCCAGTTCAAGCTCGAGCGCGACCTCGATGCGGCGGTGCAGGACGTGCGCGACAGAATTTCCACCGCGCTCGATCAACTGCCCGAAGGCACCAAGCCGCCACTGGTGCAGAAATTCGATCTCGACTCCGTGCCGGTGCTGACCATGACAGTGGTCGGCTACCAGAGCATCAAGGAGCTCACGGAAATTGCGCGCCGCAAGCTCAAGGAGCCGCTCGAATCGGTCGACGGCGTCGGCGCGATCGGCCTGGTGGGCGGACGCGAGCGCGAAATTCACGTCGCAGTCGATGCGAACAAGCTGCGCTCGACCGGCCTTTCGATGCAGCAGGTCGCGATGGCGCTGGAGCATCAGAACGTCGAGTATCCCGGCGGCCGCCTCAAGCAGGGACAGTCCGAGGAGATGCTGCGCACGCTCGGGCGTATTACCGAAGTTCCTGACTTCGAACGGGTGATAGTGAGCGAGGAGGGCAATCGCCCTGTTACCGTCGGCGATATCGCGACCGTCGAAGACAGCGTCAAGGAGCCGCGCTCAATCTCGCGATGGGACGGACGCAACGCGGTCTCGCTGGTGGTGCGCAAGCAATCGGGCGAGAACACGATCGCGGTGGTCGATCGCGTGCGCGAGCGCTACGAGCAATTGAAAGACACGCTGCCGCCGGGCGTCGAGGTAATCTTCTCGCGCGACCATTCGGGCTTTATCAAGGAAGCAATCCACACCGTGCAGGAGCATCTGGTGCTGGGCGGAATCTGCGCGGCGATCGTGGTGTTCTTTTTCCTGGGCTCCATCCGCTCGACGTTGATCGCCGCCGTGGCGATTCCCGTTTCGATCATCTCCACCTATTCGCTGTTGCTCTGGATGGGCTTCACGCTGAACCGCATGACGCTGCTGGCACTCACGCTGGCGGTCGGAATCGTCATCGACGACGCGATCGTCGTGCTCGAGAATATCTACCGGTTCATCGAGGAAAAGCACATGGAGCCGATGGCGGCGGCCAAAGCGGCCACCGCCGAGGTCGGGCTCGCGGTCAGCGCGACGACGCTTTCGCTGGTGGTCATTTTCGTGCCGGTCGCGTTTATCAAGGGCGTGATGGGCCGGTTCCTCAATTCGTTCGGACTGACGATGGCGTTCGCGATCATGGTGTCGCTGCTGGTCGCGTTCACGCTGACGCCCATGCTCTGTTCGCGGTACCTGCCGCGGCCGAATGCGATCAAGCGCAAATCGAATGACGGACGCATTTTCAAATGGATGGAAGACTATTACGACGTCGCGCTGCGCTGGTCGCTGGACCATCGATGGGTCATCGTCGTCGTTTCGATCGCGCTGGTCTTGTCGATTCCGACGCTCGGCAAGATGGTCGGCGCGAGCTTCATGCCCGATGACGACTCCAGCGAGTTCGTGGTGAACGTCAAGACGCCGCCCGGCTACTCGCTGATGCACACCGACTCGGTCGTGCGGGAAATCGAGGCGCGGCTCCATACCATTCCGGAAGTGCGCCATTTGTTCACGACCGTGGGCGATACCAACGGGTCCGACAACGTGACCGTCGCGCAAGTCGCGGCCAAGCTCGCGCCGCTGAGCGAACGGAGCAAGAGCCAGGAAGAGGTAATGAACGAAGCGCGCGGGTTGCTGCACGACTTTCCCGCGCTGCGGCTCAGCATCGACCCGGTCAAACCATGGGAGCAGGGCGGTTATCGCGAGGTCGATGTCGAATATGATCTGCGCGGGCCCGACCTGGAAAAACTGAAGGGCTACGCCGATCGGCTGGGCGCGGAACTGCGCAAACTGCCCGGCGTGGTCGACCTCGATTCCAGTTACGAGGGCGGCCTGCCCGAGCTGCAAGTGCACATCGACCGCCAGAAGGCCGCAGACCTGGGAGTGTCGGTCGGCGATATCGCGACGACGATGCGCACGATGGTGCAGGGCGACGTGGTCACGCGCTTTCGCGAAGGGCAGGACACCTACGACGTTCGCCTGCAGCTTCAGGACAAGGACCGCAACGATCCCGCCGTCATCGCGGGGCTCACCGTGCCGTCATCGACGGTCGGGCAGGTGCGTCTCGACAATGTTGCGGCGCTCACGCACGGCACCGGGCCGGTGGAGATAGACCGCCAGGATCGCCAGCGCCAAATCGCGCTGGTGTTCAACCTCGCGCCCGGCGCGGCGATGAACAAGGTCATCGATGCGGTGAAAAAGAAATCCGCCACGCTCGATATTCCCACCGGCTACACCACGGCGTTCGGCGGCCAGAGCAAGATTTACGGCGAGATGGTCGAGGGCTTCGTGGTGGCATTCCTGCTTTCGATCATCTTCATGTACATGGTGCTGGCGGCGCAGTTCGAAAGCTTCGTGCATCCGATTACGATCATGCTCTCGCTGCCACTCGCGGTGCCGTTCGCGTTGATCTCGCTGCTCCTGTTCCACCAGCATCTGATGCTCTTCTCGACCCTGGGCATTCTGCTGTTGTTTGGAATCGTAAAGAAAAATTCGATTTTGCAGATCGATCAGACGCTCAACCTCGTGCGCCAGGGAATGCCGCGCCGCCAGGCGATTCTGACCGCGAACCGCGATCGGCTGCGGCCGATCCTGATGACCACAGCGGCGCTGGTCGCGGGCATGATCCCCGTGGCGCTCGGCCGCGGCGCCGGCGACAGCTCCGTGCGCGCAATCGCGCTGGTCGTAATCGGCGGGCAGACCCTGTGTTTGCTCATCACCTTGCTCATCACGCCGGTCGCATACTCTATGTTCGACGACCTGGAGAACTGGTGGAGTCGAGTGCGGATTCGCAAACCGAGCTTGCGGCTGGTTCAACCGGAAATCGACGAACAACGCCACGCCGTCGATTAGTCCTTCATCCGGGGCGCGTTCGGTATGCGCTCGCCCGCTGTTTTGCGGGAGAGGTCGTCCGGCGTGGCTCTTGATCTCCTTTTCAAGAGCCATGACGCGCGGGTGAGGGTTCTGCTCTCTCCTCTTCATTCCAGGCGGCTTGCGCTTGCGGGCGCACCCTTACTAGATTCGCGCCGTGGACACGCGCCTCGAGCAGATGCTCAATCTGTTGCTCGAATCCGAGCGCGCCGGGGTGCTTGCGCTCGATGAACTCGCGGGCGAAGTCGAGCAGGACGAGCTGCGCCGGTTCCTTGCCGGCTCGCGCGAAGAAGAGGCCGGCGACGTCCGCGACCTCGAAAACCTGATTCGCGAAAATGGCGGCACACCCTCCACCAGCACCGGCCCATTTGCCGCGAAAGTCGCCGCGCTCCCCACGGTACGCGAGCGGCTCAACCTGATGTCACGCGGACAGGAATGGGTGGCACGCAAGAGCGAAGAAGCACTGGCGTTCGCGCCGGCCGAGGGCCCGATTCACGACTATCTGACCGCGATGGCGAATCGGCATCGCGCGGAAGTCGAATGGGGCCGCGCCGAAGTAATCCGCCTGCTCACGCCGAACAGTTAAACGGAAATCCGCAGATTGCACAGATTTCAGGGATTTAATTCTCGGAATCCGTGAAATCTGCGGATTCTCTTTTCTGATTAGAGTTTGGTTGCGAGTACTTCGGCAGCGGGCGTGCGATCGCCGGTGCAGTTGATTCGCCGCGGCGCCTTTAGAATCTCAAGCTTGAAACCAAGTCCCGAATAGAGCTCAATTATACGATCGGTGGCCTGGTTGGAAATCACCACCGGGCCTTGATGCTGCGCGAGCCAGTGCGCCAGCCGCACCTGTTCATCCCAGCGAAAGTCCTGTTGCGAATACTGCGTGAACTGCACGTCATACGGCGGGTCAGCATAAACGAAATCGCCGTCCGAAAGAGTTATCGCTTCGAAATCGCCGGAGCTGAACTTCCAGTTGCTGAACGCGCCGCGATAAAGGGAGAAATCTTGTGTGTACTTGATGCGCGTGTATCGGCCGAACGGCACGTTGAAGCGCCCGCTGGAATTGAATCGGCACAGTCCGTTGTACCCCGTGCGGTTGAGGTAATAGAAAATTGCCGCCGCTTCTTCGGATTCCGCCGCGCCTGCCGCGATCAGCGCGTTGAAGCGCGCGCGATGCGCATAGTACAGCTCGGCGCGGTTCTCCATCTCGAGCGAGATCGTCAGGCCGCGCTGGAGCCATCGATAGAAATTGATGTTGTGGGGATTGATGTCGTTGAGAATCGCGCGCCGGGGCATAAGGCCGAGCGCGATCGCCAGGCCGCCGCATAGCGGCTCGACCAGCCGCGGCCGGCCGCATTCGTTCCAGAGATCGCGAATGCGCCCCGCCAGCCATCGCTTGCCGCCCGCCCACTTGAGGGGCGGCCGAAGCGCAGCCGCATCGCCATCCGCCTTCGCCGCCGCAACCGCTAAACTCACTTTTTTGGAGGCGGTGCTGGAATTTCCTTCATCCGCGCCGTCGTGTCGTTATCGTACTCCAGATGAAGCGCGCGCACGATCATCCCATGCATCCGCCACAGCCCGATCACATAAAACAACTCGAGGATCTGCTCGTCGGGAAGATGCCGCTTCAGCTCGGCGAAGGTCTCGTCCTCGACGATATTGCGGCCGACGATTTCGTCGGTCGCCTGCATCACCGCGCGCTCGGCGGGCGTGAACTTGTCGCTCGAGGCCCATCCCTTGATCGCCTGCAGCTTTTCCTCCGCAACCCCGACCATCCGCGCGACCTTGAGATGCTGCGAGTATTCGAAGCGCGAGTCGCCGACTATCCCCGTGCGCAAAATCGCAAGCTCTCGTAGAGGAGCGGGCAAATTGCGCCCCGGCGCCATCAGCGAGCCCAGGGTGGTGCGCGCCTGTAAGAGAAGATCGGGCACCAGCGCGAACGTCGTCCAGTAATCGCCCGGCGTTCCAGTCGCGGTGCCGGGTTCCTTGACCGGATCGCGGTCGCCGAAAAATTGCTTGTACAGTTCCTTGATTTCCGGAGATGCCTCCGCGAGGCTCACCTGCCGCAGTCGTGCCATCGTTGTTCCTCGTTTTTGATCGCTAGGCCGTTCCGCCGCCGTCGACCGCGAATTCCGCGCCGGTAATGAAGCTTGCGGCATCGGAGGCAAGATAGAGCACCATACGTGCGATGTCGTCGGGCTGCCCGATGCGCCCGATCGGAGTTGCACGCACCATCGCCTCGTTAAACGCCGCCGGATTGTGATTCAGCATCGGCGTCTCGATTACACCCGGATGTATCGAGTTGACGCGGATGCGATCGGCCGCAAGTTCCAGCGCCGCACACTTGGTCATCCCGCGCAGCGCCCATTTGGTCGTGGCATAGGCGAGCATATTCCGCACGCCCCTCAGTCCCGCGCCCGACGAGATATTGATGATCGAGCCGCCGCCGGATGCACGCATCGCGGGCGCTGCCGTCCGCATGCCCAAGAAGGGGCCGCGCTGGTTGATCCGCGTGATCTCGTCGAACTCGTCGTCGGTAGTGTCGAGCAACGATCGCATTTTGTAGATGGCGGCGTTGTTCACCAGGATATCCAGGCGGCCGAACCGCTGCGTGGTGGCCTGGACCACCCGTTCCCAGTCCGCCGCGCTGCTTACGTCGTGCGGTGAAAAAGCCGCCAGGTCGCCCAGCGCTTCGGCCACCGCTCCCCCTTCCCGTGAGACGTCGGTCAGCATGACCTTGGCGCCTTCTGCAACAAAGAGCCGAGCCTCCGCCTCTCCCTGGCCGCGCGCCGCGCCGGTGACGATCGCGACCTTTCCATCAAGAGTGCCCATTGTCGTCTCCCAAATCAGCTGGTGGGCATTTTCCGTCCGCACCGCCTGGCGAGCTGGTCTTCAATTGGAACGGCTGTAGAATCACGCTAAAGAAATCTGGCCTTTCACCAAACGCTCCATACCATCCGCGCCCCGGCGGCCGCAACTTTACCGGCGCTCACGTCGGCCGCATCGCGCATCGAGCCAGCGACTCCCAAGGGCGCCGTCTACGTGAAAGAGGCATAGACAACGGAACAGTAGGATCGGAGAGTCCGCAGATTACGCAGATTCACACAGACTCAGAAAATCAATCTGCACAATCTGAGGATTCTGTTTTTTCTCAGCCGAGGGCGCCGATTTCGTAGGTGATCGCGGAGCCGATGCGCCGCGCGATGTCGTAGAGGCGCAGTAGCGGCTCGAACAGGTTTTCGTGCTCGACCGCGTAGGATTGCGATGCCTCGGGGCGATAGCTCGATGGCTCGCCGAAATCCTCGTCACCGGCGAGTGCGGGATTCTTCTTGGGGAAGATCTGCGCCAGCCGATGGATCGCGTTGGTTACGTCGAGCGCGAGAATCCGCGCGATCAGGTCCTCGCGGGTTAGTCCGTGCTGCGGACTGAAAGGAGGAATTTCCGAGGCGAGCAGACAGATCTGCTGGATCACCGCGACGCGCAGAGCATGGAGCAGAATCAGCCGGTCGCGCTGCGGCGTGCGCGTGGCAGGATGGAGTTCCACCAGCATCAGGTAGTCGGCCTGCAAGCGGCGTATCAGCCGGGCGACGCGTTCGTGCTTGGGAAGCTTTTCAGTCAACCCCGCCAGGCCGCGCACGCGCTTGGTGCGCAGCGGCGAGCAGCCCCGGCGCGAGCAATTCAGCCACATGCCGGGATTGAAGATGTCCGCGTAGGCGCGGAGGACGTCGAGATCGCTCTTGTCCAGCGCGGTCGCCACCATGTCCATCGCGCGCCGGAATCGCGGCGAGCGCTCGCGCATCATCGCGAAGGTTTCCGTGTCTTTCGCCGCAGCGCGCCCGACGCCATACAACGTGTTGGCAAGAAACCCCAGTTGCTGAAGGATCGCGTTGTTGGTAATCGCGCGCAGTTGCGAAGGATGAGCCAGCGCCGCGGGCCGCGCCCAATCTTCTGCCTCGCGCGATGAGGGGCGTGAACCGGTGCGATAGAGCAGGTTGGTCTCGAACACATCGAGCAGAGCCGCGTAATCGCGATCATCCACCAGGCTCGCAAACTCCTGCTCGATGGTCGCGAAGAATTCGGAAGCGTAGGCCGGCGCTGCATAGATCGGATCGTTGTCCGCCTCGGGGTCCGGGCTGAGTGCGAAATCGAGAATCTCGCGTAGCGTGGCCAATGCCGCCGCCGGAGTGAAAAACATCAAGTACCCGTCCGCACCCTGAAAGCTCTCTTCTTCCGTGACCTTGATTCCGCGCGCCTTGAACTCCGCGCGATTTCGCGGCGGCGCCGCATAGCGCAACCGATCGGCGAGCGATGCGGAATGGCCGCCGCGGCCGAGCGATTCGCCGTGCGTGTTGAAGAGGACGACTTCGAGTTCGCCCAGCCCTTCGCGCTGGAGCAGATTGGCGATGCGCAGCCGCAACCGCTCGATGCGAAACGTCGCCGCCATCTGGCCGAGGAAGCGTCCCGAGTCGGAATAGCCGAACTGCACGGTCATCCGCCCGACTCGTTTCAGGTAGCCGCGATAGTGCGGACTCTTCAGCGCTTCTTCGAGCACCTTTTCGCCGCGTTCGAAGGCGTCTTTGGTTTCGAACAGCGGCGAGATCTCGACGTTCTCCTCGACGCCGAACAGCCGCGCGTAGTAAAGCGCCGTCAGCAGGGTGAAGCCCGTGTCGGTCTCCGCGATGAGAAAGCGGACGGGAGTCTCGGCATCGATGTATTTGGCCATCTGCGCCACCGTCATCATCAGGCGCTTCGCCGACGAGCCTTCTTCCATCAGGTTGGCAAAATTGATTTCGACCGGCCGCACCTCGCTCAGCAAATCGTTGATCGCGTTGAAGTAGCTGCGCCTATTCGCGGGATCGTTGGGCGCGGTATCGAGTCCCACCTGCCGGCGGATAGCGTTGTGCAGTTGCGACGAATTGAGCCGCACGTGGGTATGCGCCATGCCGAGACCATGGGTGCGAATGCTCGCGCGCATCACGATCAGGTCCTCCGCGGTTTTCTCGTCCTCGCATCGATGGATCGCTACATCGATGAGCGACACGAGCGGGGCGGGCTCAACCAGCGATTTGTGGCGCCCGGTCACCATCGCGCGTGCGAACGCCGCGGTTCGATGCGGATTGCCTTCCGCCGCCATCAGCAGCTCGTATTGTTGCTTCACGGTTTCGGCCGCCGCATCGAGCATCTGCCGGATCGGTTCCAGGAACGGACGAAAATCATCCGTCGTTTGAGAAAGCAGCCGGGCTATCGTGTTTTGATGGCGTTCAAGTGCCGCCCGTTTGACCACCAGCCGCTTGCCGATCATCGTCATCCAGGTCAGGTCGGTGCGGCCGTCCTGATCGTAGCCGACCCATGAGGCGAGGCTGATCAGCCGCGGGGTCAGGCTCTTCCATCGATCGGGCCATCGAGCGCGCGCCACGCGAAGAGCGATGCGATGAACTGTTTCGAGGCCATCGTGGGCGTGCCGCAGCGCTTCCAGCGACCACGCATGCTCGACGTCGATTGATAGATCCTGGGGCGGGCGATGGACCAGGCGATGCGCGGCGGCCAGGCGTTCGGCGCGGCCGGCTTCATCCAGGACGGCGCCATCCTGAGTCTGGCCGGTCGCCAATTCCACCAGCGCCAGCGCGATTTCCAACGGCATCCAGAAGGTCGGATGGGCGGTGAGGACAACGCCGAACTGGCAGCGCTCGATCAGATCGCGAAACCCGCCGAAGCTCATACCGGCCGCGAGACGCTCCAGAATCGCGGTGATCGCGGATTCGTTGGCCTTGAGATCGGTCTCGCCCAAATAGGTCGAAAGCCGCGCTGCGCGCTCGGAAAAAGTTTCGACGGTAAGCAGCTGAACCAAGTCATCGAGGCCGCCGAGGCTGAGATCTTCGCTCTCGATTCGATTTACGAAGTCGAGCGCGAGCAACAGAATGGGATTACTGAAAGGATCGTACGCTTCGTGGTGACGTATCGCCGCCAGCTCGGACGCGAGAGTATGGGCCCGCTGGCCCACCAGATCATTCTCTTTCGACTCGTCCACTGTCCGCGCGGTGGCCATTTGAAAATCGGCAAGGGCCGAACCGGATTTGGGTCGCAAGAACCGATCCATTGGCGGGCGCAAGCCGCATCCTTATCGCGATAAGTGGAGGAGCTACTTGATCGGGCGGCGATAGCTGACCGGCGCCACATTTTGGCGTTGTTGTTTCTTGATCGTTACTTAATTAGCGTGGCTTCAGTCTGCGATTCGTCTGTCGCTGAAATGCGTATTTACGCCCTTACGATTTTCCTCGGCGCATTTCTGCTGTTCCAGATCGAGCCGATAGTCGCCAAATTCATCCTGCCGTGGTTCGGCGGCGCGCCGACCGTGTGGACCACGTGCCTGCTGTTTTTCCAGGTCCTGCTTCTGGCCGGCTACACATACGCGCATCTGATCGGCACCAGGCTGTCGCCGCGCCGCCAGACGATGATTCATCTGGGGCTGATCGCGATCTGCATCGCTGTGATGATGTTTTCCGCGTTGCTCTGGAAATCGCCGATCATGCCGCGCGCGAGCTGGAAGCCGGCGCACGAGGATTTTCCGGCGGCGCGCATCCTGCTGGTGCTCTCCGCGAGTATCGGATTGCCATACTTCGCGCTCTCCGCGACCGCGCCGCTGTTGCAGTCGTGGTTTACGCGCGTTCATCGGGGAGCCTCGCCGTACCGTCTCTATTCCGTTTCGAATTTCGGTTCGCTCATCGCGCTGATCGCTTATCCATTCGCGGTCGAGCCGAATCTTTCGCTCAAGTCGCAGGCGAATCTCTGGTCGTACCTCTATGTCGCGTTTGCGATCGGAATGGTGCTCTGCGCAATACCGCTGCTGGGCGCGCAGCCGCTGGTGCGGGAGAAAGACGAGGAGGCTGTGATCGAGAACCGGAGCCGCGGAACAAGAACGCTCTGGGTGGTGCTGCCGGCGTGCGCTTCGCTTCTGCTCTATGGCGCGACCGGCCAGATGATGCAGGACACCGCGCCGATTCCGTTTCTCTGGATTCTGCCGCTGGCGCTTTACCTGCTGTCTTTCATCATCTGTTTTGACAGCGAGCAATGGTACCGGCGCGGGATTTTTCATCCGCTGCTCGGCATCGCGATTTTCACCAGTTTCCTTTTGGTGATCTACGTCGATCGAATCGCCGCCGCCGTCGGGCGCGTGGTTCTGTCGCCGACGACCGTGACTCTGCTGCTGGAGATCGGAAATTCGTCGCTGCTGATGTTCGCGGGATGCATGGTTTGTCATGGCGAGCTGGTCCGTCTGAAACCGCATCGCCGCGACCTGACGGTCTTCTACCTGATGGTGTCGGCGGGCGGCGCGGTGGGCGGCATATTCTCAGTCGTCGTTGCGCCGCTCTTGTTCAGCGCGTTCTGGGATTTTCGATTCGCGGTCTGGGCCTGCGTCGGGTTGATGACAATCGCGCTGATGCGCGATCGCGCGTCGTGGATTTATCGCCGAACGCCCGCGGCGGGTATCGCGATCCTGGCCGCGGCGCTGGCGTTCCCATTGATTATCGGGATTGTCGTGCATACGTGGATTTACGCCGCCGTCGCCTTCGCGGTGGTCGCGGCTGTCGCGTTGTTGGTGCGGCGGAAAGACCCGCCGTGGCGGCTGGCGCAGGCGGGAATCGTTACGCAGCTCTCGATGGCGGCGGCGATCGCAGTCCTTGGCATCGTCTATATCGATACGATCGCGATCGCGATGCATGACACGGTCTGGATGACGCGCAACTTTTACGGCGTGTTTCGCGTGGTCGGGGAAGAAGCGCCCGACCATCGCTGGCATTCATATCAGCTCATGAACGGCCCCATCACGCACGGCAAGCAGTTCTTTTCCTCCACTTACCCGCGGATGCGCTATTACCCCACGACCTACTATTGCCTCAACAGCGGAATAGGCCTCCTGCTGATGAACTATCCGCGGGGCGCCGAAAATTCATCGCTTCGCGTGGGAGTGGTCGGTCTTGGCGTCGGCACTATCGCGGCGTGGGGCAGGCCCGGCGACGACTATCGCTTCTACGAAATAAATCCGGCTGTGGTCGACGCGGCGACCAACCCCAACGGATATTTCAGCTTTCTGCGCGATTCGAGCGCGCACGTGACGATCGTGCCCGGCGACGCGCGGCTTTCGATGGAACGGGAAGTCGCCGAAGGCCATTCGCAGCAGTTCGACGTGCTCGCGATCGATGCATTCAACGGTGACACGGTCCCGATGCATCTGCTGACGCGCGAAGCGATGCTTATCTACCTGAGCGAGCTGAAGCCTGACGGCGTGCTGGCGATTCACGTTTCCAACCTCTATCTCGATTTGCGGCCGGTGCTGGCCGAGCACAGCCGCGATCTGAACCTGCGCTACGGCTTCGTGCACGTGGACGAAAAGGATCTGATCGATTGGGCCAGCGACTGGGTGCTGCTCTCGCGCAACGACAAGGTGCTGAGCGAGCCGGAAATTTCCGGCCGCCTGGAACCACGCGACAAGATGCGCCGCGTGCGCCCCTGGACCGACGACTACAGCAATCTGTTCCAGCTTTTGAAGTGAAGATCGGCAAGCTCCGGAAGTTGGGGCGTGGCCGTGATTTCCGGATTCAGCGCGGCTTGCCCCGTGGCATTGGCGGCGAGATAATCGGCGTTCCCGGTGGACGCATAGCTCAGCCCGGTTAGAGCACTTGCCTCACATGCAAGGGGTCCCAGGTTCAAGTCCTGGTGCGTCCACCAAACATTCTCCAATCGTTCAAAGCATCTTTGCCAATCAGTCCCTGTTGCTTGGCGAACGGTCAGACACCGCGCCCAACGTTCGGGGTGGACGGTTCAAATCCCTTCTGCTCCGCCCTTAAATCGAACCGCCGGCGAACAGGGAGCCCTTCGGAACATTCGTCGAACTCGATCAGTGGCTAGGGGTCGGTCGATTCAAAGAGGCGCGGTCGTCGTCCGAGAGGACATCCAAAGGGATCGATGGCTTGCCCGACATCAACTGGCTGACATTCTCAGCCACACGCTGCGGAAAACGCATCGGGCCGAAGGAGAACTCCAGACGATTGTACAGAACCACGATCCCGCGATCGCGCTCGGGAGTGAACTGTGCGAGCGAGCCATAGCCGGCGGTGAGGCCTTCATGGCTATAGGATTGACTCTTCGGATCGAAAAGCCACGCGAGCGCGATACTTACATCCGCGCCGACCTGTGCCCGCACCTGATGATCCAGCGCAACCGCAGCCGGCAGGGTTGCGGCAGGCGAGCCCGCGGCGGCGCCCCTTGAATATTTCTCGGGATGCAGGTTGGCATCGAGGTAGGTGAGCATATCGTCAGCGGTGGAGCTGATCGCGCCGGTGCCGGCTAAGACATCCAAGTCCAACGGCCCGACCGGATCGAACTGAGTATCGTAGCCTTGAATCAGGCGGGCCCGCTGCTGCGGCGACAGGGAGATGCGGGTGTCCTTCAATTGCAGCGGACCGAGTACTTCGCTCGCGAGAAGTTGTTCGTAGGGTTTTTCAGCGCGCACGGAAAGGCCGTAGGCGAGCAATCCAAAGCCGACATTACTGTATAGAAAACCGGCAGCGGCGGGCTTGGCGACGCCGTGCTTGTCGAGAAATTTGCGGAGCTGCGTGGCGTCGTAGTCCGCGTACGGATTCTTAGGACTTTTGGGCTTCACGTTGTCGGGGTCGCGCGGCAAGCCCGAGTAGTGCGTTGCCAAATCAAGCAGCGTGATCTCTGGACCGTCGGGTTTGGCAACAAAGCCGGGCGGCAGCAACGTGCGAATCGGCTCATCGAGCGCGACTTTCTTTTGAACCACCATCTGAGCGAGAACCAGCCCGGTAAATGTCTTGGTGATTGAGGCAATCCCGAAAATCGAGCCTGCCTTGACCGTACCATAGGCGAAGATTTGCCGCTGGCCGTGGTCGAGCACACCGATCACGAGTCCACCTCCGCTCTGCGGACTGAGCAGCCCATGCGCGAGCACCGGCACCATTTCGCGGTCCAGAATTCGCTTAAGATGATCCAAGGAAACTGGCGGAATCGCCGGAGCGGGGGTCGGCGTTGGCATCGCTGTTGGTAAAGGGCCGTAGATGTGACGGGTAAGGACACTCGGCACTTTAACGCCGAACTGATCCCACGTGCCGTCAATGGTGTTTTGGTCGAGGCTTAGCGTCCCGGTGTAGTTGCCGGCGCCAGGAACTTCATAGCTGAAACGGCCGTCCTTGAATTGGGCATTGATCGCGCGCACGCCCTCGATATGCTCCTCGACCTCATCGATTGAAACCTGGAGCTTTCCGGCCGAATCGATCCACACATGTACGATCCGGTGGAGGGTCTGAGTTGTTCCTAGCGCGTTCCCCACCTCTGCGATTGTGGTCCAGGTACCGACGACCGCGGACGGATCAGTGACCACCGGTTTGTGCAGAAAACACCCGCCAATCAGCGTAACTGCCATCGTCACGAACGAAACCAGTAGGGCGGGGCGACGCGGCACGGCTATCGATATATTGGACTGCCAGTTGATCGTGCAAGCAGAGTAAGGATTTCGCGCCGGCTTGTGCGCACTTGCCGCTGTATGGGCGCCTTAAGAACGACCTCGCTTCGCCTGGCGATAGCGACGGCAAGGCGCACGCTCGCCAAACCAAATCGGAACTCGTGCTCTACAACCGGCGAACCTTGATGCTATGCCCTCGGAGTCGTTTGCTTCCCGTCTTCAGTTGATTAGCGTCGCCTTTCGTTGCGCTCGCGTGAAGAGATATCCGGAAAGGGTTCCAAGAATCAGCCAAAAGACCAACATCACTCCGAGAGTACGCGTCACGAAGGCGCGATCGAGAAGCGCCAGAGAATCTAACGGCGTTCCTGGCGCCGGTATCGGGACCAAAATGCGAAACACGACTGCAGGCAGAACAAGGAACAAGAGCCCGGAAAGCCTGGCCAACCCCGATAGGTAAAAGATCAGGATGATGCCGATCACGGCGGACGCCACCGCCACCAACCACCCGGTTTGACGTAAAGCCAGCGACGCCACCTCCATTCCCGGAACGGCAGGAGGCACAACCACGGCCGGAGCGAGATCGAACGTCACGAAGCCCGCGAGTCCAATCAGCAAACCGAACTCCCATCCGCCGCCGCCACCGACTGTGAAGATTCCGGTCACGATCAAGCCGAAACCGATTGCTACAAACACGTCACCCAGCAAGGTCGAGATCGAGCGCAATGGTTCCGTCGCGAAGGGGTCAGACCGGGATTCAAGACTGCTGGCCTTTTCATATGTCTCGGCAGTGTGAATCAGCGGCAGCGTCGATGATCGCTGAATCACAAACAGGCAAAGGCCGGCTAAAAAGCCGGCCACAAGCGCGGTCGAGACCATGCGAAAAAGCACCGGCAATCAGTGGCAGGGAAACCCTGTGGCGTGCCTGACATCATGAGCGGCCGCATGGATAAGATCCGAATGTGAAAACCCGACGACAAACAAGATTGTGGCTCCGAGCGCGATCCCGACCATTGCAGCAACTATTGCGTTGTACGCGGTTCTTACTCTGATTCGAGAGCCAGTCTGTTCCTCGGATCGTTCTATGCCTGCAACTGCTGCCTTATTCACCATTTTTTCTCCAGTTTGTAACTATCGGCGATTCTACCAATGTTCCTGTTGGCCGCCTTAAGCCGCTTCCAGCCGCGATCGAACGGCACGCATGCGGCTCACGAGATCGCTCTCGGTTACCAGACCGCGGCTGAGCATGATGTGAACAAGTGCGAGCAGCTGACGCTCCGGCGCAGGAACGTCGCTATAGACGGACTCTGCAAGCTCATCCTCGGCTCGTCGCCGGTCGAGTGCAGGGAGAGCCCCGCTAACTGCAAGGCAGTCGCACATTGCGATGAGACTTGTTTTCCAGGGTGGATTCGGATTGGTAACGCCGTAACGTGGCGCAAGCACATCCCAGGTTTTCCCCTCATTCCGTACCGCCTCGAGCAGCGCGCTCCGGCTGAGGTCAACGTCACTTTTTACGCTCATGTGTAGCCTCCCCGGAATGCGTCAACCCTGAACGGGCCGGAGCGCCTTCTGAACCGGATGGACGTCTGCCGTCCTGCCGGGGCGCGGCAGGGCGACCCCGATCATGCAGTCGCGCGTGACGATCTCTGCGAGTTGCTTTTCTGTCCAATTCCTGGTGCCTTCGGGGCGCACTGGAAGGACCATGAAGCGGCACTTCTGGTTGGAGTCCTCGACGCGTACCTCCACCTCGGGAGGAAGTACTAAACCGAACTCTGCGAGGACCTGACGTGGCCAGCGAACCAATCTGCGCCGGTAGTTCGTTGTGCGGTACCATTCGGGCGACATGCCGAGCAGGGGGCGCGGATAGCACGAGCAGAGCGTGCAAACGATTACGTGATGCAGCGTGGGCGTATCTTCGAGTACGCGAAGATTCATGTAGTCGCTCGGGGTGCCGAATCCTGTCGGTTCCGCCCAGTCGATACCGATCTCCTTGCAGGCTTTGACGGCGTCCTCCATGACGCGAGCTTTAAAGGTGGGGTCGGTCCATGCCTTGGCTACCAATCGAGAGCCGGCGGCCGGTCCGACTGACTCGGTCCACTCAGTGAATCTGCGATGATCGTCCGCGGCAAAAAGACCGTGCTCGATCGCAAGTTCCCGCACTGCAATCTCGAGAACCTCGAATTCAGTTATTTCTTCCACCATTGGCGCCGCGTGGGGTAGGTCAGCATCGCCTTTTCCCGGCGTATGTTTATGGCTCATGTTTTTTGCTTCCCTGATTTTTCGATCAGATCAGTTATCGACGGGCTCCAGCCAGCGCTCCGGGGACTCGGTCTGCACCGTGTCGTTGTCGAATGGGTACTCAGGCCAAAGATCCTTCTGCCGGAACCGCACGATGTAATATTGTTCGAGTCGCCCATCCCGATTGAAAGCTTCGTCTTCCGGGGTGATGTCCTGATATGTGCAAGCGGCGACCGTGCCCACGACACCGCGGACATACATCTGGGTGCGGGTGTAGAACAGGTTCGGCATGTCTTTGACGCGAACGCGGTCGCCCACCTTGAAACGGGCTTTGCCAGCGGTATTCTGAGCTTTTTTCAGAGGCTTACTTTTTGGCATAGCGAGATTTCACCTCTGCGATCTTCTCCACCAATTCGATCAGCGAGATGTGGTTTTTGTCGACCATCATTCGCGCCGCAGCCAAAATCCAGCGTCCGTAGTACGGGATGCCAAGATAGAGCGCATAGCCCAAATCGTTATCGGCTCGACGGCGTCTCTCCTCGGAGTTCCATATGCCCCTCCAGCCGAGCACCTCGCACGTCACATAAGTGTTGAGTTCCCATTGTTCCTCTTCCTTTTCCTCGTACAGGATAGGGGTGTCGAACTGGCCGCCGACGTCGTGGGGCGGGTGCATGTAGGCCTTGTAGAGGGGGCCGTCAACCTCGTAGTTCCAGTTTTGGGGTACATGAAGCGCCGGCTGTATGGAGGCGATCAGTTCTTGCTGCTGACGAAGGTCACTTCGTGCTGCCACTTCTGTACATCTCCTTTTCGTTGTCGCAGCGGCAATCTACCAGAATTTCCGTTTTGATTCCCCCATCTTAACGACCGTTTAGTCCAAACTTCCCCCGGTGCGCAAGGTGCCAGCCCGGCGACGGGGAGAAGAAAAGCGGACGAATATGTCGGGGGACCATGCGCGAAAGCGTAGCCGCCCGCGCAACTCAAATCAAAGTCTAAAAAAGTTTGGCGCTGCACAGGCGGTTGAAAAGTGACTTCACCACCAAAGCACTATTTGAGTCTTGCTGATCATAGTGACAGTCGGCTCCAGCGAATCTGCTTTTCTGTCATTGCCGCGCGGCTACGCCGTGCGCTTCGCGGCTGCCGCGCGAGGAATCCCGCTCTTTTTTGTCCTGCCGCTGTACGAGAATTCCGGATTCCTCACGCGCGGCCGCCACGCGCGCGGGAATGACAAACCAGCATGGCGGGATCCGAGTCGCGGCGTCTCCGTTCAGGCCACTTCGAACAGGCCGGCTGCGCCCATGCCGCCGCCTACGCACATCGTGATGACGACGTATCTGGTCTTGCGCCGCTTGCCCTCGATCAGGGCGTGCCCGACCATCCGTGAGCCGCTCATCCCGTACGGATGGCCGATCGAAATCGCGCCGCCGTTGACATTGAGCAGCTCATCGGGAATGTGGAGCTGGTCGCGGCAGTAGATGACCTGGCAGGCGAAGGCTTCGTTGAGTTCCCACAGCCCTATGTCGTCGACCTTGAGCCCGTTGCGCTCCAGCAGCTTGGGGACGGCGAATACCGGCCCGATTCCCATCTCGTCGGGCTCGCATCCCGCGACCGCCATCCCCCGATAGATGCCGAGCGGGTGCAGCCCGCGCTGCTCCGCTTGTTTGCGCTCCATCAGAACGCAGGCCGAGACGCCGTCGGAGAGTTGGCTCGCATTGCCGGCCGTGATGAATCCGCCCGGGCCCTTAACGGGAGGAAGCGACGCCAGTCCCGCGAGCGTGGTTCCGGGCCGATTGCACTCGTCGCGTTCCAGGGTGACCTGCTGCTTAGTGGTCTCGTTGGTCTTTTTGTCATCGAAGCGTTTGGTCACCGTGGTCGCGATGATCTCGTCATTGAAGCGGCCGGCTTCCTGCGCCGCGAAGGTGCGCTGCTGGCTCTGGAACGAATATTCGTCCTGCGTCTCACGCGAGATCTTGTAGCGCTTCGACACGACCTCGGCCGTGTCGATCATGGCCATGTAGATCGCGGGCGCGCGCTGCAGCACGATCGGATCCGCCTGGTGAAACACGTTCATATGCGCGTTCTGCACGAGGCTGATCGACTCGACGCCGCCGGCGACTACCGTCTGCATCCCGTCGACCATGATCTGCTTGGCGGCCATCGAGATGCTCATCAAGCCCGAGGAGCATTGCCGGTCGACGCTCTGGCCCGCGACGCTGACGGGAAGGCCCGCGGCCACGACGCATTGGCGCGCGACGTTGAAGCCCTGCGTTCCCTGCTGGAGGGCGGCGCCCATGATCAGATCGTCGATTTCGCCGGGCTCGACGCGCGCGCGTTTTACCGCTTCCCGAATTACGGGACCGGCCATCGACGGCGACTCGGTGTCGTTGAAAGCGCCGCGGTAGGCTTTGCCAATCGGCGTCCGGGCGGTGGATACGATGACGGCTTCTCGCATGTGGTACTCCTGACGTGATCCTAGCATCGCCCCTTTTCCAGAAAGAAGAGGCTTCCGGCACGATTGGCCGGTTGCTTGATTACGATCGTAATGTTATTTACATGACGATCGTAATCAAAACAAGCGCCGCTGCGATGGGAGCGAAACGGCGCCAGGGAGCCGGTCATGAATAAAGTAAGGTTCGAAACCACGGGTTCTCTCGGCATCCTGTCGCTGGCGAATCCTCCGCTCAATCTGTTCAGCGGAGAATTGATAGACGATCTTCGCGCGGCGGTGACGGAAGTGAAGCGGACTCCGCTGCGGGCGTTGCTGGTGCGCGCCGACGGCAAAGTGTTTTCCGGCGGCGCCGACGTCAGTGTCTTCAAGGGCAGGAACGCGGCGGAAGCGCGAGAGCGCTTCACGAGCCATCTGCGATTGATCGCCGACCTGGAGGAGTTGCCGTTCCCGACTATCGCCGCAGTGCAGGGCCTGTGTATCGCCGCGGGACTTGAACTGGTGCTGGCGTGCGATCTCCTTTGGGCGGCGGCATCGGCGCGCTTCGGCCAAGCGGAAGCATCGATAGGAACGACGACGCTGCTGGGCGGCGTTCAACGATTGGCCGAGCGGGCGGGGCCGGCCCGCGCGCGCGAAATTATCTTTACGGCGGATCAGTACGATGCGGCGACATTCGAGCGATGGAATATCGTGAACAAGGTCGTTCCCGATGCCGAATTTGAAGCGCAGACGAGGGCATTCGCGGAGCGCCTCGCGACCGGCCCGACGATCGCCTTAGCCGCGGGCAAGCGGATAGTGCGCGCCTACTTGGAAGGAGGCGTGCGCGCGGCGGACAAGGTGATCGACGAAGTCGCTCCGCCACTCTTCGACAGCGAAGACATGCGCGCGGGCGTGGACGGCCTGCTCCAATACGGTCCGCGCGCATTTCGCGACAAAGTCATCTTCCGCGGCCGTTAGGCTCGCGCGATTCATAGCGCCGGCCGCTTTTTTTTGCGCAGCTCTTGCCTTGTTGATGATGGCTTTGTAGATTAAATCATTCCAGACTGACTGGTCGGTTTAGATATATGAATATATCGAATGTGCCTGAGACCCTTGAGTCGGCTGAACTTGCTCCGCGGGTTGGCCCGATCGCTCGACCAGCGACGCGCGTCGCGCCGGGGCCGCGCGGGCCGTTTTCCGCGTTGCGGTTGATGCGCAAACCGCTGGAGTCCGCCGGCGCGGACTGGAAGCGCTATGGCGACGTGGTCCGTTACCGGCTCGGGACGATGCCGGTGTTTCTGGTCGTGCATCCCGACGGCGTCAAGCACGTGCTCCAGGAAAATCATCGCAACTACGTCAAATCCGCCGACTACCAGATCCTAAAGCGCGTGCTCGGCGAAGGATTGCTCACCAGCGAGGGTCCGTTGTGGCTGAGCCAGCGGCGCCTGATGGCGCCGATGTTTCATCGCCAGCGAATCGCGGAATTTGGCGCCACGATGGTGGACAGCACGCTCAGGATGCTCGATCGATGGGATGCGCTCACCAGCAACGGCGGTGCCGTCGATGCCTGCAACGAGATGGGGCATCTGACGCTGGAGATCGTCGCGCGGGTTCTATTCAAGATCGAGCTGGCCGGCGAGCTGGCACATGAAATCGGCCGCGACGTCACCATCTCCAATGAACGGCTCGGCCAGTTCGATCTCGGCACGCTGCTACCGTGGCTGCCGACCCGGCGCAACCGCGAGTTCCGCCACGCTATCGAGTCGCTCGACACGATTGTCGACGGCATCATCGCCGACCATCGGCGCAGCGGCCAGGATCGCGGCGACCTGCTCTCGCTGCTGCTCGCCGCGCGCGACGATGACACGGGAGAGGCGATGAGCGATCGGCAGGTGCGCGACGAGGCGCTCACTTTGATCCTCGCAGGCCACGAGACAACTGCGAATGCGCTCGCGTGGACATGGTACCTGCTTTCACAAAATCCCGACGTGGAGGAAAAGATGCACGCCGAACTCGCGGAGGTGCTGGGCGGGCGCGCGCCCACGGTCGCCGACCTGCCCAACCTGCGCTACACCTCGATGGTGACTGACGAGTCGATGCGGCTGTATCCGCCGGCATGGTCGGTCGGGCGCTCGCCGATCGCCGATGACGAGATCATGGGCTTCAACGTCCCCAAGGGTTCCAGCGTGATGCTCAGCCAGTGGCTGACGCATCGCCATCCGGATTTCTGGGAGAACCCTGAGCGCTTCGATCCCGAACGCTTTACGCCGGAGCGCGCCGCAAATCGTCCGCGCTACGCATACTTTCCGTTCGGAGGCGGACCGCGCCAATGTATCGGAAATATCTTCGCGCTGACCGAGGCGAATCTGATCCTCGCCGCCGTCGCGCAGAAGTATCGCCTGCGCATGGTCCCGGGCCATCGCGTCGAGCCGTATCCGCTGGTCACGCTGCGCCCGCGCTACGGCTTGAAGATGATGCTCGAGCCGGTGCGCAACTGAACGAGGCTGCGTAAAAGGATGTCGCGACCCGAGGTCAGTGCCGAACGGCGCCATCAGATTCTCGATGCGGCCGAGAAGGTGTTTGCGCATCACGGCTTCGCGGAATCGCGGATGGAGCAGATCGTCGAGGAGTCGCAGCTCAGCAAGGGCGCTATCTACTGGTACTTCAAAAGCAAGGACGAAATTATCGGCGCGTCGCTCGGGCGAATGTTCGAACGCTCGCTGCGCGATGTCGCCGAGCAGATAAAATCGGACCGCCCCATCGTCGAGCGCCTCATGACGGTCGCGCGATGCGCCACCGAACAGGTGCGCAACGCGCGCCAGCTCGCGGGCGTAGAGCTGGAGGCGTATGCGATGGCGGCGCGGAATCCCTCGATACGCCGGCGCGCGAGCGGCTACTTCGACGCGTATATCGATGCGTTCGCCAAGCTGATCGCGGACGGAATCGAGAAGGGCGAGTTGCGCCCCGTCGATCCGCGCAAGGCCGCGATCAGCGGCGTCGCGCTGTTCGAAGGGTTGACGCTGCTGTGGGTAGTGAACCCGGACCTCGACTTCGAGGAAGTGCTCAACCACGCCGCGGGACTGATGCTCGCGACGCTGCTCCCCGACAAGGCGCCAGACCGTTAGCCTCGCACCATGGCGGCGGCTGCCTCAAGACGCTGACCCGGTTGCTATGATAGGTTGAATAAGCCTTTTAGAGGCTATCCGAGGAGCAACCATTGCGAACCCGCATCGCCATAGTATTCGCCATCCTGATGATGGCTTCAGGGTCAGCGCGCGCCGACGACGTGGTACTGCAACTACCTGCGGAGGATCAGCAAAACATCAATACGCAGCTTGGGCCGGGAGTCGTAGGCGCCGCGCTGCCCAGCAAGACGATCGATGATCCTTCGGTCTATTTCCCGCTTCAGGAAAAGGGGATGACCTACCAGCTTACGACCGGCGCGCACAGCGGCAATACGCAGACGCTGGGACTTGCGAAAGCCCGGCGCCCAGGCGGGAAGTCCGCATGGAAATTCAAGCTCTCGTCCACGCTCGACGGCTTTCTGCATCTTTCGGAGCTGGGCGATATCGACATGCCAGCGGTGAGCGACTCGCACGAGGGCGTGGTCGTCGTCACGACGCCCGCCAATCCTTTTCTGCCCAAGGGCATGAAGCCGGGCGAGACGCGAACCTATACGCAGAAGGTCTCCGTCAATTACCTCGATGACCCCTCGGACCAGAGATACTCGGGCACCGTGAAGAGTAGTTACACCTACCTCGGCACCTATCAGGTGACGGTGCCCGCCGGCACGTATCAGGCGATCCTGTTTCGGGTCAAATGCAAGGGCAAGGTCGGCCCGGCCGAGACGCACAACACGGCGTATAATCTTTTCGCGCCGGGCGTCGGTCTGGTCGCGATGGTCCTGGAAGAGGACGTGACGGCCTTCTGGCTGTTCAATATCGACACCACGATCGGCAAGGTGCTAGCGGCGCAACCGCAGTAACCGTCTCACATTCCCCGCGACATTCACGGTAGAAGCGGCGCGGCATCCGCTTTGCCGCATCCGCTCTTCTGTGTATACTATCGCCATACAATTGACGCAGAACGAGCGTCTCCCAGCTGCTGACTGGAGGTCGATCATGCGATGCCTCTCGGTGCTTGCGCTTGCCGTCCTGATGTCCGCGGCCTTCGCACCCGCGGCGGATGCCGCATCGGTCAAACCCGGCGACGTTATCACGCCCGACAACGCATCGGCGGTGGCGGACCTGGTGAGCCCCGGCAATCTGGTCCTCGTCAAACAGGGGATGCGGATGACGATCGTGCCGACCGATCGCCTCGAATGGCCGCCGCCGTACAAGGTCGCGACCGAGAAGTATGCGCCACAGGTACGCTTGAGCGATCAGGGCTTTCTGGAAAACTACGTCGCGGGACTGCCGTTCCCGTTACTCGACCCGAACGACCCGCAGATCGCGACCAAAGTGATCTGGAATTTCAGCTACAAACCGATCGCGACCGATGATGTCGATATCCGCAACGTCGAAACCGTAAGCCATCACGAGAAGGACGAGATTCCCGGGCAGCCGGTGATACACATCACGACCGCGCACGTTTCCTACTACTACAATATCGGGCGCACGGAAGTGGAGCCGATTCCGACCGACCCCGATGCGAACGTTAGCGGCATCCGCTACCGCTTCGGCGCTTTTCCGGTCCTCGAACCCGCCGCGATCCGCGGATACGGCTACATGCGCTATCGGTACAAGGACCCGATGACGGAGGACAACATCTGGTTTTACATCCCGGGCGGGCGACGTGTACTCCGCGGCCGAGCGGATGCGCAATCCGACGCGAACAATGCAAACTTGATCGATCCTGACTCCTATTCCGGGTTCGCCGCGAAGATCGAAGACTTCAATTACCGCCTGCTGGGCATCAAGCCGATGCTCGCGGTCGTGCATGCGGCGAACGTTCCGGCGCAGGCTTGCGAGTTCGACAACGGCCGCACGGTATGTCCGGAAAACTGGGAGATGCGCCAGCTATACATCGTCGAGGCGACCGAGAAGCCGCTGTCGTGGCATCAGGAGATAGGCACCAGTGGTCTGAGTATTCCCAAGCGCATCCTCTATATCGATTCCGAAGGATGGTTCATTACCGCATCGGATCAATACAGCAAGGACGGCGCGCTCTGGAAAACGCTGGCGCTGTTCACTGCATACCGCGATCAGTCGGCGATCGGCGATAAAGTGGCTATCTATCCCTTCAAGCGCATCTTCCAGACCGCGATGGTCGATGAAGACGTCAACAACGGCTTTTCGACCGTCTCCTACACGCCGGGCCACGACACCAAGGAACCGTCAGGCTGGTACATCAACATGGGAGTGGTCCGGCCGGATTACCTGGAACCCTTCAAGATGCAATTTGCCGGTCACTGATCGGGCGCTGAGCATTCAATTGCGCCCGATCAAGAATCGTCAGACTCGGACTTCACCACCAAGGCACAAGGATACCAGAAAAGCGGAATCCGCAGGTTACGCCGATTTCACAGATTCCAATCCAGTCTTAAGCCTGGTTCTCTGCTGGCCAAATCGTATCTGCGCAATCTGCGGATTCTCGAACGACTTCAGCCTGCGAAGATTTCCTCGAGGAACGACTTCATCGCTTTCCACGAGCGCTCGTCGGTCGGCTTGTGATACGCGATTCCCGGCATGCCGAGTTGGCTCGAGTCGGGATTCGTGAAGCTGTGCCCGGCGCCGCCGTAGGTGATTACCTGCCAGTCCGCGCCGGCCTTTTTCATTTCCTCTTCGAGCGCATTCACTTGCGCAAGCGGGATCATCGGATCGTCGGAACCGGTACACACCAGAATTTTCGCTTTCACCTGTCCCGGCGCGGCGGGTCGCTGCGTCTGCAGACCGCCATGAAACGACACGATGCCGCGCAGCGGGGCGCCATCGCGCGCGAGTTCGAGCGAGAACGTCCCGCCCATGCAGAATCCCATCGCGGCCAGCCGGCTTGAATCGACCTGCGGCAACGACGCGAGCTTGTCCAGCGCGGCGCGTCCGCGTTTGCGCAGCTTGTCCACGTTTTCGAACAGAGGCGTCGCCAGCTTCATCGCGCCCGGCAGATCAGCCGCCTGTATGCCGTTGCCATAAGGATCGCCAGCCAAAGCCACGTAGCCGAGTTCGGCCAGCCGTTCCGCGCGTCGCTTGACATGATCGCCCAGGCCGAGCGCCTCCGGCATTACCAGGATTCCCGGCCGCTTGCCGGATTTCGTTTCGTCATACGCGAGGTAGCCGATCAGCGTAACGTCACCGTCTTTGTATTCGATCTTTTCCGTCTTCATGGGACTGCTCCTGTGAGATTCAGTTATTGTTTCGCGCCCGGCAGGTAGTCATCGAGCGGCACGCCGAGGCTATTGAGCGCCCACGAGACCAGATTGTACTGGCCGATCGTGAACACCAGATCCATCATCTGCTGAGTGCTGTAGCGCTCCGACAGTACTTTCCAGGTTTCGTCCGACACGACAGAGTTTTCGAACAGATCGTCGGCCGCCTGCAGCAGAGCGGCGTCGTGCTTATCCCATCCGGCCTGCGGGCCTTTGGTAATGCGATCGATATCGGCATCGGTGAGCCCGGCGCTCTTGCCGATGCGCACGTGCTGTTCCCATTCGTATTGCGCCTGATTGAGCCATCCGATGCGCAGGATCGCGACTTCGCGATCGCGGGGCGTAAGCGTCGAATTGTCGCTCAGGATGTAATTGGCAAACCGCGACCACGCTTTGAAGAGCCCGGGATGGTTCATCAGGACGGCGAAGATGTTCACCAGTTTGCCGCCGACTTTGTACCGCTCCAGGTCCTTGAACTCATCGCCTAGCTTGGACACATCCGCAAATTGAACCCGTTGTTTTCTTGGTGTCATGCGCTCACCTCCGGCGCTGAGAGCGCGCCGTCCGATCTGGGTTGAACTACCACGCCACGGCCGGCGCCGTCGACCGCTGATGCATTCCGGAAACACAGGCTAAAGTGTGCCACCTCAGGAACCTGGGTGCTGCGCGGCCGGAAAATGCCGCGCTTGCGGTAGGCGCGCTCGTGTGTATATTGTCGCCATACAATAGACGCCGAAGGTGACAGGGCGTCCCATCGCTGCTGACCAGGGTGAATCATGAGATTCCTCATTGGGTTCGCGCTCGCCGTCCTGATGTCTTTTGTCTTCGCGTCTTTCGCCCAAGCCGCGGTGAAACCCGGTGACCTGATCACTCCCGATAACGCTGCTACGGTCGCCAACCTGGTGAGTCCCGGCAACTTCACGCTCGTCAAACAGGGAATGTGGATGAAGATCGTGCCGACCGATCGTCTCGAATGGCCGCCGCCGTATAAGGACGCGACCGAAAAATACTCCGCGCAGGTGAGCATGGGAGACGACGGCACCCTGCAGAACTACATTGCCGGGCAGCCGTTCCCGGTAATCGATCCGAACGATCCCCAAATCGGGCGCAAGGTCATGTGGAATTTCAGTTTGCGGCCCGGGTTCACGGATGACTTTGATATTCGCGATGTGGAGATCGACAGCTATCCCGCGGGAGCAAGCTCCACGGAACCAGTTGATCGCATCGTCATCGGACATTTCGCCTACTACAGCAATGTCGGCCGAACCGAGGTCGCTCCGATTCCCACCGATCCCGATTTCGCAGCGTCCGACGGCATCCGCTACCGGTTCGCGGCATATCCTTTTCTCGAGCCGTCGGAAATGAGGGGCTACGGTTTCGTTCGATTTCGCTACTGGAATTCCGAGATGGCCGACAACATCTGGGATTACAGCGCCACCAGCCGCCATAAGCATCGCATCAAGGACACGATCCTTTCGGACGCGGCGCCGCGGCAGACGAGGTTCACCTACGGCAGCAATATCGATCCGGATTCGTATTTTGGTTTTTCGGCGAACGTAGAGAACTTCGACTACAAGTTTCTCGGGATACGCCCGATGCTCGCATGCGTGCACGCTGCCAACTCGCCAGCCAAGGCGTGTCCCTACGATGGCGGCAGAACGATCTGCCCGGAAAATTGGGAAATGCGCGATCTATATGTGATTGAGGCGACGCCGAAGCCGCTGACGCGGCTGCAGCGAATCGGGACCGACCCGCCGGTGATCAGCAAGAGAGTTTTGTACATCGACTCCGAGGGCTGGATGATAACCGCGTCCGATCAGTACAACCGCGACGGCGAGCTCTGGAAAACGATCGCGACCTTCAATACCTACCGCGACCGGCCCGTGCAGGACGCGCGCGTGGCAATCTATCCATTCCGGCGGGTGTTTCAGACCGCGATGGTCGACGAAGATGTGCAGGACGGGTTCTCCACTATCGCCTACACGCCCGGACCCAACGCCGACGAGCACGAGTGCTGGTACATCAACATGGGAACGGTCACGAGGCAGTTTTTCGATCCGGACACCATGGCGCGCATGAGCCATTGAACCGGACACCAAGCGCGGACGATGCAAAGAAGCCCCCGCAAATCGCGAGCGCGCCGCCTGACATGCCGGCGCGTGACGATGGGAGCGCGCTGCTGCGCGGTAGTTGCGTTCGCGGCGCTATGCGTAGTGCTTGCGGCTTCGGCTCGCGCGGAAGCTCCTCCTAACGGATACGCGGCGAATAGCGATACGGCTCCCGGGCACTGCGGCACGGCACAGCTGACACCCGGGCTGGTAATCGATGCCCACAACGTCGCCAACTACGAATGCTACCTCGCGGCCGCCGCCATCGAGGCGGTCAAGCATGGATTCAAAATCCGAATTATCGGCACCCATAAGCTCGATTGGCCGATGGGCTTCAAGCAGGCGACCGAAAAATACTCGCCACAAGCGCGCCTCGATAGCGAAGGCAACATGCAGAACTACGTGGCTGGCATGCCGTTCCCGCTGGTCAACGTCTACGACCCCAAGGCGGCGCGGAAGATCGCCTACAACTGGCACATGGGCCCGTTCATGCCGGACGACTTTTCGCTGGCGCCGTGGGGCAGCTTTGCCTACTCCGACGCAGCCATCTCTGCCAAACCGATTTACAGCGAGCCGGACTACTCTTTTGTATGCGACCAGTTCAGCTTCCTGCGCTTCGCTCATCGCACGGAGGTGGATCCGCGACCGACCCTTGGCTCCAACTCCCAGGCATTCGAATGGAAGGCTGTCTGCACCAACTGGAACGTGTCGGAGGGAACGCGCGGCGTCCAGAGCATCTGGCTGCGCTTCCTCGATGCGCATCATGCCGACGAAAGTTTCATCTATAGTTCGGCCGCACGCCGGGTCAGGCGAATGGTCGTTGACCCTCCGTACCTGAACCACGATTGCCGCGGATGCCATCAGCCGTACTGGGCCTACGCGCTACCCAAGACCGAGGCCTATTCCTACCGCCTGCTTGGCACCACGCCGATCCTGTCGTGCATGACGGCGGACGACGAGCCGGCGGGACTCACGGGCCGCGACGAGAAGGCCGCTCCGGAGGAATTGCTGACCGGCAGCGCAACGCTGGCGATGGGCGAGGAGCCGTTCGAGATGCGCAGCGCATATATTATCGAGATGATCCCAACCGACCCGAACTACGCAAATCTCCGCACGCTGGTATGGATCGACACGGAAACCTACGTCTGGCTGGGGGCCGAGTTTTTCGAGTCAGACATGAAGACCGAAACTCCTGAGCTCCAGGAAGTCGCGGTGCCGCTGTGGCGGACGCGTCCCGCTCCGGGGGGCGGCAACCTGTTCGACCTCGCGGGGTCCTTCTACGTACCGCTGGCATATCAACCCGCGCTCCCAGCGCATCACCCGGATGCAGCTGGGCTTTCGCCGGAAAATGCGAAGCGATGGTTTTTCCGATCGGTGACCCCATCGGTCGGCGGGTTTGCCCAAGGGATCAATACCGGCGACCTCGACGACTCCAAGTTCAACCCGCGATCGCTCGGCCAATGAGTGGCCTGGTCTGCCAGTGAAGACCTTTTGCAAAGGTCTGTAGAGACTCGTGGGCAGCGCGCGGTCACCAGCTATCGACGAACGGATGCTTCTTCGTGGTGCGTGGCGCGGCGACTGGTGTTGAGCGCAGTGAGCCGGTGATCCATCGCCGGGTGTCGGCGGGATCGATCACGTCGTCGATTCCGAAATGCGCGGCGCTGTTCAGCGCCTTGCCCCGCTTGTACATGGTGGCGACCATCTCATCGAAGCGTTTTTTGCGCTCCGCCGGATCCGCGATCGCCGCCAGTTCATTGCGATAGCCGAGCTTCGCCGCACCCTCCAGCGCCATCGGGCCGAACTCGCCCGTCGGCCACGCGACAGTGAACAGCGCAGCGTCGTGAGCGCCGCCCGACATCGCGATCGCACCCAATCCGTTGCTTTGCGCAGCACGATCGTCAGGAACGGCACGGTCACGTTCGCGCCCGCAAGGAACATCCGCGAGGAGTGGCGCACGAGGCCGGTCTTCTCAATATCCGGACCGACCATGATTCCGGGCGTGTCGCACAGGTACAGAAGCGGGATGTCGAATGCGTCGCACAATTTGATGAAGCGCGCGGCCTTGTCGGAACCGTCGCTGTCGATCGCGCCCGCCAGATGCATCGGATTGTTCGCCACCACTCCCAGGGTGCGGCCTTCGATCCGAATGAATGCAGTCAGCGTGGTCAGGCCGAAATGGTGGCGCAGCTCGAGGACGGAGCCGGTATCCGCGATGGTCTCGATGACCGATCGCACGTCATAGACGCGCAGGCGGTTTTCGGGAATGGCCTTTCTGAGCAGGCGCTGATCCGCGCATTCCCAATCGCGGATCGAACCCTGGAAATAGGAAAGATATTGCCGCGCCGCGCGCACCGCCTCGGCTTCATCGGCGACTGCGATATCGACCACGCCGCTGCGCACCTGCACGTCCATCGGCCCGATCTGGTCGGGGCGGAAAACGCCCAGGCCGCCGCTCTCGATCATCGCAGGCCCGCCCATCCCGATATTTGAATTCGCGGTTGCGATCACCACGTCACAACATCCGAGCAGCGACGCATTGCCGGCAAAGCATCGCCCCGAAACGATTCCGACCAGCGGCACGAGGCCGCTCAGTTTTGCGAAGTCGTGAAAGGTGCTGCTGCTGAAGTCGCCGTCGGTGTCTCCCGGCCGCCCGCCGCCACCCTCGGCGAACAGCACCAGGGGCACGTGCAGTTCAGCCGCGATCTTGAACATCCGATCTTTCTTGCGATGGTTGCGATGCCCTTGCGTGCCGGCGAGCACCGTGAAGTCGTAAGCCATCACGACGCAGTGCGCGCGCTCGGGCGGAAAGAGGTCGCTGTTGATCGCAGCGTGGCCGGTGATCATTCCATCCGCCGGAGTGTTCTTGATCAAATCCTCCATCGAGCGGCGGCGGCTCTGCGCGGCGACAGTCAGCGGTCCGTACTCGACGAAGGAGCCGGGGTCGCAGAGGTCTTCGATATTCTCGCGCGCGGTGCGCTGGCCGGTTTTCCGCCGCCGCGCGACCGCCTCGGGACGCGCGTCGTCAAGACCGATCTCGTGCCGCTCGATCGTTTCCGCCAGATCGGGCCGGATGTACTCGAGATCAACTTCGCTGCTGACGGCGGTGCCCGTGGCGACGGAGTCGCTCGCCTCTTCGATAAATATAAGAGGATGACCCTCGAAGACCGTGTCCCCGCCCGCGATCGTTATCTGGCGGACGATTCCGCCGACCGGAGCGGCGATCACATGCTCCATCTTCATCGCTTCCATGATGATGAGTTGCTGGCCGTGCGCCACGAGGTCGCCCTCGCTGACATCGACGGTGACGATCGTCCCCTGCATCGGCGCATTGACCGCGATCGTGTTCTCGGGACCTGCGACTTCGTGACTCGCGGGTATTTGCTCGGCCGATGGAGCCGTTTCGTTCGCGCCTTTTCCGTGATGGAGCACCGCGAGCGGATCGGTGGAATCGATTTTGGCGCCGACCAGGCGCGGCGCCGCGGCGTGCTCAAAATACATCCGCCGATGGGCCGAGTTCGCGGTCAGCTCCCCAATTCGATCTTCCACGAACCGCGTGGACACTCGATGCGCGATGAATTCCGGATGTTTCAGCAGGCTCTGCAGAAATCCGATATTGGTGGCAACGCCTTCAATCCTGAACTCGCACAGCGCGCGATACGCCTGGTTGACTACATCGGCGAACTTCGGCGACGGCGAATGCGAGATCAGCTTGGCGATCATGGAATCGAAGCGCGGGCTGGTCGTATAGCCCGCATACGCGAACGAATCGACGCGCAGGCCGTGTCCGGAAGGCGCCTCGAAAGCTCTGATGGTGCCGCCGGAAGGGCGTGTGGTCCCATCCGCGCTCATCGTCTCGGCGTTGATGCGAAGCTGAATCGCAAACCCGCGCGGTTTTGGAATATCGGCGCGCTCCAGGCCGAGTTCCGGAAGCAATTTTCCCGATGCGATCAGAAGCTGGGTCTTGACCAGATCGATCCCGGTGACTTCTTCCGTGACCGTATGCTCGACCTGGAGGCGCGGGTTCGCCTCGATGAATGCGAAGGGGAGTCCGTCGGCGCCGGTCGCATCGACGATGAACTCGAAGGTTCCCAGGTTGTCGTAGCGCACGCTCTCGGCAATGCGCATTGCCGCCGCGATCAGATCGTTGCGCAATGAATCGGTCAGGCTGGGACTGGGCGCAACTTCCACGAGCTTCTGATGCCGCCGCTGAATGGTGCATTCGCGTTCCCACAAGTGACTGACGTTTCCCAGGCGGTCGCCCACGATCTGCACTTCTATATGGCGCGCCGAGCGCATCAGGCGCTCGACGTACACGTCTCCATTTCCAAACGCCGCGCGCGCCTCGGACTGACAGCGCTGGTAGGCTTCTTCGAGATCGTCGATGCGATAGACGGGGCGCATTCCGCGGCCACCACCACCGGCGATCGCTTTGATCATCACGGCGGCGCCGGGACCCTGCGCGATGAAGAACGCTCTGGCTTCCTCGAGGCTCGTCGATCCCTGGGTGGCAGCCAGGAGGGGCACGCCACATTCGGCGGCGATCGATCGCGCGCGCACCTTGTCGCCGAAGAGATCGAGAATCTCGGGCCGCGGCCCGATGAACATGATTCCTTCTTCGGCACAGCGGCGTGCGAATGAGGCATTCTCGCTCAGGAAGCCGTAGCCCGGATGAATCGCGTCGCAGCCGGCGCGCAGCGCGACCGCGACTATCTGCTCGATATCGAGGTAGGCGGAAGCGCCGACGCCGCGCAGTTGGATGGCTTCGTCGGCGCGACGAGTATGCAGAGAACTGGCGTCGTCTTCGGAAAAGAGCGCGACGGTCCGGATACCCAATTCGCCAGCGGCGCGCATGACGCGAATTGCAATTTCGCCGCGATTGGCGACCAGCAGGTTGCTCGGAATCATGCCCCCAGAATGCACCGGAACGGGGGCAAACGTCACGCCTCGCAATCGAAAGACTAAACCACCTGGCGGAAGGCCAGGGCCGGCGGTACGCGCATCGCGCCAATTACCGGAGCGGCCGCGGCGATGATACTCACGGCTACCGCCGCCGCTACGGCGGCGATCGCGGTCTCGGGGCGCACCTGCATGTAGCCGAGCATCCCGGTTATCGCGCCGAGCCGTATGCCGTGTCCGAAGTACCACCACGCCAGACCCGCGCCGACCAGGGCTCCGCTGAGGCCGATCAGGGCCGCCTCGGTGAACAGCAGAATGCCGACGTGACTGTGCGTGAAACCGAGCGCGCGCATCACGGCGACTTCCCCGATGCGATCGCGCACCATCATCGCCATTGAATTCGCGGCGATCAGCAGCACGGTCAGGAGCACGACCATGCAGAGGCTGTAGATGATCGCGCGGATGCTGCCGATTGCGGTCACGACGTTGGCTATCGAATCCGACTCGGTCATCGTTTCAGTCTCCGCTTCGGAGTTGTGGAAATTCTCGTCGATCTCGCCGGCGACGAGGCCCATGTTCTCGGCGCGATCAACGCGCACCAGCAGGAATCCCGCGCGATTCTGAATATTCTCGCCGTAGAAGTTCTTCACCGCGTCATCGAGCATCCGGCGGTCGAACATGAACGCACGTGACAGATATTCGGTCGGAAACTCGACGACCGGAATAAAGGTCAAAGCCATCCGCGAATCGTCCGGATTGTGGAGCGTAATCGGTTCGCCCAGTTTCCAGCCGTGCTCGCGCATCAACTGGTAGCCGACGAGCGCGTTGCGCCGCTCGCTGCTGAATTCCTTCGATTTTTCCGGCGGCAACTGGTAGTCGCTGCTGCCGGTAACCGAGGATATGTCCGCATTGACGCCGAAGGTGACGATCGGATCTTTCGGATCGCGATAGATCGCGGTCCACAGAATCTCCGGAGCGCACCCGAGCACGTGCGGCAGCTTCTTGATCGGGTCGCAATAGCGCGACGGCAGGCTGTTGTTGTTGCGCTCGGTAACCACCAGGCGCAGTCCCTTCGATGCGTTGTCGGCGATACGATCCATCGACCACGGCACCGCGACCAGCACCGTGTAAATGAACACTGCGACCGCGAAGCTCAGCGCCGTCAGGATCGTGCGCCGGAGCTGGCGGCGCATGTTGCGCAACGCGATAGTGAGCAGCTTACCCGCCATCGTCATGCCTCTCTGAGCGAGCTGATGATTCCGATTCGCGACGCGCGCAGCGCCGGCATCAGTCCGCCGACGACTCCGATGATCGCAGCCGCCGTAATTCCGGCGACCATCGCGGAGACGCTGGGACGATACGAGAAGAACATCGCGCCCACGCTCATCGAGCGGCTGGTCAATCCTGTCGCCCACGCGACGGCGGTTGCCAGCACCACGCCAGTAACGCCGCCCGCGATTCCAAGGATCGCGCTCTCGATCACGAAACTGCTCAGGATGTCGACGCGCGAGAAACCGAGCACCCGCAGCACTCCGATCTCGCGTCCGCGGCGCGTCACCGCCGTGTACATTGTATTCATTCCGCCGAAGGTCGCGCCGAGCCCGAGCGCAAGCGCGACAATGAAGCCCAGGGCGCCGAGCTGTTCGGCGACTCTGGTTTGCGCCGCATAATAATCGTTCTCGGTCTCAGCATCGATTTTGAGACGGCCGTCGCTTTTGATCGCCTGTTCGAATTCCGGGGCGGTCCCGGGATTCAACACCAAGTGCAGGGCGGCCGCGCCGCCGGGGTTCCAATGGCGGCCCTTCACGAGGTCGCCGAGATCGGTCCAGATCTCGGATTCGCGTTCGCTGTCATTGTCGGAAAAGACACCGACGATTTTCCAGTCATGATTGAGGTAGTGAAACGTCGTGCCGGGCGCGAGGTAGGGGAAGCGCGCCAGGAGCCTGCGCCCGACTACCAATTCGTCGTCTCCGGGCGTCGGCCAGTGCCCCTCGACGAGCCGGAGGTTAGGATGCACCTCGTACGCAACCGGCTCGACGCCACGCAGGAGGGCGAACTCCTTAACGGTCCTGGAGCGGCTGACGTTGAGTCCGGCGAGGCTCTCGCGCGCGAGCAGCGGATGGTGCCCGCTGTCGGCCGCGACTTCGGGCCGCGCGCTCAGAATCGCCGTCGACTCGTGTGGAACGTAGCTTTGGTTCTCGTTGGCGACTCCGCGCGACAGCACGATCCAGTTGCGATCCGCGCTCGAATTGAGCAGCGCCTGTTTGAGTCCGCCGATGAAACCGAAGACGATCACGAAGATCATCGACACGAGCGCGACCCCGAGCACGGTCATCAGCGACGTTGCACGCCGTTCCAGCACGCTGCGGAAGTTGTAGCGAATCGGCACCATCACCAGTCCTCGCTGCGCACCCAGTCAAGGGTAACATCACCACGAGTCAACATTGGCACGCCGGCGGCTCTGAAAGCCCAGCACCGCGCGAGCGCGCCACCAATTCGATATTTTGTGTACGGTAGGGTTAGACAGTACCTTTGGCGGGGCGCTTAGACAAGAGAGTCCTACGGGACGACTCCCGCCACGCCGTCAACTGACAACGTTGAGTCATTTCGACTGCGCACGGTCAGCCCCGCACGCAGGCTCGCCTGATTAAATTTTAGGCAAACCCAAAAAGATCTAGCAAAATCAAGGATAAATTGGGTTTGTTTTGTAAAAAAATATTTTTGACCCTCCTCCGCTTCGGTCAATTCTGACGGTCTGTCACTCGAAGCAGCGGGCCGCGCAACTTCGTGGAGCCGCGTGATGGCGGCAAGAAAAGCCGATGAATATGCAGAGCCGCTATCGGCCATGTGCGGAAACCTACGCGGTCCCGCATTACATATCAACGTCTAAGCTGTGGACGTCCACAGCCGGCAGCCCATGTCCCTTTTCCTTCAGGCGGCCAAGCAATGCCGCGCGAGATCATGGGGGTCAGCACCGCGCAGGTTTTCGAAAATCGACAGTCTCCATCGACGCGCGGCGCGCGCGCTCGCGCGTCAGGGCCAGAATCGCACGGCACATCGGCATTTCGTGACCGGTTAGATTGCCGAGTTCGACTACCGCGCCCAGAAGCGCGTCGATCTCCATCGGGCGGCCGCGCTCGAGATCCTGCAGCATCGAGGTCTTATGCGCACCGACTTCGAGTGCGCCCTCGATTCGTCTTTCGAGGTCGACGCCGAATTTAACGCCCAGCGACTCGGCGACGACTTGCGCTTCGCGCATCATGGTACGGCTGACGTCTCGCAAGTCCGGCTCGCCGGCCAGTCGATCCAGCGTCGAAGTCGTCAGAACCGAAAGCGGGTTGAGACACAAGTTGCCCCACAGTTTCACCCAGAGCTCGTCGCGGAGTTGCGACCTGATCGGAGCTTTAAGACCGGCCGCGATCAATTGCTTAGACAGTGACTGAATGCGCTCGCTCTTTGATCCATCCGGTTCACCCAGCGAAAAGCGATTGCCGTAGGTGTGCTCGATTACGCCCGGCTCGATCACTTCGGCTGCCGGATAGACCACGCATCCGATTACGCGGGAGGGCGGTAATGTCCGCCACACCACGCCGCCGGGATCGATGCTCTCGATGGTATGGTCGCGCCACTTGCAGTCGAGACCATGAAAATACCAGTAGGGGACGCCGTTCACGCCCATGACGAGCGCGCTGCCGGGCCCGAGAAGTGCGGCAATACGGGGCGCGGCGGCAGGCAGCGAATGCGCCTTGAGAGTTACAAAGACGTAGTCCTGCGCGCCGATCTCTTCAGGTTCTGAAGCGCACCGCGCCTTCACGGTGACCCGCTTGCCCTCGCTGATCAGCGTGATGCCGTTATTGCGCATGGCATCGAGATGAGGGCCCCGCGCAATGAACGTCACGTCGGCGCCCGCCTGCACGAGCTTGACGCCGAGGTACCCGCCGATTGCTCCCGCGCCGAAGATCGCGATCTTCACGGTTCCAGACCGAGAACTTTTGCCAATCCGATGCGCTGCAGCTTGCCGGTGGGCCCCTTCGGGATCGCATCGAGGAACACGACCTTGCGCGGCACCTTGAAATGCGCGAGCCGTGCCGAAACGAACTCGCGCAGTTCGTGTTCGCCAGGAGGCACACCCTCGCGCAATACAATGGCCGCCGCGATCTCCTCACCGAGCATCGGATCCGGCATCGCGAATGCGACCGCCTGCGCGACCAGCGGATGGTCCAGCAGCGCGGTCTCGATCTCCACCGGGCTGACCTTTTCGCCGCCGCGATTGATCATTTCCTTGAGGCGTCCGGTGAGCCGCAGGTAGCCCGCCCCGTCGAGATAGCCCTGGTCGCCGGTCCGGAACCATCCGTTGGTCCATGCCTTGGCATTCGCTTCAGGATTGTTCTCATAGCCCGTGGCCACGTTGCGCCCGCGAATCACGACTTCACCGATGTCATTCGCTTTCAGCACGTCGCCCGCATCGTTCATGATCGCAATCTCCGGGCCTGATGCGATACCGACGCTGCCCGCAAAACGTTGGCCCGGGGGCAGAGGATTGGACGCCATCTGATGCGCCGCTTCGGTCATGCCGTACGATTCGAGGACCGGCACGCCGAACACTCTCTCCAATTCCTGCATCACCTGCGGCGGCAGCGAGGAAGACGAGGAGCGAATGAGGCGCAGGCGGCTCGCCGCGACTGCCTGCGGATTGCGCGAGGCACGCCCCAGGATTGCCTGATGCATCGTCGGAACGGCGGTGTACCAGGTGGGATTCGTTTCAGCGAACCATCGGAAGAACTTCAGCGCATCGAAGTGCGGCGCACAAGCGATGGACGCTCCAGCGGCAACGCTGGACAACACCGCGCCAATCAAGCCGTGGATGTGAAACAGCGGCATGATGTTCAGACAAACGTCTTCGCGCGACAGGCGCAGCGTCCGGCGGATGTTGACGGCGGACGCCGCAACATTGCGATGAGTGAGCGGGACGATCTTGGGCCGCGAGGTGGTACCGGAAGTATGAAGAACCAGCGCGATGTCATCCGGCCCGGCCGGGCCGAACCGGCGCGGTCGAGTCGCTGCCGAGCTGGAAGCCTTCAGCGAAAACTCGCCCGCGGGTTTTACGGGGTCAGCCTCGAGTTCGATGATTGGAATGCCTCGCGTGCTCGCGACCGCGCGCGCGGGACTGTCCATGCCCTCGAGGATCACCAGTGCCTTTGCATTGAGATCGGAAAGATAGAAATCGAACTCGCCCTGCCGGTAGCCAGGATTCAATGGCGCAGCGGTCGCGACGCTGCCAATGGTGAGAAAGGCGCTGGCCATTTCAGGACCGTTGGGCAAAACGATCGCGATGCGATCGCCGCGGCCGACGCCGACGTCGTTAAGGGTGCGAGCCGTCCGCTCCATCAGCAAGCGCAAGGCTTCATAGCTGAGTGCTTTGCGCCCCGGGGCGGCTAGCGCGGGAGCAAGCGCTTCACCACATTCGAGTAATTTCGAGATCGTATCGGCTTCGTACATGGCCGCGGACTATCGCGCAGCAGAAGTGCGCTTATCGGCAATAGAAAGGGTTTCGGGTCTACGATTCATAGAGGGCTCATGTCTATCACATGTCGGTTTAATCGGGGATTTGCCGGCTTGCCTCTGGACTTGCCTCAGCTGGTCCACGAAAGCGGCGAATTCCATCATTTCGGCTCTGCCGGAGGGATTGCGATCCCTCCATCCTTGGTCCGAACTACTGCCCAACTACTCGGCAGTATGGTCGAAATTAGGCATCCGGAACCCGCTTCCGCGTAAAGCGCCTGCGTAACCGTTAACAATCTTAATTCGGCTAAGCAGGGCGCGCTCTTTGCATAGTGTGTTCGATCGCCCGAGTGCGGGAGGTGGCGTTGCGACCTCTGCGCAATCAGCAAAGCAATTTCCAGGAGGACACCACATTGAGCGGAAGCACCGCACGTTTGCAGGCCATCGAGGCCGTCACGACCTATCATCCGGCCGGAGAGCCGCTTTCATTTTCGAACGTTTCGGCCAGTGAGTTATTCGGCGCGAACGTCTTCAACAAGGAGAAAATGAAAGAACGGCTCCCGAAGCCCGTGTTCAAATCGTTGATGCGCACCATCGACTCGGGATCGACCCTCGACCCGTCGATTGCAGATACCGTTGCGTCAGCGATGAAGGACTGGGCGATTTCCAAAGGCGCCACCCATTATTCGCACGTCTTCTACCCATTAACAGGAGTTACTGCAGAGAAGCACGACAGCTTCCTTTCACCGGACGGCGAAGGCGGCGCGCTCGCCGAATTTTCGGGCAAGACGCTTACGCAGGGTGAGCCCGACGCGTCGAGCTTCCCCAATGGCGGCATTCGCAACACTTTCGAGGCGCGCGGCTACACGATATGGGACGTCACGAGTCCGGCCTACCTTCTGGAGAACCCGAACGGTAGGACTCTGTGTATTCCGACCGCCTTCGTTTCGTGGACCGGCGAGGCGCTCGATAAGAAGACGCCGTTGCTGCGTTCGATGCAGGCGGTGAATAAGCAGGCGCAGCGAATTCTGAAGCTCTTCGGTCACGTGAATCCGGCGACCGTGGTCACCTACGCCGGCGCCGAGCAGGAATATTTCCTGATCGATCGGCACTTCTTTTTCTCACGGCCGGATCTGCTTGCCACCGGGCGGACACTGTTTGGAGCGCTGCCGCCCAAGGGACAGGAGTTCGAGGATCACTACCTGGGCGCGATTCCAGAGCGGGTGCTCGCCTTCATGCTCGAGAGCGAGCGCGAGCTATTCAAGCTTGGAATTCCGGCCAAGACGCGGCACAACGAGGTGGCGCCGGGCCAATTCGAGCTCGCGCCGATGTTCGAGATCGGGAACCTCGCAACCGATCATCAGCAGCTCACGATGTCCACGCTGCGCCGGGTGGCTGAAAAGTACGGCATGGCTTGCCTGCTGCACGAGAAACCCTTCGCCGGCATCAACGGCTCGGGGAAGCACGTTAACTTCTCACTCGGCAATGCGACCCAGGGCAATCTGCTGGACCCGGGCGACAACCCGCATGCCAACGCGCAGTTTCTGGTCTTTTGTGCGGCAGTGATCCGAGCGGTACATCGATGGGGCGGCCTGCTGCGAGCCGTCGTCGCGACCGCATCCAACGATCACCGGCTCGGCGCCAACGAGGCACCCCCGGCAATAATTTCGGTCTTCCTGGGTGTGCAGCTCAACGACATCTTTGAGCAGGTGACCAAAGGCGGGGCCAAGAGCTCAAAAGGGGGCGAAACGCTGAAGGTCGGCGTTGACTCGCTGCCCATCATTCCGAAAGACGCTGGTGACCGGAATCGTACGAGCCCTTTCGCGTTCACGGGCAACCGTTTCGAATTCCGCGCCGTGGGATCCAGCCAATCGATCGCGGGGCCGATGGTAGCGATGAATACGATCGTGGCGGAGTCGCTCGACTTTATCGCAAGCAAGCTCGAGAAAGCGGTCGGCGATGATCCGTCGAAACTCAACGGCGCGGTCCAGAAGGTGCTCGAAGAGATCATGGCTGAGAACGGCAGTGTCGTCTTCAACGGCAACGGCTACTCGGAGGAGTGGCACAAGGAAGCGGAAAGCCGTGGCCTGCCCAATCTGCGCTCGTGCGTGGAGGCGCTCCCGCTGCTCGGAAGCAAAGAGGCGACGGAGCTCTTCTCGAAGTACGGCGTGCTAACGGAGCGGGAGCTGCATAGCCGGATGGATGTGTACCTGGAGCAATACTGCCTCGTGGTAGGGCTCGAGGCACGGACCGTGATCGAAATGGCCAGGACAATCATCTTTCCGGCGGCGATCCGCTACCAGGGTGAGCTGGCGTTAACGTGCGCGAATCTGAAGGCGGTCGGCTACGTGTTCGATACCGACACGCTCGACAAAGTTACCGTGCTGGTGAAAGAGCTGCAGGATGGAATCGTGAAGCTCGAAGCGATGCTGGCCGAGCACGGAGGGCATCGCAAGCTCGACCACGCGAAGCATTTGTGCACTGCGGTGCTGCCGGCGATGGCGGCAGTGCGGAAAACCGCTGACGTTCTCGAAAGCATAGTGGCTGATGACCTATGGCCGTTGGCCACGTACCAAGAGATGCTTTTCATCATGTAGGCATTTCTGCGATAACGGCTCGTGGTGCCGACGCGACAGTTCACACTCGAAAGGATTGTTGCGTTCGGCATCACCTTTTTGAGGTTAACGTTGCATTACGCACCACGGAGCGTCCCATGCAAAATGCACCCGAACTCATTGCATATTGTAGATTGCAAATTTCGCGCATCTCAAAATTCCAATAAATTCCTGCTTCTTCCCGTCTGGCATAGCTGATGCTGATATAGCCCGCATGTCTGACTTAGTCGCCATAATCTCCACCCTGGCTTTCTTTGCAATTGCCATTGCATACGTACACGGATGCCAAAAACTATGACTTCTCTAGATCTGATTCTTGGTGCATCGCTGGCCGTGTTGTTGACCATCTATCTGGTCTATGCGCTGATTCGTCCCGAACAATTCTGACATCCGACAATCGGAGAATATCCTGATGCTCTGGAATGCGATCATCCAGGTAGGAATCTTTACTGTCCTGGTTACGGTGCTGAGCGTTCCGCTCGGCTTGTACATGGCCCGCGTTTTTGCCGGCGAGAAGACGTTCCTGGACCCGGTCCTGAAGCCCCTGGAGCGCGCGACCTATCGGCTCAGCGGAATTGATCCGACGGCCGAGATGACCTGGGCCGAATACGCGATAGCGATGCTGCTGTTCAGCGCCGTCGGAATGATGCTGCTTTACGCGATCGAGCGGTTGCAGCAGCTGTTGCCGTTCAATCCGCAGGCATTCGGCGCTGTAGCGCCCGATCTGGCCTTCAACACCGCCGCAAGCTTCACCACCAACACCAACTGGCAGGCATACGGTGGCGAATCGACGATGAGCTATCTGACCCAGATGGCCGGGCTCGCGTTTCACAATTTCGTTTCGGCTGCATCGGGCATCGCGGTCGCCATCGCTGTCATCCGCGGTTTCGTTCGCCGCTCGTCCAAGACGCTCGGGAATTTCTGGTTCGATCTCGTGCGCGCGACGCTGTGGATTTTGCTGCCGATATCGATCGTCTTCGCCCTGGTGCTGGTGTGGCAGGGCGTGCCGCAGAACTTGAGTCCATACGTTCACGCCAAGACGCTCGAAGGCGCCGATCAGGTCATCGCGCAGGGTCCGGTCGCGACGCAGGAGGTAATCAAGGAGCTGGGGACGAATGGCGGCGGGTTTTTCAACGCCAATTCTTCGCATCCGTATGAAAATCCGACGCCGCTTTCGAACCTGCTCGAGATGATTGGCATCTTCGTGATCGGTGCGGGCCTGACTCACACGTTCGGCAAGATGGCGGGCGATCGCCGTCAAGGATGGGCGCTGTTCGCCGCGATGGCATTCCTGTTCATCGTCGGAGCCGGCATCGCGATTTGGGCCGAACAAAGAGGCAATCCGCAATTTGCGGCGATGGGCTTGAACGAGCACGCCACCGCGGCGCAGAGCGGCGGCAACATGGAAGGCAAGGAAGTTCGCTACGGGATCGTCAACTCCGCGCTGTGGGCCACGGTTACGACCGACACTTCGTGCGGCGCCGTCAATTCGATGCATGACAGCTTCACACCGCTGGGCGGCCTGGTCCCGCTGCTCAACATGCAAATTGGCGAGATCATTTTCGGCGGCGTCGGCTCGGGGCTGTTCGGAATGCTGGTGATGGCGGTGCTGTCGGTGTTTATCGCGGGACTGATGGTCGGGCGAACGCCCGAATACCTGGGCAAAAAAATCGAGGGCCGCGAGATGAAACTCGCGATGTTCTACGTGCTGATCTTTCCCGCCGTCATCCTGCTCGGCGCGATGGTTGCAATGTCAACCAAGGCAGGATTGTCGAGCATCAGCAACCCCGGTCCGCACGGATTTTCGCAGATCCTCTATGCCTATACCGAAGCGGGAGCCAACAACGGTTCCGCGTTTGGCGGTCTCAACGCGAATACGCTGTTTTTCAATTACACGCTCGGTTTCGTGATGCTGTTCGGGCGCTTTTTGATGAAGGTTCCCGCGCTTGCCCTGGCAGGATCGCTGGCCGCGAAAAAATCCATACCGCCCAGCGCGGGCACTTTTCCGACCACCGGCTTTATCTTTGTTGCGCTGCTGGTCGGCGTGATCCTGATTGTCGCCGCACTTACCTTTTTTCCTGCCGATGCGCTGGGGCCGATTGTCGAGCACTTCGCGCTGTATGCGGGAAAACTCTACTAGGAAGGACCACTACACCCATGGCTGATCGCAAAGCACCGTCCCTCTTCGACCGCGACATCGTCTCGCGTGCGATGGTGGATTCGCTCTGGAAATTCAACCCGCGCGTACAGATCAAGAATCCCGTTATGTTCGTGGTTGAGGTCACGGCGCTTGCCGTGACGATCATCCTCATTCGCGACTTTCTGCGCGGCGACCACGCGCTGGCGGCGTTCGAGCTGCAGATCGCGCTGTGGCTGTGGTTCACCGTTGGTTTCGCCAACTTCGCGGAAGCGATGGCGGAAGGCCGCGGCAAAGCGCAAGCCGACAACCTGCGGAAAACGCGCACCGAAACGCAGGCCCGGGTAATCCGCGATGGCAAAGAAGAGACGGTGCCCGCGACCGCGCTGCGCAAGAACGACGTCGTCATGGTCCGCGCGGGCGAGGTGATACCCGGCGATGGCGAAGTGGTCGAGGGCGTCGCCGCGGTCAACGAATCCGCCATCACAGGAGAGTCGGCACCGGTCATCCGCGAAAGCGGCGGCGACCGTAGCGGAGTCACCGGCGGTACCACCGTCATCTCGGACTGGATCAAGATCAAAATCTCGGCGAACCCCGGCGAGACTTTCCTCGATCGCATGATCGCGCTGGTCGAAGGCGCGCAGCGCCAGAAGACTCCCAATGAAATCGCACTGAGCATCCTGCTGTCCGGCCTGACCATCATCTTCATGCTGGTGTGCGTAAGCCTGTTTCCGTTCGCCAGCTATTCGGGGACCCTGCTGTCGCTGCCCGTGCTGGTCGCGCTGCTGGTGTGTCTGATCCCGACGACGATCGGCGGATTGCTCTCCGCGATCGGAATCGCAGGAATGGATCGTTTGGTACAGCACAACGTGCTCGCGATGTCGGGCCGCGCGGTTGAAGCCGCCGGCGATGTCGACACGCTGCTGCTGGACAAGACCGGAACCATCACGCTGGGCGACCGGATGGCCTCGGAATTCATTCCGATGCCCGGCATCGCGCTCGAAGAGATGGCCGACACGGCGCAGCTCGCGTCGCTTGCCGATGAAACGCCGGAAGGGCGGTCGATCGTTGTCCTTGCCAAGAAGCAGTTCAATATCCGCGGGCGCGAATTGTCCGACAAGGGCGCGACCTTCGTGGCCTTCTCGGCGCAGACCCGGATGAGCGGGGTCGATATCGACGATCGGCGGATCCGCAAGGGCGCCGGCGACAGCGTCATCGCATTCGTCAGGGAAAACGGCGGCACTATCCCTGAAGACCTGACTCCGGTCGTGGAACGAATCTCGCGCGCCGGCGGCACGCCGCTCGTCGTTGCCGACGGCGCAAAGGTCGTGGGCGTCATCTACCTGAAAGACGTAGTCAAGGATGGTATCCGCGAGCGTTTCGAGCGGCTGCACGCGATGGGCCTGCGCACGGTGATGATCACCGGCGACAATCCGCTCACGGCCGCGGCGATCGCAAAGGAATCGGGAGTCAACGATTTCGTCGCCCAGGCCACCCCTGAAAGCAAGCTCCGGATAATTCGCGAGGAACAGGCGCAGGGCAAGCTGGTCGCGATGATCGGCGATGGCACCAACGATGCCCCGGCGCTGGCGCAGGCGGATGTGGGAGTGGCGATGAACGCCGGCACGCAGGCCGCCCGCGAAGCCGGCAACATGATCGATCTCGATTCGAACCCGACCAAGATCATGGAGGTCGTCGAGATCGGCAAGCAACTTCTAATCACGCGCGGTGCGCTGACGACTTTTTCGATCGCGAATGACGTCGCCAAATACTTCGCGATCATTCCCGCGATGTTCGTGATTGGCTATCCGGAGTTGCAGTCCCTCAATATCATGCACCTCAGCACTCCGCAGAGCGCCATTCTCTCGGCGGTAATTTTCAATGCGCTGATCATCGTCGCGCTGATCCCGCTCGCGCTGCGGGGCGTTCAATACCGTCCGCTGGGGGCCGCCGCGATCCTGACGCGCAACCTGCTCATCTACGGCGTCGGCGGCGTAATCGTTCCGTTCATCGGAATAAAGGTTATCGACGTGCTGGTCACCGCCATGCACCTTGCCTAGCGGACCATCGGGAGAATGCGAACATGCGCGTATTAGTGCAATCAATTCGTATCACGATCGTGCTGACGATCCTGACCGGTCTAATCTATCCGCTCGTGATGACGGGCGTGGCGGAAGTGATATTCCCGTGGCAGAGCAAGGGAAGCGTGGTTACCCGCAATGGCCAGGTCGTTGGTGCCGCGATAATCGGACAGAACTTCGCGACGGCCGGCTATTTTCACAGCCGTCCTTCGGCCGCCGGCAACGGCTATGACGCGAGCAATTCGGGCGCCTCGAACCTCGGACCTACCAACAAAACCCTGATCGAGACCGTGAGTAAGCGGCTCAAAGACGAAATGGAGGCTGATTCGGTCAAGGAACCCAGCCAGGTGCCGATCGATCTGATCACCACCTCAGGCAGCGGGCTGGACCCCGAGATCAGTCCAGCCGCTGCGGAGCTTCAGGTGGCTCGGGTCGCCAAAGTCCGCGGCCTCAGCCAAGATGACGTCGAGCACCTCGTGCAGGAAAATACTCGCGGTCGATGGCTTGGCCTGTTGGGCGAGCCGGGCGTAAACGTGCTGATGCTGAATCTGGCGCTCGACAACCTGGCCTCGGCGAAGAAGTAGGTCCAGCCCGCGGCGGAGCATGCCTGTGAAAGCGGATCTCAGCCAAACCGGAGCGGCACTCGAATGGATGTGGCGCGCCGTGGACCGACTCGCCGTAGTGGTGACGACGCCGGTACATCATTCGGCCTTCGCAGATCTTCCTGCTCCAGCCCCTGGCGGCCGAATGACAATGACTTTTGCGGTAATCGCGCTATGCGCCACGGCGGTGTTCATGATTTTCACGACGGAACGAACGCGCCGGGGTCACGCCGCCGGCGGAGGGTCGTCCGGCCCCCGGGCTTTGAAGCCCGCCAAACCGCCGCGGTCCCAAGCATCGCGGCGGCGGTCACCCGTCTATTCACCTGGCGTCTCGCCGGCCACGTGGCGCCTAAAATGCGACTCTCCGAAACCTTGGCCGTAATGCGTCTCGCGAACGCCGTTCGTCAGAAAGCATTCACGCAAGCCGGCGCCGAGCGCTCGCTACCCCAGCCGGAACGGTACTAGCATTGGCTCGGACAAAAACCATGAAGGACGATCAGCGTCCCGAGCCGGAGTCGTTTCTCGACCTCGAGCCCCAATCGCAAAGGGGCCGGCTCAAAATTTACATTGGACCTGCGGCCGGCGTCGGCAAGACCTACCGGATGCTGGAAGAAGCGCACGAACTGCGCAACAAAGGCACCGATGTCGTTCTCGGCTTCATCGAGACCCACAGCCGCCCTGAAACCGACGCGAAAGTTGGCGACCTCGAAATCGTCCCGCGAAAGAAGATTGCCTATCGCGGCGTCGAACTCGAAGAGATGGACGTCGACGCGATTCTGGAGCGGCGGCCCGAAGTCGCGATCGTCGACGAGCTGGCGCACACCAACGTTCCCGGCTCCAAGCACGAGCGGCGCTTCCAGGACGTCGAGGAGCTGGTGCAGGCGGGAATCAACGTAATCACCGCTCTCAACATCCAGCACATCGAAAGCCTGGGACCGCTGATGAAGCGCGTCACCGGCATCGAGGTGCGCGAGACCGTTCCCGACACGTTGCTGGCGCGTGCCGACCAGATCGTCGACATTGATGTCTCGGTCGAGGCGCTGCGCGAGCGCCTGCGCGAAGGCAAAATCTACCCGCTCGCGAATGTCGAGCAGGCGCTGCGCAATTTCTTCAAGCCGAGCAACCTGGCCTCGCTGCGCGAGGCGGCGCTGCGCGAAGTCGCGCGCGGTCTGACCCGCCAGCGCCACGATGCCGAGGCGCTCAAGCGCGAGGGCGGACGCCGCCCGCAGATGGCGGAGCGCATCATGGTGGGACTCTCGTCGAATCCCAACGATGGTGGCGGCCTGCTCCGCAAGGCATCGCGGGCGGCCGAGCAGCTCAGCGCGGACTGGTACGCGGTCCACGTCGAAACCCCCGCGGAATCGGTAAAGAAAATTCAGACGCGGGATTTTGTGTCTCTACTGGACAACATCAATCTCGCCAGCGATCTCGGCGCGGAGACGGTCTGGCTGAAATCCAACGACGTGGTGAAGGCCATGCTCGAATACGCGCGCGAAAACGGCATTACCAGGATCATAGTCGGCCGGACCCATCAGCCGTGGTGGAAAAGAATTTTGAAACGGGATGTGCCAACGCGCCTGATCGCCGCGGGGTACGATTTCGATATCGACCTGGTGGCGGACGACCCCGAGGCTGAACGATGAGCACTCCGTCGCTCCGAAACCGGATTCGCAACACCACGCTCGTGCTGCTGGTGCTGGTTCTGATCGTCGGCGTCTTCACGCTGCCGCGCGTCTACCGGCTCGGCGGCGCTATCCGCGAAACTCTTTACCGCAACTACATCAGCATCCGCGCCGCCCACCACATGCACACCGCGTTGTGGAATCTCGAGATCGCCGAGCACGATGGCAAGGGACAGCGGGCGCTGCCGCAGGTGCGCGACGAGTTCATGCACTGGATGGATATCGAGGACCACGACTTCACCGAAGTCGGCGAGCCAGAACTAGCTCATGAGATCCAGTCGCGGGCCGAGCAGCTCTTCGCCGAAGTCGCATCGGCACCGCCGGGAACGCGCCACGACGAGGAATACGACATCCTTCACGAGCACATCAACGATCTCGTCAAGATGAACGAGGACGCGATGTTCCGGGCGGACAGCCGCTCGGTCCAGCTGGGCACGCATCTCACCTACCAGTTCGCCGCCGGACTCGTGATCATCCTGCTGGTCGGAGCCGCGATGGCGTGGGGCCTCGGATGGGCGCTGACACGGCCGTTGCGGGACCTGGCAGAACGCCTGCGCGGTATCGGCCAGCGGCGGTCGCAGGTGCGCCTGGGCGCGCAAAGGCTCGCCGAGCTGGAAGCGGTGGCGCACGAATTCAATCAGATGGCCGAACGGCTCGAGCAGTTCGAAAAGCTCAACGTCGAGCGCCTGATGTACGAAAAGAGCAAGACTGAGGCGATTATCGAAAGTCTCGAAGACGGCGTCGTGCTGATCGACTCGCAGGGAATAGTCGCGCACATCAACGAGATTGCCGCGCTGATTCTCGGCGTCGAACCCAAGGACGCGCTTGGCAGTCCGTTCGACGATCTGAGCAGCAACCATCCGCACTATCTGCGGGTCCGCGACGCGTTGCGCAACCTGAGCAAGAATGCCGACGAGCAGCGAATCGAGGTCCAGCTTCACGTGCGCGGGCGCGATCACGCATACATGCTGAAGCCGATCCCGCTGCGGCGCGGCGAGGGGACTGCGCTCGGCACGATCCTGATCTTGCAGGACGTGACCTATCTGCGCGACCAGGATCTCTCGCGCGCTAATCTGGTTGCCACTCTTTCGCACGAGTTGCGAACCCCGCTGACCTCGATGGCGTTGTCGGCGGAACTGCTCCGGCGCGATGAGGCCAGTTTCAACCCCCGCCAGCAGGAACTTCTCGAAGCGATCCTGGACGAATGCGCGCGCATCAAGCTGCTGAGCGATAACCTGCTCAAGCTTGCGCGCGGCGAGATGGCCGCCATCTCGGTGCGCCGCGATCAGCTTGACCTGCGCAAGATCGTCGAGGATGTGGTGCATCGCTTCCAGCTTCAGGCCGACGAACGGCAGATCCGCCTGGTGCGGAATCTTCAACCACTGCCGGAAATGTCGGGCGATTCAATAAAGCTCTCGTGGGTGGTATCCAATCTGATCGGCAACGCACTTCGGTACACTCCGGCCGGCGGCAAAATCGAAGTTGTCGCGCGCCCGGCGGACGGGAACGTGCGGCTGGAGGTGGCAGATTCCGGGCCGGGCATACCGTCGGCGATCCGCGATCACATCTTTGAGCGGTTCGCGCAGTACAACGCCGACGGCCTGGAGAAGGGATCGGCGGGACTCGGGCTTGCGATTGCGAAAGACATCGTCGCGGCGCACGGTGGACGTATTTTCGTTGAAAGTGAGGAGGGCGCGGGCAGCAGATTCGTGGTCGAACTGCCCTGCCGACCGTTAAACTGATGGCAAAACTGCTAATCGCCGATGACGAGCGAAACATCCGGCGCAGCCTCGAGCGCTTTTTTCAATCGCTCGGTCATGAAGTCGCCACCGCGGAAGGCGGGCCCCAGGCCGCCACGATGATCGCGGAGCGCCCCTTCGACCTGATGCTGACCGACTACCGCATGGCCGAGGTGAACGGGCTCGAGCTAATCGCGGAGACGCGTCGCCGCCAGCCGGGCTGCTTCGTAATCCTCATGACCGCGTACGCCACGGTCGAGAACGCCGTCGCGGCAATGAAGGCGGGCGCTTACGATTACGTCACCAAGCCGTTCTCGCTCGATCAGATTCAGCACATCGTCGAGCGCGCGCTCGAACTCAAGGGGCTGCAAGCGGAAAACCAGGCGCTGCGCGATACGATCGGCGAGATGCCGATGCTCGAATCGAAGAGCCCCGCGATGACGCACCTGTTCGATCAGGCGCGCCAGGCCGCCCAGAGCGATGCGACTATCCTGCTGACCGGAGAAAGCGGAACCGGCAAGAACGTGCTCGCGCGACAGATTCATCGCTGGAGCCGGCGCGCATCGGGCCCGTTCGTCGTCGTCAACTGCACCACGCTTTCCGAACAGTTGCTGGAGAGCGAACTGTTCGGCCATGCGCGGGGCTCATTCACGGGTGCCGTCAAGGACAAGCCCGGCCGGCTGGAAGCGGCAGACAAAGGAACCGTTTTCCTCGATGAGATCGCGGATCTGACCGCCGCGCTGCAGGCTAAATTCCTGCGCTTCGTTCAGGAACAGAGCTTCGAGCGGGTCGGCAGCGATACGGTCATCCGCGTTGATACACGAATTATCGCTGCCTCCAATCGTGACCTTGAAGCCGAGGTCGCAGGGCTCCACTTTCGCGAGGATTTGTTCCATCGCCTCAACGTGATCACGCTGCGCGCGCCGGCGCTGCGCGAACGGCACGAGGACATTCTGCCGCTGGCGGAGTGGATGTTGCGAGCGGCGGCGATGCGCAACGGACGGCCCGCGATGCGCCTGTCGCCGGAAGCGGCCGACGCGATCGCGAAATATCGGTGGCCGGGAAATGCGCGCGAACTCAGGAACGCGCTCGAGCGCGCGGCGGTATTGAGCCGCAGCGACCTGATCGGCCGCGACGATCTGCCCGATGCGATGTTTCGCGAACCGGTCGAAGCGCACCCGGCCGGGTCTCATCACGCGCCCAGTCTGGAAGAGATGGAGCGCGAGCATATCCGGCGCGTGCTGGCCGAGACCGCCACCCTCGATGAAGCCGCCGCGACCCTGGGCATCAACGTGACAACGCTGTGGCGCAAGCGCAAGCGCTACGGAATCGAATAGCGCTCGCACCACTCCAATCTTTTGAAGCTACGCATCTTGCGCCCCTCGCCCGCTCAGGTGCGGGAGAGGGCAAGCGGCGGGGCTCTTGCGCTTATTTTGCAAGAGCTGTGACGCGGGGGTGAGGGTGCTTCGACGTGCGATTCCTGGATCCAAGCTTCCGACGCTACGCGTCACCGGCGAGACGCCAGTGCTACTCAAGAACGGGGGGACAAAGGAAATAGTGGGCTCGGTCGCTAATCGATCGCCAGGCTGGCGAAGGACACGCAGGACTCGGTCTGGGGCTCCATCGCGATTCCATATTTGAGCAGCCGCGCCGCGCGCCCGCGCAGTAACTCCAGCTGCGTGTACATGGGAGCGAGCCCGCAGATCTTGCGCGCATCGCGATCCCTGGCGATATCCGCAAAAAATCCGCGCGGGTCGCCGCGCTTGATGTTCTCGATCAGCTCCAGGTCTTCGCGCTCGACGCGCTGCGCCACCACATCATCGGCGGCGAAGGCGTCGCCGAACTTCCTGCCGACATGCGCGAAGTCCACGCCCGTCAGCACAATTGCACTTCGCTTCTCGACCGAGAGCAGCTCGCCCATCGCATCGAGGAACGATCGCACTCTTGGATCATCGGCCGGGGTCTGACCTGCCGCGACCATCTCGTGGAACGAGCTTACGAGAATCGGTACGACTTTGTAGCCGCGGACTCCCAGCGCGTAGGCCAGAAACAACGCCTGGAATTCGATCGAATGCTCCGAGCGATGAAGAATTTCGTCGGCGAAGAGATCGCCGCCCTGGTACCGAGCGGCGAGACGATCGATGAACTCGCGATCGGTCTCCACCGCGCCCAGCGGACTCACATAGTTCTTGCGCGTGGCGCTGAAGAGTTCGGGACCCGCACCGTAGTGGGATGTCCCCAGGATGATGATCAACTCCGGCGGATCATGCGCCATCAACTCGGCATAGGCATGCGCATACGCCGCCGCTCCCCGCCGCGGATCGATGTGGGGCGCGATCAGGCCCTTGAGCGATGAGCCAGGTTTGCGCGGCAATGCGCGCCCGGGTCCCTCGGGTGGATCGAAGAAGGCGCCCAGCTCGATGCGAAGCTGAGCCGCCTCGCGATTGTAGCAAAGGCCAGCCAACGCCGCCGGCCGCTCGGGACTGGCCAGGAACGACTCGCGCTCGATGCGTTCGCGTTCGTGGAACGCGGGCGAGTCGAGGAAATATGCGCGGTCGAGTGCCGCGACCAGCTCCTGAAGCTGCTCGAGCGGTAGAATCTCGCCAAACCGCTTCGTGAACGCCGATTGGATGTCGCGCAAATCGTTGATGCCGTCGAACAGCGTGATGATGAGGTACGCGCCCATCCCCAGCATGATCGGGTCCGGCGCAAGCCCGCTCGAGTCGCGCAGACAAATCATCGTCTGCCCGTTCTGCTCGACGGGAAACACCTCGACTGCTCGAATCCTGGGTTTGTCTATCATCCAACTCCCTCGCCCTCTGGGAGAGGGTGGCTCGCGAAGCGAGACGGGTGAGGGTCAGTCACGTTCTCGCCAACATTGGCGATGATTCCGTCGACCTTCATCCGGCACGCTGCGCGTTTACAGATGCTATGGGCTTTGAGAAACTCTGGCAAGTTAAGGATCGATCGCAACCCCCATCCATGGCCGATCACAGCCGTCACGGCACTCTGACCCGCTCGCAACCCCGCAAGAAACCGGCCCGTCGCCGCTATCGTGTCGGCAAGACGGGAGATTTGGCGCTAGGCGAATCGATGAAGTTCATGATGCCGATTCGCAACGCGGATGAGGAATGCTTCGTAATCAACTTCGGCGGCGAATATTACGCCTACGTCAATCGATGCCGACACGTGCCGATGGCGATGGATTGGGTCGATAATCAGTTCTTCGCGGAGGAAGGGCGCTACCTGATGTGCCAGACGCACAACGCCTACTACGAGCCGGCCTCCGGCGAATGCATCGCCGGACCGCCCGCAGCCTGCGGCAAATTCCTTTACCGTGTTCCGCTGGAAATCCAGGACGGCGTGATCTACGCCAGTCCGCCCGAAGCCGAATTCGAAGATTGAAAGAGGGCGCGGTTCAATCGCGCGCAGCTTGCGCAGGTATTCTGAGCCGCCGGCTATTCGTACTCGTCGCCGAAGTGGGCGCGCACGATGCGCGCTTTCAGGTATTCGAGTGTGCCAAGGTCCTCAACGATGTCGCCGCCGGTATCGTAGAAAAACAACTCGCCGTTCTTGGTACGGCCCACCGCGATAATCCATTCAAGGTCGTCTCGGTCCTCAAGCAAATAATTTATGGTCTGGGCTACGCCTCGTCCCGGAATAATCGTAATCTTCGGGCGCGCGAGTTTTTCCTTTTCCTGCTTGGGCATCGCCTTGATTTACCCTCTGGCGGGGAGATCCGGAATCGACGTTCCTACATTAAGAACGCCCCGCAATCTAAGTCAATACCGCGCCGGCCGCGATCTCGATGTGATGCGTGTTGGGAAAGAAATCGAAGGCGCGCACGCGATCGATTCGATAGGTGCCGGCGCACAGCATACGCAAATCGCGCGCCAGCGTGGTCACATCGCAAGACACGTAAACCACCCGCGATGGGCGTAGACGGGCGATCGGTTCCATCAACTCGGCCGCTCCGGTGCGCGGCGGGTCAAGGATGACGCTGTCAGGCCGTGAATGCGCGCGATGGAGAAACGCAGCCAACTCTCTCGCACTCATCGCGACGAACTGCGTGCCGGCAAGACCGAGTCGTTGCGCGTTGCGCGCCGCCGCCGCGACCGCGCCAGCCTCCGAATCGACGCCGGTTACCCGCGCGCCACGGCGGGCAGCAGGGATGGAAAAGTTGCCGGCACCGCAGAACAGGTCGATCATCGCAGACGACTCCGTCGGCGCTGCCATCTCCATCGCGGTGGCAACCAGTTTCTGGTTCTGCAGCCGATTCACCTGGCTGAAAAGGTCGGCGTCACTGCGCAGGGTAAGGCCCGGCTCGACCTCGATTTCGATTTCCGCGTCGCCGACCAGTTCGCGCCGATCGCCCGCGCGAAGCACGATTCCAGTGGTCGATTGCTCAGCTTCCAGCACGCGTTGCGCCCGCTGAATCTGAGGCGGGCCGGCAGGCTTCTTCAAATAGCCGACGAGAACCTGCCGCTGCTCAGATTCCCGGACCACTTCAATTTCGGTCAGGTCACGGCTGAGCAGCCGCGCCAAGTGCGAGGCCGCACGCAGATTGCAATCCGCAACCATGCAGTGATCGATCTCGACGAGGCGATTCGTCGCCAGCTCGTGAAATCCCATCGCGCCGCCGCGCCCAACCTTGAGCCGCACCCTGGACCGGTAGGCGAACTCGCTGGGCGCAGGCTCGAGCAGGGTTGACGGGTCCAGCTCGATGCCGAGCGTCCGGCTGAACTCCCGCGCCACGATTTCAGCTTTGCGCCGGACTTGTTCCGCATAACTGATCTGCTGCCAGTCGCATCCGCCGCATCGCGGCAGAAACTCGCAGGGCGGCGTCCGGCGCGATGCGCCCGGCGATACGACTCGATCGATCCGCGCGATCGAGTAGCCGCGGCGCTCCGACTCGATGCTGACCTCGAGCAAATCGCCCGGCGCGGCATTCGGCACCATCACCGACTTGCCGTCGATCCGGCCGATGCCATACGGCCCGAAGGTCATCCCGGTAATTTCGACTTGCGGCATGATGGAGTGATGATCCGGAGTGTATCGAAACACCGCGGCCAAAGCACAGAATCCGCAGATTGCGCAGATTTTCAGACAGATTTTCCGAATCCGTGAAATCGGCGCAATCTGCGGATTTCTGATCTGCAAGATCAACCGGATTAGCGGCTAGTTCCGAGTAGCCGTCAAACTCCCCGCCGCCTTATAATAGTTGGTTGTGGCAACCTCATCGGACCTGACCGACCTCCTAGGCCGCGATTTCCCGCCTGACGATGCGCGCCTGTTGAAGGCCTTCGCCGAACGGCTCTTCGCGCATGAGCCTTCCGATCGAATCGAACGCATTTCCCTGGACCGCCGCGTTGCACTGATCCGCTCCGCGTACGAGTTTTTTTCGACCCGCACGCAGCCGATTACGGTTCGTGCGACGAACGATGCCGCCGAGGGCACTACCACCATCGAAACCGCGATGGTGGATTGTCCGTTTATCGTCAACAGCCTGCTCGAATACTTCCGTCATCTCGATGCGCCCGTCGCCATGTCGCTGCATCCGGTTTACCAGGTCGCGCGCGACGCCGGCGGCAAAATCGTTTCCCTTGATCAAACTTCCGCTGCGGAACGAGGCGAATCATTCATCCACGCTGAGGTGGACCTGGCGTCGACGCCCGAGGATGCGGAGCGGATCGAACGCGAAGTGCACAGCGTCATGGTCGACGTGCGCGATGCGACCAGCGATTTCGAACGCATGACCTCGCGCGCGCTCCAGATATGCGAAGAGACCGCCGCGCAGCGCGAATTGATCGAAGTGCGCGACTTTCTCCGCTACCTGGTGCAGGGCGGTTTCGTCTTTCTCGGCTATCGCCGCTACCTGGTTACCGGCAGCGACGGCGCGGGGAAGTTCACCGCCGAGTTCGGATCGGAATTGGGCATCATGCGCGAACATGACGAAGCGCGCTTTCGCAGCACTGGCGCGCTCAGCGAGATCACGACCGCGCGCCGCAAGCTCTTTTTCGACGGCCCGCCCCTCATCATCAGCAAGTCGCGGGTGGAATCGCAGGTTCATCGCCGCAGCCCCATGGACATCATTACGATTCGCCGCACCGGCGCGGGCGGCAGGGCTCTGTCATTCGACTACTTCGTTGGATTGTTCACCTCGAAGGCTTACGCTGAAGAAGCGGAGCACACTCCCATCCTGCGGGCGAAACTGCACGAGATAATCGAGGCTGAGGGCGCAGTCCCCGGGTCGCACGACTACAAACAACTCGTCGGCGCCTTCAACAGCTTTCCCAAGGACGAATTATTTCGCGCCTCGGTCGAGGAACTGCGCGACCAGTTGCGCGTCATCCTCGACGTCAAGAACGAAACCACCGTTCGCCTGAGCGTCCTGGGCGATGTCCATCGCGGCAACGTGATCGCGCTGGTGGTCGTGCCGCGCGAGGCGTTTTCTGCGGAAGTGCGCAAGCGAATTCAGGATGTCCTGGCGGAGGGACTGAAGGGAACGCTCGTCTACTATTACCTGGCCATCGGAACGGCTTATACCGCCCGGCTTCACTTCTGCTTCAACGCCGAGCCGCCGAAACCACAGAAGGTTCGTGAACTGGAAATCCAAATCGCGCGCATCGCCAGGCGGTGGGAAGATCGCCTGGCCGGCCAGCTTGCCGACAAATTCGGCGCGCGGCGCGGCCGCGAGCTGGCGGCGCGATGGGCCAACGCGTTCACCGCCGAATACAAGGCCGCGACTATCGTGCGCCGCGCCGTTGCGGACCTCGAGCGTATCGAAGAGCTTTTGAAAACCGGCCGCAGCTTCGTCGTCGAATCGCCCCAGGGCGACCCGGGCGCGGAAGATTCGGCAGAACTCAGGATGCTGGGTCTCGGCGATCCTCCGGGACTGTCCGACGTGATGCCTATTCTTCAGAATTTCGGCATCGTCGTTCTCTCCGAAGAGTTCCACGTATTCACGCCGCAGCTCGATGGCCGAGCGGCGTATGTGCTGGCGTTTTCGGTGCGCGGTCCCGATGCACAGGCGCTGCGCAGTCTGCCGGGCGCCAGTTTCGTAGCCGACGCGATTGCGGCGGTGCGGACGGGCCTTGCCGAAGACGACGTGCTCAATGCTCTCGTGCTGACGGCAGGCCTCGCGTGGCGCGAGGTTGCACTGCTGCGCGCGTATCTCTCCGCCGCCTTCCAGATGCGCCTGGCGCCCGCGCGCCCGACACTCCGGCGCGTGATGGTCACCTATCCGCAGTTGATGCGCGCGATGTTCGATCTGTTCGCGGCGCGCTTCGACCCCGATCGCGAAGTGCCCGCCGAGCAAATGTCGGAGTTGCAGGCCGCATATCTCGAAAAGCTGGCCGCCATCGACAACATCGCCGACGACCGCACGGCGCGAACGCTGCTCTCGATGCTCGAAGCCACGGTCCGCACCAACTATTTCTGCGCAATGCCCGCGCCCGACCCGTATATCACGCTCAAATTCGAGAGCGGCAAAATCGCGAATCTTCCCGACACGCCGCCCCTGTACGAAATTCACGTCATGAGCCCGCGGATGGAAGGGTGCCATCTGCGGGCCGGCAAGGTCGCGCGCGGTGGAATCCGTTTCAGCGATCGGCCAGACGACTTCCGAACCGAAATTCTTGACCTCATGAAAACCCAAACGGTCAAGAACGCGATCATCGTGCCGATCGGCTCCAAGGGCGGCTTCATCGTCAAGCGCCCTGCGCCCGACGGACCACCGGGCGTCGAGGCGTACCGGACGCTGATGCGCGCGATGCTCGAAGTGACCGACAACATCACCGATGCCGGCACGGTCCATCCGCCGCGCGTCAAGGTGCTGGATACCGACGGCCCCTATCTGGTCGTGGCTGCTGACAAGGGCACGGCGGCGTTCTCCGATATCGCCAACGGCATCGCGCTGGAACACGGCTTCTGGCTTGGCGATGCGTTCGCGTCAGGGGGAGAGCATGGTTTCGACCACAAGAAGATCGGCATCACGGCGCGTGGTGCGTGGGAGTCAGCCAAGCGCCATCTCCGCGAAATGGGGCGCGACCCCGACCGTGGCACGCCGCTTACCATGATCGGAATTGGCGACATGTCGGGCGACGTGTTCGGCAACGGTCTGTTGCGATCGCGCAACGTCAAGCTCATCGCCGCATTCGACCATCGCCACGTCTTCATCGATCCCGACCCCGACCCGGCCGCCAGTTTCGACGAGCGCAAACGGCTGTACGACAAACCGCGCTCGCAATGGTCTGACTACGACCCCGCGCTGATCAGCAAGGGTGGCGGCGTATGGCGCCGCAACCAGAAGCGTATCGAACTGAGTCCCGGAGCGCGCGCCGCGCTTGGCTGCAACGACGAAGCGCCGGATGGCGAAAGCCTCGTCCGCGCGATTCTGCGCGCTCCCGCCGAGATGCTCTACAACGGCGGTATCGGCACTTACGTGCGGGCAAGCGATGAGACCGATGAGGAGGTCGGCGACCACGCCAACGACGGATGCCGCATCGAGGCGGCCGAGTTGCGCACCCGCGTCGTGGTCGAAGGGGGCAATCTCGGTTTCACGCAGAAGGCGCGTATCGAATACGCGCTCGCGGGCGGGCGCATCAACACCGACGCAATCGATAATTCCGCCGGCGTCGATACCTCCGACCATGAAGTGAATCTCAAAATTCTGTTCGAACCGGAGGTCGCGCGCGGCGCGATCAGTTTCGAAGAGCGCAATCGCATTCTGAGCAGCCTGACCGAAGAAATCGCGTCCGATGTGCTGCGCGACAATCGCGATCAGGCGTTGTTGCTCTCGCTCGAACAGGTCAGAAGCCGCAGCCATCTCGCCGCGTTTTGCGATCATATGCAGGCGGTCGAGGATCGCGGCTTGCTGCGCCGGTACGAGCCCGCACTGCCGACACGCGAAACGCTCCGCGAGCGCCGCACCCGCTACGCGGGACTGACACGCCCCGAGCTCGCCGTAGCGACCGCGTACACCAAAATCGATCTCGCGCTGCGTCTCCAAACCACACCACTGGTCGAAGATGGTTACCTGGTCGGCCGCTATCTCGGACCTTATTTTCCGCAAACGATTGCGGAGCGCTTCAGCGCGTCGCTGGGCCGCCATCGCCTTCGCGCCGAACTGATCGCCATGCGAATGGTCAATGAGCTCGTCGATCTGATGGGTTCGACGTTCATATTCGGCATCGTGCGCGACCACGGGGTGGAAGTGTCGCAGGCGGTCCGCGCATGGCTGATCGCCGCCGACATACTCGGCGTTGCCGAGCGCGCCGAGAGTTTCAAGCGCGGTGATGTCTCCGCGGTCGCGGGCGAGACGGAGCTGGAAGCTTTTTTTGCGCTCGAACGCGCGTGCTCTGGCGCGACCGCGTGGGCTGTCAGGAATGTCCAGCCGGAGCTTCCGCTTGCCGCGCCGATCGAGCGATTCAAGCCTGCCTTCGAAAAACTCACCGCCGAGTTCGACACCTTTCTCGCCGCGGGTGAACGCGAGCGATTTGAAGCAGCGTATCGCGAGCTGCGCAAGGCAGTGGCCGACGGCGAACTCGCTTCGATGCTAGCCCGACTCGCGTTCGCCGATCATCTGCTGAACGTGCTCGCAGTGAGTTTCGCCGGCGGTAACGAGCCCGCACGCGTCGCCGCGACCTACTTCGGCCTGACGGGCAGCCTCGATTTCTCCCGGCTCGAACTGACGATCGCCGCCGTCAGCGATGAAAACCACTGGGAACGGCGCGCCGCCCAGGAATTAGCCGACGAACTTCGTACTGCGCGAATCGCGCTGTGCCGCGCGCTGCTCGAGGCGGGCGAGGAGCTGCCCGTCGCCCTCGGGCACCTGAAAGAGAAACGCGGCCCGCGCTTCAGCGATGTCGAGCAGCTTTTGAATCAAATCGCGGCTATGCCGGCGGTCACCATGTCCGCCGTCCACGTGGCGATTCGAGCGATCTCGCGGCTGGCCGGCGACTGAAAGTTCAGGCAGATGCGCCGCTGAGCGGCACCGTAGCGGGCGTGGCGTGGACCTTCGCCGCCTCTTCGGATGCGATTGCGACGAGGTCCTGATAAAGCCGCACACCAGCCACGACGAAGAACGCGGCGGTCGAGTACGTGACCACCACGCCAAGCAAATCGATCATAAAGATGGTCGCGGCGATGGAGTTGGTGAGCACTCCGACCGGCCCGAGCAGTAGGCTCACGATCACAAACACCGTAGCTGCCCACGAGTTGTAGCCGGACCACACGATCAGAAACACCAGGACGCGCGTCGCCACTTTGAAGAATCGCCCGCGCATCAAGTCGCGGCTGAACAGCAGCGCGTGCCAACTGTGGCGGTCCTCGAATACCAGCGCGTACCGGGAAAAGTAGAGCCAGACGTAGACCAGTAAGCCGGGCACCACCAGGAGAGCGATTCCAACAATCGTCGCCAAGAGCTGGAGCAATACGATCAGGGCGAAGGCGGGCACCAACGGAATTGCGCGGCGATAGATTGCAATCGCCTCTGAAATGATATCGGGGGCGCGCGTCCCGGCCTGCATCCTTTGCGAGGCACAAAGCACAATCAGGCTGAGCCCGATGGTAATCGCGAGCGAGAGCGCGTGCAGGAATCTCGTGAACCAGACCGGATAGAGAGGGGGAGGAGGCCCAGGTTCGGGAACCTCAGGATGAAGCGGGACCTGCGCGGGTACAAAACTGACCGTCTGACCGCCGGAGTTCTCGAACGTCTGGACAAGGCGATGCTGCAAGTTCAGCGCATCGGGGAGCAGGCATAGCGAGGCGGCGAGCGCCAGCGGCGCGATGATGATGGCGAGAATAGCCCAATTGCCGCGGAGATCGTTCACGGCGTTCGCCAGGTAAATGAAGCTGCTCTTGAGCCGGGTCTGCGCCACGCGGAAGAGGTTGTCATCCCCACCGATTCAAGACAAGTCAGCCGCCCTCCGAGTAGTAAGCTGTTCTTCCAGACTGCCGATTTTCTTCCCTCTCCCGCGTCCGCGATTTAGTCGCGGGCGCAAACCGGGAGAGGGTACCGCGCGATTGGTCTAGCAAATCGCGCGGCGGGTGAGGGCCGTCATATTTCCACCAATATTCGTTACGAATCCATCGACCCTCATCCGGCGCGCAGCGCGCCACCTTCTCCCGGGGGGAGAAGGACTCTCGCATTTGCCGGACCTGCTGATTTCCAGCTACCGTTAGGGAGCCCGCACCGCGCAAGGAGCGACGCGATGTCAGACGCCGACCTGAAAGCCGCGATCGAAAACGAGACCAAGATGATCCGGCGCCTGCGGTTTCTCGTCGACCTTACCTTTGCCACCCTCGCGCAGGACTACGATCTGACGCTCGACCAGGCCTGGGAGCACGTGCTCGCGCTCAAGGGCGCGGCGGTCGCGATGTTTCCCGGCAAGGAGCAAACCTTCGACTTGGTCTATATGCCGCGCTTTTCGCGCCTGCTCGCAGAGCGCTTCGGCGCGAATTGAAATGGGCCGCCACGCGATGAGGACGCTGAGCGGCGAAATCGCTCAGCCCGATGGTTCGCTCACACGCGGGCAAATCACCTTTTCCGATCGAATCGTCGACGTACACGCCGCGCCCACCTCCAGCGACGATTACATCCTGCCCGGGTTCATCGACCTGCAGGTCAACGGCTCGCACGGAATCGACGTGATGAGCGCGACGCCCGATGAGATCGTGACGCTGGCGGGCAAGCTCGCGTGTGAAGGAACCACGACCTGGTTACCCACCGTGGTGACATCGCCCGTCGATCGCATCGAGCGCGCGCACGCCTCCATCGCGGATGCAATCTCGACGCTGGCCGGCGATCCGGAAGGCGGCGCGCAGGCGGCTGCGATGCCCGGGATGCATCTCGAAGGTCCCTTCATTTCGGCAGCCCGCCTCGGCGCGCATCCGCCGCTTAATCTCGAACCGCATGGTGCGGAGTTCGATCGTCTCGCCGCGCTGCCGTCTTTGAAGCTGATCACGCTCGCACCCGAGTTGCCGGGCGCTATTGAAGCGATCAAACGGCTGACCGCGCGCGGAGTCGCGGTATCGATTGGCCACACCAATGCGACGCTCGAGGAAGCGCGCGCGGGTATCGCCGCCGGAGCGCGGATGTTCACCCATCTGTTCAACGCGATGCGCCCGCTCAATCATCGCGACCCCGGCGTGATTGCCGCCGCGCTGGGCCCATCGGCCGCGCGCCCCGCGGTAATTCCGGACGGCGTGCACGTTCATCCCGAGATGCTCCGGCTCGCCTATCGCGCGCGTGCGATGTTCGGACTCGTCATTACGAGTGACAAAGTCGCGCTGGCCGGAACCGACGCCGGCGCGGCTTTCGAGGTTGGGCGCGCGCGCGCGCGAATCGATCGCGGTGCGGCGCGATTAGCCGACGGCACGCTGGCGGGCAGTATCATATCGATGATCGATGGCGTGCGGCTGATGGTCCGCGAAGTCGGCGTTCCGCTGGCCGAAGCCGCCGTGATGGCGGCGACGAATCCCGCCGCGGTCCTCGAACTCCGCGACCGCGGCAGCCTTGTGAATCGCGCACGCGCCGATTTGATAGTGGTCAACCGGGCGCTAGAGTTGAAAGCAGTTTTCATCGCCGGGCGCGAACTCAATTGAGTATTCGTCCCGCCGAGCAATAGATCGGAGAATCAACAGCAATGCCCCTCAATCAGGCCTGTGTCGGCAAGGAATTTCCTCCTTCCGCGACTGAAGTGACTGCGGAAGCGACGCAAAAGTACGCGCGCGCATACAACGACGACAACCCTGCGTTCTTCGATGCCGCCCGTTCCGGCGGGATCATCGCGCCGCCGATGTTCGCAGTCGTGGTTACGTGGAACTCGATCATGACGGCCGTGATGGACCCCGAGGTTCAAGCCAACCTGCTGCGCCTGGTTCACGGCGAACAGGACATGGAATTCCTGGCGCCAATCCGGCCCGGCGACACGATCACCTCGATCGCGAAAATTACCTCTATCGAAGCCAAGGCGACCGGCGAGACGATGACCGTCGACCTTTTCGCCAAGAACCAGAGCGGCGCGCCGGTGAACCACTCCGTTTTCAGCGCGTTCATCCGCGGCGGCCGGCAGGCGGCTGCCGCCGAGGCGCGGGCCGAAGAGCCCGACCGCGGGCACCCGATTATCACCGTCGCCCAGACCATCGATGCCGACCAGACCTTCCGCTATGCCGACGCATCGGGCGATCGCAATCCCATTCACATCGATGAAAACGTGGCGAAGATGGCCGGTCTGCCCGGAATAATCGTGCACGGACTCTGCACGATGGCGTTCACGTCGAAGGTGATGGTCGATCACCTCTGCGGCGGCAACCCGACGCGCCTGAGGCGCCTGCGCGTGCGATTCTCGCGGCCGGTTCGTCCCGGCCAAACCATCACGACCAAAATCTGGCGCGAGACGCCGCGCGACGGCCGCAGCGTGTATGCGTACGAAACCTACAACCCCGAAGGCCAGGCGGTAGTCCGTGGCGGAATAGCCGAAGTCACGACCTGAGCGCCGCAACCGGCGCCACCAGGATATCGCCGTGAAAATCACGCTCGGCCTCTCGCTCTCGCTGAGCGGCCCCTATGCCGCGATGGGACGTCAGGCGGAGGCGGCATTGCGCCTGTTCGTCGCCGACTCGAACGCGGGCTCCGTGCGGATCGGCGGTGAACGCGCGGAATTCGCGCTCGAGTGCCATGACGATCAAAGCGATCGCGCACGCTGCGCGGAAATCTATCGCGAGCTATGCTCCGGCACGGCCGCCGACATCATCCTGGGACCGTATTCGAGCAAGCTCACCGCCACGGCCGCTCCTATAGCAGAGGGTGCCGGGCGGGTTTTCATTAGTCATGGCGGGGCGGCCGACGACCTTTACAGTCACGGCTACCGCATGATGGTCGGCGTCCTTAGCCCGGCGAGCGAATACCTAGCGCAATTCGTGCGCTTGCTCGCGTCGCTCAAGTTCTGGCGCAAACGCCTGGCCGTCATCGCGGCGCCTACGCGATTCGCACGCGCAGTCGTCAGCGGAGTTGAAGCTGCTGTTCAGAGCCGCGAAGCGAAGCGTGGCCGCGTGCGCATCCGCGTAAAATGGAACGGCACTTTCGATCCGCAGGCGACGCCAGAAAGGCTCTTTCCCGCGTTGCGCCGCAACCGCGTGAACGCTCTCGCGAGCGCCGGCAGCTACGAGTACGACCTGGCCGTCATGCGCGCGGTAATCGATTCGCGGCTGAACATTCCCGTGCTGGCATGCGTCGCCGCGGGCGTGCGCAGCTTCCGCGCCGACCTGGGCGAAAGCGCGGAAGGCATCGTCGGCGCCAGCCAGTGGGAACCGGATGTCGAGGCGATTGCCGAACTCGGCCCGGACGCGCGCGAGTTCGCCCATCGGATGCGCACGCAGACCGATATCGGCGAATGCGACTACGTAGCCGCGCAGGCATACGCGGCCGGCGTCCTCGTCTCCGCGGCGCTGGAAAAGGTCGGAAGCTGCAATCAGGTGCGGCTTCGCGAGGAGTTCGCGGCGCTGCGAACCGGAACGCTCTTCGGCGCCTTTGAAATCGATCCGAACAACGGCCGCCAGGTGGCGCATCGCGTCCTGACCGTGCAATGGCATGAAGGCCACAAGGTAATTATCGAACCGGCGACGGATGGCGATCGCGGTTCGCTCGAATTTCCATCGGGATGGCGCCTGATCGCGGCCGGCGCCGAGATGCTCAAACTAAATCGGGGCGGCGGGAAAAAGGATGAGGATGAAGACGAACGCGGTGACGATTAAGCTTGCGCCCGGCCCGTTGCGTGCAATCGGTCTGATGTCGGGGACGTCACACGACGGAGTCAGCGCGGCGGTCGTCGAAATCTCCGAGCATCGCCGGCCCCCGGCCCGCGCGATCGCGTTCCGAACCTTTCCATATCCCGCCGCGTTTCGATCGCGTTTGCTCAAGGCGTCGTCGGTGGAACGCGTAGGCGCCGACGTTATCTCGACGCTGCACTTCCAACTTGGCCGCGCGCTGGGCCGCGCCGCACTTGCGATCGCGCAGGAAGCGCGCGTGCCGCTGCGCGACATCACTTTCATCGGTTCGCACGGCCACACTTTTTTTCATCTCCCGCCGCGCCGCGCTCGTCGAGGTGAAACCGCTTCCACGTTGCAGCTCGGCGAATCGGCGATCATCGCCGCAATGACGGGGCGCCCCGTCGTGGCCGATTTTCGCCCGATGGATATGGCGCTCGGTGGTGAGGCTGCTCCGCTCGCCCCGCTCGCGCACTTGTGGCTATTCGCGCATCCGCGCCTGGGCCGCGTCATCCAGAATATCGGCGGAATCGGAAATGCTACCTATGGGCCGCCGCACGCGCGGTTGGGAAATCCGGACCTGATCGCGTTCGATACCGGGCCTGGCGGGATGCTTATCGACGCGCTCGCGCACGAGATGACCAAGGGACGGATGCGCTTCGACCGCGACGGATTGATGGCGGCGCGCGGGAGCGTGTGCGAACCGATGCTGGCGGAGCTGATGCGACATCGCTATTTTCGCCGCCAGCCGCCGAAATCGACCGGCCGCGAGGAATTCGGCGCATCGTATCTGCCGGACATTCGCCGGATCGCGCAACGGCTCGGCGTCAGAGGCAATGATTTGATCGCGACCGTCACCGCGCTGACCGCCCGATCGATCGCCGATGCGTGCCGGCGTTTCATCATTCCGCGCGGGCGCGTCGATCAGTTAATCGCAACGGGAGGCGGCGCGCGCAATCCGGTCTTGATGAAAATGATCGCCGGGGAATTGGACGGCATTGAAGTGCTTCGCGCCGAAGACGTCGGTGTAAACGGCGAAGCGCTCGAAGCGATCGCATTCGCGATCCTGGGCTACGAAATGCTGCGTGGCCGCCAGGGAAATATCCCAAGCGTAACGGGCGCAAGCGCCCCCGCAATACTGGGCAAACTGACTCTCCCACCGACTCCGGCATGATCGGAAGCCTGCGCCTTTTTGTCCCGCGCCCGCGTACGCGAAGCGTCCGCCTGAAAAAGCGGGAGAGGGTAAGGGTAAGGGTGAGGGTGCTGCGGATTGCTTTCTAATATCTCCGCTTGTGGTGAGGAAGCGTCATTCCCACTTGCTCGGCCGATTCGCGCGCGGCAGCCCTGAACACCCCATGCGCCATGGTTGAAGTGGCGGCGTCGGCCCGCGCCTCATAAATCTTCATTCGGGCTTCGTGCGCCGACTTATTCTCGGGAGCCGCCGTGACCGCCCAATCCGCCAGATGCGCCGCCATTTCAAGCTCGTTCCCCGCGAATTTCTCCAGCGCCCGCGCGATGATCTTGTCCACGCCGCCCGCGAGCGTCGCGATTTCCTGGGCGCGGTCCGCCTCGCTGGCGGGCTTCAGATTCGAGGGCATCCCGTCGTACCATCCACCTTCCAGCCGCCAGATGTTGCGAACGACAAATTCCGGCTCATCGTAAACCGGCTGCAGGTACGGCTTTTCCATCAGGTCCGCGCGCGGCTTCACCGTGTGGATGATCTCGTCGAGGGTCGCACCCGCATTCATCATCGCGACCGTCTGATCGTACAGGTTCTGCAGCAGGTCCGCCGTGTCGCTGAGCGCGCGCTTGACCTTGAGTGCGCCGAAAATCGGGTAGCCGTGACCGGGCAACAGAACCTCTGCGCCGACTTTGGCCATCGCGCGCAGCGCCTCCGCCCATTCGCGCGCATAGCGTTGTGCCTTTTGCGGATTTCCCGCATTAGGCACCGCCCAGATAATCAAATCGCCGGTGCACAGGACCTTGCGTTGTGGAATGTAGACCCAGCAGTGATCGTCGGTCTCGCCGCGCGCATGACGGCATTCGAATTTGTGATCGCCCGCAACCACGTTGAGCTGATTGTCGAAGTAGGTGTCGGGATAGACGTATTCGGCCGGCCATGATGATGGACCGCTGAACTGCCGCGCGTTGATCGTGTTGTTGTAGCCGAGAGTGCGTTTGTAGCGGTCGAAGCGCGCCGCGACCGCGCGATGCCCGACTACGCGCGGCCGCGCGAAATTGTTCTTGCCCGCCTCCGCGAGCAGCCCCGGAGTACCGCACGCATGGTCGACGTGGCCGTGGGTGTAGATGGCGGTGTTGACGCGATCGGGAGAGAACCTGCGCAGAAGTTTGATCGTGTCTTCCTGGTTGAAGTACGCGCCCGTGTCGACCAACACCAATCCTTCGCGCGTCTTGATGGCGGTGACGTTCGCAAACCACTTGTAGAACATCACGCCGTCGGCAACTTCCTCGAACTCGCCGGTCGGGATGAGCGGATGGAACTCGCGCGTGGAGATTTCGCCGCTGAGAAGCTTTTCTGATTGGTCTTTGAGTACGCCCATAGGAATCGTCGCGAATTATCCTAATTATTTCACATCAAGTGCAATATCCTGGCTGCGACGGTTCAGTTACTTATTCCGCGCGCGATCAGATAGCGCAAACCGCCAAGACTTCAGAGTTGCGACGGCCATTTTCTGGCACAACAGAGATCCCACGGCTCCCAAATCGCGTGGAGAGCCATCCTTCTGGCCGGGCTTCAGCGCGGATGTAACTCACCGACGTGGCGAATCTTGCGATGGTCCACCCAGTGATAGCGGGCGTGTTGATCGATCAGCGCGCCCTCAATTCCCGCCGCGCGCGCTCCCAGCATGTCGATCGAATAGATGTCGCCCGCAAAGCGCACCTCGTTGGGACCGACGCCAAGGCGCTCCAGCGCGATATGGAAGATCCGCGGATCGGGCTTCGCAACGCCGACGACGTGCGAATCGATTATCGTGTCGAAGAACGGAGCCAGCCCGAATCGCTTCGCGTCCCTCTCGGCCTGCCCTTCTGCGTTCGAAACGATCGCAAGTTTCATCCCCGTGGACTTGAGCCGCTCCAGCGCCTCGCATGTCCCCGGCCTGATCACGCGCCACAAGTTCGCCTCGCGATGAATCTGCTGGAAACGCACTCCGTGCTCCAGAATTTCCTCGTCGGGTATTCCCGCCGCCCGCATCCATCCGCGGAAGAAATGCTCGTAACCGGTGCCTACGCCGCGGGCCTGATCGCCCATCATGAAGCGATCCATCATCGCGCGGCCTTCGTATTCCGCATACTCCAGCGCGAGCGCATCGAGCTGGCGGCCGGGACGGCTGAATTCACTCGCAAGCAATTCATAATCGAGAAACGCGAGCGTCCCGCCGAAATCGAACAGCAGCGCCTTCACCGAAGACTCTTTCTTTTGCGGCGATGTCATTCGTACGAATTCTAAACTGCCCACCTTACGGGAGCTACAATGCGAAACCACACAGGCTGGAAGCCTGTGCCACTCGGAAACAAGCCAATCTCTTAAGTGGCACAGGCTTCCAGCCTGTGTTTTCTGCACCTTGTTGTTGGATGCTGCCAGAAAAGATATGATTTTTCTGGATTTTTAGTCTTCGTGCCAGAGCGGCTGGGTAAGCGTGGAAAACATCATGTACACCGGAATTATCGAGGACCTCGGCACTGTCGTCAGCCTCAAGCCCTCTCCCGAGGGCGCCGTCCTCACGGTCAAAACGGCGCTACCCATCGCGCGTATCCACATCGGCGATTCGATTTCGTTCAACGGCGTCTGCGTTACCATCGTTTCCAAGGCGCGCGGACGAATTTCCGCGGACCTCTCCGCCGAGACGCTCAGGCGTTCGACGCTTGGCGATCTCAAACCGGGCGATCGCGTCAATCTCGAGCGATGCCTTACGCTCGGCAAGTTGATCAACGGCCATCTGGTCGCTGGTCACGTGGATGGTGTCGCGCGAATCGTCTCGATCAAACCCGAAGGCGACTCCAAGCTGTTCACCTTCGAGGCGCCCGCAAGCGAAACCCGTTATATCGTCGAGAAGGGGTCGGTTGCCCTCGACGGAATCAGCCTGACCTGTTTCGGAATCAAGGGGCGGCAGTTCTCGGTCGCCTTGATCCCGCATACGCTCAAGGTGACGACGCTCGGCAGCCGCAAAGCGGGCGACAAAGTCAACTTCGAGAGCGACATGCTCGTGAAATACGTCGAGAAGATGCTGGCGGGCCGCGGTTTTGCCGCGGCGAGCGCGGCAGTGGGTGCCGGGCGATGAGCCTGATGCAGATACCGCGCAAGATCGAGTACGCGCTGCGCGCGATGATCTACATGGCGGATCGTCCGGCCGGTGTTGCGCGCGGCACCGAGATCGCGCGGCACGAGCAGATTCCCAAGTACTACCTGGAAAAGGTCATTCGCGATCTGATGCGCCGGGGACTGGTGCATGCACGCCGCGGTCCGGGCGGCGGCTACCAGCTCGCGCGCCCCGCCAATCAGATTTCGTTCCGCGACATAATCGAGGCGGTCGAAGGCCCGATTACGCTCAACGTATGCACCGACGGTTCCAGTTCGTGCGCGCTTCAGCCGACGTGCCGGATGTATCGCGTGTGGGAAAAGGGCCAGCGCGTTCTGCTCGAGGTGTTCTCTGACACTTCGCTGTCCGAAATCGCTTCTTCGAGAGTCCCCTCGCCCAATCAGTTCATTGCCGCAGACGCTTCCGCGCTCAAGTAATAGAAGGGTGAGGAACTCTTTCCTGAACAGGGTGTCGAGCACATCCGTCTACCAAAGACCGAGAAGCGAAAGACTCCGGTTCCCCTTCCCGTGCGGGAAGGGGTTAGGGGTTAGGTCGCGCTTCTGTGCGGCGCGCCGATTGGAAGGCAGCACCCTCACCCGCGTGCGCGCTACACGAACCTGGCTACGCGCGCGAACTCGCCAGCTGACCTGCTCCGTTCCGGACGCCCGGCAGTGAGCGACGCCATATCGTTTTCCGAGGGCGCGGATCAGACTCGCGCCCCGAGCTTTTCCGAAAAGAGCTTCTACCTCGAGGAGTTCTACGGTAAGAGCCTGCTGTTCGCGATGGTCCCGCCGGCGGGAAATCGCGCCAGCGATTTCAACTCGCTTGCGCAAACCCTGCGCCAGCTGCGGCGCAATCAAACCCGATGCATCGTCATCGTGCCGCCCGGCGCGCTGGCCAGGCTGGTGCGCAGGCTGGGCAGGATGATGCCGCGCGGGCCGGTGCCGGTGTTCAATCCCTCGCTCGGCGTGCGGTCGCGTCCGTATCCGCCCGATGGCGCAGTGGCGCAGATTTGGGAGGGCCTGCGCGCGGGATCGATCGTCGTCGCTTCCACCAACGACGAAGACTCGGAAGACCTGGTCGTTTTTGCCCAGGAACTCGCAAGCCGCCTGCGCACTTTCAAGCTCATCTTCCTCGATCGCCAGGACGGCCTTACCAACCGCAAGGGCGAGCGGCTTTCGTTTGTCGAGAGCAAACGTATTCCGAAAATGATGCGTGCAACGCGATCGCGCGTGCGCCGCGCTATCGTTCGCGCCGCCTCGCGCGCGCTCAAGGAAGGCGTCGGCTCGGTGAACCTGGTCGCGCCGCGCGACGTGTACGAAGAACTGTTCAGCTTCATCGGCGCCGGCACGCTGTTCACCGAGACCCAATATGGAAACGTGCAATCGATTTCGATCGACGACTTCGAAGAGGTCCAGGCACTGATCCTCCGTGGCCAGAGCGAGGGTTTTCTGCTCGAGCGCAGCGCCGATCAGATCGCCAAACTTCTGCCTTCGTGTTTCGGCTACAGGGTCGGCGACGAGCATCTGGCCGGAATCTGCGCGCTGCTGACCGATCCGTACCGGCGTGAACGGGTCGGCGAAATTACCGCGCTGTACACTCTCACGCGCTTCCAGGGCGAAGGCGTGGCCGTCGAGCTGGTAAAAGAAGTGGTAGGCGAAGCCCAGGCACGAATGCTGCGCTATGTGTTTGCGTGCACTAGCGAGGATCGCGCGGCGCGTTTCTTCAGCCGGCTCGGCTTCCGCCGCGTCAGCTCCAGGGACGTGCCCGCCTCGAAATGGCGCGACTACGATCGCGCCCGCATCGCGCGACTAAGCATCTTCCGCTACGAACTGGATTAGCCTGGTAACGATAGTGTGCGGAATTGCAGGAGTGATGATGCGCAACGGCCGCCCGGCGGAGTCCGCGGTGATCGATCTGCTGCAAACCGCGCTGGCGCATCGCGGCCCCGATGGAACCGGGCGCCATCTGTCCGGCCCGATCGGCCTGCTCAGCACCCGCCTTGCGATCATCGATCTGCAAACCGGAAATCAGCCGCTCTATGAAGATCAGGGCGCGGTCCTCGTCGCCAACGGCGAAATTTACAACGACCCGGAACTGCGGGCTCAACTCAGCGACGTCCACTTTCGAACCGGGTCGGATTGCGAACCTCCCCTCCATTTGTACCGACGCAAAGGACTCGGCTTTGTCGACGACCTTCGCGGCATGTACGGGATTGCGCTATACGACCCGGGCGCACGCCGGCTGATACTCAGCCGCGACCCCTTCGGCATCAAGCCCCTGTACTACGTCGAGACGCCCGATTACTTTGCCTTCGCCTCGGAGGCCCAGGCGCTGATCGCCGCCGGACTCGCCGGCCGCCAGATTCGGCCGCGCGCCCGCGCGGAACTGCTGCAACTCAAATTCACGACGGGCTCGGACACGATCTTTTCGCAAATCTACCGCGTGCTTCCCGGTGAGACGCTCGTCATCACCTATGGCCAAATCGTCGAGCGCCGCCGGCGCAATGCACTCCCCGAAGGCGGGCCGCGGGCCATGTCCTATCAGGATGCGATGCAGCGCCTCGATGAAGTCCTGCGCGACAGCGTGGAGCACCATCTTCGTTCCGACGTTCCCTACGGTCTCTTCCTGTCGGGTGGAATTGATTCATCGACGCTGGTCGGATTGATGTCGCGTTTCTCGTCAAGCCCCGTCGTTGCCCTGACTGCCGGCTTTCCCGGCAGCCGCGCGGCCGATGAGCGCGCGGATGCGGAACGCGTCGCGCGATCGGTCGGCGCCGACCATCACGTGGTGGAACTGACCGAGCAATATTTCTGGAACAATGCGGCGCGCGTGGCTGCGGCTCTCGATGATCCCACGACGGATGCCGCCACGCTGCCGACCTTTGCGCTGGGAGAGGCCGCGAAACACCGCGTGACCGTCGTGCTGAGCGGCGAGGGCGGCGACGAGATGTTCTGCGGCTACAGCCGCTATCGGCGCGCGCGGTGGCTCGGGGGGATGCTCACGCGCAACGCGCGCACCCACGGCGAATTCGACGGCCTGGGAAACATGAATGGCGCGCTGGATGGATGGCGCGATGGACTGAACCAGGCCGAGCGGCGGGAGGCCCGCCCCGAGCGGACATTCATCCAAACGTTGCAGGCCAATGATTGCGCCGAATGGCTGCCCAACGATCTGTTGATCAAGCTCGACCGATGCCTGATGGCACACGGCATCGAAGGCCGCACGCCTTTTCTCGATCCGATCGTCGCCGACTTCGCGATGCGCCTGCCAGACGATGCCAAGGCGACCACCAAAATGAGCAAACGGATCCTCCGTGACTGGCTCGCCGCGAACCTGCCCGCCGCGGAACCATACGCGCGCAAGTTGGGATTCAACCCGCCGACGGGAGAATGGATTGCCGCGCGCAAATCTCTCATCGCGGATCTGGTTTCCGCCACGCCCGGGATTGCCGAGGCCTTTACCAGGGAGGATGTTCAGCGGGTGTTCGCGGACCCGGAGAAAAGGCATCAGGCGGCGTGGAGCCTGCTCTTTTACGCTCTCTGGCACAGCCATCACGTGCTGGGGATCGCCTCCGACGGCAACATCCAGGATGTTCTCGCCGCCGCTCGACGCGCGGCCTGATGACTCCCGACGCTCCAGTTCCGGGCCGTATCGTGATCGCCGCATGCGCGGCTATCGCGATCGCCACCGCGGTGCTCGTGTTCCATCGCCTCGGCGCAAGCGACATCTGCAGCGGTGACGAAGCCGTCGAAGCGGTGTTCGTGCAGCAGATGGTCGAGGATGGAAACCTGCTCTTCCCGCTCGAGAACGGCCGCCAGCCGATGTACAAGCCTCCGCTGTTTCATTGGACCGCGACGGCGATGGACCGGCTCGCGGGAATCCATCGCGTGACCGCGCGCAACGTGCGCGCAACCTCGGGGCTCTACGCCGTCGCCGGAGTAATCCTCACGATGGCGGCCGCGTACGGACTGCTCGGAGGAGGAGGCGCGATTTTAGCCGGACTCGCGCTGGCGGGCTCGTATCAGTACATCAACCAGGGCCGCTTCGCGCGCGTCGACATGACACTGTGCTTTTTCGAAGCGCTCGCCCTCTTCATTTTTGTCTGGTGGCTACCTGCGCGCGATGCGGGTGCCGATGATGCACTGCGCCGCCGCGGGCGGCTTTACCTGCTGGCAATCGCGATGGGCCTGGCGGTGCTCTCCAAAGGCCCGGTCGGCGCGCTGGTGCCGGGCGCCGCTATGGTCGCGTTCATGGTAGTCGAGCGCCGATGGCGGCAGATTCTGCCGCTGCTCGAACCCGGTCCGGTGCTGATCGGCGCCGCGATCGCGTCGAGCTGGTACGCCGCCTGCTATCTCGGCGGCCGGCTGGGCTTCCTCAATCGGCAAATCGGCAGCGAGAACGTCGGCCGATTTTTCGGATCGCTCGGTGCGATGGCGCCCTGGTACTACGTCAAGCCGATCCTGCTGAACTCCGCTCCGCTCAGCCTCTTCATTCCCATTGCTGTCATGATGGCATTGTGGCCGAAGAAAGACATCACGGCTTCGGAAGCATCGGCAAGTGATCGCGCCAACTCCGCGATGCGGCTGTTCGCGATCTTCTGGATCGTGACGGTCGTGTTCTTCAATCTGGCTGCCTACAAACGCCGCTCGTACCTGCTGCCGCTGTGGCCGGCGAGCGCGATCTTGATCGGATGGCTGATCCTGTCAATCGCGCGCTATTCCTGGGGCCGTGCCGCAAAGTTGGCGTTCGTAGCGTTATGCGCCGGACTGATGGTGTTCAATTTCATCTATATACCGCGCAAGGAAATGCGCGATTGCGCCGACTCGAGTTATCGCCCTGCCGCCGAGGAAATTATGAAGGTCGTCGGCAAGGACGAACCGCTCTACACGTTCGGCTTCGATGAGGAATTGGCGCCGCTGCTCTTCTATCTCGATCGCGATGCGCCCGCGGTGAAAGACAAGCTGGGCGACGCGCCACCCGGCTACGTAATCGTGCCGCTCAAGGTGTGGCGCGCGAACCAGAACGAAGCACTCGACCTCACTCCGGTCCTGACCAGCGAACACGGCGACCGCAAGATCGTCTTACTAAGACGCGGCAAAACGTACGCTAACCTTGCGCCTCGCCAGCCCGTGCGCGAGAGGTCTCAAGGTCACGGTTGGTCGTAGCGAACTGCTCGGAAGAGCACGATCGTCATCTGCGCAGCGGTTGCTCCCAGGAAAAGGCCACCGACAACATCCGACACGAAGTGCGAGGTTGCCAGTACCAGGGCGATCATCACCGCGCCGATGACGCCAGCGATGAGAATTCTGGCGCGCGGATAGAAAACCCAGAACACGAGCAGGAAGGACGCGGCGATCGCCGTATGGCCGGAAGGAAAGCCGGTGCCCGATTGGCCATGAAACGGCTTGAAGCCGTAAAGGTTGGGATCTGCGAGAAAGGTCGAGATGTCGATACGGCCGAACCCCGGCTGAAACAAAAAGAAATTGCATGCCAATGCCCACATCAGGCTGAAACTCGCAAGCATCGTTGCCTCCGCCGAGCGAGGCAAACTGCTCCCGGCAAGCACGGCGCAGCCGCAGCCCAGGACCGCCAGCGCGCCGATCGGAACGAACAGCAAAACGAGACTCAACGGCATGGCGAGCCAATTCCTCGCCGAATGAGCGCGCGTGAATAGTGCGACCGGCCGGTCAACGAACTGAACGCATAACACCACCACGACGGCACAAAGGAAAAATGCGCCGATCCAACGCGCAAGAGGAGAACTCATCCGCGTCCCCTTTATTTCGAGATTCCAGGCCCTTTAGTTGAAAGCTGTCCGTACCGAAAGCAATCCACCGCGTGGTCGTTAACCATCCCGACCGCCTGCATGAACGCGTAGCAAATCGTCGTGCCCACAAAAGTGAAGCCGCGCTTGCGCAGGTCCTTGCTCATCGCATCGGACTCGGCCGTCGATGCGGGCACTTGCTCGCGATCGCGCCACGCGTTGTGTTTGGTCTTTCCGCCGACGAATTGCCAAATGTAGGAATCGAAGCTGCCGAACTCCTTCTGCACTGCAAGAAGTGCCTTGGCGTTGACAATCGATGCGTCAATCTTGAGCCGATTGCGCACGATTCCGGCATTCCCGAGCAGCGCGGTCGTCTCGCGCTTCCCGTACTTCGCTACCTTGCGCGGATCGAAGCAATCGTACGCAGCGCGATAGTTGTCGCGCTTGCGCAGAATCGTGTCCCAGCTCAACCCCGCTTGTGCGCCTTCAAGGATCAAAAATTCGAACAGCATGCGATCGTCGTGAAGCGGCACGCCCCATTCGTTGTCGTGGTATTCGATGGCGAGATCGTTACCCGCCCACGAGCATCGGATGGTTGTTTTCACGATTGTTACGCGTGCGCGGAGGCGCCCCGCGAAAGACCTATCAGCGTCGATGCGAGCGCTGTGAGATCGTTGTCGTCGTAGTAGTCCAGCTCGATTCGTCCGGGACTCTTGCCGCGCTTGCGGACAATCCGGACCTTGCGCTTGAGCGCGCGCTGCAAGCCCTCCGCCAGCGCGCTCAGGTTGGCATCGTTGGCCGGCCGCGGCGCGCTGCCGGCGCGCCTGCGGCGATGCTCGCTTGCGATCGCCTCGGCCCCGCGCGCCGTAACGCCGCCCTCCACGATTCCCCGCGCGGCCGCAAGCTGCGCATCGGCGGAACCGAGCGCCAGCAAAGGACGCGCCTGGCCGGCAGTCAGATCGCCTTCCGCGATCATTTCGAGCACCGCCTCGGGAAGATCGAGGAGGCGGATCGCGTTGCTCACGTATGGGCGGCTTTTTCCGATTCGCGCCGCGATCTCATCGTGGCTCTGCGCGAAGTCCTTGTGGAGACGCGCGAGCGCGCGTCCCTCTTCGACCGCGTTGAGATCTTCGCGCGCGACGTTCTCTACGATTGCCATCTCGAGCGCGCCGCGATCATCGAGTTCGTGCAATACGACTGGGATCTTTTCGAGTCCCGCCATACGCGCGGCTCGGAGCCGCCGCTCTCCCGCGATCAATTCGTAGCGCTGGCCGCCTGGTTCGTTGGCCGTCGGCGCAAACCGCACCACCAGCGGCTCGATAATTCCCTGGCTCTTGATCGCTATCGCAAGCTCCGCCAGCCGCTCCTGGTCGAAATGGCTGCGCGGCTGGAACGGCCCCGCCGCTATCTCATCGGGACGTGCAAACAGAATTTGCGCCGTCTGCGCCTCGCTCTCGGGAACCGTGCTTTCGATCAAGGCGTCGAGCCCGCGTCCCAGCATTCGTCGCATCACCTCTTCCTCCTCCGACAACGCGCGCGCCGTGCACGCAAATTATCCCGGCGCACTCGCGGCGCCATCGCGCTCCAGAATTTCCATCGCAAGGCTCCGATATTTCTCGGCGCCCGCGGATTTGGTTTCGTATTCGAGAACCGACAGGCCGTGGCTCGGACTTTCCGAAAGCCGCACGTTGCGCGGAATCACGCTCGCGAAAACCTTGTCGGGAAAATGCCGCCGCACCTCGCTGGCGATTTCGTGCGACAGCCGATTGCGCGAATCGAACATCGTGAGCACCAGCCCTTCGATTTCGAGTGACGGCCTGAGCACGGTCTTGACCTTGCGAATCGTGGCAAGCAGGGAGGACAGACCCTCCAGCGCGTAGTATTCGCACTGCATCGGGACCAGAACCGTATCGGCAGCGACAAGTGCATTAAGGGTCAGGATTCCAAGCGACGGCGGCGTATCGATTAGAACATAGTTATATTCCAATGCGGCGGTCTCGAGTAACATTTTCAGCCGCCGTTCCCGCCCTTCCATCGTGGCCAGTTCGATTTCCGCTCCCACCAGATCTCCACCCGATGCGGCCAGGAAGAGTCCGGGGCGCACCTCGCGGATGATCTCGTGCAGGGGAGTGCCGAACACCAGCGAATCGTAGATGGTCCTGCGGTGCGGCGCCGCGGGTTCACCCTCCCTAACGATCGTTAGGCCAGAAGTCGCGTTGCCCTGCGGGTCGAGATCGACGAGCAATACGCGGCGGCCGGCCTGTGCGATCGCGACCGCGAGATTTACCGCCGTCGTGGTCTTGCCGACACCGCCCTTCTGATTGGCTATCGCGATGACCCGCCCCACACCACACCTCATTGCGTCCGAGCGGACGCTACGTTTCACGTGAAACGCTCTACACTATTATTAAACTCTCCGCACGACGGAAAATCAAAGCGGATTCGATCGTTCTGTTCACAGGGAGCGAACTTAACCACTATGACACCGGGGGCAGGAAACGAAAAAAACACCGCCGAGACGGCGGCGCCACTCGGAAGAAGAGATCGGAAACAAAGAAATAGTGGCGCGGGCGTCCCGCCCGCGGATCGATAGGACGGGCGAACGCCCGCCCGTTCCATCTAGCGCTTGTGGAATGTGATGAGGACGCGGCGCGCCGTCGCGCCGATGCGATTCACCGCGTATTCGTGGCGCGCTGATTCGACGAGTCGAGCTCTTTGGGCGCGGTCGAGATTGATCGTCTGTTCCGCGTTCGCCCAGAGAATTGCTGTGCCGCCTGCCTTCAACGCGCGCGCCGCGATTTCGAATCCGGCCTCGCCGACCGCACGAGACGTCACGATGTCAAACTCGGTCTCGACCGTCTCGGCCGATGCGCGAGCGACTCTCACGGTGACGTTGCTTAGACCCATCTCGGAGGCAGCCACCGAAAGGAAGCTCGCGCGTTTGCGGCGCGCCTCCGCGAGAGTGAACTGTGCTTCGATTGCAGCCGCGAGAATCAGTCCGGGAAAGCCTGCGCCGCTGCCCAGGTCCAGCACCCTCATCCCGGCCCCTTCCCGCAACCAAGTGGGCGACGGAACCACAAAGAGAGGCGCAAGGCTGTCGATGATGTGAAAGGCTACTTCGGCTGGATCATTTGGATGCGCGGTGAGGTTTGTGCGGGCTCCCCAGGTCGCGAGGATGGCGGCAAAGGACTTGATACGGTTGAAGAACTGGGGCGCAAGGTTGCAGGAAGCAACCAGCGGTGACTGCGCGACGATCTCAATGACCCTTGCGGAATTGTCCGGCGCACTATCGGCGCCCGTGCGACGTTTCACGTGAAACGTGACTTAATCGGCGGCCACGTTGCGCTCCCGGCCGGCCCTGATATGCACCGCCAGAATCGAGACGGCCGCCGGTGTAATCCCAGGCATCCGGGCCGCCTGCCCCAGAGATTGAGGTCGCGCTGCCGATAGACGCTCGCGGACCTCGGTCGAAAGGCCGCGCACCCCATGAAAATCGACCCAGTCGGGGATGCTTGCGTCTTCGAGGCGCTTGAAGCGCTCGATCGCTTCGGCTTGGCGCCGCACGTAGCCGTCGTATTTGACGTCGACCTCCAGTTCGGCGGCCTGGTCGGAATCCAGCGCCGATTCCAAACCGGCTATCCGGAGGACCGTGGAGTAGGAGATTTCCGGGCGCCTAAGTAAGTCAAGCGCCCGAATTGATTGAGAAATTGAAGCAGAATCGCTCTGCGCAAGATGGTCGTTAGCGGCATCTGTCGCAGGCACCAGCGTTACTCGCAGGCGCTCGATTTCCGCCGTTACTCTGGCCGTCTTGTCTTTCACGCGTTCGGATACCCGCGAATCGAGCAGCCCGAGGCGCTCGCCGATCGGCGACAACCGCCGGTCCGCATTGTCCTCACGCAGAACCAATCGATACTCCGCCCGCGAGGTAAACATCCGGTACGGTTCCCCGCCGATTCCACGTGTAACCAAGTCATCAATCATCACGCCGATATACGCCTCGTCGCGACGCAGAATCAGCGGTGGTTCGCCGCGGACCTGAAGGGCGGCGTTGATTCCCGCGATCAGACCCTGTGCGCCTGCTTCTTCGTATCCTGTCGTGCCATTGATCTGGCCGGCGAAGAACAAGCCCCGCACGAGGTCGGTTTCCAGGCTCGGATTGAGCTGCGTCGGGTCGGAGAAGTCGTATTCGATAGCGTAGCCCGGCCGCATTATCTCGGCGTGCTCAAGTCCCTTGATCGAATGGACCATCGCAACCTGCACATCCAGCGGCAGGCTGGTCGAGAGACCGTTCGGATAGACTTCGACCGTGTCGCGCCCCTCGGGTTCGAGGAAAATCTGATGGCGCCCCTTGTCGCTGAAGCGCATCACCTTGTCTTCGACCGATGGGCAATAGCGCGGCCCGCGGCTCTGAATCACGCCGGAGTACATCGGAGAGCGGTCGATGCCGCCGCGGATAATCTCGTGCGTGCGCGCGTTGGTATGGGTCAGATGACACGGGATCTGCGCCTGCGCGATGCGTTCGGTGCGAAATGAAAATGGCGGCGGCGGCTCGTCGCCATCCTGAACTTCCAGCTCCGAGTAATCTATCGTGCGCGAATTGAGCCGCGGACAAGTCCCCGTCTTGAGGCGTCCGATCCGAAAGCCCAGCCGCGCAAGGTCATCGCTCAGGCCCATCGCCGCGAAATCTCCGGCGCGGCCCGCGGAAAAATTCTTCAGCCCGATGTGCACGAGACCCTTGAGGAACGTGCCGGTCGTCAGAATTACGGTCGCGCCCTCGAAAACTTCACCGATTTGCGTTTCGACTCCGCGCACTATCCCGTCTTCGACGATCAGCCGCTCTGCGCTGCCCTGGCGAATGGTGAGATTCGTGACCGTCTCGAGCACACGCTTGCTGCGCGTGCGATACGCGGCCTTGTCGGCCTGCGCGCGGCGTGCGCGCACGGCGGGACCCTTGCGCGTATTGAGGAAGCGGAACTGGATACCGGTTTCGTCGATCGCCAGGCCCATCTCGCCGCCCAGCGCATCCATCTCGCGCACCAGGTGGCCCTTGCCGATTCCGCCAATCGCGGGGTTACACGACATCTGGCCGATATGGTCGAGATTCAGCGTAAGCATGAGCGTCTTCGCGCCCATCCTCGCGGAGGCCAACGAAGCCTCGATTCCGGCATGGCCGGCGCCGACCACGATGACGTCGTACTTCATAAGCGATCGCGAGATTATCGCGCAGCCGGAGTCAGGAGCAAAGGTCGGAATTAGCCACCAGGACACCCAGGAATCAGGAAGTCAGGTACCGGATCCAGCGCGCCAGCAATGTGTGTAGGAATTAGATACATTAAGTAGCAGATGTGATCCCGTTTACAGGCCGACAGCTCAGGGAGCGGACGCGGGCGATTTCGGCTTGCGGAACGAGATGATGTGCTGGCGGGGTAGTCCTTCGATGACGCCATCGAACGCGAATCCTTCCGCTTCAACCTCGGTCCGCGCTTCCGCCACGCTCATCCGGTGCAGTTCCGCGATCGGAATGCTGGGGTCTTCCTTGCGATACTCCACCAACACCATGCGGCCGTCCGGCTTCAGCGACCGCAAGATGCTTCGGAGCATCGCCTGAGGGCGGCTGAATTCGTGATACACGTCGACCAGCAGCACGACGTCAAAGGCCCCTGCTGGCAGGCGTGTATCGTCATCCGCACCTTGCACGATCGTGATGTTCGAAAGATGCTCCGCGCCGGCCTTGTCAGCGATTATCTGGAGCAGCGCCGGCTGCAGGTCGTTGGCGTACACCTTGCCGGCAGGACCCACCCGGCGGGCGAGGCGCACGGTCATATAGCCGGACCCTGCGCCCACATCCGCGACGATCATCCCGGGAGTAATGCCGATCAGATCGAGAGCGCGCTCCGGATCCTCTTCCCGCTCGCGCTCGGATCGATCCAGCCAATTGGGGTTGGTCGTGATTCCCGCGATCTGCCGTCCGGTGAGCGGATGCCGTGCTGGAAGGAGATACATTCGCGCGAATTGCAGACCGGCCAAAAGAGCCACGATGCCAAGCAGGGAAAAGACCAGGAGAAGCCGCAGCCACTTTGAGTACGCTTTGGTTACGACGCTATTTCCCAATACAAAACTCGCGGAAGATCTTGTCCAGGACGTCTTCACTGGTCACTTCGCCCGTGATCGCGCCGAGCGCATCGGCCGCCGCCGTGATATCTACCGCGACGATTTCCGGCGGCATCGCTTTCATCTCGCTGTCCCGTGCGGCTTTGAGCGCTCTGAGAGCCATCGCAAGCGCATCGCGATGCCGCTGGCGCGAGATCGCGATTTCGTTTTCCGCGCCGGGTCCCGCCATCGCTTCGATCGCTCGCGCCAGTTCCTCGCGCAGTTGCGCCAGCCCTTCGCCGGTCAGCGCAGACATCGCCAGCGTCGGCATCGCAAATCCCTGTTCCCGAAGTTCCGCAACCGCAAGCCGCTGTGGCAGGTCGCTCTTGTTGAGCACCGCGATACCGGCGCGGTCGCGGCACAGGGCAGCGATGGCCGCATCGTTGGAATCGAACGGCCGCGACGAGTCGAACACTGCGACAATCAAGTCCGCTTCCGCCACGGAGCGGCGGGTCCGCTCGATTCCGAGCCGCTCGACTTCGTCGCGGCCCTCGCGCAGCCCAGCGGTGTCGAGAATCGTCAGCGGAAACGCGCCGATCTGCAGCGTGTCTTCAATAACGTCGCGCGTCGTGCCCGGAATGTCGGTCACGATCGCGCGATCAGTCCCCACCATCAGATTGAGCAGGCTCGACTTGCCGGCGTTGGGCTTGCCGATAATCGCGGCACGCGCACCCTCGCGCGCCAGACGTCCACGGGCGAAGCTGTCGTGCAGAATCGCGACATCACCGATTATCCGCTCGATTTCGCCGGCCATCTCGCGCCGTGAGGGCAGGCGGATATCTTCGTCGGAAAAATCGATTTCAGCCTCCAGATGTGCCCGGATGCCGACGACCTTGTCGCGAAGGCCGCGGACCTTTTCGGCCAGCACGCCGGAAAGCTGCGCGAGGGCTTGTTTCAGCGCAGCCTCGCCGCGAGCTTCCACGAGGTCGGCGACGGCTTCGGCCTCGGTCAAATCCATCCGCCCGTTGAGAAAAGCACGCCGCGCAAATTCGCCCGCTTCGGCCATCCGCGCGCCGTGCGCAACCGCAAGACTCGTGATACGCCGAACCAGATACGGCCCGCCGTGAACCTGGACCTCGGCGACGTCCTCGCCGGTGAGACTCGTCGGCGAGCGCATGAGAAACGCGAGGGAGCGATCGAGATGTGCCCCCGTGTCGGGATCAATTACATCGCCGAGATAAATCCTGCGCGGCTCCAGATCGCCATGGTAATGCGGCTTCCAAATAGCGCGGAGTATGTTGATCGCCTTCGGCCCGGAAAGCCGGACTATCGCAACGGCCCCCACGCCGGGCGCCGTCGCCGGCGCCACGATGGTGTCGGAGACGTACATTCCTTACGCGATCAAGCGGGGCTGCCTTGCAGGACGGTCGATCCCGCCGATCGCGACATTATCGCAATCGCTGCGATCTGAATCGCCAGGATAACGCTGTAGAGCGCGACTACATCCCAGCCGAATACCATCCCGCCTTGCAGCGTGCCGATTCCGCTGGCCATCGCCCAGGTGAACGGGAACATGCTGAGCAGGTTGCGGCTGATACGGAACGCCGCCGAATCGACGATCCCGAATATCACCATCGCGGCGATAACCTGCGCTGGATAGGTCCCGATATGGTAGACGGCGATTCCGACCGCGGCGAGCACTATGCCGGGAATGATTCCGAACGCGCGCTCGAACCGAAGTTGCAGCCACGAGAAGACGAAGAACGGCTCCCAGAGAATGATGCCGCTGTAAATCAGATGCGGGACCAGATTAAGGCCGGGATGGTCTTTGATCGCCTGATGCAGCCCCGGCACCAGCATCAGACACAGCACGAGAGAAGTCAGCAGAGCGACGCCCCATCGATTGGTCGTGATGCCAAGTTCGCTCAGCGGTTCGCGCCGCACGCGCAGGACGTACCAGGCGGGCAGGATCACGTCGAGGAAGAGGGTCCCGGCCAGCACGAATACGACCAGGCGGCCGAGCGCATTGTCAGGATTCATGTGCGAGTTGGTGAAATAGATCGGCCACATCACGACATCGCTCGCTACGGCAAGCACGGTGTCGGCACCGGGATCCCATTTGAACCATCGGTTCATGGCATGTTCCCCCCGGGTGACTCTATAGCATCGGGGCGGATCGAGTCGGAATGGCGGGTTTTTCGGAGCTTATAATCCTTTATTCGCCGCTACGGTCCGCCCGGGAGAGATCGAACTCCCTTGCCCCAATCGCTCCAGTGTGGTTCGATTGCTCGTTCGGGGTTTCTCTGCAAGAATTTCCGACGTAAAATCGCACTTTTCCAGCGAACTCAACTCCTCGGGGCCCGAGCCCGGGCATGGATAAAATTGGCCGCGACCGATGAAAAGGACCTACCAGCCGCACAATCGCCGACGCAAACGAACCCACGGATTCATGGCTCGCATGGCGACGCCCGGAGGGCGCAAGGTGCTCAAACGCCGCCGCGCCAAGGGACGCAAACGCCTCAGCACGAGCATCCCGCGCAAACAGCCCGGCTAAATCCGCGCCGTTCGCCGCTCAGCTTCGGTGCCGCCGATCGGCTGCATCGCAGCGCCGAGTTCCTCCGCCTGCAGCGCAAGGGTGTACGCCTCCAAAGCAAGCACTTCGTGCTGTATGCGGGCCGACTCGGAGATGAAATTGAGCGGCGGCTGGGAATCACCGTTTCACGCCGAATCGGAAATGCCGTCGTGAGAAACCGTATCAAGCGCCGCGTCAGAGAATGTTTCCGCCTTGGGCTTCGAGACCAGGTCCCGGCGGGAGTCTCGATGGTGATAATCGCGCTGGCGGGCGCGGGGGACCTCCAGACCCCGGCTATCAATGCCGAGCTTGCGGCTGCTACCTTGAACCTTGCAAAGCGGTTGAGTCCACGATCATGAAATCGCAAACCAACCTAACCCCTAACCCCTTCCCTGAAGGGAAGGGGAACCAGATCGAAAAGAGCATTCTCCCTTTTGCTGGTCCCCCTTCCTTCTCAGGGAAGGGGTTAGGGGTTAGGTTGACTCGCATTCCACGGTTGACCGCGCTCGGTCTTCTCTCGGTCTATCGCTTCACCATATCGCCTTTAATTCTCGCGCTGTTCGGGCCTGCGTGCCGATTTGAACCCAGTTGCTCGCAGTTCGCTTCGGAGGCGATTGCGCGCCATGGACTTTTACGCGGCGGCGCGATGGCGCTGCGGCGCCTCTCCCGATGCCATCCGTTCGGCGGCCATGGCTACGACCCCGTACCCTCGCGATTCCATCGGTAACCCCCTTCAGGAAGAAATTCTTTGGACACCAGTCGCTTACTGATCGCTGTGCTCCTGTCGCTTGGATTGATCTTCGCCTACCAGGAGCTGGTCCTGAAGCGGATGTATCCGCCGCCGTCCAGCGAGCAGATGGAAGCCGCCAAGCTTGCGCAGGAGCAGAACGCGAGTCCGGGCGCGACCGCCTCCGGCGCGCCACTCTCTATCGGCGCCGCGCCGCCCGGCAGCTCGCCTTCAATAGTGTCGGCCGGTGCCCTGCCGCCGGCAACGCCTGCGCAGCCGGAGCGGATTGTGACGATCGACACCGACCTCTACGTCGCGCAAGTCACGACGCGCGGAGCGCGTATCAAGAGCTTCAGGCTCAAGCGCTACCATGAGACTTCGGCGCCCGACAGCGCATTGTTCGAGATGGTGCCGCAGAGCGGCGAATTCATTCTTCCTCTGGGCGCGATACTCAATCGCGGCGACCAATTGCTCAACGACTCCGCGCTCGAGTACTCGACCGCCGCGCCCGACAACACCCAAGTTGCGCCGGACAATGAAGCGAAACTGGTGCTCGATGCGCACGCGGCCGATGGAACCACAATCGAGAAAACGCTCGATTTTCACGGCGACTCGTACGCATTTACGACGGACCTCGCGGTAACCGGCGGGCCCAAGAACGATGCGATTGGCTTCGCGATCAGCCAGCCGCTGAATCCGCATCTCGGCTATTACGACATCCCCGAGCTGCAAGCCGACGTGCAGGACAAGGCGATGAACGAGGCCGAAAAAGCTCTACGCAAGGGGGTGGAGCCGATCACCGGCAATATCACCTATGCCGGCTTCGGCGATCGCTACTTCCTGACCGCTTACCTGCCGGCGAACCCATCGGTGGGCACGCTGATGATGTCGTTCGTCGGCAACCAGGCGCTGGCGCGGATGCTGTTTCCCGGGACCAGCGAGCTGAAGGCCCGGGTCTACATGGGTCCGAAGCTGCTGGAGGCGTTGGAAGGAGTCGATCCGTCGCTCCACAAATCGATCGATTTCGGATGGGCCGGGCTGCTCGCGATTATCTTCCTGCGTGCGCTCAAGATGTTCCACGTCTTCGTGCCGAACTACGGCTGGGACATCATCCTGGTCACGGTCGCCATCCGTATCCTGCTCCTGCCGATATCGATCAGGAGCCAGCGCTCAATGATGCGGATGCAGCGGCTCCAGCCGCAGATCACGCGGCTGCGCGAAAAGTTCAAAGACGACCAGGAACGCCAGCAGCGCGAGATGATGGACCTGTACAAGCGCAATCACGTCAATCCGATCGGCGGATGCCTGCCGATGGTGCTGCAACTGCCGATGTTCATCGGGCTCTACGAGGCGCTGCTGAATTCGGTCGAGCTGCGCCACGCGCCGTTCATCCTGTGGATCAGAGATTTGTCGGCACCCGACTGCCTGCCGGTATCCGGAATGCCGCAGCTTCCGCTCATGCACTGCCACGGGATTCCGGTGCTGGTGCTCTTGATGGGCGCGAGCACGTTCCTGCAGCAGTGGATGACGCCGACGTCGCCGGACCCGAACCAGCAGCGGATGATGATGTTGACGCCGATAATCTTCACGATCATGTTCGTGAACTTTCCGGCCGGACTTTCGCTGTATTATTTTGCGTCGAACGTGTTGGGAGTGATCCAGCAGGTTTTCCTTAACCGCGAATTCAAAAACAGCCCTGTGACCGCATGAGCACCATCGACCCAATCGAAATATCAGCCGCAACCGTGGAAGAAGCTGTCCAGCAGGCGCTCGACCAGCTCGGCGCACGTGAAGACGACGTGGTGATAGAAGTGCTCGCCACGCCGCGCGCCGGCGTGCTGGGACTCGGCGCGCGCCAGGCGCGCGTCCGCGTAACGCATCGCGCAGCGGCAGCCGCGACCTCAAGCGTGCAATCGCCGCCGCCGGCGCCTCCCGTCAAACGCGATTACGCGGAGCCCCGGAGGCCGCGCCGCGCGCCACAGGCGAGGGCGGAGAACGCCACGCAGGACGCTGATAGCGCTGAGCCTCGGGGGCCCGCGCGAGAAGCCGTCGACCTCGCTCAGGAAACGCAGGAAGCAACCGGCGTTCTGACCCAGATACTCGAATTGATGGGCGAGAAGGCCGAGGTTGTCAGTGCGGAGAGTGAGGATGCCGAGGCGGTCGAGCTGGAAATCAAGGGCGACGGCTCCGGAATTCTGATCGGCCGCCACGGGCAGACGCTCGATGCGCTCGAATACATCGTCAATCGAATCGTGGCCCGGCGCATCCGCGAGGCCGTGCCGGTCGTGCTCGAAACCGAATCGTACCGCGCGCGCCGCCGCCAGCAGTTGCATCGCATGGCGCTCTCGATGGGCGAGCGGGCGAAGCGCGACCATGATCCGGTGATGCTGGATCCGATGCCGCCGCGCGATCGCCGCGTGGTGCATCTTGCGCTGAAAGACGATCCGATGCTGACGACGCGTTCGTCGGGCGACGGCTTTCTGCGCTCGATCGAGATTGTGCCGGTAGGCGATGGACCACGCCGCGAACGCGAGCGCGGCGGCGAACCTCGCGGCCGGCGCCGCGAGCGCCCGGACCGTCCCGAGCCGATCGGCGAGCAGGGCGGCTTCAAGCACGGCCAGAAACGAATCGTCTAGCGGCTGTAGCCCTCGCCCGCAACCAAAGCGGGCGAGGGGCTTTCAAATATCATCGATCAGCTCTGTACGAACTCGAGCAGATCGCCGTTCAGGCGATCGATATGCGTGAACATCAGGCCGTGGGCCGCGCCCTCATACACTTTGAGGTGGCTGCCGGGTATCAGCTCGGCGGTCCGCCGCCCGGTGAATTCGAGCGGCGCTGACACGTCCTTGTCGCCCTGGATGATCAGGGTCGGCACCGTGATTTTCGGCAATTCAGCGCGAAAGTCGGTCTCCGTCACGGCGTGATTGCAATCGATCGCGACCTTGATGGGACATTGCGCCGACATCGCGAACACCCATTCGATCATCGCCGCAGAGGTATCAGTCCCAAAGAACGGCCGCACATTGTCGGCCAGCCACTTCGGAAAGTCCTTGCTCCACTGCGCCCGCACCTGGTCGAAAACTGCCTTGGGCACGCCACCTGGATTGTCGGGCGTCTGCAGGATGAACGGCAAGGTCGGCGCGAGCAGAACGATGCGATCGACGTGGCTGGAACCGTGGCGCGAAAGGTAACGCGCGATCTCGCCCCCGCCCATCGAATGGCCGACCAGCGTGGCGTTGCGCAAATCAAGTTGCTCGATGACGACGGCCAGGTCGTCGGCGAGCGTGTCGTAATCGTAGCCGTGGCCGGGCTGGCTCGAGCGGCCATGACCACGCCGATCGTAGGCGATGCAACGCGTGCCCCGCGCGACCAGCGGCGTCATCTGGTACTGCCACATGTCGGAGTTCGCCGACCACGAATGGATAAAAACGATCGGCTTGCCCGCGCCCCAATCCTTGTAGAATAAGGTCGTGCCGTCTCCGGCCTCGACGTACGGCATCCGGAGAACCTTTGCGGCCGAGCCTCGCGGCCTGGCGCTACTTGCGGAAACGGAAGAAGCGCCCGCCGCGGCCATTCCCGCGCTGGCAGCTGCAATCGCGACCGATTTGAGAACATCCCGTCTGTCCATGAGTTTCCTCTCCCTGAGCAAAAGATGTCCCATCAGTAATCGGTGATGACGTCAGCCGTCGATTATCCGCGAGGTAATAGTGCTGCGGGGCGAATCAGAAAAAAGAACCGGCGCGATCGTTGAGACCGCGCCGGCGCTTTCAAGCCCTTACGCGAGCGTCTTATTGCGCCGCACGTACCATCGCGTCGATGGTGAAGAAGGCCTTGTCCACCGCGCCCATGTTGATATACCAGCATTCGCGCTCAGGCGTCTCGATGCCCGGCAAATAGCACATCGTGGCCTGTCCGGACTGCACATCGGTCGACACGGCGCCGACCACGAACTCGCGCTTGAACGGATAGATCGCAACTCTCGCATCCGGAACCGGACGATCGCGATATGCCAGCCAGTAGATGTGCGCGCGCCAGAGACGACCAGCGCGATCGTAGGTATCGATGAACGGCTCGAACCACATCTCGGAATCCATGTAGATGAGGGTCCTCGAGTCGAGCGCATTGATGTGGCCGGCACGCGGTGTCGCTTCCGCGACGTACATATGCCGCATCTCCCAATCCTCGGGGCAGGCGCTCGTGCCGCCGTCCGTCGCGCAGCGCGTCTCGGGCGAATGCTCCGCGTGGACGCACGCATCCGAGCATGTTCTTCTCACCAAGGAACCGGTAGTTGTACTCCTCGGTCTTCGGATTGAATCCCGAATAATGATCCGGATCCCACGAGAACGCAGCCGTTCCCGAGGTCGCGGCGGAACTCATGATCGACTCGTCGATGCGACGGACGCGCCGCGCTCTGGCAGTCCAGCTCCAACTGTCGTCGCCCCGGCTCGGATCGGCGTAACGCCAGCGGATGAAGCCGACGCCGCGGATCTCCTGCGGCGCCAGCACCGGATACAGCGCGAACAGCCACAGGCGCCCCGTCGACTTGAAGTCAGGGTCGATCGGCAGCGGCTCGACCTCGGTCCGGCCGACCAGGTCGTAGCCCGAATAGTGGCCGATCTGGAAGTATTCGATCTGCTTCGTCATGGCGCCTTGCGCCTGATACTCGGTGTCGCAGTCGTAAAAGCGCAGATCGTAATCGTCTGACGTGATCGGACGGAAGACGTTGTTCCAGATGATTTTCTGGGCGACGTCAGGGTCGTTCGCGTCAATCAACGGGAACGGCTGACCCGCGACATAACCGACCAGGCTCCGGTGATCGTCCGAGAGCCGGACCTGCGCGGAATATTTCTCGGTCGCATCCTTATAGGGCGGCGGCCAATCCACGCGTTCCGTCGGGATGATCTTCATCGACATTCCGCGCTGCACTTTGTAGTAGACGCCGGGTGAGACCAGGTCCTGTACCAAAGTTGCATTGCTGGAGGTGACAAAATCACCAGGTTTGACCTGCGCATAGCTTGGTACGCCGAGCATCAGAACAGCTAAAATCAGAACTGCTACGGCAGGCACGGCTGTCAGCCATCTAATCGCACATCGTCTGTACATACGCGGCCTCCTATTGGTGTATTTTGCGGATTTGTTCCGCCATTACCATTAGTCCCCCAGACAGTGAACATTAGGATAGAAGCAGTTTTACAGTCAATACGCTAATACTGAACGCGTCGTTTTCTAATTTAACTCTGGGTAGCGTTCAGCCTTCGGCGCATGATTTCCTTATGTCAGGGGGCAGTCTGTCTGGTCTATACAAGGCGCGCTAATGGCCTGGAGCGCAGAGGCCGAAAAGGCAAACAAGGAAAGCATGTCGCGGAGAGACAAAAAAACGGGCGCGGCCCCGAAGGACCGCGCCCGTTCTGTTACTTGTTTGCGTTCAGCTGCTTAGAAGGCCGCCGCGCGCACCATCGCGTCGGTGGTGAAAAAGGGCTTCTCCACCGCGCCCATGTTGATGTACCAGCACTCTCGCTCAGGCGTCTCGATGCCCGGCAGGTAGCACATCGTGGCAAGACCCGACTGAACGTCGGTCGACACGGCGCCTACGACGAAGGAGCGCTTGAACGGATAGATAGCGACCTTCGCATCGGGAACCGGACGATCGCGCGTTGCCAGCCAATAGATGTGGCTGCGGAACAGGCGGCCGGCCCGATCGTAAGTGTCGATGTACGGCTCAAACCACATTTCGCTGTCCATGTAGATGATCGTCTTGGAATCGAGCGCGTTGATCTTCGAGCGATCAGGCGTCGCCTCGACGAGGTACAGATGACGCATCTCCCATGCTTCCGGGCAGGCGCTTGCGCCGCCATCGGTGGGACAACGCTGTTCGGGTGAATGCTCCGCGTGGACGGTCGCGAGCATGTTCTTCTCGCCCAGGAACCGGTAGTTGTACTGCTCGGTCTTGGGATTGAAGCCCGAATAGTGATCCGGATCCCACGTATGAGCGGAGGTTCCGCTGGTCGTCGAAGAACTCATGATCGCTTCGTTGACGCGGCGGACGCGGCGTGAGCCGGCATCAAGGCTCCAGATGTCGTCGCCCCGTTTCGGATCCGCATAGCGCCAGCGAATGAAGCCGGTTCCACGGATGTCGTTGGGCGCGAGGATCGGATACAAGCCGAACAGCCAATAGCGGCCGGTCGATTTGAAGTCCGGATCGATCGGCAGCGGCTCCACTTCGGTACGTCCGACCAGGTCGTAACCGGCGTAGTGACCGATCTGGAAGTATTCGATCTGCATCTCCTGCGGGCCCTGGCGCTGATAGGACGAGTCGCAATCGTAGAAGCGGAGGTCGTAATCGTCCGTGGTGATCGGGCGGAAAACGTTGTCCCAGATGATTTTCTGGGCGACGTCAGGATCGTTCGAATCGATCAGCGGAAACGGCTGTCCCGCGACGTATCCGATCAGACTCCGATGGTCCTGCGTCAAACGGACCTGAGCTGAGTACTTTTCAGTCGCATCCTTATAAGGAGGCGGCCAATCGACCCGCTCAGACGGCGTGACCTTCATCGACATGCCGTGTTGTACTTTGTAGAAAACGCCGGGCGAGACCAAATTCTTGACCTTGTCGGCGTTCTCGGGCGTGATGAAGTCGCCCGGTTTTACCTGCGCGAAACTTGGCGCGCTAAAGACCAAAACAATTAACGTCGCCAGCACTGCGGCAGGTAAAGTCTTCAACAACTCAATCGTACTCCGTCTCTGCATACGCGGTCTCCTATGGGCATTTTGGCGGCTTATTGCGCCGCGCCATTAGTCCCCCAGAAGATGGACATTAGGATGGAACAGGTTCCGCCGTCAATACGCTAATATTGAACGCATCGTTCCCTAATCTAACAGACAGTAGTCAGCATACTGGACGTCTGGTTTTCTTATGTGAGGGCAAGTATGGTTCGTCTATACAAGCAGCGGGCCTTATGACCCCTCACGGTGCCGGATTCGGAAAGCCGTGGAAAATAAGGGAAGTATGTCGCCGGTAGACAAAAAAACAGGCGCGGCCCCGAAGGACCGCGCCCGTTCTGTTACTTATTTGCTTTCGGCCGGTTAGAAGCTCGCCGCGCGCACCATCGCGTCGGTGGTGAAGAAGTTCTTATCCACCGCGCCCATGTTGATGTACCAGCATTCACGCTCGGGCGTCTCGATGCCCGGCAGGTAACACATCGTGGCCAAGCCCGACTGAACATCGGTCGACACTGCGCCAACTACGAAGGAACGCTTGAACGGATAGATGGCGACCTTTGCATCGGGAACCGGGCGATCGCGAGTCGCCAGCCAATAGATGTGGCTGCGGAACAGACGGCCGCTCCGATCGTAGGTGTCGATGTACGGCTCAAACCACATTTCGCCATCGAGGTAGATGACGGTCTTGGAGTCGAGCGCGTTGATCCGTGAGCGGTCCGGCTCCGCCTCGACGACATACAGATGACGCATTTCCCACGCTTCCGGGCAGGCGCTGGTGCCGCCATCGGTGGCGCAGCGCGACTCGGGTGAATGCTCCGCGTGGATGGTCGCGAGCATGTTTTTCTCGCCGAGGAACTTGTAGTTGTACTGCTCGGTCTTGGGATTGAAGCCCGAATAATGATCGGGATCCCACGCGTGCGCCGAAGTTCCACCCGCGGTGGTGGACGAACTCATGATTGATTCATCGACGCGGCGGATACGGCGTGAGCCGGCGCCAAGGCTCCAGATGTCATCGCCACGCGTCGGTGCAGCGTAGCGCCAGCGGATGAAGCCGGTGCCGCGGATTTCCTGGGGTGCGAGCAGGGGATAGAGGCCAAACACCCAGTAGCGGCCGGTGACCTTGAAATCCGGATCGATCGGAAGCGGCTCAACCTCGGTGCGTCCCACCAGGTCGTAACCGGCGTAGTGGCCGATCTGGAAATACTCGATCTGCTTTTCCTGCGGGCCTCGAGTCTCAAAGCTCGAGTCGCAGTCGTAGAAGCGGAGATCGTAGTCGTCCGTGGTGATCGGACGGAACACGTTGTTCCATACGATCTTGTTGGCGACGTCAGGATCGTTCGCATCGATCAGCGGGAACGGCTGTCCTGCCACGTAGCCGACCACGCTGCGCTTGTCCTGTGAGAGCCGGACCTGGGCGGAGTACTTTTCAGTCGCATCCTTATACGGAGGCGGCCAATCGACCCGCTCGGTCGGTACAACCTTCATCGACATGCCGTGTTGCACTTTGTAGAAAACGCCGGGGCAGACCAGGTCCTTGACCTTGTCGGCGTTGTCGGGCGTGATGAAGTCGCCCGGTTTCACCTGCGCGTAACTCGGACCACTGATCGCGCCGACCGCGAACAGCGCCAGAGCCGCGACCGTCGTCTTGCACAACGACGACATTCCCTTTCCCATTCGCATACTGCGGCCTCCCAAAAAAATTTTGCGGCGACATGCCGCGCTAAAAGTTAACGAACATTAGGGACGATCTTCCGTAAGTGTCAATGCAATTTGTCGCAAAATAATTGCTAAACGATCGTTCACTTATCCATCATATTGCGCTTGCTAATGTGACTTTGGAGTTTCCCCCGCAAGCATCGAATCTTTTCGTTTTGCAGGCCATTTTCGCGATGCGCGAGAAAATTTTGCGGCGATCCCGCGATTCGGTGCTCCTTGTTACACCTGCCCATTAATTTCACTCCGCTGTGGCGGAAATTCATTCATGCAGTTCCATTAACAGGATCGATCGCGGTGGGCCGCAGTGCTCCTAACATCTGTTAGCCATGCTCAAGCTCGCGCGTAACATTGCTGATGTTCGCGCGGCGCGGATGCGCGGCAAAGCAAAAAAAAGCGGGCGCGGTTGGAGCCGCGCCCGCCGGATCTGCGAGCTGGATTTGCGCGAACGAAAAGCTAGAAGCTCGCCGCGCGCACCATCGCGTCAGTGGTGAAGCTCGCCTTGTCCACCGCGCCCATGTTGATGTACCAGCATTCGCGCTCGGGCGTCTCGATGCCCGGCAGGTAGCACATCGTGGCCAGACCCGACTGAACATCAGTCGACACAGCGCCGACCACGAACGAACGCTTGAACGGATAGATCGCCACCTTCGCATCGGGCACCGGACGATCGCGCGTCGCCAGCCAATAGATGTGGCTGCGGAACAGCGTGCCGCTCTGATCGTAGGTGTCGATGTACGGCTCGAACCACATCTCGCCATCCATGTAGATGATGGTCTTGGAGTCGAGCGCATTCACGCGCTTGCGATCAGGCGTCGCCTCGACGACGTACAGATGGCGCATCTCCCAGGCTTCCGGACACGCGCTGGTGCCGCCGTCGGTCGGGCAGCGCACTTCGGGCGAATGCTCCGCGTGGACGGTGGCGAGCATGTTCTTCTCGCCGAGGAATTTGTAGTAGTACTGCTCGGTCTTGGGATTGAAGCCCGAATAATGATCGGGATCCCACGCGTGCGCCGAGGTTCCGTTGGTGGTGGTGGACGAACTCATGATCGATTCGTCCACGCGGCGTACACGGCGCGTGCCGCCGGCCACGTCCCAGATGTCATCGCCGCGCTTCGGATCGGCATAGCGCCAGCGGATAAAGCCGGAGCCGCGAATCTCGTTGGGCGACAGAATCGGGTAGAGGCCGAATAGCCAATAGCGGCCGGTCGCTTTGAAATCCGGATCGATCGGAAGCGGTTCGACCTCGGTGCGTCCCACCAGGTCGTAACCGGCGTAGTGGCCGATCTGGAAGTACTCGATCTGCTTTTCCTGCGGACCCTGGCGCGTAAAGCTCGAGTCGCAGTCATAGAAGCGGAGATCGTAGTCGTCCGTGGTGATCGGGCGGAACACGTTGTTCCATACGATCTTGTTGGCGACGTCAGGATCGTTCGCGTCGATCAGCGGAAACGGCTGTCCTGCCACGTAACCGATCACGCTGCGCTTGTCCTGCGAGAGTCGCACCTGGGCGGAGTACTTCTCGGTCGCGTCCTTATACGGCGGCGGCCAGTCGACCCGCTCGCTCGGCACGATCTTCATCGACATCCCGTGGGTTACCTTGAAATACACTCCGGGCGCGACGAGATCCTTCACCTTGCTCGCATTGTCGACCGTGATGAAGTCTCCTGGTTTGACTTGCGCGAAACTCCGGGTGCCGATCGCACTGAATGCGATCAGCGCCAGAGCCGCGACGACCGTCTTGCACCACGACGGTCTTCTCTTCTCTATTCGCATACTGATGCCTCCCAAAAACTCCCTGCGGCAGAATGCCGCGGTGATGATAAGTGCAAATTAGAAGTGAATGAGAAGCCGTGCAAATCGATTTGCGCGAAAAAAATGACGCGAGGAGACGCGACTAATTTGAGAGATTCTCATCACTAATATCGCGCCGGAATTATGCGCGGCGAACGGGGGAATTTTGCTGAACGGCCAGTATTTTGGGGGTCCGCAAAAAAATTTTCACTGACTCGCCGTCCAGTGACGCTCTTCGCGGCGCCAACATCAATTGCGCTGTTTGCGCCGTGAAGAACGATCATTAGCCGGACCGTGCGAGACACAGAGCGATGCGCAGACCGCGGGAAAACGAAAACGGCGGAGGCACGCCTCCGCCGCTTTGAAATCAGTAGTAGAACTAAATCAGGAGTTGGGATCGAGGCCCCACTTCTTTTTGTTCTCGGCGACCTGTTCGGTGGTGGGATGCTCCGTTTGCACGAAGGGCTTCACCTTGAACTGATCCATGATGTCGAGCATCGCATGGTTCAGGTCGATATCGTCCTTGAGCAGATCGGGCACCGCCGGCTCCTCGAAGATCGCCTGCCACGGGCACTCGGGTTCGCACGCACCGCAATCGATGCATTCGTCGGGGTTGATGTAGAGCTGATTGGGAAATTTCTCGGTGTCAGTGCCGACGTACTCATAGATGCAGTCCACCGGGCAGACGCTGACACATCCGGTATCGATACAATCGCGGCAAAGCCGTGTAATCGTCCAAGGCATCGGCTATTCCTCTCTTGAGAAAAGTACGGCCCATAAACTATATCGGCAGGGCGCATCAGGAAAGCCCGACACGGGCCTTGAACCCCAGGCGGGCACGGCGATGTTCGCGGGCGGTGCACCAGATAGAATCAGGGAGGCTCTGACCGGGATTTCCGGTTCGGAGGATTAACCGAGATGGCTACCACGGAACAACCAAGCGCACGACCGCGCACCCGGAGCGAGACCGATTCGATGGGTGCGATCGAGGTCCGCGCCGATCGCTACTGGGGCGCGCAGACCGAACGCTCGCTGCTGCACTTTTCGATCGGCAACGACCGGATGCCGCGGTCCGTGGTGCGCGCATTCGGCCTGCTCAAGAAAGCCGCCGCCGAGGTCAATCGCGATCTCGGCAAGCTGCCGGACGAGAAAGCACGCCTGATAGCGCAGGCCGCCGATGAAGTCGTAGCCGGCAAGCTTGACGATCACTTTCCGTTGCGCATCTGGCAGACCGGCAGCGGCACCCAGACCAACATGAACGCCAACGAGGTCATCTCCAACCGCGCCATCGAGCTTGCGGGCGGAGTGCTCGGCAGCAAGAAGCCGATTCATCCGAACGACGACGTCAATATGTCGCAGTCGTCGAACGACACCTTTCCGACCGCGATGCATATCGCGGCTGCCGAGGAGATTGTGCATGTCCTGATTCCCGCGGTCAGGAAATTGCGCGACGCGCTCGACGCGAAAGCGGCTGAGTTCGCGCCGATCGTGAAAATCGGCCGTACGCACCTCATGGATGCGGTCCCGCTGACCCTGGGGCAGGAATTTTCCGGCTACGTCGCGCAGCTCGACGCCGACCTCCGGCGCATCGAGGCGATTCTTCCCGACATCTACGAGCTCGCAATTGGCGGCACCGCGGTGGGCACCGGCCTCAACACGCATCCCGAATTCGCGGAGCGGATGGCACAGAAAATCGCCGCGTACACCGGATTGCCGTTCAAGTCCGCGCCCAACAAATTCGCCGCGCTCGCAGCCCACGATGCACTAGTGATGGGCTCCGGCGCGCTGCGCACGCTGGCGTGCTCTCTGATGAAAATCGCCAATGACGTCCGCTGGATGGGTTCAGGTCCGCGCTGCGGCCTGGGCGAGTTGATCCTGCCGGAAAACGAACCGGGCAGCTCGATCATGCCGGGGAAAGTGAATCCGACCCAGAGCGAAGCGATGACGATGGTCTGCATCCAGGTCCTCGGCAACGACACGGCGATCGCGATGGCGGGAACGCAGGGCAATTTCGAGCTCAACGTCTTCAAGCCGCTCATCATCCACAATTTCCTGCACTCGGTGACGTTGCTCGCCAACTCCTGTGTTTCGTTCACCAAGTATTGCGTGCTGGGCATCGAAGCGAATCGCGAGCAGATCGAACGCTACGTCAACAACTCGCTGATGCTGGTGACGGCGCTGAGCCCGCATATCGGCTACGACAACGCCGCGAAAGTCGCCAAGAAAGCGCATGCCGACGGGACCACGCTGCGCGAGGCGTGCATCGCGCTGGGGCTCCTCAAGGGCGAGGAATTCGACCGGCTGGTGCGGCCCGAAAAGATGCTGAGCCCCGAGGAATGATAGCTCGCCTGGGTCACCCGAGGGCGGCTGTCGCCGGCTTGATAATAGCCGCGGCGCTGCTTTCCATCGCCCGTCCGGCCGGCGCCGCATCGGCGCCGCCCGCAGCCGCGCCCGCCGCCGCACCTGCGCTACCGGTGGAGAGCCTGACGCTGCTCCCGCCACCATCGCACGGGCAGCCCGTCAACATCGGCGTCGGACTTCACATCATCAATATTGCCTCGATCGATGAGGTCGCGGAGCAATTCGAAATCGACGGCTACCTGCTCGCAAAATGGGTCGACTCGCGCCTCCGATACGTGCCCACGGGACCGGGCGATGAGGAACGCGATTTCCTACGCGACCAGATCTGGATTCCTTACTTTGAGATGGTTAATGCGGTGACGCCGCACGAGCGCTACGACACGTCAATTCGTGTCGCGCCGGACGGTACCGTCACTTACGTCGAACGCTTTCACGTCGTGCTTTCGTCCAAGTTCGCATTACGGCGCTTCCCGTTCGATTCGCAATCGCTGGTGATCGTTATCCATCCGTTCGTGCGCAGCCTCAGTCGCGTCACGTACAGTCTGTACGACCATCACGTCTGGACAGCCAGGGAGTTCAATCAGTACAGCTCGCTCGCGCAATGGGACTTCGAGGCCGTCGAGCCCTACATCGGCAGCGACCAGCTGTACACTGGCGCGCCGGTTGCGGAGGCCCGCTTCACTATCAGGGTGAAACGGCGATCGAACTTCTACATCTGGAAGGTCATCCTGCCGCTGACGTTGATGGTGCTGCTGTCGTGGTCTGTGTTCTGGGTGGAAGCGCGCGACCTGTCCAATCAGGTGCAGATCGCCGTTACGACCATCCTGACCGTCATAGCGTTCGCCTTCGCGATTTCCGCATCGATGCCGCGCGTGCCGTATCTCACCTACATCGATGCGTTCTTTCTGACCTGTTACGTATTCGTGTTCCTAGCGATCGTGGAACTAATGTCGGTGCATCTGGCGCATCGCAGAGAGGGCTCCACCGATCTGGGAATCAGGATTCAGAAGACCTGTCGCTGGTTCGTACCGGCGGCGTTTGTAATTACGAACATCATCCTGGTCGTGCACTTTCTGGGGTGACGTAGCATCCGTCTCCGGCACAATTTTACTTCGTGGTCCTGGCTGATCCTTTTCTCGCAGCAAGGCGCCTTAAGACGGAGTCCCGCCTTCTTTCAACCAGGCTAAGCAGCTGCGGATAGCGCTTCTTCAGGAAGTTTTGCGGACATCTGGCAAGATCCAGCCGATCCGGAATGCCACGAAGTAGGTCGATCGCATGGTCGTGCCATGCGGTTAGACCAAGCCGGTTAGTTGCGAGGCTGACGATACGCTCAATACCGGGAAGAACCTCCTGGCGCGTATCCGCTGCCGTTGAAAGTTGATCAATCAAGTACGCGCGTACGGCTTCAACGGACAGGCGCAGGCGCAATACATTTTCCTCAGTCAGGCGTCCCGGAAGCTCAAATGTATTGAAGAGGCGACTGGCTAGCGCAAGTACAGGATGCATTATGTACAGGGTTTTGCCGGACGCGCGCTCGTCGACTACCGCAAGCCTGCTCGAGATCAAATCCGAGGCTGACAGCCCATGCAGGGAGCGTAAGAAGTCGATCTGCGACTCGACGCCGGCGACCCTGAATTGGACCCGAGCAATATCAGGGACGCGCGGTTTCTTAATGAGGATCAGGCGGCCCGAAAGATCTTTGGCGCAATCGACCGCAACGTCCGACCGGCGCTCGGATAGAAAGACGTCAATGTCGCTGGTCGTTACGCTGCGGGGATCGGCGATTCCGTATTTTGCAATCCAGAATGCCGCGGCCTGTCCACCAACCAGGATTAACTTTTCAAGACGTGGTGCACCGAGCCTGGATAGGACCTCAAGTGCTCGGTCGATCGTCAACCCGGCGGTCCTTGCCGATGTTGCCATTGCCGGGCTTGGTCGCCAGACGGAATGACCTCGGGTGTACCACGGCGGCGTGCTTAACCCGCTCCGAAGCGGCGAATGTAGAGCGGCCGGAAATTCCCTTTTGAACCATTTTCCAATAGGCGCGCTGTTCCCGGCCCTTGAGACTGCGAAACTCGGCGCCGCTTATGATCTTAACCTCGACACCCGTCAGACCATGAGGATCAATACCGAGCAGCCGGCCAGCCAGAAGCCGCATGCGGACTCCGCGAGCCTGTGCCGCACGAGATCGCGCCCTGGAAAGTTCGCCTTCATCGGCCTTGGCCCAGCGTGCCAGAGCTGCCATACGCGTCAACCTGGAGCGTTCTTCGGGAGACACCTTCTCCCACCGTCGACGCGCCATTTGGGATGCGTTCATCTTTGGCATTTTAATGCGAGCGCTCGCATCAAAACAAGAAAGCTGCAACGGCGAGCCCCTACCCTACATCCGGAACACACCGAATTGCGGGGGCGAAGGAATCGGCGCATTTAGCGATGCCGCGATACCAAGCGCCAGTGCCGCGCGGGTGTCGACCGGATCGATCACGCCGTCATCCCACAGGCGCGCGCTCGAGTAGTAGCAGCTCGATTCCAGCTCGTACTTCTCCAGCGTCGGGCGGGTGAAGTCGCGCTGTTCGTCCTCTGTCATCTTGCCGCCCTCGCGCTTCAGCTGATCGAGCTTGACCGTCAGCAGGACGTTCGCGGCTTGTTCACCACCCATCACCGAAATCCGCGAGTTCGGCCACATGAGGAGTAGGCGAGGACCATAGGCGCGCCCGCACATCCCGTAATTGCCGGCGCCATTGGATGCGCCGATGATCACGGTGAACTTCGGTACCTGCGCGTTCGCAACCGCATTGACCATCTTGGCGCCGTCCTTGGCGATTCCACCCTGCTCGTAGCGCTTGCCCACGATAAAGCCGGTGATGTTCTGCAAAAAGATGAGCGGAATGCGCCGCGCGCAGCACAGCTCGATGAAGTGGGTCGCCTTGAGGGCGGATTCGCTGAACAGCACGCCGTTGTTCGCAATGATCCCGACCGGATAGCCGTAAATTCGCGCGAACCCGGTCACCACCGTCGTCGCGTAACGCGCCTTGAATTCATGCATCCTGCTCCCATCGACCAGCCGCGCGATAACCTCGCGCACGTCGAAAGGCTTGCGAGGGTCGGACGGAATGACGCCGTAGAGTTCGGCGGCATCGTAGACAGGATCTTCGGGCGCGGCTTCCTGAAAACGCTCCAGCGCCGGCCGCGGTCCCAGGTTCTCGAAGATCGATCGCGCGATTCGAAGCGCGTCGTGATCGTCGTCGGCGAGATGGTCGCTGACGCCGGACAGCCGGGTATGAACGTCGCCGCCGCCCAACTCTTCGGCGCTCACCTCCTCACCGGTAGCGGCGCGAACGAGGGGCGGACCCGCCAGAAAAATCGTGCCCTGGTTGCGCACGATCACGTTCTCATCGCACATCGCGGGAACGTAGGCGCCGCCCGCTGTGCACGATCCCATCACGACGGCAACCTGCGCGATGCCCATCGCGGACATGCGCGCCTGGTTGTAGAAGATGCGGCCGAAATGGTCGCGATCGGGAAAGACCTCCGCCTGCAGCGGCAGGAATGCGCCGCCCGAATCGACCAGGTACGCACACGGCAGCCGATTCTCGATAGCGATCTCCTGCGCGCGCAGATGCTTCTTCACCGTCATGGGGTAGTAAGTGCCGCCCTTCACGGTCGCATCGTTGGCGACAATCACCGCCTCGCGCCCGTGGATGCGCCCGATGCCCGTGACGATGCTCGCGCCGGGCGCTTCATCGCCATACATGCCGTAGGCGGCCAGGGCAGATAGCTCAAGGAATGGACTGCCGTCATCGAGCAGTCCTTTTACGCGGTCACGCACCAGCAGCTTGCCGCGTTCGGTGTGCCGCTTGCGCGCGTTTTCGGGACCTCCCTGGCGCGCCCGCTCGATTTCGGTGCGCAGCTTGCGCACCTGGGCTTCAATGACTTCGCGATTGCGTCGGAATTCGTCGGAGGCCGGGTTGATGCGCGATTCGATGCGTTCCATCGGATTCCTCTTGATGCCTGTCGTTTGCCCCTCGCCCGCTTAGTTGCGGGAGAGGGGCTCAGATATTAGCCCAGAAGCATACGTCTGGTGGATTTCTGATACTGCATATTCTGCTAAGAAAAATACGAGACGGAATTAAGCGGCGTCAGCGAGGTTTTCGCTGATCAGCGTTTTGTCGGTGGCACAGGTTTTAGCCTGTGTGGCCTTTGGTTATGCGCGAAAGGGATTTAAGAGCGCTGGAATTCGACAAGGTGCTGCACCTTGCGATGGAACACGCCGCGTCCGACCCGGGACGCGAGGCGATCGCGGCGCTGCGTCCGTCGATCGATCCGGTTGAAGTCAAAGAACGCCTGCGCGCGACTGCGGAGATGGTCGAGCTGAGGGCGCACGCGGGCTCGCTGCCGATTCGCGAATTCGCTGACCAGCGCAATCTTATCCTGGCGGCCTCGCGCGTGGGCGCGGTTCTGGACGGCGCCTCGCTGGTCAAGGTGCGCGACTTCGTGCTCGCGTCGCGCAACGTTGCAGGGTTTCTGCGATCGAGGATCGAGCGCCTGCCCCATCTCGCCGCGCTGCATCAGAATCTCCTCGCGCCCAAGGAACTTGCCGACGCAATGCTCGCCGCGCTCGCCGACGACGGCAGCCTGCTCGATGATGCCAGCCCGGAGCTGAAGCGGCTCAGGACGCGGCTGCGCGACGAGCGTGCGGACCTGGAAGCGCGCCTGCTCCGATCGCTCAGCGCATCGGGCATGGAATCGTTCGTCTCCGACTACGTCGTGATGGTCCGGAACCATCGCTTCGTGCTGCCGCTGAAGCTGAATTACTCCGAGCGCCTGGAAGGGATCGTCCAGGACCGCTCGGTCTCGGGCGAAACTCTGTTCGTCGAGCCGATGTGGGCGGTTGAGCTGAACAACCGTGTCATGATGCTCGAGCGCGAGGCCGAGGCCGAAGAGCATCGGATTCTGGCGGCGCTCACCGCGATGACCGGCGGCTATGCGGAAGAACTGGGGCTGACGTTCGGCGCGATGGTTGCGATCGACGGCCTCAACGCGCGCGCGATACTGGCCGCGCGATGGAACGCCGTCGAGCCGGAAATCGTCGATGAGGGACTCGAATTCGCCGACGCGCGCCATCCGCTGCTGCTCGCGACCCATCGCGAGGTCGTGCCGATCGACGTGAAGATCGCAGCCGGCCAGCGCGGCATCGTCATTTCGGGTCCCAACACCGGCGGTAAAACCGTCGCGCTCAAGACGATCGGGCTGCTGTCGCTGATGGCCCAGGCGGGCATGCTCATTCCCGCACGCGCCGGCAGTTACATCACGGTGTTTCGCAGCGTGTTCGCCGACATTGGCGATGAGCAATCGATCGAGGCAAACCTCTCGAGCTTCTCGGGACATATCGCGAACCTGTCGGAGATCGTCAGATCGCTCGAAGAACCCGCGCTGGTAATTCTCGATGAGCCCGGCGCCGGCACCGACCCGGCCGAAGGCGCGGCACTCGCGATCGGTCTGATGAATCACCTCGCCGCGCGCCGATGCCTGGTCGCGATCGCGACGCATTCGACGGCGGTCAAGCTTCACGCTTATTCGCGCGCGGGATTCGAGGCCGCCGCCGTCGACTTCGACCCGGAACGGCTGACCCCGCTCTATCGGCTGAAGCCACACACGATCGGCCAGAGCTACGGACTTGCGGTCGCAAGCCGCCTCGGCCTGCCCAGGGAAATAATCGATGGCGCTCGCGAGGCGCTCGGAGCGGGCAGCGCTGAACTGGAAGAGGCGCTCAAGCGGCTGGAAGCGGAACGCACGCGGCTCAAAGAGGAAACGGCGCGTTTGCAGGAAACCCGCGAAGCGGCGGCGCAGGAACTCGGCGAAGCGCGCGCGGCAGCCGAGAGCGCGCGGGAGCGAGCGGACAGCGAACGCAAGCGGATGCGCGCGGAAGTATCGGGCGTGATCGAGGAATTGCGCCGCGAAGGATCGGACGTGATGCGCGAACTCAAGTCGCGATCGAAATCGCGCAGCGACCTCAGCGCGTTCGTGACGCGCGCGAATCAGCGGCTCGAGCAGGCAGCTCCGCGGCCGGTGGAAGAGAAAGAGGCGGAGGCAATCGATGATGCTCCGCTGAAACCGGGCGACCAGGTCGAACTGGGCGAGATTCGCGGCGAACTGCTCACGATAGAGCCGGGACGGGCGGTAATCGCGCGCGGCGGACTCAAGATCGAAGTCGCGCCCGAGCGCCTGAGACGCGCCCGGGGCCGCGCGCCCGATGGACCGCGCACGCCCGTGGTGACATTCACGTCCGAGAAGAGCGACCAGGTGGAACTCAACCTGATTGGTCTGCGTGCCTCCGAAGCGCTCAGGAAGCTCGAAGGATTCCTGGACCAGGCATTCCTGACCAATCAACGGGAAGTACGAATCATCCACGGCATCGGGTCGGGCGCGCTGCGCAAAGCGGTCCAGGAGTATCTCGGTACGTCGGCCTATTGCTCATCGTTCCGCCAGGCCGATCCTCATCACGGCGGCGCCGGCGCGACAATCGTGGAAATGAATCTATAACGTTGGGCTGACCAGGAGGAACTGCGATGAGAGCGGTCGTACAGAAAAGTATCCGCGAAGTCGTTGTCGAGCCGGTTGAGGATGCCCGTATCGAGAAGCCCACCGACGTCCTGATGCGGGTCACGTCGAGCGCAATCTGCGGCACCGATCTGCATCTCTACGACGGGCGCATAAATGCCATCGGCATGGTCATCGGCCACGAACCCCTGGGCATCGTAGAGGAAGTCAGCAGCGCGGTTGTTTCCATCGAAAAGGGCGACCGCGTGGTGGTCCCCACTCACATCTGCTGCGGCTTCTGCGCCAATTGTGTGCGCGGGCTGAGCGCGGCTTGCCTGATCACAAACCCCGGATCGTGGGGCGCGGCTTATGGCTACCCGGGCATGGGCGGCTATAAGGGCGCGCAGGCGGAACTGGTGCGGATACCCTTCGCGGACGCGAATTGCGTGCGCTTGCCTGGACAGCCCGGCGATGATTGGGAGCACGATTTTGTGCTGCTGGCCGATGCCCTTCCGACCGGCTATCACGCGACAGAACTGGTCAAGGTTTCCGCTGGCGATACCGTTGCGATTTTCGGCGCCGGCGCGATCGGCCTGCTTACGGCGTTGTGCTCACGGTTGCGCGGCGCGTCCGAGGTATATGTCGTCGACGCGATAGACTCGCGGCTGCGCAAGGCCGAGGAACTCGGCGCGGTTCCGATCGATTATCGCAAAGGCGATCCGGTTGAGCAGATCAAAGAGATGCTTGCGCGCAATCGCAGGCGCTTTCCCTCGGCATGGCGTGGGGAGGGTGTGATGGATGGAGTGACGTGCGGTATCGATGCAGTCGGTTTTCAAGCCTGGGATCGCGAGCACCCCGGGCATGAGGCACCCTGGACGGTCGTCAACGATCTTGCCCGGCTAATAAATCCGGCTGGCCGCCTCGGCATCATCGGGGTGTACATCGAGAAGGATCCCTTGGCTGCAACCGAACCGGCACGCGAGGGAAAATTGACAGCCCCGTGGGGGACTCTTTTCCGCAAGGGCATTTCGATCGGCCTCGGACGTGATCATGATGAGCGCTACAATCTGTTTCTGCGCGATCTGATCGTCAGCGGCCGAATCAGTCCCGGACGAATCGTCTCCCATCGATTGCCGCTGGCCGAGGCACCCAACGCCTTTAGCAACTTCGACGAGCGCCGCGAAGGATGGATCAAAATCGTGCTGGACGTTCAGAAGTAAAAAAATGGCGGACGAGCCTGGCCCGTTGCCTGAAATAGACCGTCGAGTTCCGGAAGCGGCTGCGCGCTTTATTGGCGCTGGTAGACGACGCGTCCTTCGAAGAAAGTGGTAAGCACCTTGGTATCGGCGATGTCGGACGCCGCGATTTCGAACAGATTTCTGTCCAGCACAATCACGTCGGCTGATTTTCCAACCGAGAGCGAGCCCGTCACGCTCTCGATTCCCATCGCGCGAGCAGGATTGACGGTGTAAGCCTCGATTGCGGTTGGCAGATCGACCGCCTGCTCGGGCCACAGCGCGCCGTCGAATTGCCCATCCGGATTGCGGCGGGTGATCAGTCCCTCGAGACCGGACCAGGGGTCGGGATTGGGAATGACGGGCCAATCGGTGCCGGTCGCAATCAGGACGCCCGCTTCGAGCAGGTCGCGATTGGGCCAATATTGACGAACGCGGTCGCCGACGGCTTGCTCGATACCATCGATGATCTGGTTGGGGTACCAGAGGATTGGCGAGAGATCCGCGACGACGTTCAAATCTTTAAAGCGCCGAATATCGGCGGGGTCGATAAAACCGGCGTGCGCAATCTGATGCGCGAGAGGCGTCGCACCCTTAAACGATCGCACGACTTCAATCGCGTCAAGGGCGGTCCTCACTGCCGCGTCACCTGCGCAATGGATTTTGACGGCGAGGCCACGGTCTTCCTGTTTTGCGATCATGCGGGCCAATTCCGGAACGGTCTTTATGGTCGCGCCGCGAAAACAGCAGCCGTGCGCTTTGTCGGGAAGATACGGCTCGATGAAAGCGGACGTTCGCGACATCGGGACACCGTCCAGAAATATCTTGACGAAGCTCGGTCGCACGTGCGGGCTGGCGAATTGTGCGCGTTGATCGATCAGGTCGTCGCCGACGAGATTACCCAGGAATGCGGTCGGCTCAGCCATCATGGAACCGACCACCCAGACCGAGAGTTTTCCCGCCGCATCGAGGGTGTTGTAAGCGGACAAAACGCCGCCGCTGACGGCCGCATCCTGCAGGCCGGTGACGCCGAATGAATTCACAATTTCGATCGCACGCGCGAGCGCCGCTGCATCGGTTTCGAGCGAATAAGGATTGGCCTCCTGAGCGGCCCGCTCGACCCTTCCGACCGCCGACTCGAATAGCAGCCCGACGGGAGCGCCCGTCGCTTCATCCCTGACGATGATACCGCCGACAGGATCGGGAGTGCCGGAATCGATGCCGGCGAGTTCGAGGGCGCACGTGTTGACCCAGCGGTTATGCACGCTGTCATCGCGTAGCAAGACCGGATGGCCCGCGCTGGCCTCGTCGAGTGCCCGCAGCGACTCGAGAGTTGAAAGCTGGGTGGTGAAATTGCTGCCCCATGCACCGCCGACTATCCAGGCTCCGGGCTTGGCCCTGCTGGCATAGTCGCGAACCGTTGCGAGAACTTCTTCGAGCGAGAGCGTCGGCAGGAAATGGCATTCATAGAGGTCGGCTCGGCCGCCGAGCAGAGGATGCGTGTGCACGTCGTTGATCCCCGGCATGACCATCTTGTCCTTCAAGTCGATGATCCGGGTGTCCGACGCTATCAGCGATTTAACCTCGCTGTCCGCGCCAACGAAGACAATTTTGCCATCACGAATCGCAAGCGCTTCAGCCCAGGGATTCGCCGGATCGACGGTATATATCCTGCCACTCTGCAGAACCAAATCAGCTATCGAATCATTTTTCTTCACAGCAGCCGTGCTCTTTCTCGAAGCGCTCCCTGGATGATCAGAAGTCGTGACCACGCGGATGGTCTGGATTCATCGTTCCGAGGAACCCGCTCGGGATGATGAAATCGAGACCATCCGGACGCCGTTAGAAGTTAGACGCATACCAATCCTTTGCCAGGTCATGCCACTCCGGATTTGTCGATTGGATCAACGGCACTTTTTTCGCACGCGTCCAACGTTTGATCTCTGTTTCCCGTGCAATTGCCGTCGCGGCACTACGGGCCTCTTCGTAATAAACCAGCTTTTTCACATAGTACTGCGATGTAAAACCCGGAAACTTACCGGTCTTGTGTTCATAAACGCGCCTCTCGATATCATTCGTTACTCCGGCGTAGAGCACCCGCGTCTTGCTCGCCATCAGATAGACAAAGAACAAGCGTGACATTCGGCCGCGGCTATACCTCATCGTGGACCTTCTCAACCGCGCTGGTGACGAGGCAACTTTTGGTTCGTAGATCCAAACGGTCTAGATTCGACTTCGCACCATTCGGGCCGCTGAGTGAGGACGACACCAAGTGGCTCGAGCGGGCCCGGACCTCGGAGCGGTCCTACATCGACAGCCAAGGCCACGT